>DATBYD010000033.1:0-19471 GCA_036513855.1 Steroidobacteraceae bacterium | reverse complement strand
CCGCCGTGACCGCGCTCGCCAGCGCGGTCTCTGCCAGCGCCAGCGCGCGCGCCTGCGGGAAGCAAGACCTCACCAGGCTTGCCAGCACAGTGCCCGGCGGTGCCTCGATGTACAGCCGGCAGCCGAGCTCATAGAGCAGCGTGACCGAGTCGTGCCAGCGCACCGGCCGCGACACATTCAGGATCAGATCCTCGGCGACCTGCGCGCCGCCGGCGGCGATTCGGGCGCGGTGATTCATGACATACGCCAGGCGCGGGGTGCCGATGTGCACCTGCGCGAAGGCCTCGCGCAGCGAGTTCGACACGCTGTCCATGAGCGGGCAGTGCGAGGGGATGGCCACGCGCAGCGGCCGGGCGATAGCGCCGGTGGCGCGCGCGTACTCACTCGCCAGTGCCAGCGCCGCATCTTCGCCCGATACCACCATCTCGGTCGGCGCATTGACGCTTGCCAGGTACAGCGGCACGCGCTCGTTGACGCGCGCGATGAGCTGCTGGGCGTCGCGCTCCGTCAGCCCGAGCAGCGCCAGCATGCCGCAGCCGGGCGGCGTCGCGCGTGCCATGCCCTCCGCGCGCAGCTTCACCAGCGCGAGCGCCGCGGCAAACGTGAGCGCATCGCACGCCACCGCGGCCGTGAAGGCGCCCACCGACAGCCCCGCGACCGCATCGGCAGACAGCCCCTCGGCGGCAAGCGCGCGGGCAACCGCCACCCCGGCGATCACCGTGCCGAGCTGCACCGCAACCGTCGACTGCAGCGCGCCGGCCTCATCGAGCTTGGCCGCATCCTGACCCAGAATCACCGAAGCTTCGGCGAGCGTTGCGCGTACTGCCGCATGATCCGGCAGGCGCCCGAGGAAGCCCTCCCGCTGCGCCCCCTGTCCGGGGAAGAGCAGTGCGGTTCGCATCAGGCGGCCGTCGCCTCGCTCGCCCAGGGATCATCGCTTAAGCGCGGGCCCGCGGGCGTGCGCACCACGAACGGGCGAGCAGCGCGCGCATACTCGGCCAGCGCCACGGCGCCCTGCGCAGTTTCGAGCAGCACATCGGTTCGCACCGCCAGCTGTGACAGCTCGGTCCACAGCGCCGTCGCGGCCGCAGGGGCAAGCCGGTGCGCGGGTCGCACGATCAGGTCCAAGTCGCTCCAGGCGGTCACCGTCGGCAGCGCAGTCGCGAGCTCGAAACCCACACTCCCGGTGGGCCCCCAAGACCGGCCGAAGCCGTGGCGCTGCAGGATCGACTCCACCTCCTCAAGGCAGGCGAGCGCTGCGGGCTGCGCGCGCCGCGGATGATCTTTCCAGCCGCGGCGCGCGGCCAGCTCAAGCGGGGTGACACACTCGAGCACCGCGCCCGGGTCGAGCCAGGCGGCGAAGCGCTCGGCGCGCGTGCCGCCGCGTACGCCCACGGCGATCATGCCCGCGCGCATACCTTCGCGCCTGACCACCACCCAGGGTGCCGGCCCAAGCCGCGCGACAACCCAGGCGGGAGCCGGCGCACCTGACAGCGCCCCAGGCACGATGCGCAGCAGCGCATGCACCGGCATCCTCACGGCAGCTCCCATTGCTCGGTGAGCCGGCGGCGCACGGCGATCGAGGCGGCGCGCAGCCCGCGCGGCGCTTCCGAGCGCCAGCGGTGGCTGAGGTCGCGCGGGCCGGCGCGCGTATCGGCGATCGCGTCGGCGAGTTCGCCGCGCACCCGCTCAAGCTCGCCCGCGTCGGGCGCTTGCGCCTGTACGCCCTCGATGAGCCGGTACAGCAGCCCGAGTTTCGCGAAGGCGCGAACGTCGTACGCCATCGGCACGATGCGCTCGCCCAGTTCCTGCAGCGCCTCGATCGGCCGCCGGGTCACCCGAGCGGCGGCCTCCTTGCTCATGGCGTGCACGAGCACGGCCGGGGAATCCAGTGCCAGGATGCGGTTGGCCTGATAGCCGTGCGCGAGAAAAGCGCCCGACATGGCCTTGCCGACCAGCAGCGCAATGACCGGGTGTCCCGCCAGTCGCGCGCTGGCGTAGGCATCCGCCGCCGCCGCACAGGCCAGGTGTATCCCGAGCAGTTCTTCACTTCGTCCGTACGCCTGGCTTGCCACATCGACCAGCGCGACGATGGCGCGTGGGCGCTTGCCGCGATCCGCGGCCAGCGTTGCACGCACCTGCTGTGCCAGCGCCCAGGCCTCATCGAGCCCGACCTCGCCGTGGCGCGCGCGCACAAAGCGGTTCGAGGCATCCGGCACCACCGCGATGAAGCGCGCGCTTTCTTGCCGCAGCGGCGCGTCCGCGACGCGCACCGTGGCCACTGTCCCGGGCACGATTCCGTCCTGGCCGGTCAGCTGCCGGAACCAGTGCAGGCCGTGTCCTTCGGGGCTGCGCGGCGGGCTCACCGGGGCGCCTCGCGCGGCCACAGCGCGCGCAGTTGCGCAGGCTCGGGCGGCTGTATCGGATCGATGCTCGCCAGGCGCTTCACAAACCGCTCCACCTGTTCGGTGCGGGACGCGGCCACCGAGTCGAACGCCGCGCGCACCTGCGCGGCGATCATCCCGGCGTCGTCTTCCACCAGCACGTCTGCCAGACCGGTGGCATAACGCTGCTCGCCGCCCATCAGGCTCCACACCAGGGCAGCGTCGGTCGAATCGAGCTCGGCGATCCCGGCTTCCTGCTCGATCACTTCCGGGCCGTTCATGCCCAGCCGCGCCTGCCGCGTCACGATCAGCCGGCTGCACAGGGCCGCCGTCAGTGACATACCACCGAAGCAGCCGACCAGACCTGCGATCACCCCCACCACCGGCACGTGTGCTCGCAAGGCGACGATGGCGGCGTGGATCTCGGCGATCGCGGCCAGTCCCAGGTTCGCTTCCTGCAGACGCACTCCGCCGGTCTCGAGCAGCAGCACCGGCCGCACCGGCGCGCCCCGCTCACAGTCACGCAGCGCCAGCTCAAGCACGCCGGCGATCTTGGCGCCCGAGACCTCTCCGATGCTGCCGCCCTGGTAGGCGCCCTCGATCGCAGCCACCACCGCCGGCTTGCCGGCGAGGCGACCGCGGGCCACCACCACGCCATCGTCCGCCTGCGCGACCACGCCCTGCAGCGGCAGCCACGGGGACTTCATGCGCTCGAAAGGCCCGAGCAGCTCGCGGAAGGTATCGGCGTCGAGGATCGCGCGGGCGCGTTCGCGCGCCGGCATTTCGATGAAGCTGTCGCGCAGCACGATGCTCACGCGCGCAGGTCCTCGGCCGCCTGCTCCAGTCGCAGCGTGACCACGCCGGGCGTTGCGCCGAAATCGTTGATCTCGATCGCCACCGCGCCATCGAAGCGGGTGAAGAAGCGGTCGAGCACGTTTTTCCACACCGTCGCGAAACCCTCGACGCTCGTGGTCACGGTGACGTGCGAGTGCTGGTCGGCGGAGGGCTCGAACAGGATCTCAAGGTCCCCCGAGCCGACCACACCCACATGCGCACGGCGGGCCACGGCCCTGGCCGCCGGATAGGTGAACCTCAGAATTTCCACAAGATCCTCACACCTGGCATTGCATATCGTCCAGAAACAGGCAGGCCGCCAGCAGGTCGGCGCAGCCACCGGGTGAGGCGTAGCGCCGCAGCAGCTCCGCATCGAGCGCCAGCAGCGCGCCTCGTCCTGCCGGTGTCGCCGCTCCGCCCAAGGCCAGCACCCGGCGCGCGCCGCTTCGCGCCGCGCTCAGCGCCGCCCAGCCGCCCCGATGCAACAGGCACGTGTCATCGAGACTCGACATGATGGCCATCAGTGCATCGAGGCGCGCGCAGGCCTCATCGCTGCCGCGCCGGCGCGTGCTGTGCAGAGCGGGCAGCCCGACCTTCATGACATGCGGAAAGCCGGCTGCCGCCTCGCCGCGCGCCCCCGACACGCCAAAGCGCGCACACACCCGCAAGCCATGACTCGGCCTCACCGGCGCGTGACGGTCGGGCAGACGTGCCAGAGCGGCCGCGACGTTTGCGATCTCGGCGAGCGTGCGCGTCGAGCGGCAGCGTGCCACGGCTGCGATGAGCAGACCGAGCACCCAGATGGCGCCGCGGTGGGCATTACGGCCGCCGGTGGCAGCGAGCATGCGCTCCTCACCCTGGCGGCCGATGGCGCCGAGCTTCTCGCGCAGCGGCAGGCCGGCCGGCCCGGCGCTCGCGTGCAGTGCCATGCAGGTGAAGCTGCCGCGCAGCGCCGCGGCAGAGCGCAGCAGGCAGTCAAGATTCAGGTCCTCATGCGCCCCGCTGCCCCGCTGATCGACCAGCGCGGGCTTCGGGGTGAGCATCGCCTCGGCAATCAGGGCGTGCACCGCGCGATCGGCGAGATGCTCCGCCCGCAGCGGCGTCTGGCGGCCCAACCGGCCGCCGGGCAAGGGCGCTGAGCATCGCGCCGCCATCACCAGCTGCGAAAGCGCGCCGGCGGCTTGTACAGGCCGCCCGACCAGGCCACCAGATCATCGATGCTGCGCGCTGCGAGCAGCGAGCGTCGCGCCTGCGTGCGCTGCACGCCCAGATCCTCCGGGTACGCCACGATGCCGCGCGCCCGCAGCGATGCGCTGCGAGCCGGGTCCGCGCGCATCCCGATCGGGGTGGCACCGGCGATGGCACTGAGCGCCGCGCGCCGCTCCTCGCCACCTTGCGCCTTGTACAGGTAGGCGATGCCCTCCTCGCTGACCACGTGGCTCACGTCATCGCCGTAGATCATGACCGGAGCAATCGGCATGCCGCAGTGCTCACCGACCTGCACCGCGTCGAGCGAATCGACCAGCGCCGGCACGCCGCCCCTGTGAAAGGTCTCCACCAGCTGCACGACGAGCTTGCGGCCGCGGGTGACCGGCGAGTGCGCCGTGATGAGACTCAGCCAGGCGGGAGTACTGTGGCGACGGCCCTTCGGATCGTGGCCCATGTTGGGGGCGCCACCGAAGCCGACCAGCCGTCCGAGAGTGACGGTCGAGGAGTTGGCGTCGGCGTCCATCTGCAGGGTCGAGCCGATGAAGAGGTCGACACCATACTGGCCGGCCAGCTGGCAGAACACTCGATTCGAGCGCAGGCTGCCGTCCGCGCCGACGAAGAACACGTCCGGTCGCGCGCGCACGTAGTCCTCCATGCCAAGCTCGCCGCCGAAGCAATGTACGCTCTCGACCCAGCCGCTCTCGATGGCGGGGATGAGCGTCGGGTGTGGATTCAGCGCCCAGTTGCGGCAGATCTTGTGCTTAAGGCCGAGCGCTGCCGCATAGGTCGGCAGCAGCAGCTCGATGGCCGCGGTATCAAAGCCGATGCCGTGATTGAGTGAGGTGACACCGTGTCGCTCGTAGATGCCGCGGATCACCATCATGCCCATCAGCACCTGCAGCTGCGTGATGTGGCGCGGATCGCGCGTGAAGAGTGGCTCCAGCGCAAACGGCCGGTCGGCCGTGACAATGAGATCGACCCAGGAGCCCGGGATATCCACACGCGGCAGCTCGCCGACCACCTCGTTCACCTGCGCCAGCACGATGCCATGCCGGAACGCGGTAGCCTCGACGATGGCGGGCGTGTCTTCGGTGTTGGCGCCGGTATACAGATTGCCGGCCAGGTCCGCCTTTTCGGCGCAGACCAGCGCGACGTTCGGCGTCAGGTCGATGAACATGCGCGCGTACAGCTCGATATAGGTGTAGATCGCGCCGATCTCGAGCTTGCCGTCCTCGAGCAGCTGCGCCATACGCAGGCTCTGCGGGCCGGCGAAGGAGAAGTCCACGCGCCGCGCGATGCCGCGCTCGAACAGGCTCAGGTGCTCCGGGCGGCTGATGGTGGAGATCAGAAGATGAATGTCATGGATCAGCGCCGGATCGACTTCGGCCAGAGCGCGCGACAGAAAGTCGGCCTGCTTCTGATTGTTGCCCTCGAGCGCCACGCGATCGCCGGGACGCAGCAGCGTCTGCAGCGCCGGCACGATCGAGCGGGGCTCGACGAGTTTGCCCTCGACGTGGGCGGCAACGCCGGCAAGCCTGCGCCTCTTCTCGTCGCGGCGCGCCGTCCAGCGCCCCGCCGCCTGTGTGTCCTGCTCTGGCATGCTGCGCCGGATCATGCCGTGCGGCGCGCCCGCGAGGCTAGCGGGCCCTCGCTGACCAGGGGGAGATTAAGTCTGCAAGTGACTGAAATACCTTAAGGCAGCACTCAAACTGCCGGGACCAGCGCCTGCGCGCCGGTCCCTGCAGCATGCCCTCATTCAGTCCGCAGGCGGGGTCGCCGAGTACAGGGTGCTCAGACTTGCGCTCGCCAGGATGTGGCCTTCGCGCGCGGCGTGTATCAGGGCGTGATACAGCTGCTCGGCACCGGCCGGAAAGTTGGCCGATGAGCTCACCTCAAGATCGGTGTCGAGCGCGTAAACGGTGAACACGTAGTGGTGCGCGTCCGGTGCGACGCCGGCCGGCGGGCACGGCCCGTCATAGTTCGGATCGCCAAAGTCGTTGGTGATCTGGCTGCCGAACGCACTCGCCGCAACGCCGGCATTCTCGGGCAGCGCTCTCACCCGAGCGGAGATGTTGTACATCCCCCAGTGCGTGAAGGAAGCCGTCGTGTCGTACAGCACCACCACGAAGCTGTGGGTGTTGTGCGGCACGTGCGTCCAGGCGAGCTGCGGCGACTGATCGCCCCCGGCAGCGCCGCTCGGCGTGCAGATGTTCACCCCGTTCTGCAGCGCATTGTAGATCGCGCTCAGCGGCAGCTGACCGTGATCGACGAAGTTCGTACTGGTGAGTTCCATTCTGCCCTCGTCGCCGTCCCAGGCGCTCTCCTCGGCGTTGACTGAACCCAGGCTGATGCCCGCTGACGCCAGCGCCAGCGCGAGGCCGGCCCGCACGCCTACGGCTGAGTTGATGCGAATCATGTGACTCTCCCGGAACAGGCAGGTAGTTGTTGGGTTATTCCGCCCGCTGAAACAGTACTCCGGCCCCCGGCCGGTGTCGATGCCGAAGGCAGCGCAAGAGCTTGGCGAGCTCGGCCGCAAACTGCACGGGTAGAATGTCATCGGCGCCTCTGGGGGTGCGTTGCGCCGCAGCAGGTGCGCGCTTCGCTCAAACGACCATGCAGGCATGTTGATCGGAATCGCCGCGGCAACGCTTCTCATCGTGGGGCCCCTGATTCTCGGGCTGCGCGGAGTCATGCGCCCGCACCGCGCGCAGCGCGATGAGTCGCAGCGTGGCGCGAACTGGCGGCTCACGGCAAGCTCGGCGCTGCTCTACGCGCTCGCCTTCAACCTGACATTCTTCATCCAGGAGCTGTTCCTGGTGTTGCCCAAGGCGCTGCTGCCGGGCGTCACGCCGACCCTGTTCCACAACAACCACACCTGGGAGGGCGATCATCCGCTGACCAGCCTGTTTCAGGGCAGCGGCGCCTTGGCCACATTCGCCAGCGGCCTGCTGTGTGCGCTGCTGCTGAGGCATCGCCGGGCCGCGTCGCGCACCTGGCGGATTTTCCTCATCTGGATGACTTACAGCGGGCTGCTGCAGGCGCTGCCACAGGTCGTGGTCGGCGCCGTGTACCCGGACAACGACGTCGGCATGGCGATGGAGTACCTCGGACTCGAGCCGTGGGCCAAGACCGCCGCCGCTCTCGCCGCGCTGCTGGCAATCCCCGTCATCGCCCTGCAGCTGACGCCCCCACTGCTGGGGCTCGCCGACCGCCCGGCGCAGATCGAGAGCGCCCGCGCGCGTAGCGCCTTCATCTTCGGCGTCGCGACGCTGCCGGCCCTGCTCGCGATCCTGCTGATCGTACCGTTTCGCATGCCGCGCGAGTGGCTCGAGGTGCTCGCGCCGCCGATCGTGGTGACGGTCATCGGCGTGGCCTGGATGCAAGCCGGCGCCTGGCGCCTGCGCGTGGCACGGCCTGACGCGCACACCCCGCTTGCCTCGCCGCTTTATCCGCTGGGCGCACTGCTCGCGCTGCTGCTGGTTTTTCAGCTGCTGCTGAGGCCGGGCATCCGCTTTTGAACCTCAAGGGTGCATGCCGAGGTTCTGCACCAGAAACGCGTACAGGTCCGTGTTCAGCTCGATCGCCTGTGTGACCGTCTCGCCCCCGCCGTGACCGGATGACAGATCCACCGACAGCAACACCGGCGCCGGACCTGCCTGCGCAGCCTGCAGCGCTGCGGCGAACTTGAACGAATGCATGGGCATCACGCGCGTATCGTGATCGCCGGTGATCACCATGATGGCCGGATAGCGAGTGCCCGGGTGCACGTTGTGCACCGGCGAATAAGCGTACAGCGCGCGAAACTGCTGCGGGTCCTGCGGCGAGCCGTAGTCGCCGTCCCAGCCCGCTCCCTGACCGAACAGATTGAAGCGCAGCATGTCGAGCACCCCGACCTGCACGATCGCCGCCCCGAACAGGTCCGGACGCTCGGTCACGCACGCACCGGTGAGCAGGCCGCCGTTGGAGCGGCCGTGAATCGCCAGCCGCCGCACGGAGGTGTAGCGCTGTGCGATCAGCCACTCGGCCGCTGCGATGAAGTCATCGAACACCACCTGCTTGTGGGTGAGGATGCCCTGGCGGTGCCACGCCTCTCCGTATTCCCCGCCGCCGCGGATGTTGGCGACGGCAAACACACCGCCCATTTCCAGCCAGGCGATGCGGGCGGGGCTGAAGGACGGCAGGCTCGACAGCCCGAACCCGCCGTATCCATACAGCAGCACGGGATTGTTGCCATCGCGCTTCAGCCCCTTGCGGTAGGTGAGCAGCATCGGGATGCGTGTGCCGTCCTTGGCGGGGTAGAACACCTGCCGCTCCTCGAAGGCGCCCGGGTCGAAGGCGACTTTTGGCGCGCGAAATACCGTGCTCTCGCCCCTGTCCAGGTCGTAGCGGTAGATGGTCGGAGGCGTGATGGGATCGCTGAACGAGTAGAAGGTCTCGTGATCCTCGGCGCGGCCGTCCAGGCCGGCTACGGTGCCCGGCCCCGGCAGACTGATCTCGCGCTGCGGCACGCCCGCAAGGCTGTAGGTCACGACGCGGCTGTGCGCGTCATGCAGCGTCCTGACGATGAGCCGGTGGCCGACCAAGGTCACGCTCTTCGCACTGATGTCCAGATCGATCGCATCGCGGCCTTGCGGGATCACCTCCTGCCAGCCGCGCGCGGGATCCTGCGGATCGATCGCCACCACGCGCCCGTTCGGTGCGTCCAGTGAAGTGAGGAAGTAGAGCCGGCCGCCATCCGCCCCGACATAGTTGAAGGCCGCCGTGAACCCGAGCGCGAGGGGCACGGCGGTGGGTGCGCGGCCGGCGAGGTCGATGAGGTAGACATTCTCGCGCGCCTTGTCCCCCACCTGCCCTTCACCGGCCAGCGCCACGAGCCAGCGGCCATCGCTGGTGAGGTACGGCGCGTATTGCCAGTCGGGGTGAGCCGCATCGCCCAGCACGCGCTGATCGCTCGTGGCCGGTGTGCCGAGCGCGTGATAGTAGAGCGCGTTGCCTAGGTCCGGGCTGCTGAGTTCGGCGCCGGCGCGGGGCGCGGGAAAGGCGCTGTAGTAGAGGCCCTTGCCGTCGGGCGTGAACAGCGGCGCATAGTACTTGGTGAAGCGCAGCACGTCGGGCAGGTCCTGTCCGCTCGCCAGATCGCGGAGGCCCCACTCGGTCCAGTCCGAACCCGAGGCAGAGACCCCGTACGCGAGCAACCGCCCATCCGGGCTCGCCACGTACGCAATCACGAGCGGATGATCCGCGCCCGGCAACAGGTTCGGATCGAGGGCCACCGCCGGGGCATCCTCCAGCCGGGGCATCATCAGCAGCACGCTCTGCTCCTGGCGCCCGCTGTTGCTGGTGTAGAAATAGCGGCCGTGTTGCCGGAAAGGTATGCCGGTCTTCTCGAAATCGTAGAGCGCGGCGATGCGCGTGCGGATCTGCGTGCGCGCGGGTATCGCGGCGAGATAGGTCTGGGTGAGCTGCGCCTCGGCGCTCAGCCAGGCGCGCGTGGCAGGCGAGTCGAGTTCCTCGAGCCAGCGATACGGATCGGCAACCCGGCTGCCATGGTAGTCATCGACCACGCTGCCACGCGGCGCTGCGGGGTAGCTGATGCGGCCGTGTGCGCGCAGCAGCGGCGCGCAGGCCCACAGCAGCGCCAGTGATCCGACCAGGCACACGCCAAGAAGCACCAGCTCGCCGCGATTCGCTGACATGAACCCCTACTTTCGCTTTACCGGCAGCAGCCATCGGCGGCGCCGCGAGGCGGGCAACGATGCCGGCGCATCGGTTCAGGACACGCGATTATGCCCAAGCGTGCCGCCGCCAAGTTGTAGAATCGTGCCATGCCGCGGCACATCGGAATCGTCGCCTGTTCCGCCGAGGGCGCAGCCCTTTGCTACCGGACCGTGTGCCTGGAGGGCGCGCCGCTGTTCGGGGCTCTCGAGCACCCCGAGGTCTCGACGCACACGCACTCCTTCGCCGCGTACATGCGATGCATCGACCGCGGCGACTGGCCGGGCGTGGCCGAGCTGATGCTGTCGTCCGCGCACAAGCTGGCCCGCGCGGGGGCGGACTTGCTGATCTGCCCGGACAACACGATTCACCAGGCGCTGCCGTGGGTGCTGAGGCGCTCACCGCTACCCTGGCTGCACATTGCCGAGGTGGTGGCCGCGCACGCCGCGCAGCGCGGCTTTCGGCACCTTGGCCTCACCGGCACGCGCTATCTGATCGACAGCGAGGTGTATCCGGAGAAGCTGGCGGCCCGCGGCATCGCCTTCCTGCGGCCCAACGCCGCCGAGCGCGCGGAAATCAACCGCATCATCTTCGAGGAACTGATCGCCGGAATCTTCAGCGCCGAGGCGGTGCTCTCCTGTCAGCGCGTCATCGGGCGCATGAAGGATGAGGGCTGCGATGCGGTGGTGCTGGGCTGCACCGAGCTGCCGCTGATCATGAACGATGGCAACAGCCCGCTGCCGACGCTCGACTCCACGCGCTTGCTGGCGCGCGCAGCGTTGCAGCGCTGCGCCGCCTGAAGCGCCAAGGCTTACTTCTCGAACTTGAAGGACACCTTCACCTTGGCGCGGTAGGCCTTGACCTTGCCGTTCTGAACCTGCATGTCGAGCTGCACCACCTCGACGATGCGCAGGTCGCGCAGGGATTTCGCCGCCTGGCTTACCGCAGCGCCCGCCGCTTTCTCCCACGACTCGGTGCTCGTCCCGACCAGCTCGATGATCTTGTAGACACTCTCGGCCATGGGGTTCCCCTGTGTTGTTGGCGCGCTCGGTGCCCAAGGAATGATGCGGCGGTGCTGACTCAATTGCAATGCGCGCACCGCCGCTCGCCTGGGCGCCAGTTGACTGATCGTTCAAGTGTGCCTAAGCTCGCACTTGATCGATCATTCAACTTACCCTGCCGTGGCCGCCCCCGACACCCGCACGCGCCTCGTCCTCACCGCCATGGAACTGTTCCGCAACAAGGGTTACGGCTCGACCAGCGTGGCTGACGTGCTGCAGGCCGCGCGGGTCAACAGCGGCAGCCTCTATCATTTCTTCCCCGGCAAGCAGGATCTGCTGCTGGCCGTGCTCGATGCCTATCACGCCGGCATTGCACCGATGCTGCTCGAGCCGGCGTGGCGCGGCCTCAGCGATCCCATCGAGCGCGTATTTGC
Source organism: Steroidobacteraceae bacterium (assembly GCA_036513855.1). GTDB lineage: Bacteria > Pseudomonadota > Gammaproteobacteria > Steroidobacterales > Steroidobacteraceae > 13-2-20CM-66-19. The sequence goes on along the minus strand of DATBYD010000033.1, from coordinate 7,894 downwards.
GCTGCTGGCCGCCTACCGGCGCGCGCTCGCGGACAGCGAGTGCCTGTACGCCTGCCCCATCGGCAGTCTCGCGCTCGAGCTGCATGAGCCGGATCTGCCGGTGCGCGAGCGGCTGGCCGCGAACTTCACCGCCTGGACCGAGGCGGTCCACCAGTGTCTGAAGGAGGCCGGCGCGCGGCTGCCGCGCGATCTGGACCGGCGCGAGCTTGCCGCGTTCGTGCTGACCACCATGGAGGGTGCGGTCATGCAGGCGCGCACCTTCCGGGATCTTGCGAAGTTCGACGGCGCGGTACGACAGCTGCGCGCCCACATCGATCGTCTGTTGCGTACGGGTGTGCCGGTGAAGTACGCGCGCAGGCACACCCCGGTAAAGAAAAAGGAGCGATCATGAAACACGCCCGCCCGTGGAGCCCCGCCGCTGCGGCGCTGATCGGATGGGTCGCCCTGCCGGCGCTGGCAGAAACCCCATCGGCCTATCAGCCGCTCGCCTTTCTGGTCGGCCATTGCTGGAAGGGAACCTTCCCGGACGGCAAGGTGACCGACCAGCACTGCTTCAGCTGGATCTATGGCGACAAGTTCGTGCGCGACGAGCATGTGGTACATCGCGAGGGCCGGCCGGACGCGCGTGGCGAGTCGATTTATCTGTGGGACGCGGCGGCCGGCCAGCTGCAGTACCTGTACATCGAAAGTGCCGGCGGCTACAGCCGCGGAACGGTGTCGGCCGATGCGCAAGCGCTGGTGTTTCCGGCGACGACCTACCGCGAAGACGGACACACGCAGCTCTACCGCGCCCGCTGGCAGCGCGCCGGCAGCGATGCCTATGACGTGCTGACCGAATTCCAGGAAAAGGGTCGCTGGCTGCCCGGCTTCACGGTGCACATGCAGCGCATCGCCAACTGACGGCGGTTCAGAACACCGGCTGGCGCGAGCGCTGCCGGCCGGCGGCCGGCTCGGCGGGTGCCGGCGCGCGCCACACCGGGCGGCGCACCAGCGTGCTCTTGCCGAACAGCGACTCGATGAGATCCACCGCCAGGAGCGCGGTTCTGTTGCGCGCATCGAAGGCGGGATTGAGCTCCACCACGTCGAGCGAGGCCAGCCGGTGCGTGTCGGCAATCATCTCCATGCACAACTGCGCTTCGCGATAGGTCGGCCCGCCGGGTACCTGGGTGCCGACGCCGGGGGCAATATCCGGGTCGAGAAAGTCCACATCGAAGCTCACGTGCAGGTGCGTGTCGCCGTCGAGCCCCGCGAGCGCCTGTTCCATGGTCTGCCGCATGCCCATCTCATCCACGTAGCGCATGTCGAACACGTCGAGTCCCTGCTCGTGCACGAAGCGCTTCTCGCCCGCATCGACGCTGCGGATCCCGACCTGGCGCACCCATGAGGGCTGAAGGGCCGGCGTGCACCCGCCGATCCCGGTCAGCTCGCCCGGGCCGAAGCCGCACAGGCAGGCCACCGGCATGCCGTGCACGTTTCCGCTCGCAGACAGCGCGCTGGTGTTGAAATCGGCGTGCGCATCGAGCCACAACACCCGCAGCTTCCTGCCCCGTTCACGGCAATGGCGCGCAACAGCGCTGATCGAGCCGATGCTCAGGCAGTGATCGCCTCCCAGCAGAACCGGCAGCCGCTCGCGCTCGAGCTCCCGATACACGCTCTCATGCACCAGCTCGTTCCAGCGCACCACTTCGGGCAGGTGCCGATAGCCCTGCTGCGGGGGCTGCCACGGATTGGCAGGTCCTGCGAGGTTGCCCGCATCGATCACCTCGAGTTCACGTGCGCGCAATGCGGATGCGATACCGGCCACCCGCAGCGCTTCAGGCCCCATGGAAGCGCCGCGATCCGCAGCCCCGATATCGGTGGGTGCGCCGATCAGGGTCGCCGTGCGCCGAGCGCTCACGCCATCACCTGCACGGGAGCGCTGACGGTGCGCGGCGCGCCTGCCAGCAGCGCGAACAGGTCCTTCGGATCCTCCAGCTCGGGCAGCAGATCGATCTGCTGGCGCGTGCCGCGCGCCTCGTGGTGAATGCGCATCAGGTAGCACAGGGACGAGAAGTCCTCCAGTGCAAATCCGACCGAGTCGAAGATCGTCACGTCGCGCTCACTTACGCGCCCCGGCACGCGGCCGTCCAGCACACAGGTGAGCTCGGTCACCGCAAAGCCGGCGTCCATCTGCTGGATCTCGCCTTCGATGCGCGACTGTGGCTCGAACTCCACCACCACGCGGGCATCGGGGCGCAGCAGGATCTGCGGATGCAGCTCGGTCTTGCCGGGACAGTCTCCGCCGAGCGCGTTCAGATGCATGCCCGGCGCGATCAGTTCCGGTGTGAGGATGATCGCGTTGCGCTTGTCCGCAGTGGCGGTCGTCACGATGTCCGCACCTGCCACCGCGCTTGCGGTTGAGGCGCAGCGCACCACCTTAAGACCCGGCAGCCGCAGCCGCGCCAGGTTGCGCTCGAGCTTATGCGTCGCGCGCGGATCGGTGTCATAGAGCCGCAGCTCGCGGATGCCGAGCATGTGGTGAAAGGCGATGGCCTGGAACTCGCTTTGCGCCCCGTTACCGATCAGCGCCATGACGCGGCTGCCCGGGCGTGCCATGCGGCGCGCCGCCAGCGCCGAGGTTGCGGCGGTGCGCAGCGCCGTGGTCAGCGTGAGCTCTGACAGCAGCAGCGGATAGCCGGTCCTGACATCCGACAACACCCCGAATGCCGTGACCGTCAGCAAGCCGAGCGCGGTGTTGCTCGGATGCCCGTTCACGTACTTGAACGCATAGAGCTGCCCGTCCGAGGTGGGCATCAGCTCGATCACACCCACGCTCGAGTGCGTCGCGTGGCGAGGCGACTTGTCGAAGGCGTCCCAGCGCAGGAAGTCCGCCTGGATCTGCGCTGCGAGTTCCTCGATGAAGCACGCCGCCCCGCGCCGGGCGACGAGCTCAGTGACGCGCTCGACGCCGATAAAGTCGACCATGATGAATCTCCGTTGCGGCCCCGGTGCTCTGAAGGCCATTGGGGGCTCAGCGACCATGGTCGGCCGAAGCTGAACCAAAATAAAGACAGAAACTTGACCATATTAACAAGCTTGATGAACAATACGTCATGATAAATTGCCGTTTTGCTCAGGCTTGGCACTTTCTTCGTGGGAGTCGCCGCCATGGATGACACAGACCGCACCCTGATCGGCCTGCTGCGCAACGATGCGCGCGCCTCGGTCGCATCGCTTGCCAAGGCCCTGGGCGTCGCCCGCGGTACGGTGCAGAACCGCATGACCCGACTGGCCGGCAACGGGACGATCGTCGGCTATACGGTGCGGCTGAAGCCGGACGTGGAGGAGCAGCGCATGCGCGCCTTCATGACGGTGGCGGTGGAAGGCAACCAGGTGGACGCGGTGATCAGGGCGCTGCGCGGTGAGCCGGCGGTGGCGGCGCTCTACAGCACCAACGGGCGATGGGACATCGTCGCGGAGCTGCGCGCAGACAGCCTCGAGGGATTCGATCGAGTGCTGGCGCGCATCCGCCTGATCGAGGGCATCTCGCAGACCGAGACCAGCCTTCTGCTGTCGACGTTCAAGTTCTGAAAAGTCACCCGGTCTCATCCGCGCGGCAGCGGATGAGCGGAAGTCTTCCATCAGCCCGCTGGCGGGTGCTGCCCTGGTGATCGCCTCGAGCTTGTGGTGCAGGCCCATCTGACTGCCGGGGAGCCGCTCACCCGCGACAGCGCGCGCAGCCTCCTCGCCGAGCGCTGTCGACGGTTGCCGAAAACACTCAAGGCCCCAAATGATCGCTGCGACCTTGGCGCGGCGCTGCTCAATACCAGTGATCGTCCAGACTTTCCCAGACGTCGAACTTACCGACGCCCCGATCCGCGGTGAAATTGCCGAAGCGGCCGGCGTGAAATGCCAGCGGCGTGCCGGGAGATCGGGCGATAGCTTGTACCTCACCGACGATGATGAGGTGATCACCGCCATCGTGTACGGCCTGCACCTTGCAATCGAAGCGGCACAGGACGCCTTGCACCTGGGGCGGATGCGGCTCGGTGCGCCATTGATAGTCAGCGTCGAATTTCTCGTGCGTGCGCCGCGCGAAGTGCAAGGCGATCTCGTGCTGGTGATGCGACAGCACGTGCACGGCAAATGGCGCTCCGGCCGCGAACGCCGGCACGGCGCTGCTGCTGGCCGCCAGGCACCACAGCAGCAGCGGCGGCTCGAGCGACACAGAGGTGAAGGAATTCGCGGTGACGCCCACCGGCTCCCCGTCCGGGCGCACGCCGGTCACCACCGTCACCCCGGTGGCGAACAGTCCGAACGAGTCACGCAGATCGCGCTGTGTGTAGGCGCTGCTCAAGCGCCCTCACTCACCCGGGGTGCGGCACGACCGGCACGTCGGACCGCACGAACCGTGGCCCCAGGCAAGCAGCTCCCGCCCATCTGTTTCGGCATGTTCGCATCGTACGTGCTCGCTTGATATTTTCAAGCTACGCGCTGCGAGTCCCGCCCGGCGCCGCGGCGGATGTTGGCGCGCGGCCCGACCGTTGGCCAACGCGACGCCCCGTCTCGCACCGGCGGCACGCGCGGGCGCCGAGCAGCGCTTCTCGGCTCACCGTCAATGCGTGTCAGCTGGAACTGACCGTGCCGCGCCGACAGTTTGAGCGTGCAACACATCCGCACACGTCGTGCGCGCCCGCGCGATTGCGCAGTGGGCGCGGCTGCGCACGCTTTCCCGCTACGACATCGTCCGACTTGCTCGCACGGAAAACCGGGCGCGAGCGACATAATGCTTGACGCTGGCGCAAGCGCGCCATGCGCATGCAGGGCTTCCTGGGGTGTCCTGTTACATCTCTCACCACGTAGCCTGGCGCGTGCCAACAAGCCAACCGTAGTCGGCATCCCGCATATGGAGTACTCTGTATGTGTGTCGCCGCTCCTGGGCGCGCCCATTGGAAAGCGACCATGAGCCGCCCAGCCGTCACGCGCCCCACTTCCCCTGCCCTGCGATCCCACGCTAGCAACGCCACCGATGTCGCCGGCTCACTCCAGTTGCGCGAGCAGCTGACATTGCTCATGCATGAAGCCGCGCTCGATCCGAAGCGCTGGCGCGGATTCCTCGAGCTGCTGGGACGGCGTCTAAAGGGCTCCGCGAAGCTGCTGCTGCGCTCGCCGCACGTGGCGGAGGCGGGACTGCTGTATTCCTGGGGCGGCAGCGATGAGGTGCTGGCGCAGTACGCGCACCGGTACTTTCCGCTCGACCCCTTTGTCAACCTGCCGGAAAAGCAGGTCATCACCATGCATGACTTCGTTCCGGTCGAGCAACTGGAACGCAGCCGCTTCTTTACCGAGTATCTGATTCCGTGGGATGCGGTATACAACCTCGGCGTTGATGTCCGTGACGGGGATCGCCTGTACGCGCGACTGCGGGTTTCGCGCGGGCGGCGCGCCGGAAACTTTACTGATCTCGAGCAGACCTTCGTCGCATCGCTGGTGCCGCACTTTGACGTCGCGCTGCGCACGCACGCCGCCCTCGATGCCACCCGGATGGAGCGCGCAACCTATGCCGATGCAATGGATCGTCTCACGCTCGCCACCGTCATCCTCGATGCCTCCGGACGCGTGATACATACCAACGCGCTGGCACGCGACATCCTGCACCGTCAGGACGGCATCGCGCTCGCCAACAACACCCTGACGCTGACTCATCCGCGAGATGCTCAGCGCCTGCGCGATGCCATTGCCAACGTGGTGACCGTGGGGCGCGATGCAAAGCCCGGCATCGTGGAGGTGCTGCGCGCACTGCGGCCCTCGGGGGCCGGCCACTACGGCATGATGATCCGGCCTGCTTCCGGGTCTATTGATTCGCGCGAGCACCCGGTCAGTCCCGCGGTCGTGGTATTCATCAGCGTCGAGGAAGCCCCCGGCACATCTCCACCGGTGGACACCATCCGCAAGCTCTTTGAGCTTACGCACAAGGAAGCTCAGCTCGCGCTGTGCCTGGCGAACGGCAGGAGTCTGCAGGAATCCGCCGGCGACCTCGGGATCACGCTGAACACCGCCCGCGCGCACCTGCGCTCGACGTTCTCCAAGACCGGGATCGACCGGCAGGCGCGCCTGGTACGGGCAATCTTGCGAAGCGCCGCCCAGCTCGGCGCCTGAATTCGCCGCGCTCAGCTCAAGAGCGCGAGCCAGTCACGATCCTTCGGGCCGAAGGCCACGAAGAACGGATTGAGCAATTCCGCCCGCGTGTTGTACAACAGCGCGCCGCCGCCAAGCTGGCTCACGCTGCCGCCCGCGCCGGTCAGCACTGCATGCGCGGCCGCCGTATCCCACTCGCTGGTAGGACCCAGGCGCGGGTAGACATCGGCCGCGCCCTCCGCAACGAGGCAGAACTTCAGTGAACTGCCGAGGCTCACCAGCTGGTGAGCACCGACTCGGGCGAGAAACGCATCGAGCGAGTCGCCGCGGTGCGAGCGGCTGCCCACCACCCGCGGCGGGTTCGCCGCACGCCCCGCCACGCGAATCGGCGTACAGCCTGCACTGCCCGCTTGTCGCCAGGCACCCGCACCGGGCAGGCCACGATAGCTCGTGTCCGTCACCGGGACGTGCACCACGCCCAGCACCGGTTCATGCCCGCCGATGAGCGCGATGTTGACGGTGAACTGCCCATTGCGCGACAGGAACTCCTTGGTGCCATCGAGCGGGTCAACCAGCCAGTACTGCCGCCACTGCGAGCGTTCAGCAAACGGCGTGGCCGCCGCCTCCTCCGACAGCACCGGCAGTTGCGGGGTGAGTTGCTTGAGACGGCGCACGATCAGCCGATGCGCGCGCAGGTCAGCCGCCGTGAGCGGGGAGGCGTCGGCCTTGTGAGTCGTCGTCACCTCGCCCGAGGCATAGACTTCAAGTATCTCGCGCCCCGCATCGCGGGCGATGTCGGCGACGCCGGACAGAAGCTGCTGCGCGTCCAGCGTCATGCGCCGTCGGTCACCTTGAGCGTCTCGAGGTGCGCGATGATGCGCTCGGCGGCCTGCTCGGCGGGCATCGCGGTGGTATCGATGCGAATCTCCGCCTCCTCGGGCGCCTCGTACGGGGAGTCGATGCCGGTGAAGTTCTTGAGCTCACCGCGTCGCGCCTTCTTGTAGAGCCCCTTCACGTCGCGCCGTTCGGCCTCGGCGAGCGGAGTATCCACGAACACCTCGAGGAATTCCCCGGGCGCAAAAAGATCGCGCGCCATGCGGCGCTCGGAGCGGAACGGGGAGATGAACGACACCAGCACGATCAGACCCGCGTCGACCATGAGCTTGGAGACCTCGGCGACGCGCCGGATGTTTTCCACGCGGTCCTGGGCGGTGAAGCCGAGGTCTTTGTTGAGCCCATGGCGCACGTTGTCGCCATCGAGGAGGTAAGTGTGCCTGCCGGTGGCGGCGAGCTTCCTCTCGACGAGGTTGGCGATGGTGGACTTGCCGGCGCCCGAAAGTCCGGTCAGCCACAACACGCAGGCCTTCTGCCCCTTCTGTCTGGAGCGCAGCTGTTTGCCGACATCGAGGGACTGCCAGTGCACGTTCTGCGAGCGCCGCAGGGCGAAGTTGATCAGACCCGCGCCGACGGTGTTGTTGGTCAGGCGGTCGATGAGGATGAAGCCGCCGAGCGAGCGGCTCTCCGCGTAGGCCTCGAACGGAATCGAGCGGTCGAGCTCGAGTTCGCACACGCCGATGTCGTTCAGCTCCAGCCGCTCGGTCGGCGAGTGCTCAAGCGTGTTCACATTGATCTTGTATTTGATCGGCGCAAGGGTCGCCGAACAGGTGCGGGTGCCGCTCTTCATGAGGTAAGCGCGTCCCTGCAGCATCGGCTCCTCGTGCAGCCACACGATGGTCGCCTCGAACTGGCTCGCAACCTGGGGCGGTGAGTCCGCCGC
>DATBYD010000032.1:0-15239 GCA_036513855.1 Steroidobacteraceae bacterium | reverse complement strand
CAGCTCGTTGTGGCGCTCCCCGCCGTACCAGGCGTCAAGATCCGCGGTGCGCGGCAGATAGGTCTCGCCGATCAGCACGCGCCGCCCCGGGTAGGTATCGATCATGTTGCGCAGGCGGCGGATCACGCGGTGGGTCTCGGGGAGATTGTCGGTGTAGATGTGATCGAGATTCGGGTCGCCGTGACTGTTGGTGCCGCCGATGAGCGGCTCATCGCGCAGCTGCTGGTCCTCGATCAGGGAGGTGACGGCGTCCAGCCGGAAGCCGGCCACACCGCGCTCAAGCCAAAAGCGCATGCAGCCGAACATGGCGCGCTCCACGTGCGGGTTGCGCCAGTTGAGGTCGGGTTGCTGGCGATAGTACTTGTGGTAGTAGAACTGGTCGACGGCCGGCACGTACTCCCAGGCGGAGCCGCCGAACAGGCTCAGCCAGTTGTTGGGCGGCAGGCGCTTGCCGCTGGCATCCGTGCGGCCGTCGCTCCAGACGTAGAAATCGTGCCAGGCGGAGTCGCGCGCGCGCGCAGCCTCGAGGAACCAGGCGTGCTGGTCGGAGGTGTGATTCAACACCATGTCCAGCACCACACGCAGGCCGCGCTTGGCAGCTTCCACCACCACGCGGCTGAAGTCCTCGAGCGTCCCGTAGCGCGGGTCGATCGCGCGGTAGTCGGAGACGTCATAGCCGAAGTCGACCTGGGGCGAAGGGTACAGCGGGGTGAGCCAGATGGCGTCCACGCCGAGGGACTCAAGATAGTCCAGTCGCTGCACGATGCCGTTCAGATCCCCGATACCATCGCCGTTGGAATCCTGAAAGCTGCGCACGTAGATTTCGTAGATTACCGAGTGCCGCCACCACGGATCCTCGGGTGCTGCAGCCCCCGCATCCGTGCGCCCGGGCGTCAGGCGCAGCCACGCGCGGCGCAGTCCGCGCGACAGCAGTCCCGATTGCTGGAAGTACTTGGGCATCGTGTTGCTCTTCTGCCGCATAGTACCTGCAAACGCTGCGCGCACCTTGGCAGCAGCTTGCGCGTGAGCACCCTAGCCCACGCTGCAGGCTGACGGAAGCTGCGCAACATCGCCCGTCAACCCACGCGATGTTAAGGCCGCGATGGCGCCGGATGGTTACTGGCGATGAGAGCGATCGTGCAACGCAGGTCGCAGCGCTCTTCAGGGTGGCGCCGGACCCTCGCTGACACGCACCAAGTCCTGCGGTCGCAGCCACTTGCGGAACGCCTGCTGCACGGCGACTGCGTCCAGCTCGACGTAGTGCTGTGCCGCACGGGTGGGCTCATCGAGCGGCAGCCCAAGGTCGGTGCGTCCCAGCATGCCGCGTGCGATCTCGTCCACGCCGGCCTCGCTGAGCGGGAGCTGACGCAACAGACACGCCTTGACGCGCGTGAGCTCATCGCTACCTACCGGCGTGTTCTGCATGGTCGTGACTTCGTGAGCGACCATGTTGGCCGCCTTGACCACGTTTTGTGGATCGCTCGCGTAGTCCACCAGATACACGCTGCGGGTCCTGCCGGCCTGCAGCAGCGAGCCCACCGAGTAGACCAGTCCGGAATTCTTGCGCAGATCGATGCTGAGGCGCGTCGAATAGAAGCTTCCGCCCAATACCGCGTTACCGAGCTCGAGCGGGTAGAAGTCCGCATCGGAGCGCGTGAGAGAGAGCGTCTGCGCCAGCACCACGCGGTCCTGCACGCGGCTCGCATCCGGCACCGTCACGGTCTTGGCCTGATTGGGTGGCGCGACCGGCAGGTCGATCGCAGGCTTCGGCCCGCTCGCGCTCCAGGCGCCGAAGTACTTCTCGATCGTGGTTCGGGCGGTCTGCGGGTCGACCTTGCCGATGACGACGATGGTCGCAAGATCGGGCCGGAACACGTGGCTGTAATAGCCACGCACCGCCGGCAGCGTGAGCGAGCGCACCGTTTCGGGGGTCGACAGGCGCAGGCTCGGGTCATCGCTCGCATAGAGTGCGCCACGCAAGGAGCGCTGCGTCAGAAAGCCCGGACTGGCGTTGCGCGCGGCTACCCCTTGCGCCACCTGTGCGCGGATGATCTGCATGGCCGGGTCGGGCAGCGCCGGATGCAACTCGTTGTCCGCCAGCAGCTCGACCGAGCGCTCGAAATACTCCGCCAGCGCCTGCACCGAGAAATCCGTGCCGGCGTGCTCGCGAGCGCCGATGGCATCCAGCGCCTGCTGAAACGCCACGCGATCCAGGTGCTCGCTGCCGTAGGTCAGAAGCCGGTCGAGAACCTGCGCGACGCCTTCCTCGCCCTTGGCTTCCTCGGTCTCGGGACGATTGCGGATGTGTCCGTAGACACTCACCGTGTCGCTGACATCCTCCGGCTGCACGATCAGCGACAGCCCGTTGGCGAGCGTGCTGACAAGCGGGTGCACGGTGGAGGGCGGCACCGACAGGCGTTGCAGGACCTGCTGCGCCCAGGAAGGCAGTTCGGTCGGATGCGCTTCGCCGAGCGAGATCGACTCCTGTCCCCCGAATCCACCCTGCGCCGCCACCGGCGCGCCCGAGCCGCGCGGCAGCATGATGCCGGTCACGGCGTGATCGAGGTCGAGATACTTGCGCGCGACGCGATTGACGTCATCGACGCTGACCCGTTCGATGCGCACGAGATCCTCGTCCGGGGAGGTTAGGCCGTAGAGCGCGAGCGCGTCCGACCAGACCGAGGCGAGTTCCGGTATGGAGTTGCGCTGGAACTGCGCGGCGCTGCGCTCCTGCAGCTTGGCCGCAGCCACCAGCTCAGCCGGCACGCCCTCGCGCGCGACGCGCGCCAGTATCGTGCGCACCTCGCGCTCGAGTTCCTTGGGGTCGTCCCCGGACGTAAAGGAGAGCGCGGCGAAGGCAAGTCCTGCCTCCGGCAGCGGATCGAGCTGGAATTCGGCGCCGATCGCCTTGCCTTTTGGCACCAGGCCGAACAGATCGAATCGCCGGCTGCTCAGCACATCGGCCAGCACTTCCAGAGCGGGGAAATCCGCATCACGCGGACCGGGCGTGCGCATCGCGATCATGAGGCTGCCGCTCGGGTGGTCGGTATCCACCGTGAAGGAGATCGGCTGCACCGGCCGCACGCGCACCTGTGGCTTGGCGGGCAGTTTCTTGCTGGCGATATCGCCGAACAGCTCGCGCACCTTGGCGAGCGCGGCGGCAGGATCAACGTCGCCTGCGATCACGAGGATCGCGTTGTTCGGCGCGTACCAGGTGTCGTGAAAGCTCTTCAGCATCTGCGCGCTGGTCTTGTCGAATGACGGCCGCGTACCGAGCGCATCGTGCGCGTAAGGCGTACCGGCAAACATGCGCGCGCGCAGCTTCTCGTAGAGGACGTAGGAGGGCTCGGAGAGATCCTGCGCGACCTCCTGCTCGATGGCACCGCGTTCCTGGTCCCATTCCTTGGGCGTGGCGAGTACCGCGCGCATGCGCAGCGCCTCGATATGCAGCGCGACGTCAAGATCTTCGGCGGGAACCGTGAACAGGTACTGGGTCAGACCCTCGCGCGTGTTGGCATTGAAATCGCCGCCCACGATGCTGCCGATGTCGGCGAGCTGGTCGGCGGTGAGTCCCGGGCTGCCGCGGAACATCATGTGCTCCTCCGCGTGCGCGGTGCCGGGGAAGCCTGCCGGCGCCTCATCCGAGCCGGCGAGGTAGTTGACCGAGGTTGCCACCACCGGTGCCAGTGAATTTCGTACCACGACCACCCGCAGACCGTTCGGCAGCGTGGCGCGCAACACCCCGCTCTCCTCGGCCGGGGTCTTGCTCATGGCTGCAGCGGCGCCCGCCGCCGCTGTCCCCGCCAGCAGCGCAATCAGGGCGGCGAGAAGGGCCGGCACCGGTCGCAACCGGCGCGGCGGGGTCTGATGCGGCATGAGGGGTCCTGAGGGTTCGGGCAACGGTCGCTCAGTATATTCGATCACCCGCGCCGCCATGATTCGCCACAAATCATCCGCGCTGCGGCTGTTTTGCATCACCTCGGGCGCCTGCTCGCACGCTGAACTGGTAGCCGTACCGAAAACGGTTCCGTTCCATCCACACCCGAGGAGAGATCATGAACGCACTGAAATCGAGGCTGCCGGCGAGCGCGCTGGGGTTGCTACTGGCAGGGTCGGCCATCTTGCCCGCCTATGCAGCCGATACCACCGATGACCGCGGCCAGGGATCCAAGCAATCGGACCTGGGCGTCGTGACCGGGTTTACGGTCGGCGCGCTGGCCGCAGGCCCGGTCGGGGCGGTCGTGGGCGCAGGCGTCGGCGCGCTGATCGGCGACCGCTACCACCGCCAGGCGCAGGCGAAGGCGGCGCTGGCGCAGGATCTTCAGAGCAGCGAGGCGGAGCGCGCGCGTCTTAAGGCGAGCGTGGCCGAGCTCGACAGCTCCCTGTCGCTGGCGCAGGCGCGCAGCGAGCAGCTCGGCCAGACGCTGCAGCACACCGACGAGCTGGGGGTCGATGTGAGTTTCCGCACCAACGATGATTCGGTGACCGCGCAGGACATGCCGCCGCTGTTGAAGCTCGGGGCGCTGGTGGCCTCGGTGCCGCAGGCACGGGTACGCATCGCCGGCTACGCCGACCCGCGCGGCTCGGCTGCGCTGAACGATGCGCTGTCGCTGCGCCGCGCACAAAACGTGGCGGCGGTGCTCGGCGCCGCCGGCGTGCCGCGTGAGCGCATCTCGGTCGAGGCGCACGGCAACAGCGAATCGAACAGTGATGCGGGCGACCTGGACAGCTATGCCTTCGATCGGCGCGTGACGGTACGGATGCAGCTGCCCGGTTCAGGTGAGGTCGCCAGCCGTGACTAGGGGCCACGCCTGGCAGCGGGACGCGTCGCGGGAAGGCAGATCCGCGACGCGTCTTCGCGCTAGAATTTCATGGCATGAATACCTGCGTGACACCGGCATGAGCGTTTCCATCGTCCGCCTGGACGGCCCGCTGCCCGCCGACGTGTCCGAGCCGCCCGCCGAGCGCTTGCTCGAGGGGACCCCGGAGCTGCAGGTCCGCAACTTCTTCGCCGATCCGAGCCAGCAGTTCTTTGCCGGCCGCTGGTCGGCGACGCGCGGCAAATGGCGGGTGCGCTACACCGAGCACGAGCTGTGCGTGATGACCGGCGGCCGCGTCATCATCCACAGCGACACGGGCGAGCGCTCAAGCTTTGTCGCCGGTGATGCGTTCGTAGTTCCCGCCGGGTTCAGCGGAACCTGGGAGGTCGTGGAGGATTGCGCGAAGATCTACGCGATTTTCGAAGCACGCACCTAGAGCGGCGCCCCGCGCGCCGGCTGACATAACACCCTTTGATCTTGAAGCCCGTCGCAGATCCGCGACGGCTATGTATCAGCGCGTGCCTGCGCGGTGCGATGGTAGGCGCGTGTGGCTGGAAATCCCGTCCAAACGGGGAGGTGTCTTGTGGAAACGGTAACCATTGCTGCCTCGCGCAGCAGTTCCTTGGGCGTGTCGGAAACGCAGTTGCTGGTGGGCAGCGTGGTCCTGATCGCGGTGCTGGCGTGGATGCTGCTCGCGCGCATACGCCGCGATCGTCACGAACCTCACGCCTGAGGCGCCTTGCCTAGGTGTGGAGTCTCATGAGGTTGTTCCTGTTCAGGTTCAGCCGGTTGATCGGTGGCATTGCGGCTAGGCTCATGTGGGGTCTGTGCCAGTTGTAACCGTGTAACCAAGTCGGCAGGGCGTCGCTGCGCTGATAGGAGTGTCCGTATGCACGAGCGTACGCCCACTCGCGCAGGCAGGTTTGGATGAAGCGTTCGGCCTTGCCGTTGGTGCGCGGTGTATAGGGCTTGGTGTAGTGGTGACTCAAGCCCAGCTGAGCGCAGCAGGCAGCGAAGTCATGACCTCGATAGGCCTTCGCGTTGTCGGTATACACGCCCTTGATGCGCACACCCAAGCCGGCGTAGTAAGCCACTGCAGCCCCTAGGAACGCGATGGTGCACTCGGCATCCTCGGCCGGCAGGACTTGGGCATAAGCAACTCGCGAGGCATCATCGATCGCGACATGCAAGTAATCCCAGCCCGGGCTTCCGCCCCTACCGCGTCCATGTCGATCCCCAGTGATGCGGTGACCCACCCTGATGATTCGACCTAGTTTTTTAACGTCCAGATGCAGCAGCTCTCCCGGCTCGGCTCGTTCGTAACGACGGTAAACCGGCATAGGCTCAAGCTTGGACAAGCGGTTGAGCCCCGCAGCCTTAGCGATCCGCGCTACAGTGGCCCGCGACAGGCCCAGTTGCGCGGCAATCGTCACCAGTGTGAGCCGCTGCCGTCGCAACGCCACGACAGCGGTCTCCAATACCTCGACCGTAGCGTTCGGAGATCGATGCGGTCGGGAGCGCCGATCGTGCAGGCCGTCCCGGCCTGCCTCCCGATAGCGCTTCAACCACTTGTCCGCCGTCTTGCTCGAAACCCCCAATTCCCGAGCCACCTGCACCTTCGGACGTCCCGAGTAGATCCGCTCAACCAGCAGTACTCGACAGGAAAAAGTCAGCCGCGCATTCTTGTGCACATCCATTCGGGACTCCTTTGATACTTGAGGCCTGGTAACCACAAGCATTACGGGAGACCCGCGAATGGGCAACCTCTCATCCAGGAATAACGTCCTGAGACTCCACACCTAGGCGTGCCGGGCCGCGCACCTGCGCAAGCCTGGCAGCTGCGTCAGCCGCAACGCTGAGGCGGGCGGTTATTGCTCGCGCAGCACTTCACTCAGCGTGCCGAACAGTTCATCGATCTGCGCCTTCTCGATGACCAGCGGCGGCGACAGGGCGATGATGTCCCCGGTCTGGCGCACCAGCACGCCGCGCTCGAAGCACTTGGTGAACACCTCGTAGGCACGCGCGCCGGGCTTGCCGGGGATGGACTGAAGCTCCAGCCCGAGAATCAGCCCGTAGTTTCTCACGTCGATGACATGCGGCTGACTCTTCAGGGCATGTGCCGCATCCTCCCAGTGCTGCGCCAGCGACCTGGCGCGCGTCAGCAATCCCTCGCGCTCATAGACGGCCAGTGCGGCAAGTCCCGCGGCGCAGGCGCTCGGATGTGCGGAGTAGGTGTAACCGTGGAACAGCTCGATGCCATCCGGCCCCTGCATGAAGGTGTCATACACGGCCTTGCTGACCAGCACCCCGCCCATCGGTACGCAGCCATTGGTCAGGCCCTTGGCGCAGGTGATCAGGTCCGGCGTGACGCCGAACTCCTGGGCCGCGAACGGCGAGCCGGTGCGGCCGAAGCCGGTGATCACTTCGTCGAATATCAAGAGGATTCCGTGACGGTCGCAGATCTCACGCAGGCGCCTGAGATATCCGCGCGGCGGCAGCAGCACGCCGGCGGAGCCTGCAATCGGCTCGACGATGACGGCGGCGATGTTGGAGGCGTCGTGCAGCATCACCAGCCGTTCGAGTTCGTCGGCGAGCTGCGCGCCATGCTCGGGCTGGCCGCGCGAGAAGGCGTTCTTCGCCAGATCATGCGTATGCGGCAGGTGATCGACGCCCGGGATGAGGGCTGCCGACCAGGTGCGGCGGTTGGCAACGATTCCGCCCACCGAGATTCCGCCGAAGCCCACGCCGTGGTAGCCGCGCTCGCGGCCGATCAGGCGCGTGCGTGAGGCGTCCCCGCGCAGGCGGTGAAAGGCGAGTGCGATCTTCAGCGCCGTGTCCACCGCCTCGGAGCCGGAGTTGGTGAAGAACACGTGGTCGAGTCCGGCCGGGGCGATCTTGACTAGCGCATTGGCCAGTTCGAACGCCGGCGGATGTCCCATCTGGAACGGCGGCGCATAGTCGAGCGTTTCCAGCTGCGCTGCCACCGCCTGGGTGATTTCGCGCCGGCTGTGCCCGGCGTTCACACACCACAAACCCGCCACGCCGTCGAGAATCTTGCGCCCCTCCGGGGTCCAGTAATGCATGCCGCTCGCCTTGGCGAGCAGGCGCGGCTTGGCCTTGAACTGGCGGTTGGCCGTGTAGGGCATCCACAGGGCTTCCAGGTCGGCGCGGCTGAGTGGGGCGGTGGCGTTCGGCATGGCGAAGGCTCGGGTGGTGGGGGAGCGGGGCGACAGATGATAAATAAAGTGGACAATCGAGGCTACTCTGGCGATATTTTGGCCCTGCTTGTCTAAGATCCTAAACACCATGAGTATCGACGTCGGCGCGCGGTTGCGCAGTGTCCGCACCTCTTTCTCCCTTTCGCAGCGCGAGCTGGCGCGCCGGGCAGGGGTGACCAACGGACTGATTTCCCTCATCGAGCAGAACCGTGTCAGCCCCTCGGTGAGCTCACTGAAGAAAGTGCTCGACGGGGTGCCGATGTCGCTGGCGGAGTTCTTCACCCTGGATCTGAGCGAGGCCCCGCAGAAGTTCTTCGCCGCGGATGAACTGGTCGAGCTGGGCAATTCGGAGGTTTCGCTGCGCCTGGTCGCAGCCCAGCGCGTCGGCCGGCAGCTCACGCTGCTGCACGAGCGCTACGCTCCGGGTGCGGCGACCGGTGAAGAGATGCTCGCGCATCGCGGCGAGGAGGCCGGGGTCGTGATCCGCGGGCGCATCGAGCTCACGGTAGGCGGTGCGACGCGCGTACTCGGGCCCGGGGAGGCCTATTATTTCGCAAGCCAGCTGCCGCACCGCTTCCGCAATGTCGGACGCGAGGCCTGTGAGATCATCAGCGCCTGCACACCACCGACCTTCTAGAGCCGCCAAGCCATGAACGCAAAGCCCAAATCCATCTCCTGGCACGAGCGCGCCCGCACGCTCGAATTTCGCACCCAGGCCTTCATCGATGGACGCCACTGCGATGCGACCTCGGGAGCCACCTTCGATTCCTTTAACCCGGCCACGGGCAAGCTGCTGGCGCGCGTCGCCGCCGGCGACCAGGAAGACATCAATCGCGCCGTCACCTCCGCGCGCGCCGCGTTTCGCAACGGCAGCTGGGTCAATCTCGCGCCGGCGAAGCGCAAGAAGGTCCTGCTGCGCTTTGCCGAGACGATTCTCAAGCACACCGAGGAGCTGGCGCTGCTCGAGAGCCTCGACATGGGCAAGCCGATCGGCGACAGCCTGAAGATCGATGTGCCGGGCGCTGCGCGCTGCGTGCAGTGGTACGCGGAGGCGATCGACAAGGTGTACGACCAGGTAGCGCCCACCGGGCCGCAGGCGCTGGCGCTGATCACGCGCGAGGCGCTCGGCGTGGTCGGCGCAATCGTGCCGTGGAACTTCCCGCTGCTGATGGCGGCGTGGAAGTTCGCCCCGGTGCTGGCGGCCGGCAACTCGCTGGTGCTCAAGCCCTCCGAGAAATCCCCGCTCACCGCGCTGAAAGTGGCCGAGCTTGCCGTCGAGGCCGGCATCCCGCCCGGGGTGTTCAACGTCGTGCCGGGACTTGGGCAGACCGCCGGCAAGGCGCTCGCCCTGCACATGGACGTCGATTGCATCGCGTTCACCGGCTCGACCGCAACGGGCCGCGCGATCATGCAGTACGCCGGTCAATCCAATCTCAAGCGCGTGTCGCTCGAGTGCGGCGGCAAGTCGCCCAATATCGTGATGGCGGACTATCCGGACCTGGACAAGGCGGCGACCGCCGCCGCGTTCGCCATCTTCTTCAACCAGGGCGAGATGTGCTCCGCCGGCTCGCGCCTGCTGTTGCAGGAGGGCATCAAGGATGCGGTGCTGGAGAAGGTGCAGGCGATCGGCCGCACGCTGCAGCCGGGCGATCCGCTCGATCCGGCCACCCGCCTCGGCGCCATCGTCGATGAGACGCAGATGAAGCGCGTGCTGGGCTACATCGATTCGGGGCGCGAGGCCGGCGCCAAGCTGCGGCTCGGCGGTCGCCGCGTTCGCGAGGACAGCGGCGGTTATTTCATTGAGCCTACCGTGTTCGATGGCGTGAAGCCGACCATGGTGATCGCGCGCGAGGAGATTTTCGGGCCGGTGCTGGCTGCGATCACCTTCAAGACCGTGGACGAGGCGATCGAGATCGCCAACGACGTGATCTACGGTCTCGCCGCGGCGGTGTGGACCCGGGATGTGACGACCGCGCATCGCGTGGCGCGCGCGCTGCGGGCCGGCACCGTGTATATCAACTGCTATGACGCCGATGACCTGACCGTGCCGTTCGGCGGCTTCAAGCAATCCGGCATCGGACGCGACAAGTCGCTGCACGCGCTCGAGAAGTACACCGAGCTCAAGACGACCTGGCTCGACCTGTCGTGAGCCAGGGTGCGCTTCGCACGGCTGCGTGAACGCCGGCGCGCTGAGATTGCTCGCCAGCGCACCGCGCGGGTTCGGCGACCTGCTGGCGCGCGAGCTCGCCGCATGCGGCGCGCACGAGACGCGCGAACGCTCGAGCGGGGTGGCCTTCACGGGCAACCTCGAATGCGCCTATCGCGCCTGCCTGTGGTCGCGCGTTGCCAACCGCGTGTTCCTCGAGGTCGCGCAATTTCAGGCGCGCGACGCTGAGGAGTTTCACGCCGCGGTAGGCGCCATCGATTGGGCCGCACACCTTGCGCCGGCGGCCACTCTGGCGTGCGAGTTCAGCGGCCGCCACCCGGCGATCACGCATACGCACTTCGGGGCGCTGAAACTCAAGGACGGCATCGTCGATGCCCTGCGCGCCGCGCGCGGGTCACGCCCGGATGTCGCGCTCGAGCGCCCCGATGTACGTGTGCACGCCCACGCCAATGGCACGGCCATCACGCTGTCCATCGACCTGTCGGGCGACAGCCTGCACCGCCGCGGTTATCGCGGGGCGGCAGGAGAAGCGCCGCTCAAGGAAAACGTCGCCGCCGGTGTACTGCTGCGCGCGCAGTGGCCCGAGCGCGCCGCACACGGCGCGCAGTTCCTCGATCCGCTGTGCGGTTCGGGCACCTTCTGCATCGAGGCGGCGCTGATCGCCGCCGACCGCGCACCGGGGCTCACGCGCGAGTACTTCGGGTTCCTCGGCTGGCACGGTCACGACGCCGTGCTGTGGGCGCGCCTGCGCGCGGAAGCCGTGGCGCGCGCGCAGGCCGGTGAGGCGAGGCAACTGAGCCTGCGCGGCAGCGATGCGGACCCGCTCGCGATCCGCAGCGCGCGCGACAACGCCCGGCGTGCCGGGGTCGAGCGTGGCCTGCACTTTGAAGTGGGGCAGCTGGCGGACGCCGCACCCGCCGCGACGCAAGCGGGGCTGCTGTGCGCCAACCCGCCGTACGGCGTGCGCCTCGAGGATCGCGCGCGCGCGCGCCTGGTGCACCGTGAGCTCGGTGTCGTGCTGCGCGAGCGATTTCAGGGCTGGGAGGCTGCCGTGCTGACCGGTGCGCCGCAGCTCGGCATGGAGCTCGGCCTGCGCGCCTACCGCACACACACGGTATGGAACGGCGCCATCGAGTGCCGCCTCCTGCGGATCAAGGTGCAGCCCGACAGCGCCCGCGTGCCGGGCAGTCTCGGCAAGGGGCTGGCACAGCTGAAGGACACGCCGGGTGCCAACATGTTCGCCAATCGCCTCGGCAAGAACCTGAAGCGACTGCGCAGCTGGGCGCAGCGCGAGGACGTGTCGTGCTGGCGCGTGTACGACGCCGACATGCCCGAGTACGCCTTTGCGATCGACCTGTATCGGGTGATCGAACCGGATGAGCCGTGGCTGTATGTACAGGAATACGCCGCTCCGTCCGAGATCTCACTGGACGCGGTGCGCAAGCGGCGCGGTGAGGTGCTCGCCTCGCTGCCCGAGGCGACCGGTGTGCCTGCCGAGCGCATCCGGGTACGCACCCGCCGACGCACCGCACGTGGCGAGCAGTATGGCAAGCTCGACGAGCAGGAGCATCTGCACGTGGTGAGGGAGGGCGGACTGAAGTTCCGTGTGAACTTCGATGACTACCTCGACACAGGACTATTCCTCGATCAGCGCATCACGCGCGCAAGGCTGCGCGAGGCGGCCCGCGGCCGGCGTTTTCTCAACCTGTTTGCCTATACCGGCAGCGCCACGGTCTACGCCGCATCCGGGGGCGCCACGGCGACGACCACCGTCGACATGTCGCGAACCTACCTCGAGTGGGCGCAGCGAAATCTGTCCATCAACGGATTTGTGGGCGCCGCGCACGCGTTCGTGCAGGCGGATTGCCGGGTGTGGCTCGCTGATGCGGCCGGCGCGCCGGGCCGCTTCGAGCTGATCTATCTGGACCCGCCGACTTTCTCCAATTCCAAACGCATGGAGGGGGTACTCGATATCGAGCGCGACCACCCCGCGCTGATCGACGCCTGCGCGCGACTGCTCGCGCCCGGCGGCCTCATCGTGTTTTCGACCAACGCCCAGCGCTTTCGCATCGAGCCGACGCTCGGCGAACGTTACGACATCCGTGATGTGTCGGCGGCGACGTTACCGAAGGACTTCGAGAGGAATCCGCGCATCCACAAGTGCTACGAGCTGCGCGCACGCGAGTGAGACCTCAGCTGCCGCAGGCTGCGGCCATCGCCTTTCTGGCCTGCTCACGCATGGCATCAGCCGCCTCGTCCGAGTAGTAGACCGCATTGCCATCGGCGTCACGCTGCTGATAGATGCGCCGCGAGGTCTGCAGGCGCTGATACTGGTTGCGGGCGCTCGTGCACGCCTGCTCCTTCTTTTTATCTGCGGCCTCCTTGGCCTTGTCCTCGGCCGCCTGCTCCTTCTGGCGCTGCAGATCCTGCGCCTTCAGAGCCTCCTGCTGCTTTGCAAGGCGGGCGACCTCGGCGGGGTCGGGCTCATCGACCCGCACGTCGGTCCTCGCGGCGCCCTTGCTCACGCCGCGATCCGAGTAGACCACATGACCCTGGGCATCGACCGATTTGTACACTTCCTGGGCCGCCAGCGGACGGTTCGGGCAGCCGAGCACGATGAGCGCCAGGACGAGGGCTCCGGGCCACACTGAATCAGCTGCCATTACCGAATGCCGCACGACATACCCTCCGCCTTCGGAAAGGATACGATCGCAGCTGCCGCCCAACCGGTGACTTGCGTCACAGAAAGGGCGCGGCAGCAGCGCCTTGCGCTCGCTGCCGCACCGCTTTCAGCTTTCCACCAGCACCTTGAGCCTCGCGAGCACCTGATCCCACTGCTCGGAGACGCGGCTGAGGTACTCCTGCAGCTCGTTCACCGGAGCCGGATCGAACCCGAACCGGCTCTCGCGACCTGCCGGCGTACGATGCACGATGCCGGCACCCTCGAGCACCCGCAGGTGCTTGGTGATCGCCTGCCGGGTCATTCGCGAGCCGCCGGTGAGCTGCGCGATCGAGCGCGGCTCGCCCGCCGCGAGCGCTGCGATCAGCGACAGCCGTGTCTCGTCCCCGAGAGCTGCGAACAGGGCGGCGTGGTGTCGCCGCTTCGCGCTGCCGGCCTCAGCGCTGAGCCGCGACATGGCTCTCGATGTTCTTCAGCTGCTGGCTCCAGCCGCCGTCATTCATGCGCAGCGCATCGGGGTAGCGATCGGCGGGGAGCTTCTCGAAGCCCGACTCGGTGAGGGTGAGCAGCGTGCCCGTGGCGCTCTCCTGCAGCCGGAACTCGACCAGCGTCGGAGTCTCCTGGGAGTAATCCTTGTTTGGATCGATGGCGTAGGGGTGCCAGGTGAAGCTGAAGAGCCGCTCGGGCTCCATCTTCTTGATCAGCACCTTCCAGCGCACGTGCTCGTAGCCCTTGTGGGTGATCTGGCCCTCGGCGCTCTGCCCGGGCACGAACGGAGCCTCGATCTTCACGCCGAACCATGCGCCGAATTCGCGATAGTCGCTCACTGCGCGCCACACCCGGGAAACCGGCGCCTTCAGTTCCAGGCGCTTCTCGATGACGTTTTGCATATTGGCAACCTCCAGGTTGCATAATAGGCAGGCGCCGGTTTAATTGCAACCAAAAGGTTGCTGATGGGAACGTGGACCAGCGGCTTTACAGCTTTCGGCGCCTGAGGTAGCGTCGCTTCGAATGTCTGGATTTACAGAGGCCCCGCCGGTATTGCGACGGGGCCTCGTCGTCTGTGAGGGTGAGTTCGATCATTATGTCTCAGCGATCCTCCGGCGGTGAGCCGGTCGTAGCGATCATCGGCGCGACCGGGGCGGTGGGCATCGAGTTGCTGCGCTGCCTCGAGCAACGCAACTTTCCGCTCTCGGACCTGCGCCTGCTCGCCTCCTCGCGCTCGGCCGGAAAGACCCTGCAGTTCCGTGGTCGCCCCATAGTCGTGCGCGAGCTGAATGAGGATAGTTTCGGCGGCGTCGGGATTGCGTTTTTCTCGGCGGGCGCGTCGACCTCCAGGCGCTTCGCGCCGATTGCCGTGCGAGCCGGCGCTACCGTGATCGACAACTCCTCGGCATTCCGCATGGACCCGCAGGTGCCGCTGGTGGTGCCGGAGATCAATCCGCAGGCGCTGCGCGCTCATCACGGCATCATCGCCAACCCCAACTGCTGCGCCATCATCTCGATCACACCCTTGTGGCCGGTGCACCGCTCGAACCGCATCGCGCGGCTGATGCTGGCCACCTATCAGGCGGCCTCCGGGGCGGGAGCGGCGGCGATGGCCGAGCTGCGCGATTCCACCCACGCCTATCTGGAAGGGCGCGCTTATGAGAACAAGGTGCTGCCGCACCCGTACGCGTTCAATCTCTTCAGTCACAACACGCACATCGATCCTGTGACCGGTTACAACGACGAGGAGACCAAGGTCATCAACGAGACCCGCAAGATCTTCGGCGATGAGGATATCCGGGTGTCGGCGACGTGCGTGCGCGTGCCGGTGCTGCGCGCACATTCCGTGGCGATCACTTTCGAATGCGAGCGGCCGATTACGCCGGGCGAGGTGCGCCGCTTGCTGCTGGGTGCACCCGGGGTGAAGCTGGTCGACGACGCCGAACGCAATTACTTCCCGATGCCCAAGGATGCCACCGGCCAGGACGACATCCTGGTGGGCCGCATCCGCCAGGACCTGAGCGACCCGAGCGGGCACTCGATCTCGCTGTTCGTGGCGGGGGATCAGCTGCTGAAGGGCGCCGCCCTCAACGCGGTGCAGATCGCCGAGGCTTTGTGAAGGGGATGAGCGCCGGCACCTCGGCGCTGTAGCGCTGGTACTGGCCCGGGAAGGTCTCGCGCATGAAGCCCTCCTCGGTGGAGAGCTTTACCAGCAGGGCAGCGGCGATGAGCGCCAGCCCGATCAGCGCGCGCACGGTGTCCGAGACGATCACCGTTCCGAGCACCGCTGCCAGCAGACCCGTGTAGATCGGGTGGCGCACGGTGGCGTAGGGGCCCGAGCGGATCAGCTCGTGACCCTCCTTGAC
>DATBYD010000031.1:0-3042 GCA_036513855.1 Steroidobacteraceae bacterium | reverse complement strand
GACTGATCTTCGGCTCCGAGCTCAAGGCGCTGCGGGCCTTTCCCGGCTTCGCTGCGAATATCGATCGGCAGGCGCTCACGTTGCTGCTGCGCTATTCCTACATAGCCGGACCTCGCACAATTTATGAAGGGGTGTACAAGCTCGAGCCGGCGCACTTCGTACGCTTCTCAGCACGGCGACATTCAGTCGTGGAGCTCGAACGCCAGTGCTTCTGGAACGCTGCAGAGATTCAGGCGGCAGCCGCGGCCGCAGCACTTGCGCTCTCTCCTGACGAGGCGACCGACCAGCTGGATGCTTTGCTGCGCGATGCCGTGCAGCTGCGCATGATCGCCGACGTCCCCCTCGGGGCCTTCCTGTCCGGCGGCATCGACTCCTCGCTCATCGTCGCCCTCATGCAAGCGCTCAGTAACCGTCCGGTGCGCACGTTCACGATCGGCTTCCACGAGGATGCGTATAACGAGGCTCGCTATGCCAAGGCGGTTGCCCGGCATCTCGGTACCGACCATACGGAAATGTATCTGACGCCCAAGGAGACCCTGGCAGTCATTCCGCGATTGCCGCTGCTGTACGACGAGCCTTTTGCCGACTCGTCACAAATACCGACTGCGCTGGTGTGCGCCGTGGCACGCCAGCACGTGACCGTAGCGCTCTCGGGTGACGGCGGTGACGAAGCCTTCGGCGGCTACACCCGCTACGCGCAAGCGCGCAACATCTGCGCTCGAATGTCGCGTGCGCCTGCTTGGTTGCTGCGCGCGCTGAGCCGGGGCATCCCTCAGGTCCCCATGCCACTCTGGGACCGGCTGGCGCGACTCGCGCCGCCGATCGCTGCTGTCAAGCTGCGGACCGACGGCTTCGGTTACCGGATGCTGCGCCTGGCCGATCGCCTCGCATGTGACACGCCGCAAGCCCTGTACCGGCATCTGATGTCCTACTGGGTCGCACCGATAAAGCTGGTGGTGAACGGTCGGGAACCACGCACGCTGCTGGACGAGGCGCCCGGGAAGGAGGACCTCGACCGGTTCGTCGAGCAGATGATGCTGCTCGACACCCTCACCTACCTTCCCGATGACATTCTCGTGAAGGTCGACCGGGCGAGCATGGCTGTCGCCCTCGAGGTGCGTGCGCCGCTGCTCGATCACCGGGTCCTGGAGTTCGCCTGGCGCCTGCCACTGGCGCTGAAGCTCAAGGATGGGCGCGGCAAGATCGTGCTGCGCAGACTCCTGAGCCGCTACGTACCGCCGGAGCTTTTCGAGCGCCCGAAGACCGGCTTCGGCGTGCCCATATACCGCTGGCTGCGCGGACCGCTGCGCGACTGGGCGGAGAATCTGCTCGACGAGCAGCGGCTGAGGCGCGAAGGCTATCTCAACCCGTTACCGATTCGGAACGTGTGGGAGTCTTTGCTGACCGGGCGGTCGGAATGGGCATACGGAGGTGAGCTGCTCTGGAGCGTATTGATGTTCCAGGCGTGGCTCGAGCATCAGCAGGAGGGTGCCGAGCCGCGCTTGTGCGACAGCCGCGCGCCGCGCGGCTTCGCGCCATCAGTAGTTAGCGAAGTGGGTTAAAGCCTGGGTCCGGGCTGCGCGTGCAGCACGCGCTCTTCGAAATCGCTCACCATCCGGCGAAAACTGAAATGTCTCTCGGCGGCCTGGCGCGCCCGCTCGCCCAGTTCGCGGCGTGCGTCGCGGTTCGCTGCCAGGGGCATAAGCAGCTCGCACAGTGATTTTACCTCGCCCGGCGGATACGTCATGCCACCGCCGAACTGCAGCATCTCCTCCATCCCGCCGACCCGCGCCGCTACCACCGGGCAGGACATTGCCATCGCTTCCAGCGCAGCGTTTGAGAATGTCTCAACCGCAACGGACGGCAACACGAAGATATCCACGGCCGCAAGATACGGGCGGACATCCTGCGCGCTGCCCGCCAGGTGCACTCTGCCGGCAACACCCAGGCGCTGGATCTCGCGCTCGATCTGCCCTCGTGCGGGTCCGTCGCCGACGATGACGGCTCCCACGTCGACGCCGCGCGCTGTCAGCTCATGCACGGCCCGGACCAGGTCGACCTGCGCCTTCTCGACGCGCAATGCGCCTACCGTACCGAGCATTACCCGGCCCGCGGGTTGTCCGAGCGCCGCCGGCGCAACGCGTGCGCGTGCGAACTCGGAAGTGTCAACACCGTTGTAGAGCACCGTGGCCTTGTGTGACGAAGCGTCGAGACCGTAACGGGAGCACCACAGCCGACGTTGGCACTCGGCGCCGAACACCACCACGTCCGCTCGCCGCAGTACGTGGCGATAAAGGAGCATCTGCAGCTGTTCCTTGCGTGTCGCAAATTCGGTCGTGTTGACGGAAGCGGCGACCCGCACGGGCAGATTCCTGCACAGCCAGGCGGCCGTAACGGCATACAGGGCCGGGTAGAGATTCATGGCGACGAGCGTAGCGACGTTGCGCTCTCTGACAACGGTGGCGAGCCTGCGCAGTGAGCGCATTGAGAACTTGCCGTGGCGGTGCAGATTCACCGCGGCAACGGCGGGGTGTACGTCTGACAGCAGCGTCTCGGGAGAACCAAGATATGCGAGCACCACTTGGTGCTCGCCGGCCGCAAGTGCGTTGGCGAGCCGCACCGTCTTGCGTTCGGATCCACCCATGGTGAGGGAATTCACCAGAAACATGACGCTGCGGTCATATTTCTGCGGCACGTGCACGCCGGACGGCTCAGGCGGAGCGGTCAAGCCCTGCCGATGAGCAGGTCGAACCCGAATTGATCCGGAGTCACGAATCCCTGACCGATCGTGATGCGCTTCAGATCGAAAGGGTTCGCGCCGGCACCGTTGACACCACCGTAGCACGAAACGCAGCACGTGAAGCCCGCCTCGCGCACCAGTTCGCGCGCGAGCGCGGAAAGGTTGTCGCGGCCGCCGAACGGGTAGGCAAAGAGCCGCACCGGCCGGCCCAGCTGCTCGTGCAGCTTGCGGCTGGACACCTCCAATTCCGCGCGCGCGGTCGCGGCATCGGCGGTGCCCAGGTCGACGTGCGAGTCGGTGTG
>DATBYD010000030.1:0-16404 GCA_036513855.1 Steroidobacteraceae bacterium | reverse complement strand
CTGCCGGCGAGCGCCGTGCTGCGCACTAACGCGCCAGCTGCTGCATCGCGCGCATGCGTTCCCTGCCGAGCCACAGGCCGGTGGCGCACAACATCACGGCAAGCGACAGCGCACAGCAGAAACGCACGCTGTCCGTTGCGCCCAGCCACGTGACGAGTGAATCGCCGCCCAGCATCAGCCCCATCATGGCCGCCGTGGCGACCACGAACTGCGCGCCTAGGCGTGAGGAGAAGCCGGCAACCAGCAGCGCACAGATCATCCACACCAGGTAGAAGGCGACCGTCACGGCCGAATAGACGATGATCGCCAGGTCGGGGTCCGGGGATATCCGCAGCGCGATGTAGATCGCCACGCACCCGATGACGACGTACACCACCTCCAGCGCGAGCGGCAGGCCCTGCCGACCGCGGATGTCGAAGGTGCGGTCCAACCACGCGGTGAGCGTCCTCACCATCGACGGTACCGCGAGAATCGCCGCGAAGTGACCGGCCTGCCTCCATGGATGGCCGAATACCACGCCGAATACGGGCTCGGCGAACAGCATCACCAACACGAAGAACGGCCCGACCACCAGCGGCCCGAGCAGCAGCACGGTGCGTACCATGTGCGGCATGCGCGGATCGTCCAGCCGGCGGGCCGCGCGCGAATAGAAGATCTGACTGGCCGCAGCCATGAGCGTGGCGACCGGCAGGAAAATCACGCGTTGCGCGACCGCATACTGGCCCACGATCCGCGCCGAGGTAAACATCGCGAGTGCGATGACCACGATGCGCACCGACATCTGGCACAGCACTGCATAGGGTCCGGTGTAGATGGGGAAACGCGCATAGGCGCGGGCGGCCCGGCGTACGCCGGCGCGCGAGAAATACCTGCGCAGATATGGAACCACCGG
This sequence comes from Steroidobacteraceae bacterium, assembly GCA_036513855.1. Taxonomy (GTDB): domain Bacteria; phylum Pseudomonadota; class Gammaproteobacteria; order Steroidobacterales; family Steroidobacteraceae; genus 13-2-20CM-66-19. Next base: position 15,512 of record DATBYD010000030.1, on the reverse strand, counting down.
ATTGCGCAGCACCGGCGAGTACACCAGCACCAGCGCGACGTAGCCGACCAGGGTTCCCATCACCAGCGCATACGCACTGGCGCCGACCACCAGGATCAGGGATAACTGCGCGCATATTGTCAACAGCGCCTGGGCGATCACCGCGCGCGATTGAATCTGGTAGCTGTGAACGCGTAGGCTCCAGCTCTGTGCAACCAGTTGAAAACTAAGGAGCAGTATTCCCAGCGGCAGCATCGCCAGCAATAATGGTGCGGCGGTGCGTATTTCCGTCCACGTGCCGAGGCGCCAGACGAGCAGCAGTGTAACCAGCGATAGCAACGCGGCGCCGGTACTTATGAGAAAGCACAGCGCAGTGAGATGCGTGGCATCTTCATCATCTTCCGGGAGCACGATGGCAACGTCGTAGCGCAGACACGCAATGGGCGTCAGCACGCCGAAGACAGCCACGACAAAAGCAAACGCACCTATGTCTGCCGGAGTAAACAGTCGCGCGATGAGCGGGCTCGCCAGGGCCGGGATCGCCTGAGCGAGCGTCGTCCCGCCGAGCAGGGTAAGTCCCTGCTTGACTGACGGTGGCAGTCGAAAGTGGTGATTGGTCACGAGACTCACGCAAGCTGAGGGGGTCGACGCACGCGGTCGGGGAGCGGCCCTGCAGCAAGAATCAGCCGATTAGGCAAAGCTGGCGTCACGAAATTTGCGCCATTCGCGCCGGTACGAGCATCATGGAGAAACCAGGCATTTTGCGCAAACCATCAACTGTAATGAACGATTGTGTACGGTTTCCGTGGGCAGCATCGACCATGGCGCTGTTGAGTCTCGCGAACCTGAACCGCTGATCGCAACGCATATGTCCGACGGTTATTCAATCGCAGCGGGATCGGTCGACATCACGCCGCAGGCCCCGATACCACTGGCGGGGTATGCCACGCTGCGCAAGCCGACCTTCGAGCGCGTCGCGGATCCGCTCGAAGCCAATGTCGCCATCCTGCGGCACGGCGACCAGACCATCGTGTTCGTCGCGCTCGACCTGATGTACGTCGGTGCATTCCTGCGGGACGCGGTCGTCAATGCCCTGGCTGGCCGGATTCCCCCCGAGGCGATATTCACCAGCGCCTGTCACACGCACGCCGGACCGCCGACCGAGGATTCACTGCCGATCCTCGGCGCGGTAACGCCCGAATACCGCAATCTCGTGGCGCAGCGCGTCAGCGAACTCGCCCTGCAGCTGCTCGCCGGAGCCTTCGTGCCGGTTTCTCTTGAGTACCTCGAGGGGAGCGCCGCCCATTCGATCAACCGTCGTAAGCGCGGCTTCGGCATCAGCCGAAATTTCCCCTTCCTCGGGCAGCAGGTGACTCTCAAGCCCAACCCTTCCGGTCCGCGCGACGATACCATCCGCATGATCCGCATCCGCGACGGCGCCGGTAAGGACGTTGCGGTGTGCTGGAGCTACGCCTGTCATCCCGTAGGATATCCACTGCTCGACGAAGTGAGCGCGGAATACCCCGGAGTCGTGCGCAGCACGCTGCGCGGCTCGCTCGGTAATATCCCGGCAATCTTCTGGCAGGGGTTTTCGGGCAACACGGCGCCTCTCGGGACAGTGCGGCCGATGGTCTTCAGGGCGGCAACACTGCAGGACTGGCGTGCGTGGGCGGAGGGACTCGCGCGGTGCGTCCAGGATACCGCTGGCGGTGCGGGCACGCCGCTGTCCGGCCCCATTGCGTGCAATGTGCGGACGCTGCCGCTGCACGCGCTCGGTCTGTCATCCGACAAGCAGGTGCGGTTCCACGAGATAAGGCTCGGGCCGCAGCTGATCATCTGTGGTCTCAACGCCGAAGTCGCCGTCGAATACGTCGAGATCCTGCGCAGGCTGCACGCACCGGTGCAGGTGATCCCGGTCGGCTGCGTCGGCGATGTCTACGGCTACCTGCCGGTGGACGCCATGGTGCGCGAGGGCGGCTACGAGGCCCGCGGCTTCGTGCCGCGTTTCGGGCTGCGCGGCAGCTTCGTTGCCAACGTCGAGGAGATCGTCACCGAGCGCCTGTTCTGCGCCGCGGGGCCGGCGTGCTCAGAGGCGCAGGGCCGGGCGGCCCATCAAAGCGGCGCCGCCGTTGTAGAGCGCGGCGGCGACCGCCAGGCGCCGACTCGTACGGTAGACGTGTGACACCGGCACGGTCTCGGGGTTGAAAGCCCGGAAGAACCGCGAAATGCCCTCGACCATGGAGCCCTCGAAGTCGAAGAGCTTGCTGGTTCGCGCTGCGAACTGAATCGCGTCCCACAGCAGCAGGCTCGCCGCGCCGCTGGTGCGGTGGCGCGCGTCCGTTCCGCTCATCAAATAGTGTGCGGAACGATGATCGAAGACGATGAGGATGACCGCGTGCGCGTTACTCTTGTCGTCCAGCGCGAAGGCGATGCGCGCGTGGCCCTCCCTGAGCGCGCCCTCGACGACCCGGCGCACGAACGCGCGCTCCCGCGGTGGTTTCATTCCCTGTTGGGCAAAGTTCAGCTCGTGAAGATCGCAGAGTCGCTCCACGTCGTCGGCAACCACCACTTCGACGTGCTTTTGCGCTTTGTTGATCTTCGCACGAGTCTCCGTCAGGAAGTTCGACCACAGGAGCTCGGGGCTCGTGAGGTCGCGGTACCAGCTGGTATAGGCAGTGTACTGGGAATACCCCGCCCAGTAGAACGGCAGCCAGTCAGGTATCTCAGGCCAGAGGTTCTGGGAGAAGAGATCGAACCGCGGCAGTTGTGACAGCAGCTCCACGGTCAATCTCCGGCGCTCGGAGAACTGGTTCGATGCCTTGGCGTTCGAGGGTCGGAACCAGGGACCCGCATAGGGCGTAAGGCGCGGCTGCGTGAGAATCGTCGCACCGTAACGCCGCAGAGTACGGTACGGCAGGCGCGCAATTGCGCCCTCGGAATTGCTGACGATGGCCTCGTCCCAGTTCCCCTCGGTCGTCAGATTCAGCCACCACGGGTCCTGGAACAGGCAGAAGCTGCTGGGTATCTCTTCCGACATCAGGCGTGCCCGGTGTCGTCCATGCGGACATGGAAGCGATATGGCATGTGCAGACAGCCGAAGTACGTCGGCGTCAGGCCGTGACGCCGCGCTGCCGCAGTGCACTCCCGATACGAATACCAGTAGCCGAGCGGTTCGATACCGGCATAGGAGCGCGCCAGCACCGCCAGCCTCCTGAGGAGGCTCTGGGTGCTCGCTGGGTTGGCCGCTTGCAGGTGGAAGGCGGCACGAGCTCCGCGCCACGGGATCGAGCCCACCAGCAGCCGGCCGCCGGGCGCGAGCATTGCGCGCGCGCTGGCGATGTGACGCCGGAACATCGGGTAACTGAAGTATTGAACGAGCGAGCTCGAGAAGATCAGATCGTACTGCGCGCCGTCGTTGTAGCTGGTCGCATCGCCGACCAGCAGGTCCACGCCCGGATGCGCGGCGCGAAACACCGCGAGCATCTTCGCCGAGAAATCCACTCCGCGGTAGGACCTCGCCCGCTCGAGTCCCATCAGGCTGAACAGCGCACCGGTGCCGCAGCCGAACTCCAGCACCCGCTTGCCGGTCGGATCGCCGCAGACGAGCGTGAACTCGCGGCCATGACTGGCGAAGAACTCGGCGCTGTGTGGGTGCCGCGGATCGTCCTGCTGAGTCCAGAACACGTTCCAGTCACGCGGCATTTGCAGCCCTCCTCCCCCATGGATATCCGCACACGGCGATGCCGCGCGCCATCGAACCGCCCGCGGCCGACTTCAAGCCCGCTGCAGCACCTTCCACGGTGCCAGATCGATATTCGTCATCCTCTCCAGCTCGACGATATCCGGCAGATAGAAAGCAAGCAAAGCCGCCCGCGTCTGTTGCGAAACCGCCGGCTCCTGGGTACGCACGAAGATGCGGGTCGCCGCCGACAAGCGGCTCGCAAACAGCGCCAGGCGCCTGGCGCCCCAGCCAAGCAGACCCGGCCGCAGCTGCACCAGCCCCGAGGCGGGGTCGTAGGTCTGGCCGTGATGATTCATGAACTGGATGAACCTGAGGAACGGTGCGAAGTACACACCCTGATTGCGCGGTACCGAGACCCCCATGGGGACGGACGTCTGCTCGACCCCCAGAAAGCCACACACCCGCTTGAACACTTCGAGGGAGCTGCGGCGCATGTCGAGGTCGGTGAGGATCAGCAGCTGCTCGCTCGGAAACGCGCGCCGGAAATTCTCCACTCCCATGGCGTAGCGGCCGAAGTCCAGTACCAGTTGCCGGGCGTAGGGCGGATCGAAGTGTCCCGCGAGATAGTGCGCAAACGCGGTGTCCGCCGGCACCACCGGCAGCTGGCCGGAGCGGATGAGGTGATAGTACTGCGAGATCGCCCGGTCGACCGGATTGCGCAGGATCGCCACCAGGCGTGCCTGCGGCAGGTGCCGAGCAAGTCGCGGCGCGCATTGCGGGGTACAAAGATAGTTGGGGCACTTGATTCCTACCACCGCACCTGGCGGCGCCGCTTTTAGCTCCGCCAGCAGCGGGCCTAAATCGCTCGCGTTGTAGTACGGATCCTCGAAGAACGGCGTCTCACTGGCCGGCATGTAGACGGCCGGGTGCTGTCGCAGCGCCAGATGCAGCCAGGTCGATGCAGACTTGGCGGCGCCGATGATCACGAAGTCAGGCGACCGCAGCACGCGTTCGTTGAGTCAGGTAACGCAGGTTCCACGACGCATTGCGCGGCGCAAACAGCATGAGCACCGTCAATGCGATCAGGCCGTTGGTCAGCAGACTTGGGCCGAGCCCGGTGTCGATCAACGCTATGCAGGCACCGGCCATGATGATCGCGCACATCGTGATATTCAGCCCGCGCATACAGGAATTGATGGTCAGCATTACCAGCCCGAATATGATTGAGATGAACGGCAACATGAGCGGCCCGGCAGCCGCCAGGCCGTCGGTCTCGAGAAATGAGGCGTTATCATTTCCCAATGAGTACTGCTCGGCCAGCACCATCGCGAGCGGTTGCCCGTAAGGATAGGGAACGAAGTTCGAAATAAATCCGATGTGCGACCAGTAAGTGTATGGATGCAGCGAAAAATAGTCGTAATAGACGTTGAAACCGATGGCCGGAACCGAATAGAGGCGGTAATTCGCCAGTGTGAATGCGTCGTAGAAGGCCGATTTCCTGTCCTCCAGGCCGAGGATGAAGGACAGCGCCAGGCAGATGAGAAACGGCGCCATCACCGCAAACAGGAATCTGACGACGGACTCGCGAAAAAACACTCGCTGAGCCACATACATATACGCAATCCAGAACGGCATGAGTACCGCGCCGCGCTCCGACAGCGCCCCGTAGCAACCTACCCACCCCAGGACTGCCAGCGGCAACAGGTAGTACTTGCGGTACATGATCGCCACGGCGACCAGCAAGGAGCCGAACGAGGTCATGTAGCCGACCATCAGGTAGCCCTGCCAGCCCGCGACGGTCACGTCCGACTGCGCCGCGTGTGCCTTGTCGAGGCTCACGATCTGGAAATGGTTCGTGCCAAGGACATAGGCGAATCCGAGTCCGGCGATGAGGAAAAAGATCAGCAGTATTTGCTGAAACCGCCGCTCCGACACCGCCGGCAGCGGGATGTTGACTGCGCACGATCCCAACGTGTTCACGGCGAGGTATCCCAGCCACAGCAGCGCGTAGACCCGCCAGAATTCTGCGGGGGTAACCATCGGTACGAACACGATCGGGATCGGGATGAATATCAGCACCGAGGCCGCGCCGATGATCAATTGGCCCGGGGTTCGCAGCCGCGTGCCGATGGGCAGGAGTGCCAGCGGCGTCAGAAAGCAGATCGCCGCGTAGATATCCAGCTTCAGGGAATCGAAAGTGGTGTAATCGTCGTGATACAGCTCCGTGAGCTGCGTCGCGTAGAAGTATTCATAGGCCGCGCTGTAACCTACCAGCAGCAGGTAGATGGTCAGGACCCTGCCGACGGCCGCCAGTGAGCAGTAACGGGGCAGGATCATCGCCGCGAGTACTTGATCCTGGCGATTCCCAGACCGACGAGCCCGCCGATGATCAGTGCGGCGGCCAGCACCGCGGCCGGCACTGGCGCCACAGGCCGCGCAGAGATCAGCGGCTTGCCCAGCATGTCCGAGACGTACGGCAGGGGCGCGCTCGCCAGCATCCTCGTCTTCTCCTGCTCGACGAGATTCGTGACCAGCGCCTTGCGATACTCCTCCACGGTGACCTGCGACAGTCGCTCGGAGAGGTAGCCGATGTCGGTGGTCGATCGCTGCAGGTCACGTTGTCGCATCCGCTCATCCACCGCGTTGTCGAGCGTGGTCATGATCCGTGCAGCCGCTTCGGGATAACGACTGTCGAGCTCCAGGGTTACCGCCCCGCTCTTGGTGTCCGGAACGACCTTCAACTCATCCTTGAGGTAATCGAATACGCGGGCCACGCCCGGCGGGGACCAGGGCGGGATATACCAGCCGACAGCGGCCGCCAGCCAGTGCATGACCGGCGCCACGACACTCGGAGGTTCGCGCCATCTGCCTTCGGACGCGGACCACTCCCGCGGGAACATCGCCTTCAGAAGATCCGGATCTACGGCAATCGCCTGTGCGGCGAAGGGTGAGCGCAGCGTGCCGACGAGCAGCTTGAACTGCGAGTTGCTCCCGGTGGGCAGATCTATTCCCACAGCCGATGAAAGCTCATCGAGGGTCCCGCTGGAGGATTCGGAGTGGGTAGACACGGCGGCGATCACCATGCGCACCGCGTACTTCTTGTTCGCCACGTGCAGATACGCAATCGCAGCGACCAGAAAGATGAGCACGGTCGTCACGATGATGATCTTCTCGCTTCTGGCAATGCGCGCGAGCATGTGCAGATCGATGAGGCCGCGGCGAATGACCGGCCGGTCCCGCTCGTCGGCGTAGCGTCTCGTTTCTGGAACCTTGACATCCATTGGTGCTCTCGAACGACAACTATTGCCGTTGATCAAATGCCTGTATGCGCCGCGAGCCGCGGTTGGCACAGCCGTAGGCGCTGCCTGTGATTCTAGTAGCCGGCGGTGCTGCCGTGTAGGGCGGTCCGCTCAGGCCCGGTCTGCCGCGAATGCGCGAATGCCCGCAACGACGGCGGACCTCTGTTCGGTGGTCATTTCCGGGAAAATCGGCAGCGACAGGATGCGCGATTGGTGCCGGTAGGCTACCGGAAAGCTCGCGGGAGTGTACGCCAGGCGGCGGTAGGCGGGCAGAAAAGGCAGCGCTACCGGGTAATTGACGGCCGTCTGGACGCCGCACGCCGCGAGGTGGTGCGCCAGCTGCTCGCGGCGCTCGTGCTGCACGACGAACAGGTGGTAGACGTGCTGCCGCCCGGGCGCCTCGCGAGGAAGCGTCAGGCCGGCTACCCCGGCGAGATCGCGCACATATTCAGCGGCGATCTCGCGGCGCAGCGCGGTCCAGCGCGTCAGGTGGCGCAGCTTCACCGACAGCACCGCCGCCTGCAGTCCGTCCATCCGGCTGTTGATACCCTCGATCTGGTGATCCCCTTTCGTAAGGCCCCCATGCCGGGCGAACATCGCCATGCGCTCGGCGAGCGCCGCATCGCCGGTCGCGACGGCGCCCGCATCTCCCATGGCGCCGAGGTTCTTGCCCGGATAGAAGGAGAATGTGGCCACCGTCCCGATGGTACCGACGTTGCGATCGTGGTAGCGCGCCAGGTGCGCCTGCGCGCAGTCTTCGATGACCCACAGGCGATGACGCGCGGCGATCGACATGATGGCGTCCATGTCGGCGGGTTGTCCGTACAGGTGCACCGGAATGATGCCGACGGTGCGCGGCGTGATGAGGCCTTCCAACAGGCGGGGATCGATCGTGAAGGTGTCCTCGTCCGTATCGCAGAACACCACCGCGCCGCCCGCCTGGGTTACCGTGGCGCTGGTGGAAATCCACGAATGCGCCGGCACGATGACCTCGTCTCCCGGACCCACGTCCAGGGCGCGCATGGCGATATAGAGTGCGTCCGTCCCGTTGGCGCAGGAGACCGCGTGCTGCAGCCCGCACACGTCCGCGAACTCGCGCTCGAACGTCTCGACGAACGGACCGCGGATGAAGGCCGAGGTACGTATGACCTCCGCCACTGCGGCATCGACCTCCGCGCGGATGGCCAGATACTGCGCGTACAGGTCGGCCAGCGGCACGCTCACGCGGGCGGGCGTCATGGCGTGCCTGATCCCGCGCCGCTCTTTAGCGGGCGCAACAGCCGCGCCGGGTTGCCGGCATAGACGCCGGGCCGCGTGATGCTGCGGGTCACCACCGCGCCGGCACCGATGATGACATCGTCGCAGATCTGCACCGGCAGGATGGTGGCGTTCGAGCCGATGGCCACACGCGCACCGATGCGCGTGTGCTTCCACAGCTCGCGCCGTCCGCGCGCCGGCCCTGCGCTGGCGTAAGTATCGTTGATGAACATCACGCCGTGCGCCACGACGCAGTCCTCGCCGATCTCCACCAGCTCGCAGACGAAGGAGTGGGACTGGATCCGCGAGCGCGCACCGACCGACACGCCCTTCTGGATCTCGACAAACGGGCCGACGAACACGTCGTCACCAAGCGTGCAGTCGTAGAGGTTGGCGGGCTCGACGATGGTAACGTTGCTACCTGCCGTGACGTTCACGACGCCGACGTGCCTGAAGTTGATGGCGCTCACTGGCGCACGCCGAGGCGGCAGCGGGTCGGGCGAAACCGCAGCTGCACCTCTTTGCCCGTCTCGATGGACTCGTAGATCGCGCTGATCAGCTCCAGGCTCTTGCGCCCCTCCAGGCCGTCGACCAGCTGCTGCTTGTCATTGCGGATGCAGTCGATGACGTGCTCGTAGTAGGCCTGGTGACCGAAACCATAGACGTTGGGCGGATTGACGGAGTAGTCGGACATCACCTTGGCGTCCTGCGCGTCCGGCTGGACGAATTTCCACACCCTGATCTCGTTCACCGCAAAGCCGCCGATCTCGACGCTGCCGAGCTCGCCCAGCAGCGAGATCGAGCCCTCGAGGTCGGTCGGGCGCGCGGCAGTGGTGGCCTCGATGATCCCGAGCGCTCCACTGCGAAAACGCAGCACCACGACCGCGGTGTCTTCGGCCTCGATTTTCACCAGCGCGGTCGCGCTCCGGGCGAACACGGTGTCGACGTCCCCCATCATCCATTCGAGCAGGTCGACGTGATGGCTGGCCTGATTGCTGAGCACGCCGCCATCGAGCGCCCAGGTGCCGCGCCACGGGTCCTGATCGTAGTACGCCTGGGTCCGGCACCACCTGACCCGCACCGTGCCGAGCACCAGGCGGCCGAAGCGCCCCTTCTCCAGGGCTTCGCGCAACTTCACCACCGGAACGTTGAAGCGATTCTGCTTGACGACGAACAGGCGCACGCCCGCCCCGTCGCAGGCCCGGATCATCGCGTCGGCGTCGTCGAGGGTCAGCGCCATGGGCTTCTCGACGACGATGTCGCGCCCGTAGCGGGCGAGCTCCAGCACGTGTTCCGCATGCCGGCCGCTCTCGGTCAGCACCACCACGACGTCCGGGCGTACCGCCTGCATCATGGCGTGCATGTCCTCGAAATACGGGATCGAGAACCGCTCGCCGACACCCTGCGCCTTGGCCCGCACGACATCACACACCGCAGCCAGCTGCGCGTGGGCGATCTGGCCGCTACCGAGCAGCTCGGCGTGCCGCTTTGCAATCCGTCCGCAACCGACCAGTGCGAATCGCAACATGTACCGCTGCTCGACCGAGCCTTTAGAAGTTGTGTATGGCCAGTACTGCGATCGCCAGGTTGTACATGATCTGCGTCACCGCCTGCCACAGCGGCAACGGCGGTATGTGCTCGGCGTTGAGCGGCACGACCACGGTGTCCCCCGGCTCCATCTCGGTATTGGCAGCGCTGCGGAACCAGGCGGCTGAACCGACCGGGACGACGCTGCCGTCCGCGCGCACGACATAGATGCGACCTTTGTCGGCACGCGCAGTCGGGCCGCCGCTCATGGCGATGTAATCGTCACGCGCCAGTCCCGGGCGGTACAGATGCGAGGTCACGGTCTGCACCTCGCCGATCACCGTTATTTCCTGCTCCATCCTCGGTACGATGAGCTCGTCGCCGTCACGCAGCACTACGTCGTACGGTGAGCCGATGGGGGAGCGCAACAGGACCGGCATGTTGATCACCAGCCGGCCCACGGCCTTGGCCCCCCGCAGCTGACCCAGGAGCGACTGACCGACGGTGAGTGCCGAGGCGGCTCCCGCCTGGTTCGCCACCGTGCCCTGCAGCGCCACGAAGGCGATGTCGTTCTGCATACGCACCGCCAGCATGTCCAGCTCCTTCTGCTCCCGATCGCGCAGCTCGCGGCGGGTGAACACGCTGCCGCGCGCAAATGCGTACTGTGTGAGTCCGCCGGCGCGCAGCAACACCGACTTCAACGTCTCGCCGGGCTTGATGGAATAGCGGCCGGGGAATTTCAGCTGTCCGCGCAGCGTGATCTGCGCCTGCTCGGTCCACGCCTGGATTTCCTTGACGCTCAGCGTGTCAAAGGGCTCGAGGTGCAGGTTGGCGGCCGGGTCGCCGCGCAGCACCGACGCCAGGTCGACCTGGATGAGCTCGGTACGGCGCGACTCACCGTCTACCACCTGATAGCGGGTAAGTTCGGCAGTGCCGCCGTAGGCGGCATCGCTCAAGCCCCCACCGGCTCTGATCAGATCGCGCACCGTCATGCCGTTCTCGTAAGGATATTGGCCCGGGACGTTGGCGCGTCCGTCGATACGCACGACCTCATCGGGGCGAGCGATGTTCGACTGCAGCTTCAGGTCCTCGAGCAGCGCCCGCACGACCCCCTCGCGGCTCGACTGCATATCGAAGACCGTGAGCCGGTCGCGCGGCATGAGTGGCGGATCGGCCGTCGACCCCGGCGCCTGCAGCGCGGCGGTGAGGTCGGCGGACAGCACCGCGATGCGCCGATCGGGCGGCAGCTCGCGGCGGATGAGAATGTAGTGCAGGTCGGCATTGGGTCTCAGGTCGTCCACTGACCGCAGCACGTCCGAGAGGTGCATCCCGTCGCGATAGGCGTAGGCGCCCGGCGCATAAACATAGCCCTGCACGACGATTCCCGCATCGAGCGTGGGCCGCAGGCGGGTGATGCGCACGCTATCGCCGTTGCGCACCGCTTCGGCCCGGCCTGCCGCGCTGGTCAGGTCGACCTGCAGCACGACGCGTTGCAGATTCTCATTGATGCGGGTGAGCGCCAGCTTGCCGGTATCGGCCTCGGCGGTGAGGCCGCCCGCGAGCTGCACGGCATCGGCGACCGTGGTCTCGTTGCGGATCTCGTAGATCGCCGGCCGGTGAACTTCGCCGTCGACGCTGACAGTGGGCCCGATCGGCGGAATGAAGATCACGTCATCCGGCAGCAGCCGCGCATCGTCAGTGGTGTCGCCGCGGATCAGCATGTCGTAGAGGTCCAGGCGGCGGATGAGCTGGCCGTGGCGCTTCAACTCGATATTGCGCAGCGACCCGATCGGTTGCACGCCGCCCGCCGCGAACAGCGCCGAGGTGATGGTCGCGAGCCCGCTGATGGTGTACGAGCCGGAGAACTTGGCATCCCCGAGCACGAACACCCGGATGCTGCGCGTGTCGCCCATCGTCACGCTGGCATGCACGCCGACCATCTGCCGCGCGACCCGCGCCTCGAGCATCTCCTTGGCGCTGCCGAACGTCTGGCCGCCGACACTGATGGGCCCCAGATCCGGAAAGCTCACCAGGCCATCACGGCCGACGACGAGCTTGTGAGTCATGTTCTTGCTGCCGTAGAGCTGCACGTCCAGCTCATCCCCCGGCCCGACGACATAGCCCACAGGAACCGGCACGTTGGTTGCCGGAGCGAACGTGGAGATCGGATGATCGAACAGGTCGTAGCCGAATGGCTTCAGCGCGGTCGGACCGGTGCGGGTCAGAGGCAGCTTCGTGAGCCGTATGAAAAGATCGCGCAGCACCGGCTCGACCCCCAGGCGCAGCGTAGCGAGTTGTTCAGTGAGCCCGGCCAGCGGCACGGGCGGGAAGCCCGGCAAGGCGAGCATGCCGTCGCGTGAGAGCTGATAGGGGTTCTTCGAGCGGATCAGATCGATCAGTGCCTGACGACGTTGCTTCTCCTCATCGGTCAGCTCGGGCCGTGTCGGCTGCGTAGGGTCGCAGTTCGGCTGCCCTGCACAGCTCGGCGGCAACAGCGCATAGCCCCCGGCCGTGACGCCCTGGGGGGAACTCGGCGCCATCGCCGCGGCCGTAGCGGCCGCCAGTGCCGCGTTTTGCGCGTTGGCTGCGCCTGCCGCGGCTCCGCCCGCTCCGCCGACGGCACCACTGGCCCCGGCGAGAGCGGCCTGGTTCGCTCCGGGGATAGGGGGTGTGGGGGTGCCGAGAATGTTCTGCTGCTGGCCGGTTGCGCCGCCCAATGCAGCTTGCACCGCGCCAGGTGATGGTGGCGTGGGATTGCCGGAGGGCAACGGATTGTAGTCGATGGTCACGACCACCCAATCCTCGGCCTGCAGGAACGGGCTCAGGCGCTGCGCTTCGGTACGCTGCCGCTGCGCCTCGATCAGCATGTCGCGCTGCTGCCGCAGCATCATGTTCTGCTGTTCTTCGTTGAACGGAGGCGGACGCACGGGCGTGGTGTTTTGTTGAGCGCCCGTCCCGCCGACTCCGAGCTGCTGGGTGATCGACTGAAGCTGATCGGGACCCAGCCCCTGCATGAGCTGCTCCACGGGGGAGCTGCTGGTCTGACCGAACGCCGGATCGACGGATATCAGGACAGCAGCCGACAGGGCGAACAGGACCAGCAGCCCTGCCAGGCGTTGCATCAAGCGCATTACAAACCTTTAATCCGTTAGTCTTAGCCCGCGCAGTCGAGCCGTGCAGCCGACCGCCCCCGCGCGCGAAGGGGCGATTGTACTGAAGCTCGCAGATTCATGTAGCGGTGCTTTACCGACGCGCGGCGCAACCAGACGCCCCGTCGTCGGACCATACGCGCCGGCACGGGTTCACCGCGCAGCCGCGCTCAGCGCCGCCACTTCTCCACGCGGGCGAGCAGCTGCATCACCACGGCGGGCGCGGGATGGCCGCCGCGCGGGTCCTGCACTGCCGGCGCCAGCTGCTCGGTGAGCTTCTTGCCGAGCTCCACGCCCCACTGATCAAAGGCATCGATGCCCCACACGACGCTCTGCGTGAGCACGCAGTGCTCGTAGAGCGCGATGAGGCGACCGAGCGTTGCCGGATCGAGCTGCCGGAAGAGCACGAGCGTGCTCGGCCGGCTGCCGGGATTCACCTTGTGGGGCACGAGGGCCTCGATCTGCGCCGCCGTCATCCCGGCGCGCGCGAGCTCGGCGCGCACGGTAGCGGCGGACGCCCCGCCGCTGAGCGCCTCGGCCTGTGCGAGGCAGCTGGCGATCGCCAGGTCCTGCTGCGGCTGGTTGGCGCACGAGGAGCGCATCGGCAGCAGGAAGTCGAGCGCGGCGCGCGCGCTGCCCTGGTGCAGCAGCTGGAAAAAGGAATGCTGGCCGTTGTTGCCCGCCTCGCCCCAGATCACCGCTGCGGTCTCGCACGCGACCGGCTCGCCGTCCTGCATCACGGACTTGCCGTTGCTCTCCATCTCGAGCTGCTGCAGGTAGGCCGGGAAGCGGCGCAGCGAGTCGTCGTACGGCAGCACCGCGAGCGTCGGCAGCTTCATGAAGTTGATGTTCCACACGGCGGTGAGTCCCATCAGCACCGGCAGGTTCTCCTGCCACGGTGCGCTCCTGAAGTGCTCGTCCATCTCGTGACCGCCGGCGAGGAAATCGCGGAAATGTCGCTCGCCGATGGCGATGGCGAGCGACACGCCGATCGAGGACCACACCGAATAGCGCCCGCCGACCCAGTCCCACATCTTGAAGCGATACTCCGGATGCACGCCGAAGGCGTCCATCGCCTGGTGGTTGACCGAGACGGCGGCGAAGTGGCGCGGCACCGCCGCCTCCCCCAGGCGCTGCACCAGCCAGGCGCGCGCGCTGCGCGCATTGGTGAGCGTCTCGAGCGTGGTGAAGGTCTTGGAGGAGACGATGAACAGCGTGGTGGCCGGATCTGCCGCCTCGAGCACCTGCGCCAGGTACACCCCGTCGATGTTGGAAACGAATTCGCAGCGCGGCGCGCCGCCGCTGTACGCCCGCAGCGCCAGCACCGCCATGGCGGGACCCAGGTCCGAGCCGCCGATGCCGATATTCACCACCAGACGAAACGGCTGACCGCTGCTGCCGGTGATCGTCCCGCCGCGCACGCTTTCCGCGAAGGCCAGCATGCGCGCGCGCTCGCTCATTACCGCCTGCTCGGTCTCCGCCCCGCCCAGCGCTGCGCCCGGCGGCTGGCGCAGTGCCACATGCAGCACGGCGCGATCCTCGGTGGTATTGATGCGCTCGCCGCGCCACATGGCCGCGATGCGCTCCTTGAGTCCGGTCGCGTCAGCGAGCTCGGCGAGTCTGGCGAGCGCGATCTCGTCGAGCCGCTGGCGTGAGAAATCGAGCAGCAGCCCGGCAGCCTCGCGCGTGAAGCGCTCGAGGCGGCGCGGATCGCGCTCGAACAGCTCGTGCACCGGCACCGCCGCGAGGCGCGTGGCCTGTGTCTGCAGCTCGGCCCACACGGGGGTGCGCGGACCGGGGGTAATCGTGAGCGTCATGACCGGCCTCCGTAACCTTTGCGCGCGGGGCGCGTGCCGGCCGCGGCAGTGGCCTTCAGCGGTAGAAGGCTGCGATCGCGTCGACGACGTATTGTAGTTGCGTTTGCGTGAGCTCAGGATAGATCGGCAGCGCCAGGGTCTGCTGCGCCGCCGCTTCCGCATGCGGAAAGTCCCCGGCCCGGTAGCCGAGGTACGCGAAGCACTGCTGCAGGTGCAGCGGCACCGGGTAGTAGATCTCGGTGCCCACGCCGGCGGCGCCCAGGTGGGTGCGCAGCTCATCGCGGCGCTCGGCGCGGATCGCGTACTGGTTATAGATGTGCCGTGCACCGGGCAGCGCGATCGGCGTACGTACTGCCGGCCCGAGCTGCGCGCGCACCAAGGCAGCGTCGTAAACGTGCGCGTTGCGCTGGCGTGCCGCGCTCCAGGCATCGAGGTGCGGCAGCTTGACGTTGAGCACTGCGGCCTGCAGCTCGTCGATGCGGAAGTTGCCGCCGATGAGGGGGTGGTAGTACTTCGGTCTGCCGCCATGCACGCGCAGGATCTCCATACGCTCGGCGAGCGCGCCGTCCGCGGCGACACACATGCCGGCATCGCCGAAGGCGCCGAGGTTCTTGGTGGGAAAGAACGACAGGCAGCCGACGTCCCCGAAGCTGCCGGCGCGGCGGCCGGCGCCATCTGCAGCGCCGATCGCCTGCGCCGCATCCTCGATCACCTTCAGGCCGTAGCGGCGCGCGTCCTGCATCATTGGCTGCATGTCGGCGAGCTGGCCGTACAGGTGCACCGGCATGAGCGCGCGCACCCG
>DATBYD010000029.1:0-2658 GCA_036513855.1 Steroidobacteraceae bacterium | reverse complement strand
GGCAAGAGCACCGGGGATGCGCTCGCCGCGATGGAGAAGGCGGTGACCAAGCTCCCCAAGGGCGTGAGCTACGAGTGGACCGGCCTCTCCTTCGAGGAGGTACGCTCGGGCTCGCAGGCGCCGGCGCTGTACGCCATCTCGCTCACCATCGTGTTTCTGTGCCTCGCGGCCCTCTACGAGAGCTGGTCAATTCCTTTCTCGGTAATGCTGGTGGTGCCGCTCGGCATCATCGGCACCATCACCGCCACGCTTTGGCGCGGACTCGCCAACGACGTCTTCTTTCAGGTGGGATTGCTCACCACCGTCGGACTTTCGGCCAAGAACGCGATCCTGATCGTGGAGTTCGCGCTGGAAAACCACCAGCGCGGCATGCACCTGATCGAGGCGACGGTCGCAGCGGCCCGCCAGCGCCTGCGGCCGATCCTCATGACCTCGATGGCCTTCATCCTGGGCGTGTTGCCGCTGGCGATCGCGACCGGGGCGGGCGCCGGCGGACGTATTGCCATCGGCACCGGCGTGATCGGCGGCATGCTGACGGCCACGGTGCTCGCCGTGTTCCTGGTGCCGGTGTTCTTCGTGAGCGTCCGCTCGGTGTTCGGCGATCGCGACAGGCATGGGGAGTCCCCGCCGCGACCGCAATCCCCGTCGCCGGTTTCGGAGCGCTGAGGATGGCTTCTAGAAGCACCTGTTTCCTCGTCGCGGCGCTGGCCACGCTCCTTTCCGCCTGCACCCTGGAACCGCATTACCATCGACCGCCCCCGCCGGTGCCGGCGCTCCCAGGCGGCACAGTGGCTGGCACGGCCGCCGCCGACATCGGCTGGCGCGAGTTCTTTCCCGATCCGCAGCTTCAACAGCTCATCGCCCTCGCACTTACCAACAATCGCGACCTGCGCGTCGCCGCTCTGAATGTGCAAAGCGCCCAGGCGCAATACCGCATCCAGCGCGCCCAGCTGTTTCCGACCGTCAACGCGAACGCTGTCGAGCAGGTGGAGGAAACCCCCATCGCAGTTTTGGAGGCTGAATTTCCCACGGCTTCATCAGCCGCAGCCGGCCACGTGCCGGCAAGCGCTGTGCCGACCGGCGGGATTACTGTGCACACCTTCAACGTCGGAGTCGGCTTCACGAATTACGAGCTGGATCTTTTCGGCCGCATCCGCAGCTTGAGCCATGCAGCGCTGCAGCAGTATTTCAGCTCGGGCGAAACGAGGCGCAGTGTGCAGCTCACCCTGGTGGCCGAAGTCGCCACCGCCTACCTCGCGGTGCTCACCGACCAGACCCTGATCAACATCACCCGTGACACGTTGAAAAGCCAGGAAGAGTCTTACGCGCTGACGCAGAAGATGTTCAGCGGCGGCACGACCACGGAGCTCGCGCTGCGCCAGGCCGAGACCACGGTCGACACGGCGCGCGCTGAGCTCGCCCAGTACAACCGGCAGCTGGCTCAGGACCGCGACGCGCTGCAGCTCCTGCTCGGTGCGCCGATTCCGGACGGTATCGATTTTTCCGCCGGCCTGGACCGCGGAAACATGGTAGCCGAGCTCGAGGAGGGCATTCCCT
Organism: Steroidobacteraceae bacterium; assembly: GCA_036513855.1. Taxonomy (GTDB): domain Bacteria; phylum Pseudomonadota; class Gammaproteobacteria; order Steroidobacterales; family Steroidobacteraceae; genus 13-2-20CM-66-19. The sequence goes on along the minus strand of DATBYD010000029.1, from coordinate 1,101 downwards.
CAGACGTGCTGGTGCGCCGGCCCGATATACTCGCCGCCGAGCATCAGCTCATGGCGGCCAATGCACAGATCGGCGCGGCACGTGCGGCGTTCCTGCCCTCCATCTCGCTCACCGGCAGCTTAGGTACCGAAAGCTCGCAGCTGTCAGGCTTGTTCAAGGCGGGTTCGCGCGCCTGGACCTTCTCCCCGGATATCAGTCTCCCAATCTTCGCGGGCGGTGCCAACGTCGCCAACCTCCAGGCGACTAAGCTCGCTCGCGATACCGCGGTCGCCCAGTACGAGAAGGCGATTCAGACCGCCTTCCAGGAAGTCGCCGATGCGCTCGTCGCCCGCAGCACCCTCGATGAGCAGCTCGCGGCTCAGCAAGCTCTGGTGACGGCTTCGGCCGTAGCCTATCGGCTGGCGGACATGCGCTACCGGGGCGGGGTTGACAGCTACTTGACCGCGCTCGTTGCGGAGGTCTCGCTCTATAGCGCCCAGCAGCAGTTGCAAACGGTACGGCTTTTGCGGCTGCAAAACCTCGTGACGCTGTACAAGGCCCTGGGTGGAGGACTTCGGGAGCGCGCAGCCGCCGAGCACGCAACCACTTCGAACTAGGCCCGCGTGGGTGTAATGTTTAGCTGGGCAAGAGGGGAATTGGCATGGCAGAGACTGCAGCAGCCGGTGGGGAGGGCTCCGCCACCGCTGCGCATTCGTGGATCGGAGAGCTGTTGCTGCGCCTTCTGGGCGCGGCACTCCAGATCTTGGCGACCTGGGCGGTGGTACATGCTCTGACGCCGGAGGAGGCGGGGGTTTACTTTCGCGGGTTCGTGATCGCGCTCGGCTTGAGCACGCTCTTGCGGGGCAAGTACGAGATCTACTTGGCGCAGCACATCATCGGACGCCGCGCCATCACCACCGGTATTCCCAATGGAGTACTACTGATGCAGCTCGCGCGGCGGGTGCTGCTGCGGGCGAGCGTTGTGTGTGCAGTTCTCTTAGTGGTGACGGCCGACCTCGATATCCAGGCGCCGCAGCTGCAAACCATATTGCAGACCTACCTGCCCTTCGTGCTCGCCGTCCCTTGCGTCAGTCTGTCGAGTCTCTTGGGAGAGGCGCTGCG
>DATBYD010000028.1:0-96048 GCA_036513855.1 Steroidobacteraceae bacterium | reverse complement strand
CCCCCCGGGTCAACGCCCGCACCACCGCCTGCACCGACCCCGGAGCCGACGCCCGCGCCAGCAGCCCCGGCGCCGCCGCAGAACTAAGTAGCGGCGCGCAAACCGCGGCCGTCGTTCCATGTTGCCAGTCGTCGCTCTGGTCGGCCGGCCGAACGTCGGCAAGTCGACACTGTTCAACGTGCTCACCGGTACGCGCGATGCCATTGTCGCGGACGTGCCCGGGCTCACCCGCGACCGCCAGTATGGCTTCGGGCGCCTGGGAGCCGTTGCCTGCGTGGTCATCGACACCGGCGGGCTGGTGGAGAGCCCCAGTGCTGGCCTTGAAGCGCAGATACGCGCGCAGACCGAGCGCGCGGTCCTCGAAGCCGATCGGCTGATATTCCTCGCCGACGCCCGCGCCGGACTGGCGCCGCAGGATCATTTCGTCGCACGCGAGCTGCGCCGCGCCGGCAAACCCGTGACGCTGGTGCTCAACAAGGCCGAGGGTCTCGACGCTGATCTGGTCTCGGCCGATTTCCACTCGCTTGGCTTTGGCGCGCCGGTCACGATCTCTGCAAGCCACGGCACCGGCTGCGAGGAACTGATGGAGCAGGTGCTCGCGGGCTTTGAGCCGCAGGCGCCGGCGCAGGATGACTCCAGCGCCATCCGCATCGCCGTCATCGGCCGCCCGAACGTCGGCAAGTCGACCCTCGTCAATCGCCTGCTGGGCGAGGAGCGGGTCATCGCCAGCGAGGAGCCGGGCACCACGCGCGACAGCATCCTGGTGCCCTTCGAGCGCGACGGCCGCAGCTTCCTTCTCATCGATACCGCAGGAGTGCGGCGGCGTGCCCAGGTCGAGGGGGTCGTCGAGCGCACCAGCGTCGCCAAGACGCTGCAGGCCATCGACGAGGCGCACGTGGTCATCATGGTGCTCGACGCGCACGACACAATCGCCGAACAGGATGCGAGCGTGCTCGGGCTGGCGCTCGAGCGCGGGCGTGCGCTCATCATCGCCGTCAACAAGTGGGACGGCATCCCGCAGGAGCAGCGCGAGAAGATACACCGCGAACTCGCACTCAAGCTCGACTTCGTGCCGTTTGCGCCGCTGCATTTCATCTCCGCGCGCCACGGCACCGGGGTGGGTGAGCTCATGCACTCGACCGTGCGCGCGTACGAAGCGGCGATGCGCACCATGCCGACGCGCACTCTGACGCGCACCCTCGAGCACGCACTGACGGTTCACCAGCCGCCGCTGGTGCGTGGCCGTCGCATCAAGCTGCGCTACGCGCACCAAGGTGGCCGCAATCCGCCGCGCATCGTGATTCACGGCAACCAGACCGCCGCGGTGCCTGATGCCTATACGCGCTATCTCGCCAACGTGTTCCGCAAGGCCTACGACCTGTTCGCCACGCCGGTGTTCATCGAGTACCGCACCGACGCGAATCCCTACAAGCGCGAGCAGCGGGTGAAGGAATACGCGCGACCGCGCCGGCGCGCCGGCACCAAGGGCCGGCGCTGACGTACGCCTGTGCGCGGGCGCGCTAGGGGTTGTTGGTACCGAAGGAGTACAGCACGGTCGCAGCGCCGCTCGGCGTAATCTTGTAGAGCGCTCCGGCGCCGAACTGGCCGCCGTTGAAAGTGGCGACGTAGAAGTTCCCATCGCTCCCCTGGATCAGGCTCGACGGAGCGGGGGCTTGCGCACCCGATCCCGTGCTCGCGGTAAACAGGTAGAGCACCGACTCGGCGCCGGCGGGTGTGATCTTGAACAGCACGCCGCAGCCGTTGAAGCAGCCGGAGTTGCCGCCCGAGTTGGTGGTCCCGTAGAAGTTGCCATCGCTTCCCTGGATGAGGCCGGTGCCGGGTATCGCGCCATCGCCGGTCCCACCGGCAAACGAGTACAGCACCGTCTCCGCGCCCGCCGGGGTGAGCTTGAAGACCGTGCCGAAGCCGTTCACGCCTCCGTTTGGCGTGGTCCCGTAGAAATTCCCATCGCTGCCTTCAGTCAGGGGCGTCTGTGGGAGTGCCCCGTCGGTGCCGCCCGCGAACGAATGCAGCACGGTCTCCACTCCGGCCGGAGTGACTTTGAAAGCCGTGCCGTCGTTGGATGCGCCGCCGTAGATGGTCGTCCCGTAGAAGTTGCCATCCGTGCCCTGCATCACGCTCGCATTGGGCAGGGCGCCGTCGGCGCTGCCCGCCACGAACGAGTAGAGCGCACTTTCGATCCCCACCGGGGTGAGCTTGAACACCACGCCACATCCGCCCGGGCCGCATTGGCTGTTGGTGACACCGCCGTACGCGGTGGTCCCGTAGAAATTCCCGTCGCTGCCTTGAACCAGGCCGTTCGCCACGCCGCCGTCGCTGCCCCCGCTGAAGAAGTAGAGGCCGGTCTGCACGCCGGCCGGTGTCAGCTTGAAGACCGCGCCGCAACCACCCTGGCAGGGGCCGCTGCCGCCCTGGCTGGTGGCGCCGTAGAAATTCCCGTCGCTGCCCTGCACGAGGCCCTGGGGAGTGGCCCCGTTGGCCGCTCCGCCGGCGAAGGAGTAGACCAGGCTCTCCGTGCCGGTGGGCGTGATTTTGAACACCGTGCCAAGACCGTTGAGCCCGCCGGACACCGTCGTTCCGTAGAAATTGCCGTCCTGACCCTGAATCAGTCCATCGGGACCGGCCCCGTCGCCGGTGGGCACAACGGGAGGCGGCGGATAGTAGCCGCCATGGTCGTCATCGCAGGCCGAAAGCGCCGTCAGAAGACCTAAGCACACACTGGCCGTGAGGCACGATCGATAGCGCTTCACTGCATCCTCCCACCGGGTTGCGCCGGCAACAAAGCCTCGGCGTATCTTCGCACCGATAGCCCGGCAACGCGCCGTCCGCGAACCCGTTGACAGCCGGGGCGTTCCCGAACGACGCCACGCCCCCCACAAATCATCCCGTGAACGGCACCTTGGGCACGGGACATTGCTGCACGCTCTCGGGACGCAGGGTGCGCAGGTTGCTCACCCAGCATTCATCGAACACCGAGCAATAGCAGGCCTTCCACACGATGTCATTCAGCGAGATGCGCAGCCGGATCCCCTCGTGCTGCGCGTCTTCCGGAAACTCGACGATCGGCCGCACCTCTCCGGCGCGCAGCACCGTCCCCATCAGGCCGCTCGACTCGATGCCCGCATCCTTCCCCGGGTCTTCCGACCTGCGGCAGCACAGAGTGATGAGTTCATGCGGGTTGCCGACCGGCTGTCCCTTCCAGGAGACCTCCAGCGACTCGACTTTCGCCGGTCCCACACCGTTGTTGACGATGTCCAGAGTGAAAACGCGCTCACCCTGCGCATTGACGTCCGACTGGTAGCGTTGCAGCAGGGGCCAGGAATTGGCCTGCACCAGCCTGGCATTGGCGTCGGCCATGCGCTCCATCGAGTGTCCGTGACGGAAGGCCACGAACAGTGAGGTGACCGAGACGATGAGTGCGCAGCCCGCCACGCTGATGTCGATCCAGCGATGGCCGGTCTTGCGAATCTCCTCTGGCGGTTGTTCAGGTGTCATGGTTCGGCCTGTGCGGGAGCATTTTAGCGCGGCGGCCGGCTGCCGTTCGGCCAAGCTCGAAGAAAATCCCAAAGCTCACGGCGCATTCCGGGGCGATTGGCTTTGCAGCGGCCTAGCTTGTAGATTTTCCTCATGGTGACGGAATAAACATCATCAAGAATGCCACCGTAACCGCGACGCACGCTGCCGCCGAAGCCAACGGCGCCTTCGGCCATCCGAAGGGATTGTACTATCTGGCCTTCACCGAGGCCTGGGAGCGCTTCTCCTACTTCGGGATGGTCTCGCTGCTCGTTCTCTACATGGTCGACCAGCTGCTGCTGCCCGGCCACGCCGAACGCGTTGCGGCGCTGTCCGGGCTGCGCACTGCGCTGGAATCGTTTCAGGGGCCGTTGTCGTCGCAGGCCTTCGCCTCGCAGATATACGGCCTGTACACCGGCTTGGTCTATTTCACGCCAATCATCGGCGGCGCCATCGGTGACCGGTGGATCGGGCAGCGCAGCGCCGTCGTGATCGGTGCACTGTTGATGGCCGCCGGTCACATCGCCATGGCCTTCGACCTGACTTTTCTCCTGGCACTGCTGTTGCTCATCGTCGGCTCCGGCTTCCTGAAGGGAAATATTGCCGCTCAGGTCGGCGCGCTCTATCCGCCCGCGGACGAAACGCGCCGCGCACGCGGCTACATGATCTTCATGGCCGGGATCAGCGCCGGGGCGCTGGTCGGGCCTCTCTTGTGCGGGTTGCTGGCGGAGCTGTATGGGTGGCACTACGGCTTCGGCGTGGCCGCGCTCTTTATGCTCATCGGGCTGGCCACCTATCTGTACGGCTACCGCCATCTTCCCAAGAAGGTGGCACGGCCGCGGCACGGCGCCGCCCGACTCACTCCCGGCGAGTGGCGCGCGGTGCGTGCACTGATCGTGGTGATCCTGATCAGTACGTTCCAGTCGGTGACGTTCTACCAGATGTACAACGCGATGGTGATCTGGACTCAGCAGTACGTCGCAGCCACCGTATGGGGGTTTCGCATGCCGGTCCCGTGGTATCAGGCGATCAGCTCGCTGGGGAGCATTCTGGGAGTGCCGCTGCTGTTCTGGTTGTGGCGCATGCAGGCCGCGCGCGGTCACGAGCCTCACGATCTTGAAAAGATCGGAACCGGTGCCTGGCTGTCGGCGGCGAGCAGCCTGGTTCTTGTCGCCGCCATCTTCGTGTCGCGCGGTGCGCAGATCAACCCGATCTGGCCGTTCCTATGCGTGGTGGGTCTAGGGGTCGGATGGCTCTATCAATGGCCCATCCTGTTCGCGCTGGTCTCCCAGGCCGCACCGGCGAATCTCAAGGCGACCCTGATGGGTATTACCTACCTCAGTCTGTTCGTCTCGGCCATCCTGGTTGGCTGGATTGGCGGGTTTTATGAAAGGATAAGTCCGGCGGCATTCTGGGCCCTGCACGCGGCCATCGCGGCGGCCGGCGGCCTGTTCGTGTGGCTGCTCGGGGGCCGGCTCGCTCGCGCGCTCCAGCCGGCGTGAGTTGCTCGCAGCGCGCGTTGCCGGTCGACACGCCGCTGATCGCGGCAACGCGGCTCGATGATCCTGAAGATTCGCGGCACCGCCCTCACTCGTACGGCAAAGAGCCGCGCCCGAAGGGCGCGGCTCTTTGCTTAGCACAACTGCCTGAGCCGTCCGATCCTAGCGCTGCGCGGTCTCCGGTTCCTTCTTCGGCGGCGGGGCCTTGGGATGCGGCTTGGCATTCGCATTCTTGGGCGGCTGTTTGCCGTTCGCCTGTCCGTTCGGCTGTCCATGCCCGGCCTGGTTGGGCTGTCCGTGCGCGACCTGGTTGGGCTGTCCGTGCGCGACCTGGCTCGGCTGTCCATGCCCGGCCTGGTTGGGCTGTCCGTGCGCGACCTGATTGGGCGCGGCGTTCGCGGGGGGCGCGTGCGGCGCGGCAGGCGCAGCTCCGCGTGCGCCCACGACACCGGGCGCGTTGAACGCTGAGGGCCGCGGCGTGGCCGCGATGGACGGGTGACCGCCGTTAGCCTTGGCGAACAGCGCAGGGTTGGATGCGGCCTGCTGAACATGCTGCTGCTGGGCCGGGGTCGGCGCAACATGCGGCTCCTGCAGCGCCATCCGTTCCTGAGCGGTTGGCGTTGCGGCAACCCCGCCCGCTCCACCGTTAAAACTGACGCGGTTGACCGTGACGTTGTTGACGACTGTTTCGTTGTACGTGTTATGCACCACGGTAACGTTGACGTTCGTTATGGCCTGATTGTAGGCAAACGAACCGCCGACCCAGCGACCGCCGGCAAAACCAACACCGCCGTAGCCGAAGCCGTAGTTGACGCCGCCGTAGAACCCGATGTGCGGGCCCCAGTAGCCGGCGTGGAACCCGTACACGCCGCCCGCGAAGCCCCAGTAGCCCGGGGTCCACAGCACACCCACGCGCGGGGGCTGTACCCAGGTACCCGGCACCCAGTAATAACCGCCGGCTGCAAAAGACCAGTAGCCCGGGGTCCACAGATAGCCTTCCACCGGGCAGGGCGGCTGCGCGTACTCCGGCAGCGGCGGCGGCGCCTCGTTCGCCTGCAGGTCGACCTCGACGGCGGGTGCGACGACCACCGGCGGCGGGGGCGGCGGCGGCGCCACGTAAACCCTGGGCGGTGGAGGTGCGGCGATTCCAACGCGCGCCACGCAGCCGGTGAGCTGGAGCGAGGCTGACAGAACTAAGGTGACGAGGATGAGAGGCGCAATTGGGAGCCGCAGTTCTTGCATTCGATTAGACATATGACCGCCGTGAGGTTGCTGTGTGGCAGCCTACGCATTCACGTGCGGCTGATGAAACACCTAACGTCACACTTTCACAGCGGGTGACGAAACTAAAGAGAATGTAATCGAATCACTGTCGCGGCCCGCCGACAGATGCGCCGCGCGCGGTCGATTTCTGAGCGGACCTTGGCGACAGCGCCGCAGCTCAGGCGGGGTTTTTCCCGTTGCCGCGCACTCCTCATTCAGGGCGCGAATTCCACTTCGCCTTCTACCTCCACCGGAATGCTGAAAGGAAGCTCGGCAAGACCGACAGCGCTGCGGGCGTGGGCCCCGACCTGGGGCCCGTAGAGCTCCAGAATCAGATCCGAGAACCCATTGATCACGCTCGGCTGCTGATTGAATCCAGGCGCACAGTTCACCATCCCGAACACGCGCAACCACGCGGTCACGCGATCCAGGTCCCCGAGCGAGCGCTTCAGACTGCCGAGCACGGACAAGGCTGTCAGTCGCGCCGCGGCGTAACCCTGCTCGACGGAAACCTCGCGCCCGAGTTTGCCGAGAGGCTCGGCGAATGAGCCGTCGGGACTTTGCGGCCCGTGGCCGGAGATCAGGGCGCGCCGGCCCATGATTCTGATGAATTGAAAAGGCAGAACCACGCCCGGGGGCGGGCGCGGCGGCGGGGGCAGGATCAACCCGAGCTCACGCAGTCGCTGTTCAATCTTCGGCACAAAGAACCTCGCTAGTGACTTGCAGCACCTGCGCCGCCGCCCGGGAGGCGGGAGGGTGTGGCCCCTTCCACACACACCACGCGAGCTGAACTACAGGCGTCGCGAATGGCCTCGAGATCTTGATAGACCGGTCCGCGATAGAAATTCTCCCATGCGGCCAGGAAATTGCAGAACCACAATTCGTCGAGGCTTCCAGTCGCCCTCGTAAACCTTGTGCTTACCGCGCGCATTAGCGCTCGGCGTCCCGGATCTGGACGTCGACTACCACATACGCTGCCATAGCTGACTTAGTTTTGGCGAATGAAGACTCGCGAGTCATACCATCTTACCTGCCGAGAGTCGCCAGTCGGGAGCTGGGGCCCGATTGCGCTTGCCGGCTAGCCCCGTAGATCCAGGCAGCGCGGGCTCACCCATGGCCGCCGGTAGCGGGCAATGCTGCCAGCCGGCTCAAGTAACCCAGCGCGGCCAGCACCGAGAGGTAGTAGGCGGTTGCGGCATGGCTCGGCGCCGCCGGGATGTCCTTGCTGTAAGCACGATAGGCGGCGCCGGCCGCCACCAGCAGCAACAGAGGTTGACTGAAAAAGGCGGCAAACAGCACGGCCGCCGCCGACAGAACGATGCGCTCGCTCTTGTTGAGCGCCCCGATCGCCTGTCCGCCATCCAGCACCCAGATGGGAATCAGGTTCAGCAGATTGAGTATCGCCGAGAGGCTGGCGAGACCGAGCCAAAGGGTGTCGCCGGTTTTTATCCATAGAAGGGCGCAAACCGCCGCGCCAATGCAACCGGCCAAAGGTCCCGCCAGGCTCACGAACGAGCGCGTCTGCGCGGACACTCCCAGTGCGCCCCAGCGGACATAGGCGCCAAGTCCCGGCAGAAAAACCGGCATGTCTGCGGGCAGACCCCGGCGCTTGATATCAACGAAGTGGCCCATCTCGTGGATCAAGATCAAGATCGCAAAACCGACCCCGAACCGTGCCCCGTAGAGCGCCCAGTAGAAGGCCACGAATGCCCCGAGGCTGAGCAGAAATTTCAACTTAAAGAGCGCGAGCAGGAATTTCCCGTTGGCCAGCAGAATGAACAGTGGCGCGAGCGGACCAAACTTGCTGGCCCAGGTCACGTGCGCATCGGCTGCAGAAGCGCTCACTGCCGATGCCTCCAGTCGCTTCGCATTGCCGCGGATCCACTCGGCCTGCGCCGAATCAGGCGGCAGCAGCTCAAGCGCCTTCAGCCAGACAGCGCGCGCTTGCGCGATCTCGTTGCGCTTTTCATGCAGTCGCGCGCCGGCCGCCAGTTGCTCGAGCCTGGCGGCGTGCACCAGGGAGTGGCAACTACCGCACGCCAAAGCACCCGGTGCCAGCACGCTCTTGCAGCGGGAACACTCCTGATTCAGGTCAGGAGGGGAGGAGGCCATGGGTTGGTCCGCGCGCTCCTGGCGGCTCAGCCGGGCTTCGCGGGGGTGACTTCATCGATGGGGCCCGTGATCGTCACCGGCCTGCCCGCGGTGATCTTCCAGGCAATACGCATGCCGACGAAGAGTATGACCAGGCCAATGATTCCGTGCGTGGGATTGGAGAGCTCGAGGAACGGCGAAGCCAATCCAAGCAGCGTCAGTATTCCCACCGCCCGGGCGGGACTCATCCTCGGCGCGCTAACGGTTTCGGGGCCACTCATTTGCGCATGCTGCTCCACATTCCTGTGTTTCATCTGGTGCACCGCGATCGGTACAGCCGCCAGGGAGACGGCGCTGTAGGTCAGTAACACCGCCGCCACCTGGTAGCGGCGACCGCCGAGCCCTCGTGAGCCCATGATGATTGCCTTGCCGACGATATAGCCGACGGCGAGCGAGATGTAGCCGATCACCCAACCTGTCGAGAGTGCGAACGCTACGTAGATGACAAGACCCAGGACGGCGCCGCCGACACCGAACGAGATCCCGCGCACCAACGCGGCATGCGAGTCCTTGGGAACCTGTTGTCTGATTCGTTCGGCGCAGTTCGCACAGGTCAACACGCCATTAACCCGGTAGGGGGCGCCGCTGATCGCCTGGCCGCATGACTTGCAAACCGCCGTGCCGGATTGGCCGGAATATTCGGCGGTCGCGAATTGCGGCGCTCCGCCGCTCGGCTTCTCCTCCATGCCAGAACGATATCACGGATGACAGCGCCACCCGAAGTTAGGGTCTGGCTCGATGGCTTGCCGGCGGCGGCCGGCTGAAATGTCTTGCGTGGCGCACGAGCGCCGCTACGCCAACTTGAACCTCAGCGAGCCAAGCTTCTCGATCGTGCTGACGATTTCATCGCCGGCCTTCAACCACACCTGCTTATCTTTGGGGTAGCCGAGAATGACGCCCTGGGGTGTCCCCGACCAGATGATGTCACCGGGCTCGAGTGTCCACATCTTAGTGATGTAGGCGATGAGCTTTTGCGGGTTGAAGATCATGAAGCTGGTATTGGAGGATTGGCGTTCCTCGCCATTCACATGAGTCTCGATCTTCAGCTTATTGGGGTCGCCAACCCGGTCCGCCGACACAAAATAGGGCCCGATCGGGCCGAAGTTATCCAGGGTCTTGCCGATCATCCACTGGCCACTCGGAGTTTCTAACTGCAGATCGCGTGCAGAAAAATCGTGTGCAGTGCAATAGCCCGCAACATAGTTCAGCGCCTCGGATTCTGACACGCGGCGAGCGGTCTTGCCGATGACGATCAGCAGCTCGGTCTCGTAGTCGAACTTGTAGGCAATGTCCTTGGGCGGCAGCTCGATCGTGCAGTTGTGCGCCGCGAGTGCGTTGTTGTACTTGTTGAACAGGATGGGCACGCTCGGAAGCGTCATGTCGGTTTCCTGGATGTGCGCTCGGTAGTTCAGTCCGATACACACGATCTTGCTCGGATTCCTGAACAGCCTGCCGAAGGTGAGGGACGATTCCTTTACCATGGCGGCCTTGGCCCGGCGCGAGCTCTGCGCGGCACTGACGAGCTTGTTGAGTCCGCTCGCGTTACCTTCCTTGAGCAACTCCTCGAGTGTCAGCGGGGCTGCAATGCCGAGCAATTGGCGCGCCTTGCGCACGTCGATGACCGCATCGTCGTCGTGCTTGACCCCCAGGGTTTCCGATCCATCGGCATTGCGCATGGATAGCAGAGTGATATTGCTCGGCATCTCGTGAGGGCCGGCGTACATTCCGGCCATCATCTTGCTTTTGATCGGCACGGATGCCCTCGATGCACCGGCCATACCAACTGTCATCGCGCCGGTCGTCCTTAGAAAGCCTCGCCTGGAAGTCACGTGCCTTTCTCCTCTTTGCCAACCCAGTACATATCCTTAGCCGCGATTCGCCCCCTCATCAAGGATGGCGTGCTATCCAGCACGGCAGGTTCGCAGCCTCGAGTGCCGCGCACAATTGCTCTGCGACGGCACTGTCCTGCGCGGCGTAGCTGATGAACAGCTTGCCAGCCGGGTCCACCGCAGACGACGCCGAGCGGTCGTTTTTCTTCTCTTCTGACGCGTCGGGCACGCCGTAGATTTTACCTTAGTCGCTCGAGGCGGTCAGGAAAGTCTGTCCGCTAGCTACAGTGAGGCCACTGCTTTTTAGGCCTCCTCATAGGATAGAGGCGGAAATATGCTTGGCAGGAAGGGGCATGCTGGCCTCCCCGGATGGTTTCTCGCTCAGCGGGATCTCACGGAGATCTGGCTCTTGAGTAAAGAGCGGTCAAGCGCGCGGCCGGGCGTCCAATCCCCGGCAGAAAGACCGGCCGGTCTGCAGGCAGGCTAAGGCTCGGGGAAGCAACCGCGTTGCAGACAATGCTGGATATATGGTTCGCCGTCGCGGGGGCGTTGCGCTGAAACTTCGTCTCCCCATAAGATTGATGGACAAGAACGATTAAGGCGCGGTCTGGGCGCCCAAGCCGAGTTAAGCTACCGGCGCCGCAGTTAACTGGCGGCGACCACCCCAGGTTGAGGTACAGCAGGCATGGCCGATGTCTTCGTTTCCTACGCCCGCAGCGACAGGGTACGCGTAGCGCCGCTCGTGGCAGCGATCGAGGCGCAGGGCTGGTCGGTATGGTGGGATCCGGCGATTGAGGCTGGCCAGCAGTTCGATGACCAGATTGACGAGGCACTGCAGGCAGCCCTTGTCGTCGTGGTGGTGTGGACACCGACATCCGTGACCTCGCGGTGGGTACGGGGCGAGGCGCGTGATGCCGCTGAGCGGGATATCCTGGTTCCGGTTCGGTTCGAAGACGCGCGCCTGCCGATCGATGCACGGGCGATTCAAACGACTGACCTGGACAAGTGGGGAGAGGATCCGGCCAGCCCACCCTTCCAGGATCTGCTGCGTTCGCTCGGGGCCGTGATTAAGCGCCAACGCGCGCGTCAATCAATGCGGTCGGCCACCGGCTCGGCGCCGGTTGCATCCGCCATCCCTGCTCCGCGCGTCGCGGTTTGCGTGCTGCCCTTCGCCAACATGAGTGGCGATCAGGAGCAGGAGTATTTCAGCGACGGCATCACCGAGGACATCATCACTGACCTGAGCAAGGTTTCGGCACTGGCAGTGGTTTCGCGCAACAGTGCCTTTCAGTACAAGGGTAAGCATGTTGATATTCTGAAACTCGCACGCGAACTCAAGGTCGGACATGTCCTTGAAGGCAGCGTGCGCAAAGCAGGCGGTCGGGTACGCATAACCGCCCAGCTGGTCGACGGTTCGAGCAACGGTCATGTCTGGGCCGAGCGCTACGATCGCGACCTGAATGACATCTTCGCCCTGCAGGCCGAAATCTCCGAAGCCATCGTCAGGGCACTCAAACTCAAGCTGCTGCCCGAAGAGAAGAAGGCGATCGAGCAGCGCGGCACGGACAATGTTGAGGCCTACAACCTCTATCTGATGGCGCGACAGTCCTACATCACCGGCCATGAAGGCGACGCCCGGCGAGTAGAAGCAATCCTCCGCCTGTGCAAGCGCGCTACCGAAATCGACCCTAAGTATTCGCGCGCCTGGGCGCTCATGGCCATTGGACAGATGAACTTGCGCTTCGTCCATGGCAGGAAAGGCGATGACGGTCTGGAGCCGGCTGAACGGGCGCTTGCGCTGGACGCTAATCTGGCGGAGGCCCATGCCGTCAAGGCGAGAATCTTAGCCCAGCATGGTCGGCACGACGAAGCGGGCGCCGAAATCGATGTCGCCCTGCGTTTGGACCCCGACTCCTACGAGGTCAACAGGGCTGCTGCGTACCTGGCGTTCCGACAGCAACGGCTCGACGAGGCCATCCGTCATTATGAGAGGTCGATGAGTCTCATGGACACGGACCTGAATTCAGGTGCCATGCTCGGCACTTGTTACACCGCGGTCGGAGATGTGCAGGCTGGGCGGCGGGTCGCGCAGATCAATCTTTCCCGAACCGAAAAAACTTTGGCGCAGGATCCTAATAACGGAGCAGCCATGGCCTACGGCGCCAATGCTCTTGCGGCTCTTGGTGAGGCCGAACGGGCCAAGGATTGGATTAAGCGGGCCTTGCTGATTGATCCGGATAATATGAACGCGCGCTACAACTTTGCGTGCGTCCTTGCCACCTATCTGAAGGATCCGGACGCCGCGCTCGAACTGCTGAGTCCGGTGTTCGAAACCTTGGCCATTGGCTTCTTGAATCACGCAAACGCCGATCCGGACCTCGATCTCCTGCGTGATGACCCACGTTTCAAGGCGATGGTCGCGAAGGCAAAGGCACGCCTGGCGGTGGGGGACGAGGGCGGCTACTCAGCGGGGTCTTGATGCGGCTCAACGTTCATGCGTCCCGATCACGCTCCCTCGAATGGGGAACAGCCTGACGGAACAATGATCTGCGGCAGACGGTTTTGCCATGGGTATCGCGCGGATGGATCCGCGACTATCTGAGCGGTTATTCCCTAAAGCGGCACTACTTAGGGCTCGCACCTGCCTCCGGCGGGTCAGCCGGCGGTGGCGGTTCGGTGGGTTCCGGCCCCATAACATCGTTGTTCAGTTTGATGATTTCGTCGGGCGTTATTTCGCCCAGCGGGATGGGCGGCGGATTGGGCGCCGGCTGAGCGTTGCCGGGAGGTGACGCGCTAGGCGTACTCGACCCGGGTGCGCGCATCGCCATGCGTTCGTCCTGCTCGCGCTGTGAGTCCGACCAGCCGCCGCCGAGGGCATTGATGAGGGTCACGCTCGCGACAAGTTGCCGCAGCTGCACCTGCAGTTCAGCCTCGCGCGCAACGAGGAACTGGTTCTGAACGGTGATGAGATTCACGTAGCTGTCGACGCCGTTGCGCACCAGAACCACGGTCAGTTCGACCGCCTTCTTGGCGGCCAAGGTCGCCTGGTGCGCCTGCGAGAGTTCGACCGAGTAGATCCGTAGCGCCGACAGGTTGTCCTCCACCCCCTGGAATGCCGTCAGCACCGTCTGCCGATAAGTGGCGACCTGACTCTCGTTGAGCGCCCGAGCCTGCATGACCGCCGCGCGGTGTTCGCCGGCATCGAACACGGTCTGCGCAATGCTCGGACCCACCGACCAGAAGCGATTGGGTGCGCTGAAGAGATTGCTGATCGCGGTCGACTCGTAGCCGCCGGACGCGCTCAACGTCAGCGCCGGGAAGAAGGCCGCCCGCGCGACCCCGATCTGGGCATTCGTCTGTGCTACCTGGCGCTCAGCGGCGGCGATGTCCGGCCGACGTTCGAGCAGCTGTGACGGCATGCCGACCGGGATCACTGGCAAGGGCTGGCTCAGATGCTGATAGGGAATGGAGAAATTTCCCGGCGCTACGCCGATCAGGACCGCAATGGCGTGCTCGTACTGCGCCCGCGCTACGCCGGCGTCGGTGGCCGATGCCTGTGCCGATTGCAGCGCACTTTCTGCGGTGGCGATGTCCGCTTCCGAATCGACTCCGCTTTTCACCAGCGTGCGTACCAGGCGCAGGGTTTCGCGGTCGTCGCCGACGGTGGAGTCAAGTATCCGCCGCTGCTCGTCAGCCACTCGTAATTGGAAATAATCCTCGGCGAGCGTGGTCTGGGTGCTCAGCAGGGTGTTGGCAAGCGTCGCCGCACTTGCTTGCGCGGAGAAGCGGTTCGCCGCGACGGTGTTGCGGACACTGCCCCACAGGTCAACCTGATAAGAGGCTTCGAGCGGCAGCGCAAAGATGTTGTGGGGCTCGATTGCCGTGCTGGTTGGCGCACCGGTAGTGGTAGTGCCGGTACTGCCCGTCGTGGTACCGCTGGTGACGCCACCACCGCCGATCTGCGCCAGCGCGGCGCTGGATTTCTCGCGGGTCGCTGAGGGATCGAGCGTGAGGGTCGGAAACAGCTGCGATTGTACTTCCAGCACCAGTGCGTGCGCTGCGCGATAATTTGCCTCGGCCGCGATGATGGTCTGGTTGGACACGACCACGCGCGACTCAAGCTCGTTCAGCTGCGGATCGTTATACATCTGCCACCAGTCGCTGCGCAGCGCCGCATCACTCGGTACCGCGATGGTCCATCCCTGCCGCGTCGCATCGCCACCGGGCACCGCCTCCTTGTAAGCCGAGGGAGGCTCGGTTTTGGGCGCCGAGTAGTGCGGCGCAAAATTACACGCTGCCAGGAGCGGCAGCACGCAGCCGAGTTGAATCATCGCTCGCGGCAGCCGCGCGTTCATGAGGCTGTCGGCGCGCTGTGCGCGTCCGCCTCGACCGGCGCGGAAGCAAACCCGAATTTGGAGATCCAGGTATTCAGCCGATCCATATACAAGTAGATGACCGGCGTGGTGTACAAGGTCAACGCCTGACTGACGATGAGACCGCCCACGATGGCGATGCCGAGCGGGCGCCGCAGCTCGGATCCCATGCCGGTTCCGATGGCGAGCGGCACACCGCCGAGCAGTGCCGCCATAGTGGTCATCATGATCGGACGAAAGCGCAGCAGGCAGGCCTGAAACACCGCCTGCTCTGGACTCTGGTGTTCGTTTCTCTCGACCTCGATGGCGAAGTCGATCATCATGATGGCGTTCTTCTTCACGATGCCGATCAGCAGAATGATGCCGACCAGCGCGATGATCGACAGCTCAGTATGCGTGAGCAGCAGAGCCAGCAACGCGCCAACGCCGGCCGACGGCAGCGTCGACAGTATGGTGATCGGGTGGATGTAGCTCTCGTAGAGCATCCCCAGCACCACGTAAACCGCGGCAATGGCCGCGGCAATCAACAGCGGCTCGGTGGCAAGCGAGGCGGCGAACGCCTGGGCGGTGCCGCTGAATGCGCCAGTGATGCTCGACGGCATGCCCGCCTTCTCTTGTGCCGCGTTGATGAGCTTGACGGCATCGCCGAGCGCCACCCCGGGCGCGAGATTGAACGAGAAGGTCACCGACGGGAATACGCTCGAGTGGTTGACGGCCAGCGGGGCGGTGGTCGCTTCGTAATGCGTGAAGGCCGACAGCGGTACCATGCCGCCGCTGCTCGAAGCGACGTAGATGTTGCGCAGGGCGGTGGGGTCCTGCCAGAAGGCCGGGTCGACCACTAGCACCACGTAGTACTGGTTCAGCGCCGTGTAGGTGGTTGCTATCTCGCGCTCACCGAACGCATCGTAGAGGATGTTGGTGATGTCCTCAGGCGAGATGCCCATGCGCGCAGCGGTCTGGCGGTCGATCACCAGGTTGGACTCGAGGCCACTGTTTTGCTGATCGCTGTTCATGTCGGTGAGCTGATGGATTCGCTTGAAAGCGCCCAGCAGCACCACGCCCCAGTGACTGAGCGTCTGCAGGTTATCGCTCTGGATGGTGTACTGATACTGCGCCGCACTCTGGCGGCCGCCGATTCGAACGTCCTGCACCGCCTGCAGATACAGGGTCGCACCGGGTACCACTGATAGCTTCGGGCGCAGACGGGTGATGATCTGGTCAGCGCTCACCTTGCGCTGCGCCAGCGGCTTGAGCGAGATGAAGGCCCGTCCGGTGTTGGTGGTAGTGCCGCCGCCACCCCCGGTGAAGATCAGCACGGTGTCGACTCCCGGATCCTGCTTGGCAATGGCTGCCAGGCGCGTGATTTTCGATTGCATCTCCTGAAACGAGGTGGCCTGATCCGCGATGATGGAGCCGGTGAGGCGTCCGGTATCCTGCTGGGGGAAGAATCCCTTGGGGATCACGATATAAAGGTAGACGTTGAGCGCCAGCGTAACGATAGCGACGAACAGCACTAACAAGGAGTGATCGAGCACCCAGTGGAGTGAGCGCTCGTAGTCCTTGAGAATGCGCTCGAAAACCCGCTCGCTTGCCTGATAGAGACGACCGTGGCTGGCTTTCTCGCGCAGCAGTATCGAGCACATCATGGGAGTGGTGGTCAGGGAAACCACCAGCGACACCAGAATCGCGACCGACAGCACCACAGCGAACTCACGAAACAATCGGCCGATGATGCCGCCCATCAGCAGGATGGGTATAAATACCGCGACCAGCGACAGGCTCATGGAGAGTACCGTGGAGCCGATTTGGGCGGCTCCGCTCATGGCCGCTTCCGTGGCCTCCTTGCCCATTTCACGATAGCGGGTGATGTTCTCCAGCACTACGATCGCATCATCCACCACGAAGCCTGTCGAGATGGTCAGCGCCATGAGCGAAAGATTGTCGATGCTGTATCCCAAGAGGTACATGGCAGCGAGCGTGCCGATGAGCGAGGTGGGCACGGCCACCAGCGGGATAAGAGTGGCACGCCACTCGCGCAGGAACAGGAACACCACCAGCACGACCAGCACCACCGAGATGAGCAGCGTACGCTCTATGTCGGCTACCGAGGCGCGGATGGTCTGCGTCTGATCAAGACCAATGGTCATGATGATGTTGGGATCGATACTGGCCTTCAGCTGTGGCTGGGCAGCCTTGATCGCGTCCACCGTCGTAATGATATTGGCGCCCGGCTGCCGGAAGATGACCAACAGCGCGGCGCGGCGCCCGTTGGCAAGTCCAAGCGAGTGCACCGTTTGCACCGAATCCTCAACGTCGGCGATCTTGTCGAGCGTCACCGGCTGGCCGCCGCTGTAGGAGATGATCAGGTTGCGATAATCGGCAGCTTTCATCAGTTGATCGTTGGCACTGAGCGACCATTGCTGGTTAGCGTCGGAAAAGCTGCCTTTGGCCTGATTGACCGTCTGTGCAGCCACCGCGGTGCGCACCGTCTCCAGGCTGATACCGTAGCCGCTCAATTGCGTCGGGTTGACACTGATGCGCACCGCAGGCGCTGAGCTGCCGCCCACGGTCACCTGCCCGACACCTGGGATCTGCGACAGCTTCTGCTGCAGTACCGTGGATGCCGCATCATAGAGCGCCGAAGGGGGCAGGCTGTCCGAGGTGAGGGCGATGATCATGATCGGCGCATCGGCCGGGTTCACCTTGCGATAGGTGGGGTTGCTCGGCAGGTTAGCCGGCAGGTAGCTGCGTGCCGCATTAATCGCTGACTCGACGTCGCGCGTGGCCGCGTCGATGTTGCGACTCAGGTCGAATTGCAGCGTGATGCTCACCTGGCCGAGCGTGCTTTGCGAGGTCATTTCCGTGACCGCGGCGATCCGGCCGAATTCGCGTTCAAGCGGCGTCGCTACCGAGGACGCCATGATTTCCGGACTGGCGCCGGGGAGCGAGGCCGACACCGACACTGTCGGAAAATCCACCTGCGGCAGGGGCGATACCGGCAACACCCTGAAGGATGCCGCCCCGGTCAGCACAATTGCCGCCGTCAACAGCGTGGTGGCGATCGGGCGGCTGATGAAGGGTGCTGAGAAATTCATGACTGCGGAGCAGGCAACGCCGGTGGGGTGGGTGGCGCCGGCAGCTGCGGATGCGGCGCCGGTGAAGAGGAGCCATCCGCAGGATGCTTGCCCCGCCAGCTCGCCAGGCGCGACGCCAGGCCGTCAAAGAACAGATAAATCACCGGCGTCGTGTAGAGCGTGAGCAGCTGACTGAACAGCAGTCCGCCGACGATGGTTATGCCCAGCGGGCGGCGCAGCTCCGAGCCCACCCCGTGGCCGAAGGCTAGCGGCATGGCTCCAAGCATGGCGGCCATGGTGGTCATCATGATCGGCCGGAAGCGCAGCAGGCAGGCCTCCTTGATGGCGTCCAGCGCGCTCTTGTGCTCCTTGCGCTGCGCCTCGAGCGCGAAGTCGATCATCATGATGGCGTTCTTCTGCACGATGCCGATCAAGAGCACGATACCGATGATCGCGACCACCGTGAGGTCATCGCGACACAGCAGCAGCGCCAGCAGTGCTCCGACGCTGGCCGACGGCAGCGTAGACAGAATGGTGAGCGGATGGATATAGCTCTCGTACAGCACGCCCAGCACGAGGTACACCGTCACCAGCGCCGACAGCACCAGAATGCCTTCGTTGGCGAGTGAGCTGTCGAAGGCCGCCGCGGTTCCCTGGAACGCGCCCAGCATGGCCGGCGGTTCCGGCAGCTGCTTTTGCACCTTCTTAATGGCAGCCACCGCCGTACCGAGCGACACGCCGGGCGCCAGATTGAAAGACACCGTGGTCGCGGGGAACTGCCCCATGTGGCTGATCAGCAGCGGCGCCATGGTCTGCTGCACCTTGGTTATGGCGCTCAGCGGCACCGCGCCGTTGGGTGAGCTGATGTACAGATCGGCCAGATTGGTAGGGCTGACGCGAAACTGCGGCTGCACCTCCATGATCAGGTGGTACTGGTTCAACTGCGTGAAGAGCGTCGATACCTGGCGTTGGCCGAGACCGTCGTAGAGCGTGTCATCGAGGTTTTGCGCCGTAAGCCCCAGGCGCGAGGCGGTCGGACGATCAAACTGCAGGGCGACCTGGCGGCCACCATTTTGCAAGTCGCTGGCGACGTCCGCGAGTTCTGGGAGTTTTGTCAGCCGCTCGACGAATGTGGACGCGTACTTGGCGAGCTCATCCGCATTCGGATCCTGAATGCTGTACTGATATTCGGTGCGACTGACAATGTCTGCAACGGTAATGTCCTGCACCGGCTGCATGTAGAGACTGATGCCATCAACGTGTCGCGCGGCATCGTTGAGCTCCTGGATTACGTCGGTTGCCGACTTGCGCTGATTCAGCGGCTTGAGGTTGATCTGGATGCGGCCACTGTTGAGGGTCGTATTGGTGCCGTCGACCCCGATGAAGGACGACAGGCTCTCCACCGCGGGATTTTGCAGTATCAGCGCGTTGAGCTTCTGCTGCAGCAGCGACATCTGGCCGAAGGACACGGCCTGCCCGCCTTCGGAAACCGCCTGGATCTCACCGGTATCCTGTACCGGGAAGAAGCCCTTGGGAACCAGCAGCAGCAGCAGGAATGTCAGCAGCAGCGTAGCCAGCGCGACCAGCAGCGTTAGCTGGCGGCGCTCGAGTACCCAGCCGAGGGTGCGTTCGTAGAAGCCGATGACGTCGCGGAACCAGCGCTCCGAGACCTGGTAGAAGCGCCCCTGCTGTTGCGGGTCCTTGTGCCTGAGTAGCATCGCGCACAACATCGGCGTGAAGGTGAGGGAGATAAAGGCCGAGATCAGGATGGTGGCACTTAAGGTGATGGCGAATTCGCGAAACAGCCGTCCGGTGATGTCGCCCATGAACAGCAGCGGAATCAGCACCGCGATCAGCGACACCGTCAACGACATGATCGTAAAGCCAATCTGCTCGGCTCCCTTCAGCGCGGCCGCGAGCGGCTTCTCGCCCTGCTCGACGTAGCGCGAGATGTTTTCGATCATCACGATCGCATCATCGACCACGAAGCCGGTCGAGATGGTGAGCGCCATCAGCGTCAGGTTGTTGAGGCTGAAGCCGAGCGCGTACATCACCGCGAACGTGCCGACCAGCGACAGCGGCACGGCGGCGCCCGGAATGACGGTGGCCGCGAGCGTGCGCAGGAACAGGAAGATCACCATGACCACCAGCGCGATGCACAGCAGCAGTTCGAACTCGACATCCCTCACCGAGGCGCGCACCGTGGTGGTACGGTCGCTCAACACGGCGACCTTGATGATGGGCGGAATGGTCGCCTTGAGCTTCGGCAGCAGCGCCTTGACGCTGTCGACCACGGCGATGATGTTCGCGCCAGGTTGTCTTTGAATATTGACGATGACGGCCGGTATGCGATTCATCCACGCAGACAGCTGCGCGTTCTCCACGCCGTCGATCACGTTGGCAACATCCTTGAGCATCACCGGCGCGCCGTTGCGGTAGGCAATAACGACTGCGCGGAAATCGGCGGCGGTGGTGATCTGATCGTTAGCACCGATCTGAAAGCTCTGTGCCGGCCCGTCGAGACTGCCCTTGGCGGCGTTGAGGCTGGTCGCCGTGAGTGCCGTGCGTACATCCTCGAGACTCAGACCGTAGGAGGCCAGCTGGGTGGGATTTACCTGCACGCGTACCGCCGGCTTCTGACCGCCGCTGATGGTCACTGCGCCGACTCCGGGTAACTGAGAGATCTTCTCCGCGAGGCGCGTGTCGGTGTAATCCTCCACCTGCTGCAGCGGCATCGAATCAGAGGTGAGCGCCAGTGTCAGAATGGGCGCATCGGCCGGGTTCACCTTGTTGTATACCGGCGGCATCGGCAGCTGCGCTGGTAGGTAGTTTTGTGCCGCGTTGATCGCGGCCTGCACGTCCTGCTCAGCCACGTCGATATTGAGGCTCAGGTTAAATTGCAGCGTAATGACGGAGGCGCCGTCGGAGCTGGTGGAGAGCATCTGACTAAGCCCGGGCACCTCACCGAGCTGCCTTTCCAACGGCGCGGTAATAGCGGTGGACACCACGTCGGCGCCAGCGCCCGGATAGAAGGTCAGCACCTGCATGGTCGGATAATCCACTTCCGGCAGGGCGGCGATTGGCAGCTGTCGAAAGCCAATAATGCCGACCAGCAGGATCGCCGCCATCAGGAGCGACGTGGCGATCGGCCGCAGGATGAACGGTCGCGACGGATTCATCAGCCGCTCGCCGGCGGCGTGCTCTGCGCGGGAACCGCGTGCTGCTGTTGGCCGCCTTGGCCGGTGCCAGCGGTGCGACGCACCACTTTCGACCCGTTCTGCAGCTTGTCGAAACCGTCGGTGACCAGCTGTTGATTCGCGCTGACACCGCTCACCGCCGAAGTCTGCCCTTCGCTCGCCAGAATCTTGATGTTGGTGGACTTCACGGTGCTGTCGGGTTGCACCACATACACGAAAGCCGTGTCACCGTTGTGCTGGATAGCCGCCTGCGGTACCAGCATCGCCTGCGTTAGCGTTTTCACCAGCAGCCGGGCGTTCACGAACTGATTCGGGAACAGTTCATTGTGACTGTTGGCGAAAGTGGCGCGTGCCCGCACCGTCCCGGTAGTCGTGTTGACCTGGTTATCCACCGTGAGCAGTGCGCCGGCGGCAAGCTGGTGCTGCTTAGCCCGGTCGAGTGCCAGCACCTGCATCGAACGGCCGGTGGCCATCTGCGCAACCACTTCATCGATCGAGTCCTCGGCGATGGTGAAGATCACCGTAATGGGCTGCAGC
This sequence comes from Steroidobacteraceae bacterium, assembly GCA_036513855.1. Lineage (GTDB taxonomy): Bacteria > Pseudomonadota > Gammaproteobacteria > Steroidobacterales > Steroidobacteraceae > 13-2-20CM-66-19. Next base: position 74,591 of record DATBYD010000028.1, on the reverse strand, counting down.
CGGGTGATGACGCATACCCCGGAAGTACCGTTGGCGGTGACCACATTGCCAGGATCGATGTTGCGCAGGCCGACGCGGCCGTCGATCGGCGCGACAATGTGTGTGTAATCGACGTTCACCCGGGCAGCGTCATAGTTGCCTTGATCGAGCCTTACGGTGCCTTCGTCGGCCTCGACCGTTGCCTGCTGGGTTGCGAGCTGCTGCTCGGGGATGGCGTGGTCGCGGTAGGAGTTTTCGTAGCGCACCAGATCGATGTGCGCATTTTTTAAGGTGGCCTGGTCGCGCTGCAGCTGGCCTTGAGCCTGCAGCAGTGCGGCGACGTACGGACGCGGATCAATGACCGCCAGCAGGTCATTCTTCTTGACCATCTGACCTTCCTTGAAGCGCACCTCGGTGACCTCACCGGCCACCCGACTGACGATGGTGGCGGTGTACACCGGGGTCACCGTCCCGATCGCATCGAGATACACACCGAGATTACCGACGGTAACCGCCGCCGTCTCGACCGGAATCGCGGCCGGCCCCTTGGGTGGTTCCTTCGGCTTGGAGAACAGCTTAATGACGGCCCAGAGAATCAGCAGCGCGGCCAATACCCCCAGGATACAGAGTACCCAGTGTTGCCTTATCTTGGACCGCAGCGCAGAAGCGCTCGAGAGGTGCTCGCCGTGCGGCGCTGTACTCGACACGTCACTCTCTGCCAATGAACGAACCCAGAAGTCCGGTTAGCGGACCGCTTGCGGCTTGCCGCACCGCTGTGTCCGTGCGGTCGCAGGATGCGGGCCACGATTAGGCTCAGATGGTGCCTGCGGCGCGGCAGTGCGTCTATACCCAGACGGCGCAGCTCATGTCGGACGCCCCCTACGACCGCTCGCATGCTTGAAGCATTGTATGTGTAGAAAGCTTAAGAACCCGGGTGCGGCTGAATATAACCATACGCGATGACCAGCTCGTGCGGTCGTGTTGCGTTGCGCCCAAGGAGAGCCGGCGAGTTTGCAGCCAAGCTGTGGCCACTGCATGCCAGCAATCAGGGATGGTGCTCAGACGCCGCTCGCGAAGCGCGTTGGCGAAATTCCTGGCGGCGGCATCAGTACGTCAGGCGCGCAGGTGTCGCGCATGTCCGTTATGGCATGTTGGATTTCCACTCAGCAGTACAGTTTCTGTACAAGCGGGCACACGCACATGACGGGGTATGTTGCGGGCATGCGCGTCGGATTGGGTTAGGCGGGAGTTCTTCCTTTGCCTAGCACGGTGAGCATCATCCAAAGGAATATTGCTGCCGTGATGATGTTTGGAACACGCCGCAGCCAGAAGTTGGTTACGATCAGATGGTCGACCAGAGGTATTGATAGACCTTGAGCCTCGAGCTTGAATTGTATCGGTATCTGAATCGTTACCGAGGAGACCCACAGCACAAGTTGTAGCGCAATCACCAACCACACCGACCATGCGGGTATCGACTGCGGCCGGAACCAAAGCATGAGGATCGAAAACACCGCGGCGAGAGCCGTAGGCGCGACCAGGAAGGCGAGGACCCGTGGCGTCAGGAACTTGTGGAAGGTAACGAATTCTGCCGCGCCTATAAGGTGCCAGCTGCTGTAGTTGACGAAGCCCTCGATGGCACCCGCACCGTTTGCATAGAACACCAAGGCGAAGGCGATCGTGAACACCACTGACTCTTTCATTGTTCACTCCCACTCGATCGTGGCGGGCGGTTTGCCGGAGATGTCGTAGACGACACGCGAGATCCCCGCGACCTCATTCACGATGCGCCGTGAGACCTGATCGAGGAACTCGTAGGGCAGGCGCGCCCACTGCGCCGTCATGAAATCCACGGTCTCGACCGCGCGCAGCGCGATCACATAATCGTAGCGGCGCCCGTCGCCCATGACACCCACCGAACGCACCGGCAGGAACACGGCGAAGGCCTGTGCGGTGCGCTCATACAGATCGTGTTTGCGCAGCTCCTCGATGAAGATCGCATCGGCGCGTCGCAGCAGATCGGCGTACTCCTTGCGCACTTCGCCCAGGATGCGAACGCCCAGTCCGGGCCCTGGGAAGGGGTGCCGGTACACCATCTCGCGCGGCAGGCCGAGCTCCACCCCCAGGCGCCGCACCTCGTCCTTGAACAGCTCGCGCAGCGGCTCCACCAGCTTGAGGTTCATCTTTTCCGGCAGACCGCCGACGTTATGATGGGATTTGATGACATGGGCCTTGCCGGTGCGTGCGCCGGCCGACTCGATCACATCCGGGTAGATCGTCCCCTGCGCCAGGAAGCGCACGCCGCTCAGCTGGTGCGCCTGCTCGTCGAACACCTCGACGAAGGTGCGGCCGATGATCTTGCGCTTGGCCTCCGGGTCGGTGACGCCGGCCAGGGCGGCAAGGAAGCGCTCCTGCGCATCGACGCGGATCACGCCCACACCCAGGTGCCTGGCGAAGGTGCTCATCACCTGCTCGCCTTCACCCAGGCGCAACAGCCCGTGGTCGACGAACACGCAAACCAGCTGATCGCCGATGGCGCGATGCAGGAGAGCTGCGACCACCGAGGAGTCGACGCCGCCTGACAGGCCGAGCAGCACCTTGCCCTTGCCCACCTGTGCCTGCACGCGCTCAATCGCATCCTCGATGATGTTGCCGGTGCTCCAGAGGGTGTCGCTGCCGCAGATCTCGCGCACGAAGCGCTCCAGCAGCCGCGCGCCCTGCGTGGTGTGCGTCACCTCGGGATGAAACTGCACCCCGTAGAAGCGGCGCCGCTCATCGCTCATGGCGGCAAACGGGATGGAATCGGTCGCCGCGGTCACCACGAAGCCGGGTGGCAAGGTGTCGACGCGATCGCCGTGGCTCATCCATGCATCGAGCACGGCGCGGCCGGCCTCGTTGCGGCGGTCCGCGAGATCATCGAGCAGGGCTGTTGCGCCCGTCACGGTCACTTGCGCGTAGCCGAACTCGCGCTCGCTCGAGGGCGCGACGCGGCCGCCGAGCTGCTGCGCCATGGTCTGCATGCCATAGCAGATTCCGAGCACCGGCACGCCGAGCTCAAACACCGCCGGCGGCGCATGCGGAGCCTTGGCGTCGGTGACCGACTCAGGTCCGCCGGAGAGAATCACGCCGCGCGGCGCGAAGGCGCGCACCTCCGCATCGCTCACATCCCAGGGATGGATCTCGCAGTACACCCCGAGCTCACGCACCCGCCGTGCGATCAGCTGCGTGTACTGGGCACCGAAGTCCAGGATCAGGATGCGGTGCGCATGAATATCGGGGTGCGTCGCAGGTCGTGGAACGCTCGCCATGGGGGAGGGCTTTTTTAGGACACCCGGTAGTTGGGTGCCTCTTTGGTGATGCTCACATCGTGCACGTGGCTCTCGCGTACGCCCGCGGTGGTGATGCGCACGAACACCGGCCGCGTGCGCATGTCGGTGATGTTGCGGCTGCCGGTGTAGCCCATGGCCGCCCGCAGACCCCCGGACAGCTGATGCAGGATCGCGACCACGCTGCCCTTGTACGGCACGCGACCCTCGACGCCCTCGGGCACCAGCTTCTCGAGCTCGGTGGCGGCGTCCTGGAAATAACGGTCCGAGGAGCCGTGGCGCTCAGACATCGCGCCCAGTGACCCCATGCCGCGATAGGACTTGTAGGAGGCGCCCTGGTAAAGCTCGACCTCGCCGGGGGACTCCTCGGTGCCGGCGAACAGACCGCCGATCATCGCCGCATGCGCGCCGGCGGCGATCGCCTTGGCAAGGTCGCCCGAGAAGCGGATGCCGCCATCGGAGATCACCGGCACATCGGCATCGCGCAGCGCCTCGGCGACATTGGCCACCGCGGAGATCTGCGGCACTCCCACCCCCGCCACGATGCGGGTGGTGCAGATCGAGCCTGGGCCGATGCCAACCTTGACCGCGTCTGCGCCGGCGTCCACCAGCGCGAGCGCAGCTTCTGCCGTGGCGATGTTGCCGGCGATGACCTGGCTGTCCGCCCACTTCGCCTTAATGCGTTTGACCGTCTCGAGTACGCCCTTGGAGTGGCCATGGGCGGTATCCACCACCACGAGGTCAACGCCGGCCTCACGCAGTGCCGCGACACGATCGAGAGTATCGGGAGTGGTGCCGACCGCAGCTCCCACGCGCAGGCGCCCGCCGTCGTCCTTGCAGGCGCGCGGGAATTCGTTGGCCTTCTGGAAGTCCTTGACCGTGATCATGCCGACCAGCTCATGGGCGCCGTTGACGACCAGCAGCTTCTCGATGCGGTGCTTGTGCAGCAGGGCCAGCACTTCATCCTTGGGCGCGTCCTCGCGCACCGTAATCAGCCGCTCCTGCGGCGTCATGACCGAGGAAACCGGGGCTTCGAAGCGATCCTCGAAACGCAGGTCACGATGGGTCACGATGCCGACCGCCTTCTTGCCGACCACCACCGGCACTCCGGAGATGCCGCGCGAGCGGGTGAGGTTCAGCACCTCGCGGATCGTCATGTTGGGGGGAACCGTGATCGGGTCCTTGATGACGCCGCTTTCGAACTTCTTCACCCGGCCCACCTCGTGCGCCTGAGCTTCGATCGTCATGCTCTTGTGGACGATGCCGATGCCGCCTTCCTGGGCGATGGTGATGGCGAGCCGTGCTTCGGTGACCGTGTCCATGGCCGCGGACAACAGCGGCACATTGAGGCGGATACGGCGGGTGAGGCGCGTGGAAAGGTCGACCTCGCGTGGCAGAATTTCCGAGTAGGCCGGAACCAGGAGGACGTCGTCGAAGGTGAGAGCTTCTTCGAGGATGCGCATGCGCGATTATATGCGCCCGGTCCGCGCCGGTAAACCTCGTGCTAAGGTGTTCTTATGTCGCCAGGTCACGAAATCGGCGCCGGCACGGCGCCTACCCGGGACGTCTACAGTGTCACGCGCCTGAACCGTGAAGTGCGGGTGCTGCTCGAGCGCGGGCTGGGGGTCCTGTGGGTGCAGGGCGAGCTCTCGAACTTCTCCCAGCCCGCTTCCGGCCATTGGTATTTCTCGCTCAAGGACCGGGATGCGCAGCTGCGCTGCGCCATGTTCCGCATGAAAAACGCGCTCGTGGGCTTCACGCCCCGCGCCGGTACGCAGCTACTGGTGCGCGGCCGCATCAGCGTCTACGAGGCCAAGGGCGAGTACCAGCTCATCGTCGAGCATCTGGAAGAGTCGGGGGTCGGGGCCCTCAGGCGCGAGTTCGATCGCCTGAAGAGCCGGCTCGCCGCCGAGGGCCTGTTTGCCCTCGAGCGCAAGCGCGCGCTGCCGTCATTCCCGAAACGCATCGGCGTCATCACCTCCCCGACCGGCGCGGCGTTGCGCGACATCCTGCATATTCTCGCGCGCCGCTATCCGCCTGCCGAGGTGCTTCTGTACCCGAGTGCCGTGCAGGGTGCCGCGGCGGTGCCGGCGCTGGTCGCTGCCCTTGAGAGCGCCTCGGCCCGCGCCGAGTGCGACGTGCTGATCTTGGCCCGCGGCGGCGGTTCGCTGGAAGACTTGTGGGCCTTCAACGACGAGCGCGTCGCGCGCGCGATCCACGCCTGCCTGCTGCCGGTGGTTTGCGGGGTGGGGCACGAAATCGACTTCACCATCGCCGACTTCGTGGCGGATGCGCGTGCGCCCACGCCATCCGCGGCCGCCGAGCTGGTCGTGCCGGATCGCGTCGCCTGCCTTGCGGCGCTCCAGCGTACCGAGCAGCGCCTGGCTTCCGGCATGCGGCGCGAGCTTCGGGTGGCGTACGCGCGCCTGGATGCCGTCAGCCGTCGCCTGCAGCTCGCACATCCGGGCGTGCGACTGCAGCAGCAGATGCAACGACTCGATGATCTGGTTCAGCGCCTCGCGGGGGCCGTGCGTGCCGGCCTGCAGCGTGACGGGCGGCACCTCGCGGAATGCCACGCGCGGCTCTTCAGCCGCTCCCCGGCACGCGTGCTCAGCGAGCGGCGGGCGCGCAACGAAACCCTGCACGCGCGGCTGGACCGTGCCGTCAGCGAGCGGCTGGCCGGCGCCACGCATCGGCTGGCGCTCGCGCAGCGAGCGCTCCATAGCGTAAGTCCGCTCGCCACGCTGTCGCGCGGCTTCGCCATCGTGACGCGCGCCGACGGGGCGCTCGTGAGCGATGCCGGCGCACTGCGCGCCGGTGATGAGATCGATGCGCGCCTCGCCCGCGGAACCGTGAGCGCGCGCGTGACCGGCTGCAAATGAGCCGCTCGACGCCTTGGCTCGCGCTCGCCCTGATGTGCTGCCTGCCCGGCCCTGCGGGCGCTCAGTCCGCGCCGCCGCTGCCGCAGGAGGAACGGGTGCCGGGCGGAGTGGTGCTGCTGAGCATCGAGGCTGCAGGCGCTCACCCGCCGCAGGTCAGTTTCGGCGAACAGCGCGTGCTGGTGCTGCCCGCGCAGGGCAAGTGGCTGGCCGTGGTCGGTATCCCGCTTTCACAGACGCCCGGGCATGCGGTGGTGCGTATCCAGGACGGCACGGCGCAGGGACAGGCGATCGGCTTCGAAGTCACCGACAAGCAGTACACCGAGCAGCGCCTCACCGTCGCTCCCCGCCAGGTGGACCTCTCGCGCAAGGATCTGGCGCGCGTCAACAAGGAGCTGCCGCGCCTGCACAAGGATTACGGCACGTTCTCGCCTGAAGTGCCCGCAACGCTACGACTGCTGCAGCCGGTGCCCGGGGTCCGCTCGAGCTCCTACGGGTCACGCCGGGTCTTCAACAACCAGCCGCGCAATCCTCACAGCGGCATGGACATCGCAGCCGACGCCGGCACGCCAATACACGCCGCCGCCGACGGTCGCGTGGTCGACACCGGCAATTTCTTCTTCAACGGCAACACGGTGATCCTCGACCACGGTGCCGGGCTCGTCACCATGTACTGCCACCTGAGCGCCATCGACGTCAAGCCCGGCACGCGCGTGAAGGCCGGCGAGGTCATTGGCAAGGTCGGCTCGACGGGGCGCGCGACCGGACCGCACCTGCATTTTGGGGTGGCGCTGAACGCAACCTTCGTGGATCCGGCGCTGTTCCTGGTTGCCCCCGCCTCAGTGCCGCCCGGTTCGCATGGCGGGCCAGGCTGAGGCGGGGTGTGACGCGACGTTCATGCGCGCAGCGCTTGAGTGTGCCGCCGCGGCGGGCGCATGCGGCGAGGTGCCGGTCGGTGCCGTGCTGGTTCGCGACGGACAGATCCTCGCGGGCACCGGCAACTCGCCGATCGCAAGCCACGATCCGACCGCACACGCAGAGATTGCCGCGCTGCGCGCCGGTGGCCGGGCCCTTGGCAGCTATCGGCTGACCGACACCACGCTATACGTCACCCTCGAGCCGTGCGTCATGTGCGCCGCGGCGATGGTGCACGCGCGCGTGCGCCGCCTGGTATTCGGCGCCTGGGACCCGCGCGCCGGGGCTGCCGGCAGCATCACCAACGTGTTCACGATGCCCGGACTCAATCATCGCGTCGATGTGTTCGGCGGCGTGCTGATGGAGGAGTGCGCAGGCCTGCTGCAGCGCTTTTTCGCTCAGCGGCGCGGCTGAGCAGGCCGCGCACTCAGGCGCCCGGGGTTGTGCGGCGCGCGGCAGCAGCCGGAGCAGCCGGGCTCACCGGCGCACGCGCGGCGGATCCGGCCGCCGGTGTTGCGCTCGCGCCTGCCGCTACGGCGCCCGCAGCTGCCGGGGTTGCCGGTGCGCCCGCGGCGGACGCCTGAGCGGTCCCGGCTTCGCCGGGTTGCCATTCGAGCAGCCTGAGATATCGCTGGATACGGTCGACGAACTGCACCGGCTCCCAACCGCGCGCATAGCCGCGCTTGGCGCGCCCGTACCAGCGCTCCTGCGCCAGCAGCGGCAGCCCCTCGCGCACCTGCGCCCACGAGTCGGGGTCCTTGCCGAGCGCCTGCGTGATGATGCGCGCGTCCTCGAGATGACCGAAGCCGACGTTGTAGGCGGCGACGGTCAGCCAAGTGCGGTCAGGTTCCGGGATGCGCTCCGGGATCATCTCGCGCACCTGGGCGAGGTAGCGCGCGCCGGCGAAGATGCTTTGCTCGGGATTGGTGCGGTCCTTGATGCCCATGGCCTGTGCGGTGTCGCCCGTCAGCATCATGACTCCGAGTGCGCCGTCGTCGGACTGCGCACGCGGGTCCCACTTCGACTCCTGGTAGCCGACGGCGGCGAGCAGCCGCCAGTCGAGGCCGCTCTGTGCTGAGGCCTGCTCGAACCAGGCCCGATAGCGCGGCAGCCGGTCGGCGACGTGGGTCTGGAACTCGCGTGACTCCTCGTACTCGAAGCGGCGCGTGTCGCCGGAGGAGGACTCTACCAGCTGCGCAAGGCGGCCCGAGGCGCTAAGGTCGCGAAAGAAGCTGTTGACGCTCGTCAAGAGCTGCGGCGCGCCGCGCCGCACGATCCACTGCACCGGGCGCTCCTCGGACAGCGCGAACCCGACCAGTACGTTTGGGTAAAGGTGGTGGGCGAAGGAGAATTCGCGTGCGTCGGTGATGGCGTATTGGGCATCGCCGGAGTCAACATCCTCCACCGGATCCGCCGAACTGGGCGCGGTCTCCACCCATTGCAGCTGCGGGGCGACCGTGCTCTTCAGGCGCTGCAGGATACGCTCCTGCGGGCTCCCCGTCCGCACGGCGAGCTTGGCGGACTCCAGCTGCAAGGTCTCGCGCGGCCGCACGCCGGTTCTCTGGTAGACCACCAGCTGTTGGATATGCAGGTACGGTTCGGCGGCCTCGCCCACGCGGCTCCACTCCGGGGTGTTGGTCAGCGAGGCGGCGGCGATGTCGGCCCGCCCGGCGGCCAGCTCCGCCTGCATCGCGCGCTCATCGGCTACGGTGTACATGGTGAGCTTCACGCGCAGCCGCGCGGCATACGCGCTCGCCAGCTCGTATTCCAGCCCCTCGGTGCCCTGAGCGCCCAGGTAATAGCAGGTCGGCAGATTGAGCGTGACCACGCGCAGCCCGGCGGGTGGGCGGATCGGAACTGTCTCGGAGGGGGCGAGCTTTGAGCAGCCCGCGGCGGCGGCCAGCAGGTAAAGAGCGGCGGTGAGAGTGAATGTGCGCATGAACCTCCTCTCACCCTGCGGAAGCTTTCCGCTAGAATACCGCCCCCGCAAAAGCCTGCGGGCCGAGCCGGAGAGGTACCGAAGCGGTCATAACGGCGCCGATTCGAAATCGGATGGTCGGGTAAAACCGGCACGTGGGTTCGAATCCCACCCTCTCCGCCATCTTCAGCACTATATCCGCAGTACCGTCCCGCGCCAAAGCGTCCGTCGGCCGCGACGCTCGCCCCGGGCAGCGTTTCAGCTGGTCGGCGGCTTCTTTGAGGCCTCGCGGTAGGCGGCTGCGAACGCCTCAACGAAGGTGTGCGGCAGGTGATCAGCGGGCATCTCGATGAGATTGCGGTAGAAGGTCGTATACAGCTCCCAGTACTGCGCCTTGTCGGCGGCACGTGCCTTGCCGCGACGCGCCGCGCGCTCGAAGCGCGCCTCGAGCTCGGCCGGATCCAGCCGGTCGAGAAACTCGACGAATGCGGCGCGGGTCGCCTGGGCGGTGGCGGTCTCGTGCACCTTCGCCTCCCCGATCGTTTCGCGCAGCCACTGCACCGAGTCGAGTGCGCGGCCCTCGTGCTGCACGAACAGCGCAACCAGCAGCTCCTCGACCATGGAGTTGGCCAGCGAAGGACGCGGATCATCGGCTTCAGGCTGCGGTGGGTCGATGCGGTAACGGTTGCGCGTGTCGCTGCGCGTGCGCTCGAGTTCCTTGAAGCCGACCAGTGCCTCGCGGAACAGCCGCCCGGCCAGGTGCAGCAGGCGCGTCTGCGCATCCGCCGGCAGCTGCGCGGGCTCGATCCCGGCACCGCGGCAGAAGGCCTCAAGCCCGCTATGAACATCCTCGAGCGCCACCACGCTGGCGCCGGTTTTGGGCTCGCGGCCGACGACCTCGGCGAGACGTGCCATGCGCTCGTCGAGCTGCTGAGCCTCCGGGGAGGTCTCGCCGAAAGTGAAAGTGATGCCGTCGTGCCCCGGCTTGGTCTGGTGATCTGCGAGCGCCTGGACCCGCCCCGAATTGACCGCTTGCCCGAAGGCATTGACGGGCAGCACCGGGGCGTCCATGTCGATGACGGGCACCAACAGATCCTCGACGTTGAGCGGCGCACCAATGTCGCGATCGCCGGCGCGGCGCCCGTGCGTTCGCAGGGCATGGATGCTGGTCGGAACCGCGGCCGCGGCGTCCTCCTGCGGCCCGGCATTCTGCTCCAGAGCGGCGACGATGTGGTACTCGCCGATGCGCAGCACGTCACCGTTGGCGAGCCGGTAGCCGCTCGAGCCGCGTTTGGCCAGAGGCTCCATATCGTCGTTGACGTACACTCCGTTGGTGCTCACGTCCTGCAGATAGAAGTGACCTTCGCGGAACTGCACCCGCGCGTGATGCGCGGACACGTAGCGGCGCGGGTCGGGCAGCACCCAGTCATTATCGGCGGAGCGGCCGATGGTGCCCCCCTCGACCGAGAAGACGGTGCTGCTGCGGTCCGCAAGCGAGCGCCGCTGGTCACTGACAATTCGCAACCTGAGCATGATTCCCCGACTCAAGCAGTCATCCCGGTGTTCGTAAGCCTGGCGGCGGCTTCCGGACGGGCGCGGCAGCGTCCCCGGCGCGCCCGGACATATAATGCCAGCGTCAAAGTAGCAGCGACCCCAAACCCCGCCATGGCAACCAGTCACATTTTCCGCATTATGTTCGTGAATCAGGGCAAGGTTTACGAGGTCTACGCCCGCCGGGTGAGCCACGGGGAGCTGTTCGGATTCATCGAGGTCGAGGAGCTCTTGTTCGGCGAGCGTTCCTCGGTGGTGCTCGACCCGGGCGAGGAACGCGTCAAGGGCGAGTTTTCCGGCGTGAAGCGCACCTTTCTGCCCATGCATTCGATCCTGCGCATAGACGAGGTGAAGAAGCACGGCGTCAGCAAAATCACCGTCTTGGAAAGTGGCACCAACGTTGCGCAATTCCCGATGCCCATGTACTCGACCCCGCCGGGCGAAAAGAAGTGACGCACAGATAGTATGCTGCAGCTTGCCGGGCCTCCTGCGCTCTCCGCGTTCCGCATCGCCAAGCTCCTCGACCGGTTGACTGCGCTCGAGCCGGCCGTCAGCGGCCTTGAGGCACGCTTCAGGCATTTCGTCGACCTGGCGCAGCAACTCAGTGAGCCTGAGCGGGACGTGCTCGCGCAGTTGCTCAGCTACGGACCGCGCCGGGCGGCGCCGGCGGATGCGCCCGGTGAGTGCGTGCTGGTGGTACCGCGGGCGGGAACGATCTCGCCCTGGTCGAGCAAGGCGAGTGACATCGCCCATGTCTGCGGCCTTGGCAAAGTGCGCCGCATCGAGCGCGGCATTGCCTACCGGCTGCAAGCGGCACGCCCGCTGGGCGGCGAGCGCCTCGCGCAGCTTGCGACGGTGCTGCATGACCGCATGACGGAAGATGCGCTGCTCGATGAGGCGCAGGTGGCGCGCCTGTTCAGTCACGCGCCGCCGCGGCCCCTCACGCGAATCTCCCTCGCCGCCGGCCGCGTGGCGCTTGAGGAGGCGGACCGCACGCTCGGGCTCGCGCTGTCGGCGGAAGAGATGGACTACCTGCTGGAGAGCTTCCGTCGCCTGGGGCGCGAGCCTACCGATGTTGAACTCATGATGTTCGCGCAGGCCAACTCCGAGCACTGCCGCCACAAGATCTTCAACGCGCACTGGGTGATCGATGGGCAGCCGCAGGATGAGTCGCTGTTCGCGATGATCCGCTACACCCACGCGCGCAACCCCGCCGGGGTGCTCTCGGCCTACCGTGACAACGCCGCGGTTATCGAGGGCTCACCCGGCGAACGTTATTTTCCCGACCCGGCGAGCGGCATCTACCGCGCCAGTGCCGAGCCGATCGACATTCTCATCAAGGTCGAGACCCACAACCACCCCACCGCGATCTCGCCGTTTGCGGGAGCTGCGACCGGCTCGGGCGGGGAGATCCGCGATGAGGGCGCGACCGGGCGCGGCGCCAAACCCAAGGCGGGACTTACCGGCTTCTCGGTGTCCAACCTGCGCATTCCCGGCTACGAGCGGCCGTGGGAGGTGAACTTCGGTGCGCCGGCACGCATTGCTTCCGCGCTCGAGATCATGATCGAAGGTCCGATCGGCGCGGCATCCTTCAACAATGAGTTCGGCCGGCCGGCGGTGTGCGGCTACTTCCGCACCTTCGAGCAACGCGTCAGCGGCGCTGGCGAACACCTGCGCGGCTATCACAAGCCGATCATGATCGCAGGTGGCCTCGGCAACGTACGGCGCGCACATGTGGAGAAGACCGCAGTCCCGCTCGGCGCGAAGCTCATCGTGCTCGGCGGACCTGCGATGCTGATCGGCCTGGGCGGCGGGGCGGCTTCCTCGGTGGGCAGCGGCAGCTCGAGCGCAGACCTTGATTTCGCCTCCGTGCAGCGCGGCAACCCCGAAATGCAGCGACGCGCGCAGGAGGTCATCGACCGCTGCTGGGCGCTCGGTGACCGAAATCCAATCGCGCTCATTCACGATGTGGGTGCCGGGGGACTTTCCAATGCCGTGCCGGAGGCCGTGGCGCACAGCCAGCGCGGCGCGCACATCGAGCTGCGCGCCATCCCGAGTGCCGATCCGGGAATGTCGCCACTGGAACTGTGGTGCAACGAGGCCCAGGAGCGCTACGTGCTCGCCATCGAGGCACACGCGCTGGCGGAATTTGCGGCGCTCGCCGAGCGCGAGCGCTGCCCGTATGCCGTGATCGGCGAGATCGACGGCGGCGGTCAGCTCGCCGTGCACGACGCGCTGTTCAGCAGCGAGCCGGTCGACATGCCGCTCGACGTGCTGCTCGGCAAGCCGCCGCGCCTGAGGCGGAACGTGAGCAGCACCCGCCTGCGCCTGCCGCCGTTCGACACCGCGCGCGTCCAGTTGCGCGAGGCGGCCTACCGCGTGCTGCGCCTGCCGGCGGTGGCCGACAAGACCTTTCTGATCACCATCGGCGATCGCACGGTCGGTGGCCTCATCAGCCGCGACCAGCTGGTCGGACCGTGGCAGGTGCCGGTGAGCGATGTGGCGGTGACGCTCACCGACTATCAGGGCACGGCCGGGGAGGCCATGGCCATGGGCGAGCGCACACCGGTGGCCGTGCTCAACGCGCCGGCCTCGGGGCGGCTCGCAGTGGCCGAGGCCATTACCAACATGCTGGCAGCCGATATCGGCCCGCTGTCGCAGATCCGCCTGTCGGCCAACTGGATGGCCGCCTGCGGGGAGCCCGGCGAGGATGCGGCTCTCTACGCGACGGTGCGCGCGGTAGGCAAGGAGCTGTGCCCGCAGCTCGGTATTGCCATTCCGGTCGGCAAGGACTCGCTGTCGATGAAGACCGCCTGGAACGAGGCAGGCGTGCCTAGGAGTGTCACCGCGCCGGTGTCGCTGATCGTTTCGGCGTTCGCGCCGGTCAAGGATGCCGGCCGCACCCTCACACCGGCGCTGCAGCTGGACGAGCGGCCGACGTCGCTGTGGCTCATCGACCTCGCCGGCGGCCGCAATCGCCTGGGTGCCTCGGCGCTGGCGCAGGTGTACGGGCAGCTGGGAGATGAGCCGGCGGATCTGGACGAGCCGCGGCGGCTGACGCAGTTGGCTGCAGCCTTGAGCGAGCTGCGCGCCGCGGGCATGGTCCGCGCCTACCACGACCGCTCCGACGGCGGCCTGTTCGTGACGCTCATCGAGATGGCGTTTGCCGGGCACTGCGGCCTGGACATCGCGCTGCCGGCCGCGCGTGGCGCCGCGCTTTCGCAGCTGTTTGCCGAGGAGCCGGGGGTCGTGGTGCAGGTCCTGGCGGCCGATGAGCCCGCCTTCGCGGAAATCCTGGCACGGCACGGGCTGGGCGCCGATGCCCTGTACCTCGGGGCCCCGGTGAGTGAGCTGCGGGTGCAGGTGCGGGTAGGGGAGATGCAGTTGGATGAGGCGTGGGTGGACCTGCGGCGCGCATGGTCGGAGACCTCCTGGCGGTTGCGGCGGCTGCGTGATGAGCCGCAGTGTGCCGACGAGGAATTCGCAGCGCTCGCAGAGGCTGATCCGGGCCTTTCGGTCGCGCTCAGCTTCGATCCCGAGGAGGACATCGCCGCGCCCTACGTGGCGCGCGGCGCGCGCCCGGCGCTCGCGGTGCTGCGCGAGCAGGGCGTCAACAGCCAGACGGAGACCGCGGCAGTCTTCGATCAGGCAGGGTTCGAGGCACACGATGTGCACATGACCGACCTGCTCAGCGGCCGGCGCACGCTCGCCGAATTCAAGGGACTCATCGCCTGCGGCGGCTTTTCCTACGGCGACGTGCTGGGGGCCGGCGAGGGGTGGGCGAAGTCGATCCTGTTTCACGAGCCGGTGCGCGAGCAGTTCCAGCGCTTCTTCGCACGCTCGGACAGTTTTGCGCTCGGCATCTGCAACGGTTGCCAGATGTTTGCGGCTCTGAAGACTCTCATTCCGGGCACCACACACTGGCCGCGCTTCGTGAAGAACCGCAGCGAGCAGTACGAGGCGCGCTTCCCGCTGGTGGAGGTGCTGTCCTCACCCTCGGTGCTGTTCGCCGGCATGGCCGGCTCGCTGCTGCCCATTGCGGTGTCACACGGGGAGGGGCGCGCTGAATTCGCATCGAGCGCGGCGGCGCAGGAATGTGCCGAGAGCGGACTGGTGTCATTTCGCTACGTGAACCACGACCGCAGCCTCGCGCAGCGCTATCCGGCGAACCCCAGTGGCACGCCGCTGGGGATCGCCGCGCTGTCGAACGCCGATGGCCGGGTGACCATTACGATGCCGCACCCGGAGCGCTCGTTCCGTTACCTGCAGAATTCCTGGCGGCCGCGCGGCGCCGCTGGCTACAGCGGCTGGATGCGGCTATTCCGCAACGCGCGGCGTTTTGTCGATTAGGGAGCGTCCGCGGCGGCAAACGGCGCGACGTGGCTGCCGGTCTCGTCGAGGAAGAAACGCCGCACCATCATCGCCTGCTGCAGCTTTCCCTTGCGCACGTAGGCTTCGTACAGCAGGTCCTTCAGCACCTCGAGCATGATGCCGCACTCGTGGCCGTCCACCAGCGGCAGCGCTGAGCGCGCGTCGAGCTCTGCACCAAACAGCACGTTCCTCATCTTGCTGAACACATCCGACTCGATGTTGGCCAGTTCGCGCACCGCGTTCAGCTCATCGAACATGCGCAGTTTCCCTGCCTCGCCCAGGTCGGCGAACATCGCCTGCGCGGTGCGGCGGCACATCGAGGCGAACGCGTTGAACGCTCCTTGCGAGTAGCAGGTGAGCGCCTCGCGAAACAGCAGCTCCACGTCCTCGGGGACATAGGTGAAGCTGAACTTCTCGCGCGCCCGTTCGACTTCGGTGAACTGCGGCGATAACTCGATGCGCGAGGCGCCGTACACCCGCACGGTGAAGCGCAGGAAGATCGGCATGTGGCAGGCGTCGCACAGGTACACCAGCCCGACCTGTCTTGGCCGATAGATCTGCAGATCCTGGAAGCGCGGCACCGCGCTTGGCGTGATGTGCGCGACGGTCTGGCAATGCGGGCACGTTACGACGAGGTTCTTGTCCAGGTCGTGATGCAGCTGGCTGGTTGAATCGATGTACATCGACATGGGACGCAGGCGGCTCATGTTGTTGTGTGCGCCGCCTGCCCCATGTTAACCCAGCGCGAGTCGGCCGAGGCGACTGTCGCGTGCCGCGCTGGCGGCACGGCCAAGCTGGTGCGTTATGTCACAGGGTGGCCGCTGCGCGCAAATGCGAGGATGCGATCCGCAAGCGTTGCGTAGTCGCCGCTGAAGTGGTGTCCCTTGCCGATCTGCTCGCGGACGACGCCGTTTGCCGGCAGTCCCGGGCAGATCGAGTCGGCCTCGCCCTCGCCGTAAATGCACAGCACGGGCACGTGCGTCAGCGCGGTGACTTCCGGTCGGGTCGGCGGCCCGTCGTTGTCGCCACCGGCCCAGTCCGAGATGCGCACCTCGAAGGAGGCATTGGCATCAATGCCGAGCAGACTCACGCTTGCCACATGCGCGCGCAGTTGCGCCGGCAGACGGTTCACCACGAACGGCAGTACGTCGGCGCCGAAGGAGTAACCGATGAGCAGCACGTGTTGTTTGTTCCAGGCCGCCAGGTAATGACGCAGCACCCGCGCCACATCGGCGGTGGTCTGCGCCGGCGTGCGTTGCGTCCAGAAATACTTCAGCGAGTTCAGCGCAACCGTCGGCACGCCATGTGCTGCCAGGCGCGCCGCCAGCTCCTGGTCGAGCCCCGCCCAGCCGCCGTCCCCGGTCAGCAGCAGCGCGAATTCATCGGCGCTTCCGCTCGCGTGCACTTCCTGCACCGGCAGATCCGTGATCTCCGGCGGACGTTGTGGCCCGCTCTCCGCGCGTGCCGCGAGGCGCGCATAGGCGTCGCGAAACTGCGGCATCCAGTTCTTCTCCACCGAGAATCCATGTCCCACCAGCGGCAGCTTCACGAGCGAACCGCCGGCCACCTGGGCGGCAAACTGCTCGGCGGCGTGCGGATTGCAAACCTCATCCTTCTGTCCCTGAAAGCCGATCCAGGGTTGCTTGAGAGTGCTAGCCGGCGCGAACACCAGCTCGTGCTGGTTGTTCTGCGTGTAGTGCAGGCCCGCCCCGGGGCACAGGGCTGCGCCGGAAAAATCCTGGTCGGCGCAAAAGCCGAGGCTGAGCGCCCCTGCGAAGGTGCCGGGCGGCGATTGCACCAGTGTGGCATACGCGACGGTGGCGCCCGAGGAGTAGCCGACCAGCACCGGTACGTGGTACTCGGTCAGGCCGATTTTCTTCTGCGCCTGGTGGCTGAGCGTCTCGAAGTCGGCGGCGATCATCTGACAGGACGCGCCGGGGCGCTGCGCAGCCTGGTGCAGGCTGGCGAAGTACTGGCGGATGTCGACGCCGATGACCAGCGCGCCCATGTCCCTGAGCGCGCGCGCCATGTTGACTACACCCAGCTCCCAGCCGCCATCGCCGGAGAGGAAAATCGCGACGCTGCGCGGCGCTGCCGCCGGACTGTAGATGTTCACGGTGCCAAAACGCCCGGCGCTCAGCGGGGTGGCGTCAGCCGCGGCTGCGGCCTTTTTGGCTGACGCCGCCGGTGCGGCGGCGTGTGCGGCAGTTGCCAGCAGCAAGCCGAGCGCGGCACACACGATCTTCATGTTCATCGCGCCAGTAACTCCTTCATGCCGCCCGCGATCAGCACCGACACGTCCATCAGTACGCGCGGCAGCGATATCCCGCCGCGAGCCATGAGGTAGCGCGACTCCCAGATCGGATCGAACTTCGCCTTGTAGCGCCGCAGGCCCTCGAAATTATAGAAGTGCTCGCCCTGGCGGAAGATGAAGTTGCCGACGCGGTGCCAGGCTGGCGCGAGCGGATGCGTCTCAAGTCCTGCCAGCGGGGCCATACCGAGATTGAACCAGCGATAGCCCTCGCGCCTGCCCCACAGCATGAGCTCGATGAACAGGTAATCCATGGCGCTGCGTGGCGCGTCGCGATCGAAGCGCATCAGATCCACCGACAACTCCTCCTTGGTGTCCGTGGTCCACAGGTTCGCGAAAGCCGCCGGCACGCCTTCCGCGCGTACCACCGCCAGCGGAAACTGCCGCAGGTAGCGCGGCGAGAAGGAGCCCACCGAGAAGCGCTTCTCGCCGGTGGACTTGCTCGCCAGCCACGCGTCCGAGATGCCCTGCATCAGCGGCAACAGCTCCTCGACGCGCTCGGGCGGTACGACCTCGAAGCTCGCACCGTCACGCTGCGCGCGACGATGCGATTGGCGCAGGTCCGCGCGTGCGGAACCCTCCAGCGAGAAGGCCTCGAGCGGCACGCGCGCTTCCTGGCCGATCCGAAGAGCCGCAAGTCCGAGGTCCACGTACAGCGCCAGCCGATCGGGACTCACCTGGTAGAACACCGTCTGCCCGCCGTGGTGATCGGACATCTCGCGCAGTCGCCACACGAGTTCCTCCCCGCCCTCCTGCGAGCCGACCGGATCACCGAGTGCGACCCAGCTCTTGCCGGCGATCTGGTACATGATGAAGGCATCGCCTGCGTCGCTGAACAGCAGGCGCTTGTCCCCGGTGAGCGCCGCGTTGGCCAGTGTGAAGTCGCAGGTGGCGATGAGCGCGCGCGCCCGCGCGAGTTCATCGGCACCGGCGACCGCCGGCTCCGGACGCGCGGGTCGCAGCATGTTCAAGAGCAGGTACGCGGTGCCGAGCACGATGACGGCGAGGGAGGCACGCAGCATGCGTGGCGCGTTGCCGTCCAGGGCGAAGGTCCACCACAACTCGTGCGAGTAGTTCACGTGCCGGTAGGAGACGACGCCGATCCACAGCGCCATCACCACCACCCCAATGATGCTGGCCACCCACACCGGCGTGAAGCGCTCCGCCAGGATGGCAGTCGGGCGATAGAACGCGCGCCGTCCCAGCACCAGAACCCCGAGCACCAGCGCCAGCAGGCAGGCTTCCTCGAAGTCCAGTCCCTTCAGGAGCGAAGCGAAGATACCCGCGATCAGCAGCCACACCGAGATGTGGTAGGCGGCCTGGACACGCCGGAACAGCGCCCGCGCCAGCACCAGCAGCCCAAGTCCCACGACGCTGCCGGCGAGATGCGAGATCTCCAGCACCGCGAGCGGCAGGAATTGATCGAGGAATGCCAGCCGCTCGTCCATCGCCGGCGTTGCGCCCGAGAACAAAAGCAGCGCACCGGCGAGGAAAGTGAGCGAGCCTGCAATCTGCGGCACGACCGGCGCGATGTACAGGCTCGCAAGCTCGTGTGCCCAGGCGAAGCGCCCGCGCTGCGCGGCCAGTTCCTTCGATGCGAACAGCAGCGTGCCGCACACCAGCGGCACGACGTAATACACGGCGCGGTACGCTAGCAGCGAACCGAGCAGGGCGTCCGCGGGCACGCCGGGCAGGGTGAACAGAATCACCGCCTCGAACACACCGACACCGCCTGGCACATGGCTGACGATGCCGGCGATGACCGCAGCGGCATACACCCCGAGGAAAGTGATGAAGCCGATGTGCGCACCGGGCGGCAGCAACGACCACAGCACCGCGGTGGATAACGACAGATCCAGCACCGAGAGCGCGATCTGGGTTAGTCCGATGTAGGGCCCGGGCGCGCGCAGCGCCCAGCCGCGGATCTCAAGCTTGGTGCGCGCCAGACAGGCCCACAGTGCATAGGCGAGCACCGCGCCGAGCAGCAGCGTGCCGACCAGCAAGGACCAGTTGTGATGCAGGCGCAGCACCGTGGCCGCATGGCCGGGCGCGAGGAACAGCGACACGCCCGACACTGTCGCAAGGCCGATGCCCAGCGAGAGACTGCAGAATGCCGTGAGGGTCGCGACATCGATGGCACTCACGCCCGCTGACGCGTAGAGGCGAAAGCGGATGGCAGCGCCGGTAAAGGCCGCAAAACCGAGCGTGTGGCCGAAGGAGTAGGCGATGAAGGAGGTGAACAGGATGCGGGTGTAGGGAATCGCCCGCCGCAGGTAGGCGAGAGCCAGCACCTCGTAGGTCGTGAGCAGCCAGTAGCTCAGAGCCGTGAAGCCGAGCGCCTCCACCACCTGGCGGCGCGGTATCGCGTGCAACTGCGCGAGCACGTTCTTGACGTGCAGGTGCGCCATCTGGTGATGCAGGACCAGCGCCACACCGGCAAACACCAAAAGCGCCGCCACCGGTCCTACCCAGCGCCACAGCATCTCCTGCTGGCTCGGCTGCGGGACTGGCGCTGTCACGGGAGAGGGCAAGAGGCGACAGGTCCGTTCAGCGCGTCAGCGGCTTGTAGCGGATCCGGTGAGGCTGCGCGGCATCCTCGCCCTTGCGCCGCTTGAGGTCGCCGACGTACTCCTGGTAATTGCCCTCGAACCACACCACCTGCGAGTCGCCCTCGAAGGCGAGAATGTGGGTGGCGATGCGATCGAGGAACCAGCGGTCGTGCGAGATCACCACGGCGCAGCCGGGGAAACCTAACAGCGCCTCTTCCAGCGCGCGCAGCGTCTCGATGTCCAGATCGTTGGTGGGCTCATCGAGCAGCAGCACGTTGCCGCCGGCGCTGAGTACCTTGGCCAGGTGCACGCGGTTGCGCTCGCCCCCGGACAGCTCGCCGATCAGCTGCTGCTGCTGCGTCCCCTTGAAGTTGAAGCGGCCGACGTAGCCGCGCGAGGGGGTTTCGTAGGCACCGACCCGGATCATCTCAAGTCCGCCGGAGATCTCCTGCCACACGGTCTTCTTATCATCGAGCGTCTGTCGCGACTGATCGACGTAGGCAAGGCGCACGGTCGGACCGACCCGGATCTGTCCGGCATCGGGCTGCTCGGCCCCGGTGAGCATGCGGAACAGGGTGGTCTTGCCGGCGCCATTCGGGCCGATGATGCCGACGATTCCGCCGCGCGGCAGGCTGAAGCTGAGGTTGTCGATCAGCAGCCGTTCGCCGTAACCCTTGCGCAGTCCTTCCACCGCCACCACCAGATCGCCGAGCCGCTCGCCCGGTGGTATATAGATCTCGTTGGTCTCGTTGCGTTCCTGGAATTCTCGCGAGGCGAGTTCCTCGTAGCGTTGCAGCCGCGCCTTGCTCTTTGCCTGGCGCGCCTTGGGGTTCTGGCGCACCCATTCGAGCTCGTGGGCGAGGCTCTTGCGCAGCGACTCGCGTTCGCGCTCTTCCAGGCCCAGGCGCTGTTCCTTCTGCTCGAGCCACGAGGAATAGTTGCCGTGCCAGGGAATGCCGTAACCGCGGTCGAGCTCCAGGATCCACTGCGCGACATTGTCAAGAAAGTAGCGGTCGTGGGTGACCGCGATCACGGTGCTCGGGTACTCCTCCAGATAGCGCTCCAGCCAGGAGATCGACTCCGCGTCCAGGTGGTTGGTCGGCTCATCCAGCAGCAGCATGTCCGGCGCCGAAAGCAGCAGCCGGCACAACGCGACGCGGCGCTTCTCACCGCCCGAGAGCGTGCCAATGCTGGCCTCCCACGGCGGCAGGCGCAGCGCATCGGCCGCGATCTCAAGCTTGCGCTCGAATTCCCAGCCGCCTGCCGCATCGATGGCGTCCTGCAGCTGTGCCTGGCGCGCGAGCAGGGTGTTCATCCGCTCATCGTCCATCGGTTCTGCGAACGCCTCGCTGATCTGGTTGAATTCCGCGAGCTGCCGGAAGGTCTCCCCGAGCCCCTCCATGACCGTGGTGCGCACGTCTTTGGCGGAGTCCAGCTGCGGCTCCTGAGGCAGGAAGCCGATGCGGATGCCGCTTTGCGGGCGCGCCTCGCCATCGAAGGTCGAGTCGATCCCGGCCATGATCTTGAGCAGGGTGGACTTGCCCGCACCGTTCAAGCCCAGTACGCCAATCTTGGCTCCCGGGAAGAACGACAGGCTGATGTCGCGCAGGATGAGCCGCTTGGGCGGCACCACCTTCGAGACGCGATTCATGGTGTAGATGTATTGGGCCATGCGTTTTGCGAGTGTAAAGAAATGCGAAGCGCGATTATGGTCGAGCGCGGCGCGGATGGCGATGGCCGGCAGCCCATGCGGCGTGCGCCACTGTGTTAGGCTGCGCGACTTAACGCCTGCCTGTGAGAAGCAAGCTTGGCAACCGCCAGTGTCGCAGTGGTCGTCAGTGAACGCCTCGCGCGTTACGGCTTCGGCGACGGTCATCCCTTCGGCTCGGATCGTCTTGCTGCCTTCGTCCGTGAATTTACGGCGCGCGGTCTGGCGCAACGTGCCAGCACGCTTGATCCGCGCACCGCTACCGACGAGGAGTTGCGCTCCTTCCACAGCGCGCAGTATCTGGAGTTCGTGCGGGAACGCTCGGCGAGTGGCGCCGGTCACCTCGACGGTGGCGATACGCCGGCGTTCAAGGGCGTGTACGAGGCGGCCGCCGTGGTCGTCGGCGCCACGCTCACGGCCATGGATGCGATCATGGCAGGCAAGTGCCGGCGCGCCTTCGTGCCGATCGCGGGGCTGCATCACGCGGCGCGCGACCGTGCTGCCGGCTTCTGCGTATTCAACGATTGTGGCGTGGCGATCGAGCAGCTCAAGCGCGCAGGACTCAAGCATATCGCCTACGTCGACATCGACGCCCATCACGGTGATGGAGTCTTCTACGCATTCGAGGATGACGCGGCGGTCGTGTTCGCCGACCTGCACGAGGACGGGCGCTACCTGTACCCGGGCACCGGCGCGGCCTCCGAAACCGGACGCGGTGCCGCCCAGGGCATGAAGCTCAATGTGCCGCTGCCGCCCGGCGCCGACGATGCGACGTTCGCAAGCGTGTGGCCGCTGGTCACCGCGCACCTGGAGAAGTTCGCGCCCGAGTTCATCATCCTGCAGTGCGGCGCCGACAGTCTCGAGGGCGATCCGATCACCCACCTGCGCTTCTCGCCGAAGGTCCATGGGCGGGCGGCGCGCGAGCTGGCCGCGCTGGCCGACGCGCTCGGTCACGGGCGGGTACTCGCCCTGGGGGGTGGCGGCTACAACCGCGCCAACCTCGCCCAGGCCTGGACAGCGGTGGTCGAGAACCTTATGTAGCGCCGTCCAGGCGGCATCAGCGCCCTGTCGCGATCCTTCCGCCCGGGCGGCGCGCCGCAACAAGGGCGGCTGCGGCATCCTTCCGGTACAATTCGCGCCCCCATTCTCGGGATGCGGAGGCGGCGCGCGCATGTTCCGGACCACTATGAGTATCGAGGGCTTCGATCCGGAGCTGGCGCGCGCGATCCAGAACGAGCGCCATCGCCAGGAGGACCACGTCGAGCTCATCGCCTCCGAGAATTACGCCAGCCCGCGCGTGCTCGAAGCGCAAGGCTCCGTGCTCACCAACAAATACGCGGAAGGCTATCCCGGCAAGCGCTATTACGGCGGCTGCGAATACGTCGACATCGTCGAGCAGCTCGCCATCGATCGCGCCCGCCAGCTGTTCGGCGCCGACTTCGCCAACGTTCAGCCGCACTCAGGCTCGCAGGCGAACGCTGCGGCATACCTCGCACTGGTACAGCCCGGGGATCCGATCCTCGGCATGAGTCTTGACCATGGCGGTCACCTGACGCACGGGGCCAAGGTCAACTTCTCCGGCAAGTTCTTTCGTGCCGCGCAATACGGCATTCGTCCTGACACCGGCGAGATCGACTACGAGCAGGTGCAGCGGCTCGCCGACGAGCATCGCCCGAAGATGATCATCGCCGGGTTTTCGGCGTATTCACGCATCATCGACTGGGCGCGCTTCGCTGAGATCGCCAAGAGCGTCGGCGCGTACTTGGTGGTCGACATGGCGCACGTCGCCGGACTTGTGGCCGCCGGGATCTACCCCAATCCAGTCCCGCACGCCGACGTGGTCACGACCACTACTCACAAGACCCTGCGCGGCCCGCGCGGTGGACTGATCCTGGCGCGCGCCAACGAGGCGATCACCAAGAAACTCAACTCGCTGGTGTTTCCCGGCACGCAAGGCGGTCCGCTCATGCACGTCATCGCGGCCAAGGCGGTGGCACTGCTCGAGGCGCTGCAGCCGGAGTTTCGCGACTACCAGCGCCAGGTGGTTGCCAACTCGCGCGCCATGGCGGCGCGCTTCATGAAGCGCGGCTATCAGATCGTCTCAGGCGGCACCGACAATCATCTGTTCCTCATGAGCCTCGCCGACCGCAACATCACCGGCAAGGACGCCGATGCGGCCCTCGGCCGGGCCAACATAACGGTAAACAAGAACGCGGTGCCCAACGATCCGCGGCCGCCCATGATCACGAGCGGCCTGCGTATCGGTACGCCGGCCTCCACCACGCGCGGCTTCAAGGAACCCGAGGTGGAGCAGGTGGCGGATCTGGTGGCGCAGATACTGGACGCGGAAGCCGCGCCCGAGGTCATCGAGCGCGTGCGACCGCAGGTGATCGAACTGTGCCGCCGCTTCCCGGTCTACGGACCGTAGCGCAGCGGAGGCGAAACACGCCGCATGCACTGCCCGTTCTGCGGCCATGAAGAGACCAAGGTGAACGACTCGCGCCTCGCCGGCGAGGGACGGCAGATCCGTCGGCGCCGTGAGTGCCTGAAGTGCGGGGAGCGCTTCACCACCTTCGAGACCGCCGAGCTCGTCATGCCACTCGTCATCAAGGGCGACCGCGGACGCGAGGCCTTCGATGAAGGCAAGTTGCGCGCTGGCATCGAGAAGGCGCTGCAGAAGCGCCCGGTGCCGGTCGAGCAGATCGATGAAGCCCTCAGTCGCATCGTTCACAAGGTACGCAGCCTCGGCGACCGCGAGGTCTCGGCGCGTGCCATCGGGGAGCTGGTGATGGAGGAACTGCGCCATCTCGATGAGGTCGCCTATGTGCGCTTCGCCTCCGTGTACCGGCAGTTCGAGGACGTCGAGGCGTTTCACGAGGAGATCAAGCGGCTGCGCGGTGCGCGGGCTCCGGCTCCGGCCCACGCGCGCGGTGCGCGCGCGGGTGCCCGCCGGCGCGCCGCCGGGGCTGATGCGAAGCGCGACCAGCTGCCGCTGTTGCCGCCGGAGCCCGCTGCCGATGACGGCGAGCCGGGCGCGGGTGGACAGAAGTGATGTTCTCGGACTTTGATCGCTTTGCCATGCAGCGCGCGCTCACGCTCGCCGCGCGCGGCCTGGACACCACCGACCCGAATCCGCGCGTCGGCTGCGTGATTGCGCAGCGCGGTCGCATCATCGGCGAGGGCTGGCACGAGCGCGCCGGGGAGGCGCACGCGGAGGTTGCAGCATTGCGCGCGGCCGGAGCGCAGGCGACCGGCGCCACCGTGTACGTCACGCTCGAGCCGTGTTGCCATCACGGCCGCACTCCGCCGTGCGTCGAGGCACTGAGCGCGGCGCGGGTGGCGCGGGTCGTGTATGCCGTCGCTGATCCGAATCCACTCGTCAACGGCCAGGGAGCCGAGGCGCTGCGCGCTGCGGGCATCGCGGTTGAGGGCGGACTGCTCGAGCGCGAGGCAGCCGAGCTCAACGCAGGATTCATCAAGCGCATGCGTTACGGGCGTCCGTTCGTGCGCGTGAAGCTCGCCATGAGTCTCGACGGCCGCACCGCGCTTGCCAATGGCGAGAGCCGCTGGATCACCGGCGAGGAGGCGCGCACGGACGTGCAGCGCTGGCGAGCACGCAGCTCGGCCGTGCTGACCGGTGTCGGCACGGTGCTCGCCGATGACCCGCGCCTCGGTGTGCGCCTGCCGGTCGAGGAGGCGGCGCCGCCGCGGCGGCAGCCGCTACGGGTCGTACTCGACCCGCAGCTGCGCACGCCGGTCGCGGCCCGATTGTTCGAGGGGGGCGGTGAGGTGCTGATCCTCACTACGCTCGCCGCCCCGGACGATGCACGTGCCGCCGAGCTGACCGCACGTGGCGCGCGTCTCGAATCGCTGCCAGCCGAGGCAGGCCGGCTGGCACTGCCCGCAGTTCTCGAGCGGCTCGCGGAGCTGGAGATGAACGAGGTGCTGGTGGAGGCCGGCGCGACGCTCGCGGGCGAGCTCCTGCGCCAGTCGCTGGCGGATGAGCTGCTCCTGTACGTGGCGCCGACACTGCTCGGCCCCGGCGCGCGCGCGCTGGTCGCGCTGCCGGAACTTCAAGAGCTGAAGGACGCAGTGTCGTTCACGCTCATCGAAACGCACCCCATTGGCGCGGACCTGCGGCTGCGCTTCGTGCCGCGCGCAGCCTAGGGGCGCCCTTGTTCACCGGGATCGTCCAGGCTGTCGGCTGCATCGAGGCGAGTGAGGCCCGCGGCGGCGACGTGCGACTGGTGATCGCCTGCCCGCGGCTGGATCTTTCGGCTGCGCGGGTGGGTGACAGCCTGTGCGTGCAGGGCTGCTGCCTGACGGCGACCGAGCTGCGTCCGCAGGCATTCGCGGCTGATCTGTCGCGCGAGACCCTCTCGCTTACAACTTTCGGGGAGCTCAAGGTCGGAGCGGCCGTCAATCTCGAGCCGGCGCTGCGCGCCGGCGATGCACTTGGCGGACACCTGGTTTCCGGACACGTCGATGGCATCGGGCGGGTCACAGCCGTGAGCGGGGATGCGCGCTCACGGCGGCTTATCATCGAGGCGCCAGCGCCGCTCGCGCGCTACCTCGCCGCCAAAGGTTCAGTCGCCGTTGACGGGGTGAGTCTCACCATCAACTCGGTGGAGGGAGCGGCTTTCGGCGTGAATATCATCCCGCACACGCAGATGAGTACGACCCTCGGCGCGCTGAGTGTCGGGTCGCGCGTGAATCTTGAGGTCGATCAGATCGCTCGATACGTAGCTCGGCTTTTCGAGACTTTTAGCTGTTCGTAAACCTCAGTACCTCGCCATTCACCGTCAGCGTGAACGACTGCAACACGACGTTGCCGCTGGTGTCCACGGTGAAGGTTTCCTGATCGGAGCTCCGTACCGTTCACCGTGCCTGTTGTGGTGAGGGTCACAAGCACAGTTGTGGCATTGTTCGCGGCTACACTATAAGTCTGAGTCGCATTGCCAATCAGTACGTTGCTGGTGTTGTAATAGGAAATAGCGTCCAGTTGGCCAGAGTCCCCGACCGTTAGACTCGACGGAGGAGTGAAGGGAGGCAGCAAAGCTGTCTCCACAATGACTCCATTCTGTGTGATCTCCTCACCGAGGGGTGAGTAGGGACTTGTCAGATAGAAGGCAACTGCACCACGCGACAAGACAGGGTTGGGATTGGTGTTCTCAGTGATCGCTACGCCTAACGTGTTGTAATTGGCCATCTGTCCATCGAACGACGCCGTTCCCGCATCCGCGGTATCGCTGATGGCAAGATAAAAGACGTTTCCGCTGCTGTCAGTCGCGGTAAGGTTGGTTAGTGAGTATGTCGGACTGAGTACCTGCGCAGGCGCCGGCGCCATTTGCAAGTTTTGCGGAGCCGACGATGAGGTGCTCGATGTGCCGGTAGATCCGCCACCGCCACACGCGGTGAGACCCAGGGTCAGGATCGTCAGTAGCTTTCTCATAACAGGGATCTCCTTGAGAGCCCGTCGTACGCGATGTAAGGCACTACAGCAGACCTAACCGCCGTGAAGCGAGTCACATGACTGTTGTCTTACTGGCCCGTTATTCAGCGATTCTGCGGGACGGAAGATCATGCCCTGTCATTGATCTGTCGCCAGCGGCAGAGGAATCTCACCCGGGCGAGCCACAATTACCCTGTGTTCCGGTGGGCAGCGCGACGGGCCGCGAGGTGACGCAGCCGGGAGCCAAGAGCTGCAATGAATACGAGCGCACCGACAACAGACCTGCACGGAGAGCACTCTGCACTGACTGGCTGAGCGGGCGGTGAATGACTTTCGACACTAACGGCAATTCGCGTGTTGATACACCATGGCGCTGTACAGATGAGATCGAGGTGAATCACTAACCACTCAACACGAGGATGATTGCCATGAGTATTCGTAATGTCGGATTCAGCCGTTTCGCCGCTATCGCGTGCGCCACGGTTATCACCGCAACCAGCGCTTGGGCCTTCGTAAGCTCAAGTGCCTCCACAGAGCGCGACCCGTTTAATTTCGCAGCGGTAATGGCAGCGAATGCTGAGCTGCACACCGCGCAGTTGCAGAGCCGCAATGCCGGGCCCACTTGCTGGGATAAGTCCCTGTCTGGGGATCTTCCGGCGTCAAGCTCCATCCCGGTGTGCCGACGAGGCTAAAAAGGGCCGTCTCTATGGCGAAGGACAGCGAGTGAGGGCGGAGGTTTGGCTCCGCCCTCCGTTTTGAGTGATGCTCAGCACCTCCGACGCATCAGCGTAACCACGGGCGGAGTCTCTACTTTATTTTTATTACTCTCAGCGGAGCGATAACGTAGGAGCCGGGATAACGGATACCGCGGATCTACGCGCCTTAGCCCATAAGCGCGACTAGCGGCGCAGGATTCAGGCGACGCGGCACTAGGCAAGGCCGCATGATGTGCCGCGAGAAGGACCAGCAAATGAGGGCGTCCACATGAGCCATATCGTGGTGATGTTCGGCATGTATCTCTGCAGCCCCGCGGCCGGAGCATGCGACATGGTATTCAATGAAGGCGAGCCGGCGTTCTATGAACGCGAGCAGGACTGCCTCAACTTCATCAAACGAATAGAGCGGCCGAATGAGAAGGCCGCCTGGTATGAGTGCCGGAAGTTCGACTACGACGATTCCACCGGGGCAGGTGCGCTACCCGAGCACGTTCCGCTGGAACCCCCGAAAAGCTGAGTGGGCGACTGCATACGGTGTCGGCGCGAGCCGGTCGCTCGCCTGGACCAAGCGTGGTAACTGGCGCATCCAGCGCTTGTCTCTCACCATGTGCTGAGCCGCTGAACTAGCAAATTGCGAGGCGGGGGATCGTGGTCAGCCCGGCGCGGGGTGTCCATGCAGTCCGGGGCGTTTGCGGATACTGTATGGAAGGACGACTTACGCTTGGCGGACAATAAACGCTGATTTGACGGTGTTTTGAACTCCTCTAAACTGTGGAGCCCCGGCATCTTGGAGTCACGGTTGCGGCGACGCACCGCGCCTCGTTCGAATCGAAACATGGCATTTGAAACGCATCTCATCGCTTTGAGTTGGCACTTAGGTCGCTACGCGGTCGTAGGACAGATAACGGCGGATGTTGACACGGCAGCGGTCGCGAAGCGCGGGCTGCACTTCAACGACGTGTCAGAAAACGCCGGCTATGTGGACCAGGCGGCGATTCTCAGTAAGACAGATTTTGCCCAGTGTCTGTTGCCGGGATCCTCCTGCGAAGCCGCTGCCACCTGGTATGCGTCTCTGCCGAGTGAGGCCACGTTCGTGATTGTGCACGTCGCGGAATGGGAGAGTGGCCTGGACTGATCATGGCGCGAGGGGCGCTCAGCAGGCAGCTTGCTACTGCCGACTCGCCGATAAATCCCATCCGGCGCATCTATTGCGACGGGGGCCACTGAAACGAAGTCCAGTCCGGAGCGCGACCGCGCACGGATGTGACTGAGCCGCCCGCTCGCTCGACCCGAATGCCCTCGTATGTCTCGTCTGGCGACAATTGCCTGAACGCTCGCCAGTCGAGCTCACTCGCGCGGATGGTTTCAGGCACGGCGCCGACGGGTCCCTTCCTCAAGAACTCATCAAGCGCATCGTCGAATGGCGGATAAACCAAGCCGATCTCCTATGGCCAAAATTGGGCCGCGGATGATCGCTGGGGCGCCTTAAACCTCCCTTAAGGCGTGAGCAGCGGGCAGTCACGGCCCTTTCGGCAGGGGCAGAGAGTCAGTGCGCAGAACGCGATCCGTCAGAGATCGGGCCAGTCGACTGCGCGCTGCCACCAGTGCCACACGCGCAAACCGAGCCCCGCCAGATCGCCGTGGCGAAGCAGCCCCAGCGCGAGCCATCCGTAAATGGCGTGGCGACACTGCTGCCGATCATCTGGCGGCAGCAAAGGCAGGCACTAGCCGTGGCTCCCGAGCTGGGATGACAGACCGTTATGCGACAGAATTGGCGGCAATCGGGTCGCCTAAATGAAGTTAGACCGCCGGGAAGCTCTTTCTTTGAATCCGGCTCAGCTTGCCTTCGCTGGCATGCTCTCGTGCGGGGCGGCGTGGTGTTAGGTGAGCCGGGTTCAAGAAACGCCACGATTTGACGACTTCACCTCGAATCGAAGCAAGCGCATCATTCTCGGGGCCCTCACTACGGCGGACCTATGCGTTACGACGAAGCGAAGATTGACGAAGCGGTATTGGCCGTTTTCTATCTGACGGCATGGGAGGAACGTGGGCTGACCCGTGCCTGGAAGGGAATCGATTGGAGCGCATCGAATCGATTGCGCGAACGCGGTCTCATCGATGACCCACAGAACAAGAACAAGTCCATTGCCTTTACGGAGAATGGGCTAGCTCTCGCGCGAGCTGCCGCGCAGAGACTCTTCTCCTCGGAGCCACATCGATGAACATGCGCGGCTGCATCACCTCGCCGTTTGAATTAACGCTATGCAACGAAAATGTGCTCTTTGCTAAGTCGATTCCAAGCGTAGACACTAGTTTCATGGGACTCTCCATTTCGGAGGGATCGATTTCGCAACTCAATCCGGACACCTCGGCGTCGCTTCGGGACGGCGAAGTCCCTGGCATTTATTAGATCTCGATATGCGCATCATTCCGGAAAATCCAGCACTTCGAAGATGGCGCCTCTGGTTCGGGGCGGTCTTCGTTGCAGAGGTCTGTTGGTTCGCACTGCTCCGGCCGCGGATCGCTGGAAACTTCGGCGCGGTTCTTGTGTTGGCTCTGCTTCCTTTAACGGTTGTTGGATACGTTTACTTGATGGCGGCCGTTTCCGCCTACCTTGCGGACCGGGATTGGGAATTTCGGCTTCGCCAGCTGATTGTCATCATGCTCGGGCTCAGCGTCGGGAGCTTCGTATTCGCGCTACTGTGGCTCGCCAAGGTGCATTTTGAAGGCGAGCTCGGCTGAAGCTGCTATCGATCAGAGAAGGCAGCTGGCAACTACGGCGTTCACCACCGTGACAGACTACGGCTCCTGCAAGTGTTCCAAAGGAGGTGGAAGCTGGGCGGGAAGCTACGCCTCGATGCCAGCGTTCACGCGCCACCTACTGCGCGTTCGCGGCGCGCCCGTTGCGTTTAGAATGCGAACCCATGACGGACGGGCGAAACATCCGGCGCAGCGGCGCCGTGCTGGCGGGGTGTGCGCTTTTGATGCTGACGGGCAGCCGGGCCGTGCTGGGCGCGGATCCTCCCGCGATCGGGCGGCCCGCGCCGAAGCTGGTGGTGGCGCAGTTCGACGGGCAGGTATTCGACCTGGCGGCGCTGCGCGGCAAGGTGGTGATCGTGAACCTCTGGGCCAGCTGGTGCGCGCCGTGCCGTGCCGAGATGCCGCGACTCGACGCCTTCTACCGTCGCTACCACGCACGCGGACTCGTGCTGCTCGGCCTGAGTGTCGATGAGGCGGCCGATGTGGGCGCGGTTGTGCGCATCATGAAGAGCTTCGGCTACCCGGCCGCCCTCGCAGCGAACGCGAAGGTGGACGGCTTTGGCCCGCCGCTCGCCGTTCCCACGACCTGGGTCATCGATACCTCCGGGGTGGTGCGCTCGCGCCTGATGTCCGGGAATGCCGTCACCGAGGCGTCGCTGGAGCAGGCGGTGTTGCCGTTGTTACCGGGCAACGCCAAAACCAGCCGGTGAGGCAGACCCGCGCACGATCGACCGCGGGGGGCTCGGGTATACTGAGCTGCCGTACCGGGACGATCATCCGTCATGTCCAAAGTGCTGCCGCTTCCAGGTAAGGGCGCACCCCCGCCGGGGGCCGCCTCGCTCAATTCCGTCGAGGAACTCCTCGCCGAGCTGCGTGCCGGGCGCATGGTCATCGTCATGGACGACGAGGATCGCGAGAACGAGGGCGACCTGATCATGGCGGCCGAGTGCGCAAGTCCGGAAGCCGTCGCCTTCATGATCCGTCACACGAGCGGCATCATCTGCGTGCCGATGGAGGAGGGCGGCCTGGCGCGGCTCGAGCTGCCGCAGATGGTTCCGGTCAACAGCGAGTCGCATCGCACCGCTTTCACCGTGTCGGTGGACCTGCGCGCCGGCACGACCACCGGGGTGTCCTCGGTCGATCGCGCGGCGACGATCCGCGCGCTGTCCGACCCCGGTTCCGCGGCCGCGGATTTCGCCCGTCCCGGGCACATTTTTCCGTTGCGCTCCCGGCGCGGCGGCGTGCTGGTGCGTGCCGGCCACACGGAAGCGGCGGTTGACCTGTGTCGGCTCGCCGGCCTTGCGCCGGCGGGTGTGCTGTGCGAGGTGATGAACGATGACGGCACCATGGCGCGCCGGCCGCAGCTGCAGGAGTTTGCGCGCCGCCATGGACTGAAGATCGGCACGATCGCGGACCTGATCCGTCATCGCCTGCGTACCGAGCGCACCGTGGTGCGCATCTCCGAGCAGAGCGTGCACACCGAACTCGGTGAGTTTCGCCTGTATGCCTACCAGGACGAGGTCAGCCTCGAGGTGCACGTGGCGCTGGCACACGGGCGACTCGACGGCCCGGACATCCCTTTGGTGCGGGTGCATCTTGCCGATACGCTGCGCGACCTGTTCGGCGTGCAGGGACCGGTGCGCGCCTGGACGCTGCGCGCGGCCATGCAGCGCATCGTCGAGTCCGGCCATGGCGTGGTCGTCATGCTGCGCCAGTACGAGTCGGCGCGCGAACTCGCAGAAGCGGTGCGCTCCTTCACCGCGACCGTCCCGGCCGCCGCGCAGCCGGAATGGAACGCTGCCTCTGCCGAGGGCGCGGTGCTGCGCACCTTCGGTGTCGGCGCGCAGATTCTCAAGGATCTCGGGGTGAAGCGCATGCGCGTGCTGTCGGCGCCCAAGCAGATGCACGGCATTTCCGCTTTCGGCCTGGAGGTGGAGGGTTACGTCGGGGCAGAAGGGTGAGCGGCGCGGGACTTATCGAAGGCGAAGTGAGCGCGCGCGGACGGAAGGTCGCCATCGTGGCCGCGCGCTTCAACGATCACGTGGTCGCAAGTCTGCTGAAGGGGGCGCGGGCCGCCTGGCTCGAGCGAGGTGGCGAAGCACACGAGCTCACGGTCGTGCGGGTGCCGGGGGCGTTCGAGCTGCCGCTCATCGCCAAGAAGCTCGCCAGCAGCGGCCGTTACGATGCCATCGTGGCGCTCGGCTGCGTGATCCGCGGCGACACGCCGCACTTTGACTACGTCGCCGGCGAGTGCGCGCACGGGCTGCAGCTGGCCGGATTCGAGACCGGCGTGCCGGTGGCATTCGGTGTGCTCACCGTCGAGACGCTGGAGCAGGCGTTGCAGCGCGCCGCCCTCAGCGCCGGAAACAAGGGTGGGGAAGCCATGGAGAGCGCGCTCGAGACGGCCGCCGTCATGGCCCGTCTGTGAGGCCGGCCGAGTTCGCCGGTAACCGTACCGTGGCGCGCAAGCTCGCCCTGCAGGCGCTGTACCGCTGGCAGCTCAACGCCTGTCCGTGGCAGGAGCTGGTCAGCGAGTTTGGTGAATCCGAGGACATGGCACGCGCCGATGCCGACTACTTCCGCACTCTGGTCGAGGGGGTCTCGTGCGCCCACGGGCAGCTCGAGGCGCGCCTGGCCACATTCGCCGATCGTGAGCTGCGGCTGCTCGACCCGATCGAACACGCCATACTCCTCATCGGTCTGTACGAACTGACCTCACGCCCCGACGTGCCGTATCGCGTTGCCATCAACGAGGCGGTGGGACTCGCCAAGCGCTTCGGTGCCACCGACGGGCACAAGTTCGTCAACGCCGTGCTGGATCGCGCCGCCCGCGAGCTGCGCCCGACCGAGCACTGATACCAAGCGCGCCAGGTCGCAGATGCCGCTGTCGGAATTTGCCCTCATCGAGCGCTACTTCCGCTCCTGCGGTGCGCCGCGCGCGGATGTGCTGCTGGGAGTGGGCGATGATGCGGCACTGCTGGCCAGCCCCGCCGGGCGCGAGCTGGTGGTGGCCACCGACACACTGGTGGCGGGCGTGCACTTTCCTGACGGTTCGCCGCCCGATTCCATCGGTCATCGTGCGCTCGCGGTGAACCTGAGCGATCTTGCCGCGATGGGAGCCCAGCCGGCCTGGGCGTTGCTCGCGCTCACCCTGCCGCAGGCGGATGAGGACTGGATAGCCGGCTTTGCCGGCGGCCTGTGCGCCCTGGCGCGCGAGCACGCGGTCGCCCTGGTGGGCGGGGACACCACGCGCGGACCCTTGTGTGTGACCGTGCAGCTGCTCGGGCACGTGCCGCCCGGCACGGCGTTGAGGCGTGCCGGCGCACGTGCCGGGGATGTGCTCTATGTGTCGGGCACGCCGGGGGATTCGGCGGCCGGACTGGCCCTGGAACAGGGGCGCCTGAGCGCCCCGGCGGAAGCGGCGGCCTACCTGCGCGAGCGCTTCCTGCGGCCCACCCCGCGCATGGCGCTCGGCGAGCGGCTGCGCGGCCATGCCAGCGCCTGCATTGACGTGTCGGACGGACTGCTCGCGGATGCCGGCAAGCTCGCCAGCGCCAGCGGTGTGGCGGCCGAGATCGCCTACGGCGATCTGCCGCTGTCCGAACCGCTGCGGGCGACGCTCGGAAGTGTGCGTGCGCGTGAGTTTGCGCTCACCGGTGGAGAAGACTACGAGCTGTGCTTCGCCGTGCACCCTGAAAACATCGCGCGGCTGCTTGGCGAGCTGCCGCCGCAGCGCTTCGGTTACACGCGCATCGGCACGCTGCGCCAGGGCGCCGGGGCGGTTGTCGTGCGCGACGGTACTGTGATCGAGTTCTCGCATTCCGGATATCAGCACTTCTCCTGAAGCACCAGGACAGTTCCGCGTCGCGCGCCGTCGCGCGGGCATCGCCGCCCTCCGGAGCGCGTGAGGGGTGCATCACAGTCACCTTGCGCGGCGGCATCTATCCTGAAGCGCCGTTTCGAACAACCTCGCGCGCCATGTCATTACCGGCTCCAAAATCCACGCCGCTCGCCAAGCCCGCTCCGCGCATGCCGGACAAGATCGGCAAGTACGTGGTGGTCAGGGAAGTGGGGCGCGGCAGCACCGGCATCGTCTATCTTTCGCACGATGCCTATTACGGCCGCGACGTCGCCATCAAGGTCTACAACATGGACACTGGCGGCGACGAGGAGCGTGCGCGCATCGCGCGCAAGATGTTCCTCTCCGAGGCTCACCTGGTCGGGATGCTGCAGCACCCGCACATCCTGCCGATCTACGATGCCGGCGAGGAAAACGGCCACTGCTACATCGTCACCGAGCACGTGCATGGGGCGCGTACTCTCGCGGCCTACTGCCGTCCGGACAACCTGCTGCGCATAGACGATACCGTGGAAATCATGTTCAAGTGCGCCAAGGCTTTGCACTACGCGCACTCACGCGGGGTGATCCACCGCGACATCAAGCCCTCGAACATCATGCTCACGCAGGACAGTGACGTGCGCATCATCGACTTCGGCATCGCGCTGGTGTCCGACTCGGACATCTCGCGCATCGAGGGCATCGCGGGCAGCCCCTCCTACATGTCGCCCGAGCAGGTGCAGAGTCTTGAACTCACCAACCGCTCGGACTTGTACTCGCTCGGCGCGGTGATGTATGAGCTTCTGACCGGTTCGCGCCCGTTCCGCGCCGGCAACCTGCAGAAGCTGCTGCACCAGATCGTCTACGCCACCCCGCCGCCGATCCATACCCTGCGCAAGGACGTGCCGGAGGAACTCGAGACCGTGGTGGCGGCAGCATTGCAGAAGGAGCCGGAGAAGCGCTGCAAGAGCGGTCTTGACTTCGCTGCCGAACTCACCCGCGTGCACCAGCGCCTGCGCGAGGCCAACTCGCGCATCGACCGCCAGGAGCAGTTTGGTGTGCTGCGACGGCTGAAATTCTTCCATGAGTTCTCGCACGCCGAGATCTGGGAAGTGCTGCGTGCCAGCAACTGGCAGGACTACGGGCCGGGTGAGGAGATCGTCAAGGAAGGCGAGATGGACGATCGCTTCTACATCCTGGTCACCGGCGGCTGCGTGGTCGAGCGCCACGGCAAGAGTATCGGTGCGCTCGATACCGGCGACTGCTTCGGTGAGGCCAGCTACGTGCCGGGTGCCAAGCGTACCGCCACCATTCGCGCCGGCGGCGCGGTGACCGTGCTCAAGGTGAGCTCGACTCTGCTCGAGCAGGTGTCGGCCTCCTGCCAGCTGCGCTTCAACCGCGTGTTCCTGAGCTCACTCATCGGGCGCCTGCAGAGCGCCGAGCGCAACCGAGGCCCTGCCTCTTAACTACCGCGACTCTTGCGCGCCGGCGGCGCCGCCTCTATGCACGCGGCGCTCGGCGTTCCTGAGCAGGGGAACGGAGCGCGCGTCTCGCTTATTCCCCGACCACCGTACGCCGCCTTATTGCCGGACTGAGGACATCTTCGCGGGTCGGAGTCAACTTCATGGGAATGGGCTCTTGTCGAAGACCAGCGTATCGTCGTACGTTTTCCCGTCGGCGTGCGTGCCCTTGTTGTGGACCGTGAGCGTCTTGCCGTCTGCCGACAAGACGCGGTGCACAGTGCCGACCACTTTGCCGCCCTTCTTGAGCGTGAAGTCGCTGATGTGAGCATCGATTGCCTTGCTGACGATGCTGTCGGCATCGGGATTGCCCGTGATCGGATGGTCCATGCCGTCGTACGCGAGGGTCGCGTGCACGGACAATTCCTTGCCGTCGGCGCCGACCATCTTCTGATCCAGGGCCGGGCCGTCGGCGCTCTCGGTGTACACGCGCACCGCGCTCTTCGGCGCCGTGCCACTGAACTTCGACTTTGCGACGTTGAGCTTCCAGGTCCCGTCGACGGCATCGGCCGCGAGTGCGGTGGCGCTGAAGAACAGCGTGCTGAGCAGAGCGGCTCCCACAATTCTTACCATAGCCCGTCTCCCGTGGATGTTTTGCTCTTCCTTGGTTGGGCACCCGGCCTGGTTTGGCCGGACGCGGATCGCGGAATATGCGCGCGCATTTCCGCGGCTGCAAGCGCTGGATCGCCGTGCACTGCAGCACAGGAGCGGCCGTGATCACCGCCCCGCAGCATACGACGCGAATCGGATCAGCGCGCATCGTTCGCCTGGGCGACTGTGAATAGCTGAGTTAAACGCCGGCGTTACTGTGTTCGGCGTACTCGCAACAGGAACCACCGATGTGCGAGCGCAGATTGTCATCATCCACCAAAACCGCCTCTGGCGTTTTCACACAGTCTCGGTCAGTTGCCGACGTTCCTGCGAGCCAGCTGACTCGTAGCGGGGGCGCCGCGCGGAGCGGAAATGCAGCTTCATTAAATGCCGCGCCGAAAGCCGCCGTTCGCTGAATTGCCGTCGCGCACCGACACTAACAAGCCGTCGTAGTTGACGGACGGCCTTTGACGCGCGTAGATATCTGGGGGCGGCGCGCTGGACGGCCGCTATCCGTAACTACGCCCGCCGGATTGCAAAGGAGCAGTCTCAGGCTTCGGTCTCGCCGCGAGGCCCTCAGGTCAGCGTGGCTGCTGCGCGTGCCGTGTGGACAGTTCCACTCCAGGAGAAAACGTGAAAAACGTCAAACAGATCGAACAGGTGATCGATAAGTCTCGTCGCCACCTGTTGAGGAACATCGCGGTGGGGGTCGCGCTGCTGCCGATCGCGCGCGCACCTTTGGAGGTCGCAAGTGCCGCCGACGCCCCGCTCGTCACCACCGACGATCCCACCGCCAAGGCACTGAAGTACACCCCGGACGCCAGCAAGGCAGCGGACGCCAAGGCCGGCAGTAAGTGCGATAACTGCCAGTTCTACCAGGGCACAGCCGGCTCCGCCCAAGGCGGTTGCCCGCTGTTCCCCGGCAAGTCGGTCAAGGCGGCCGGATGGTGCAGCTCCTGGACCGCGAAGGCGAAGGCCTAGACGGATAGCGCGCTGAAGACCCGGCCGGGCGGGTAGCCGCGGCAGCTGCCGCACCGATGGCCACCTGGCGCAGTCCGCAGAACGGCGCCGGGGGCGTATTGGACAACGAGGTCGCGGCCCCGAGCGCAAAGAGTGCGCCGGCCGACAACAAGATGCTGCCGGCGATCCGCGGCAGCGCGACCGGCAGGCAGAACGGCGGCACTGGCACCAGAGCGCCGAGCGGGAATATCGGCAGCGAGCACACGGTGGAGCTCGCGGCATTGCCCGCGGACGCGAACGTGACAGGTGCTGCAGCGCAGTATCGGGCGCCGATGGTGCGGTCGAGCTGACTCAGCGCGAGCTCGCGCGCGTTGGTGACCGACAGTCACGCGCACAGCGTTCTATCAGCTGCGCCTACACACACGCCTCCGTGGTAAGCTGCCGCCCCGTCGCGGGGTCGCGGTGTAAGTGCCTATAGGCACAGCGCGCCATGCTCCCGAGGTATCTAGCGCTGTACGTACAAATCTCGTTGTGCTGCCGCAGCTTGAGGTGAACCTGAGGCCACCTTGCGGAGCACCGCGGGAAGTCTAGGGGTAACTCAACATGCCGGGCAGAACGACGGTCCAAGCCTCGCGTAATCTGGCCACGACTGCGATCCTGGCGTCGGCGCTGCTGGCGGCGCCCGCAGCCTTGGCGGTGCCGAGTTTCGCCCGCCAGACTGGCATGGCGTGCGAAGCCTGCCACACGGTATTTCCCGAACTGACCCATTTCGGCCGCGTCTTCAAGGCAAACGGCTACGTGCTCAGTAACCTCAAGAAGGTACGCGACGTCAGCGGCAAGAAGGAACAGCTCCTCGATCTTTCGCAAATGCCGCCGCTGTCGGTCATGGCACAGATCTCCTACACGACGATGAAGTCGGGTGTGCCCGACCTGGCGAACGCTGGCGCTCCCGGCGTGGCGCAGAGCGGCACGGTCGGCTTTCCGCAGCAATTCAGCCTGTTTTATGCCGGCGAGGTCGCCCCGCATTTCGGCGCCATGGTCCAGCTCACGTACGACAGCGCCGCGGGGACGATCGGTATAGACAATACCGATCTGCGCTTTGCGGAGGAAATGCTGTTGCCCGATAACGGCACACTGACCTACGGGCTGTCGCTCAACAACAACCCGACAGTACAGGACCTGTGGAACTCGACCCCGGCGTGGGGATTCCCGTATACCGCGAGCAACGCCGCCGTCACTCCGCTTGCCGCCACCGCGATCAATGGTCCATACGCTCAGGACGTCGCAGGTCTCACCGGTTATCTCTACTGGAACGAGTCGTTGTATGCCGAGGTCGGCGGCTACCGCTCGGCCCAACAGGGTGTCACCAATCAGCTCACGGGTGGCGCCGGACCCCTCGATGGCACGGCATCGAACGTGCTTTCGGGCGTCAATCCCTACTGGCGGCTCGCCTACGAACACAACTGGGACCGCCATACGCTCGAAGCCGGAGTTTACGGACTCGACTTCAAGGTGTTGCCGGGCGGCGCCCCGGGCGCGGCTGTACCGCTGCAAGGACCGACCAACCGCTTCAACGACGTTGCCGAGGATGTGCAGTACCAGTTCATCGGCGAGGAGCATCTGTTCAGCATCCTCGGAACACACATCCACGAGTCCATGACGCTCGATGCAAGCTTTGCCAGCGCGGCGTCGGCAAATCCCTCCGACACCCTGACGACCACTGAGGTAGCAGCCACCTATTACTACCACCGCCGGATCGGGGGAACCGTACAGTACTTCTCCACCACCGGCAGCACCGACACGGCGCTGTACCCGGCAACGGCACCGGGAGCTCCTGGAGTGATCACGAGCGCCAACGGCTCACCCGACTCGCGCGGCTGGATCGGGGAGTTGAACTACCTGCCGTGGCTCAACGTCAAGGTGACACTGCAATACACCTGGTACAGCAAATTCAACGGCGCCGGCAGTAATTACGATGGCATGGGACGCAGCGCATCCGACAACAACACGCTGTATGTCGTGTTGTGGTTCGCATACTGAGGGTGACATCATGCGCATCACCAAACGAAGCCGCCACGCTCCTTCACGAGCGGTTCGTTGGCCGCGCACCTCGGTGCTGCTCGCCGGAGCGGCCGTGCTGCTGAGTGTTGGCTCCGGCAGCCGCGCCGCTGAGCCCGACGCGGCGGCTACGGCACATGCTCAACGGATCGCTGTCACCGTCTGCGGCATCTGTCATGGCCCGACCGGCAACAGCACGCAGCCGAAGTTTCCTCGCCTCGCCGGCCAGAGCGCCACCTATCTGGTCTCACAGCTCAAGGCGTTTCGAGCCCAAACGCGCGGCGATCCGGATGCGATCGCCTACATGTGGGGTATGGCGAGCCAGCTCGATGATGCGACCATCGAGGCCCTGGCCGCTTACTACGCTGCGCAGCAGCCCCCGCCGGCAGGCCGCGGTGCAGACGCACTGGTCGCGCGGGGCCGCGAGATCTACGGGCAAGGCGTACCCGCGCAGGGCGTGCCCGCCTGCAGCACCTGTCACGGCGCCGATGCGCGGGGCCAAGCGGACTTTCCCCGCCTCGCCGGTCAGCATGCGCAGTACGTTCTCAAGCAACTCGCATCCTTCCAGAGCAGCATGCGCGACATCGCCGTCATGCACGGCGTCGCCCAGAATCTGCACCTGGACGATATGCAGGCAGTGGCGGCGTACCTGCAAGCGCAACCCTAAGGGCTCAAGGCGGCCGACGATTGCGCCCCGCAGATAGATCGCGCATCAAGCACCGTTGCGCGCACGGCGAGCCGTCACCCCGGATTGAGCCGACGCCGCACCAGGAAGCTGCGCTAGAGCACACGACGCGAGCCGCGCCAGGTCCGTAAGCGCGCCATAGTCCCTTGCGGCGCTGACTGCGCTTGGCCTTCTCCGCCATGCGCTGGCGCCGGATCGAATTCCACTTGTGACGCTGGGCGCCGCCGCGGTACCACCAGTACCGGCGCTGCATCGATGCGTGGGGGACTTCGTAAGCGGTTTGACTTCTCGAATCTGAACGTCGGTGAGCATTGTGAGGGTATCGGCGGAAGTTGATGACGGTATCGACGTGACTGCAGTGAGCGAATACCGAGGAGAATACCGCCATGCTAAGCTGACTGCGAGCGAACCGTCGCGGTCCACAGCGACCGCGCATCGCTCCAAGTTCAGTAAGTTGTGTTGGTTTTGGAACGCCGGCGAACCCTATCAACCTCCCGTGCACGTATTGCTCATCGAGGATGACACCGAGGCCGCGCGCTTCCTGGTCAAGGGATTGCGCGAGAGCGGCTATGAGGTGGATCACGCCGCCGACGGTCGCGAGGGGCTTGAGCGTGCCAGCGAGGGTCGCTTCGACCTGATCGTCACCGATCGCATGCTGCCGCACGTCGACGGACTTGCGATCATCGAGCAGATGCGGGCCAACAGCATCGGCACCCCGGTGCTGGTGCTCTCGGCGCTCGGCGGCGTGGATGACCGCATCCGCGGGCTCAAGGCCGGAGGCGATGACTATCTCACCAAGCCGTTCGCATTCGCCGAGCTGCTGGCGCGCATCGAAGCGCTGCTGCGGCGGCACCCGAACTCCTCGCAGGCGACGCGCCTGAAGGTCGAGGACCTGGAGTTCGACCTGTTGACGCGAACCGTCCGGCGCGCCGGTCGCGAGTTGGAACTGACCGCGCGCGAGCTGAAGCTGCTCGAGTTCCTCATGCGCCGTGCCGGACAGGTGGTGACGCGCACCATGCTGCTCGAGGGCGTGTGGGATCTGCACTTCGACCCGCAGAGCAATCTGATCGATGTGCACATCAGCCGCCTGCGCCAGGCAATCGATCGCGGCAGCGACCAGCCGCTGATCCACACCGTGCGCGGCAGCGGCTACGTACTGCGCAGCGACGCCTAGCTCGCCGTGCGCCTCGACCTTTTCAACACCACCGCCTTTCGCCTGTCGGTCGGCTACACGCTCTTGGTGACACTGGCGGTGAGCGTGACGCTCGGCAGCGCGTATCTGCTCACCGAGAGCCTGATCACCGATGAGGTGGACCTGATCATCGATACGGAGATGAAGAGCCTGGAGGACAAGTTCGCGCGCAGCGGCCTTGCCGGGGTCACCGACGAGATCAACCTGCGCATCGACAGCTGGGGCCGTATC
Organism: Steroidobacteraceae bacterium; assembly: GCA_036513855.1. Lineage (GTDB taxonomy): Bacteria > Pseudomonadota > Gammaproteobacteria > Steroidobacterales > Steroidobacteraceae > 13-2-20CM-66-19. The sequence goes on along the minus strand of DATBYD010000028.1, from coordinate 33,081 downwards.
GGGGCGGTCTACATGGTGGCGGATGCCAACTTCGAGCGCATCACCGGCAACGTCACCCATTGGCCCTTCGATGGCATGCCCGCCGAGCGCTGGCCGGAGTTCGAGATTGCGACCATCGAACCGGGGCGGCGTGCCGTGCACCCGGTGCGGGCGGCGGTGCGCACGCTGCCGGGCGGCGACCTGCTCCTGGTGGGCACCGACATCTCGCAGGGACGGCGCTTTGCGGACAAGTTCCGCTTCGCGACGCTTTGGGGCATCGGTCTGTCGACGCTGGCGGCGGCTCTCGCCGGTTTCTGGTTCAGTTACAAGCTGGCTCGCCGGGTGGGGGAGGTGACCCGCACCTGCCACCGCATCATGGCCGGAGATCTGGGACGCAGGCTGCCGGTGGCCGGGGCCAACGATGAGTTCGATGCCCTGGCGGTGTCGGTGAATCGGGTGCTCGATCGGCTCGACGAGCAGGCCGGCACGCTGCGCGCAACCTTCGACAGCACGGCCCATGACCTGCGCGCGCCACTGCACCGGCTGCGCACCCGCATGGACGCGCTGCTGTTGCGCTCACCGCCGCTCGAGCCGGCGGTGCACGAGTCCATTGAATCGGCGCTGCGCGAAGTCGATCGCCTGCAGCGCACCCTGTCGACGCTCTTGCAGATCGCGCTCGCCGAGTCCGGCGCACCGCTGGCATCGCCGGCGTCGGTGGATGTCGGGGACCTTGCGGCTGAGCTGGTGGAGCTGTTCGAGCCGGTCGCCGGCGCGCAGGGACTCACGCTCGAGTGCCGCCACGAGACCCCGGCCATCGTGCAGGGCAATCGTCAGCTGCTCGCCCAGCTTTTGACCAATCTCATCGAGAACTCGCTCAAGTACGTGCCGGCCGGCGGTCGCATCGAGGTCGCCGTGCGGCGCCTGGCGGGCGGCGTGCAGCTGGCGGTGAGCGATAACGGGCCCGGCATCGCCGCCGAGGACCGCTCGCGCGCACTGCAACCCTTCGTGCGCTTCGGGGCCGCCGGCAAGCAGGAGGGCAGCGGTCTCGGACTGAGCCTGGTGGTCGCCATTGCGCGGCTGCACCGGGGGCGCCTGGAGCTGCAAAGCAACGAGCCGGGACTCAAGGTGCTCATCGACCTGCCCGCCTGATGTGCGCCGGGGCGGTGGCGCGCAGCGGCCTTCAGGAGGTCTTGTTTGCGCGGCAATCCTTCACGAACTGCTCGCGCGCCGGACCGCTCAGCTGCTTCGCATCCGCCTGCTTGTTGCAGACCTTGAGGGAGGAATGCTTGACCGGCGTGGCCGAGGGTGTTGCCGGCGGGTCGGCGGCAAGCGTCGTGGCGCAGGCGCAAACGGCGACTGCGGCAAATGCGGTGAGGATCTTCATAGCCTGCAAAGTTAGAGGGCGCGGCCGCAAGCCGCAATCACGGCGGCATTAAGAAATCGTCATGCGCGCGCTGCGCGCAACGACGCCCCGGCCGTGCGCTCAGGCGTCCTTGTCGTGCTCGATGAGCGCGTAGGCCGAATGGTTGTGGATCGACTCGAAGTTCTCGGACTCGACTACGTAGGCAGCCACGCGCTCGTCGTGGTTCAAGCGGGCGGCAACGTCGCGCACCATGTCTTCCACGAACTTCGGATTGTCGTAGGCGCGCTCGGTCACGTACTTCTCGTCGGGGCGCTTGAGGATGCCGTACAGCTCGCAGGAGGCCTCGCTCTCGGCGATCTCGATGAGCTCCTCGATCCAAACGTGACTGCGCAGCTTCGCCGTGATGGTGATGTGTGAGCGCTGGTTATGGGCGCCATAGTCGGAAATCCTCTTCGAGCACGGGCACAGGCTGGTGACCGGGACCGACACGCGCACCCACATGTCGGTGTGGCCGTGCCGCTGTTCGCCGATCAGCGTCGCGCGGTAGTCCATCAGGCTCTCAACACCCGACACCGGCGCCTTCTTCGTGACGAAGAACGGGAAGCTCATCTCGATATGGCCGGTGTCGGCTTCCAGCCGCGCGCTCATGGTCGAGAGCATGGTGCGGAACGACTCGACGGAGATCTCGCGCTCGCTGTGCAGGATCTCGACGAAGCGCGACATGTGCGTGCCTTTGAAGTTGTGCGGCAGGCTCACGTACATGTTGAAACGGGCGATGGTGTGCTGCTCGCCTTCAGAGCGATCCTTGACCCGCACCGGATGACTGACCTCCTTGATACCCACTCGATTGATGGGCAGCTGGCGCGTGTCGGCGCTCGCCTGCACGTCCTCGACCTGGCCGAGCTGAGTGCGTGCGAGATTGCTGCCGGCAGGAGGATTCATGTGGGCAAGCTACCGGAACGGGCGTTCAGACGGCGCTGGCGGAACGCACGCGTTCCGGGGCATGCAGTGCCCACCAGCGTTCGACGCCTGCGGCCAGGCTTGCCGCATCCAGCCCCGCCGCCACGAGGCAACCCTCGCGCGAACCGTGCTCGATGAAGCGATCGGGAATCCCTAAGTGCAAAAGCGGCACCTGCAGCCCTTCGGCCGTGAGGATCTCAGCCACCGCCGAGCCGGCGCCGCCCTGGGTCGCGTTTTCCTCGAGCGTCACGAGCGCGCGATGGCGCGCGGCGATCGACAGGATCAGATGCTCATCGATCGGTTTGACGTAACGCATGTTGACGAGCGTGGCATCGAGCCGCTCGGCGATCTGCGCCGCGGGCGCAACCATCGGCCCGAACGCCAGCAAGGCAAGCCCGCTCGCGCCCTCGCGCCGCAGCTGCGCCTTGCCCACCGGAAGCGCCGTCATCTCGGCGACCGGCGCCACACCCGGGCCGCTGCCGCGCGGATAGCGCACGATGGCAGGCGAGGACAGGGTGCTCGCGGTATAGAGCATCTGCCGGCACTCGTTCTCATCCGCGGGCACCATGATCACGGTGTTGGGGATGCAGCGCAGGAATGTCAAGTCGTAACTGCCCTGGTGAGTGGCTCCATCGCTGCCGACCAGTCCCGCGCGGTCCACCGCGAACACCACCGGCAGGTTCTGCAGCGCCACGTCATGGATCAGCTGATCGTAGGCGCGCTGCAGGAACGTCGAGTAGATCGCGACCACGGGCTTCATGCCCTCGGCGGCAAGTCCCGCCGCGAAGGTCACCGCGTGCTGCTCGGCAATGGCGACGTCAAAGTAGCGCTCTGGGAAGCGTTTGGAGAACTCGACCAGACCTGAGCCCTCGCGCATGGCCGGCGTAATGCCGATGATGCGCGGGTCGCGCGCGGCCATGTCGCACAGCCACTGGCCGAACACCTGCGAGTAGGTCGGCCCGCTGCTCTTCTCCTTGAAGATGGTGCCGCTGGCCGGATCGAACGGACCCGGTCCATGCCACTTGATCGGGTCGGCCTCGGCGGGCGCATAGCCCTTGCCCTTGCGCGTCACCACGTGCAGAAGCTGCGGGCCGCGCAGCTTCCTGACGTTACGCAACGTGCTCACCAGCGCCTTCACGTCGTGCCCGTCCACCGGACCGATGTAATTGAAGCCGAGCTCCTCGAACAGCGTGCCGGGCAGCACCATGCCCTTGAGGTGCTCTTCCGAGCGGCGCGCCAGTTCCCATACCGTGGGCATCTGTTGCAGTACCTTCTTGCCGCCCTCGCGCAGGTGCGCATAGACGCGGCCCGACAGCGCGCGGGCGAACTGATTGGACAGCGCGCCGACGTTCTCGGAGATGGACATGTCGTTGTCGTTCAGCACGACCAGCAGATCGGTCGGCAGGGAGCCGGCGTTGTTGAGCGCCTCGAACGCAAGGCCCGCGGTCATCGCGCCATCGCCGATGATGGCGACCGCGCGCCGATCCTGGCCCTGCTGGCTGGCCGCGACCGCCATGCCGAGCGCTGCGCTGATCGAGGTACTCGAGTGCCCGACGCCAAAGGTGTCGTATTCGCTCTCAGCGCGGCTGGGGAACGGCGCAAGTCCCCCGTCCTGCTTGATGGTGTGCAGACGGTCGGCTCGCCCGGTCAGCACCTTGTGCGGATAGGCCTGGTGGCCGACGTCCCACACCAGCCGGTCGTTCGGGGTGTCATAGACATAATGCAGGGCGATGGTGAGCTCGACGGTGCCGAGGCCCGCCGCGAAGTGTCCGCCACGCGTGCTGACGCTGTGGATGAGGAACTGACGCAGCTCGGTGGCCAGGGCGGAAAGTTTGGCGACCGGCAGGCGGCGCAGGTCGGCAGGGGTCGCGATCGTCGCGAGCAGCGGGTACTTGTCCGGCGCAACGCTCATCGGGTGTCAGTCTACACGGGCGCGCGGGCGCGCTCTGTAGAGCATCAGAGGCTGCCAGGATGAGGCCCGGAGGGGGCGAGCGAGGGCGGTGCGCCGGGCCGGCGACGCCCCGCGGCGCTCGGGGCTGAGAGTTCTCATCCCTTCTCGCTCAAGCCGGGGCCGTCTGCGTCTTCCGAGGACTCCTCGAAGGGCTGCGCGCTCAATTCTCCGCCGCGCCGGAGCAGGATCTCCACCTTCTGCTGGGCCGCCTGCAAGGCGCTCTGGCAGTGCCGGGTGAGCGCGACGCCGCGCTCGAAGTACTTGAGCGCCTCATCGAGGGGCACATCCCCGCGCTCCAGGCGCTCCACGAGCGTTTCCAGCTCGGCAAGGGCCTGCTCGAAGTCGGGGGTCTTGCTCTTCTGCGACACGTGAATGATTCCAGGGGAGGCGGCCCGGCGGATCGGGCGGGCAACGTTACACAGCGCCCCCTGCGGGGGTCAACGCGAGGGTTGCGCCGCCTGCGCCACGGCGATAGAGTCCCCGACCTGCGTTAGACCTAGTCTAAGTGAGGAACGTCATGAATCTCAAAGGCAGCAAGACCGAGAAGAATCTCAAGGATGCGTTTGCGGGGGAATCGCAGGCTAACCGCCGTTATCTGTACTTCGCCGCCAAGGCCGATGTCGAGGGCCTCAACGACGTTTCGGCCGTGTTCCGCTCCACCGCCGAGGGTGAGACCGGCCACGCGCACGGGCACCTGGAGTACCTCGAGGCGGTGGGCGACCCGGCGACGGGCCTGCCGATCGGCGAGACCCACCTGAACCTCAAGGCCGCGATCGCCGGAGAAACGCACGAGTACACCGACATGTACCCGGGCATGGCGAAGGCGGCGCGCGAGGAAGGCTTCGGGGAGATCGCCGATTGGTTCGAGACGCTGGCCAAGGCCGAGCGCTCGCACGCCAATCGTTTCCAGAAGGCTCTGGACGGCATCTGAGCTTTGTTCAACCGCTGTGACGGCACCCGCGGCTCACGCCGCGGGTGCGCGCCGCGACTGACTGGCGCTAGGCGCTCATGAGCAGCGAAGGCAGCCTGCAGGCGCCGACCCGCCATCCCCTGGAATGGCAGACCCCCGCCTTCTACGACGCTCATGCGCTGGAGCAGGAGCTCGAGCGGGTATTCGACATCTGCCATGGCTGCCGGCGCTGCTTTAGCCTGTGCAACGCCTTTCCGACGCTGTTCGATGCGGTGGATGCCACCCCCGAGGGCGAAGTCGCCGCGGTGGATAAGAAGGTGTTCTGGGAGGTCGTGGACCACTGCTATCTGTGCGACATGTGCTTCATGACGAAGTGTCCTTACGTGCCGCCGCACCCCTGGAACGTCGACTTCCCGCACCTGATGCTGCGCGCCAAGGCGGTGCGGGTGAAGAAGGAGGGTCTTGGCCTCGCCGAGCGCGTGCTCGCTGACACGGACACGGTGGGAAATCTCGCCGGCATCCCGGTGGTGGTGGAGGCCGTCAACGCCGTCAACGCCTCGCGCGCGGGCCGCGTACTGCTGGAAAAGACGCTCGGCGTTGACCGCAGCGCGCCGCTGCCGAGGTATCACTCGCGCACCGCGCGCAAACGCCTGGCCGCCCTTGGCACCGTCGCCGAAAAGACGATGGAGGCGGCCGGGGAGCCCGTGCGCGCGAGTGCGGATACCCAGGGCAAGGTCGCACTCTTCACCACCTGTTACGGCAATCGCAACGAGCCTGAGCTCGATGAGGACCTGGTCGCCGTCTTCGAGCACAACGGCATCGAGGTCGCGCTGCTGGCGGCGGAGCGCTGCTGCGGCATGCCGCGGCTGGAGCTGGGTGACCTGGCCGGGGTGGCAAAGCTCAAGGAGCACAACATCCCGCAGCTGATCCGCGCCATCGAGGCAGGCTTTGACCTCCTCGCTCCGATCCCTTCGTGCGTACTGATGTTCAAGCAGGAGCTGCCGCTGATGTTCCCGCAGGATGCGCAGGTACGGCGCGTGGCCGAAGGCATATTCGATCCATTCGAGTACCTGATGCTGCGGCACGCGGCGGGCCTGCTGCGCACCGACTTCAAGGCGCCGCTCGGCAAGGTGAGCTACCACGTACCCTGCCACCTGCGGGTGCAGAACCTGGGATTGAAGACGCGCGATCTGCTCAGGCTCGTGCCCGGCACCACCCTCGACACCATCGAGCGCTGTTCCGGGCACGACGGCACCTACGGGGTGAAGAAGCGCTTTCGCGCCGCCTCCATGAGAATCGGCCGCCCGGTCATGCAGCGCGTGCAGGCCGCGCAGTGCGATCATTACGCGAGCGATTGCCCGATGGCGGGACACCAGATCGAAAGCGGGCTTAAAGAGGCGCGTGCGCCCGAGCACCCGCTGCGCCTGCTGCGTCTGGCGTATGGACTCTAGGGCATTCTCATGAACAAGCTCGCGCTGGCTGATCTGATGTCCCTTGAGCAGTACGCGCGCGAGCGGCCGGCCTTTCGCGAGCGCGTGCTCAGGCACAAGCGCGAGCGGGCGCTCGCCGTCGGACCCAACGCCACCTGGCTGTTCGAGGACCGCCTCACGATTCAGTACCAGGTGCAGGAGATGCTGCGCGTGGAGCGCATCTTCGAGCCGCAGGGCATCGAGGATGAGCTCGGCTCCTACAACCCGCTGATCCCGGACGGCAGCAACTGGAAGGCGACGCTGCTGATCGAGTTCATCCAGCCTGAAGAGCGCGCAGCCGCCCTAGCCACGCTCCGGGGCATCGAGGATCGCTGTTGGGTGGCCATCGCAGGACACGAGCGCGTGTTCGCTATCGCGGATGAGGACATCGAGCGGGAAAACGCCGAGAAGACTTCCGCCGTTCACTTTCTGCGCTTCGAGCTGAGCGCGCCGATGATCGCAAGCCTGAGAGCGGGAGCTGCGCTTGCGGCCGGCATCGATCACGAGCGCTACCGCTACGAGGTGGCCGCGGTGCCCGCGCCGGTGCGGGCCGCACTGATCGCCGATCTTTCCTAGCCGACGCCAGCGGGTAGCAACTGCTAAACTGCGCGCCGCTGCGGCGGCGCAGCGCCATCGCGCCCCCGCGGCGAGCCTCACGGAAGCTTCACGCCTGGAATGAGTTCGTACACCGCCTCAGACATCGAGGTCCTGACCGGACTTGAGCCCGTGCGCCGGCGGCCGGGCATGTACACCCACACGCAGCGCCCCAATCACCTCGCGCACGAGGTCATCGACAACAGCGTCGATGAGGCGATCGGCGGCTACTGCAAGCAGATCGACGTGACGCTCTTCAAGGACGGCTCGCTGCAGGTGGCCGACGACGGCCGCGGCATGCCGGTCGACATCCATCCGAAGGAGAAGGTGAGCGGGGCGGAGCTGATCCTCACGCGGTTGCACGCCGGCGGCAAGTTCTCCGACAAGACCTACAAGTTCGCCGGCGGTCTGCACGGGGTCGGCGTCTCGGTGGTGAACGCACTCTCCAAGCACCTCGAGTGCTGGATCAAGCGCGGCGGCAAGGAATACAACATCAGCTTCAAGGACGGCAAGATCGCCTCCAAGCTCGAGGAGATCGGCAGCGTCGGCCAGCGCAACACCGGCACGACCATCCGCTTCTGGCCGGACCCGAAGTTCTTCGACTCGGACAAGTTTTCCGTCCCGCAGCTGAAGCACACGCTCAAAGCCAAGGCGGTGCTGTGCCCGGGCCTGCGCATCACCTTCAAGAACGAAGCGACCGGTGAGAAGGAGGAGTGGTTCTACACCGGGGATCTTGGCGCCTACCTGCTCGAGGAGCTCGGCAAGCACGAGCGCATACCGGCCGAGCCGATCAGCGCCACGCGCGCCGGCGATGATGATGCGGTCGACTATGCGCTGTGCTGGGCGCCGGATGCGGAAGTGACCATCGGCGAGAGTTACGTCAACCTGATCCCGACCACCGAGGGCGGCACCCACGTCAACGGCCTGCGCGCGGGCGTTGCGCAGGCGGTGCGCGAATTCTGCGAGTTTCGCAACCTGGTGCCGCGCGGCATCAAGCTCAGCCCCGAGGACGTCTGGGACAAGGCCAACTACGTCCTGTCGGTGAAGATCCGCGAGCCGCAGTTCGCCGGCCAGATGAAGGAGCGCCTGGGCAGCCGCGATGCGGCAGCGCTGGTCGAGGCCTTCGTGCGCGACTCAATTGCCCTGTGGCTCAACGGCCACCCGGACGCCGGCGAGCGCATCGCGCAGTTTGCGATCGCCAACGCCCAGGAGCGCGCCAAGGCCGCGCAGCGCGTGGTTCGCAAGCGCCTGACCGGCGGTCCGGCCTTACCGGGCAAGCTGGCCGATTGCACCAGCCAGGATCCCAGGCGCTCGGAGCTGTTCCTGGTGGAGGGCGACTCGGCCGGCGGGTCTGCCAAGCAGGCGCGCGAGAAGGAGTTCCAGGCCATCATGCCGCTGCGCGGCAAGATCCTGAACACCTGGGAGCTTGATGCCGCTGAGATCGCCCGCAGCCAGGAGGTGCACGACATCAGCGTGGCGCTCGGCATCGAGCCGGGCTCGGGCGACTTAAGCCAGCTGCGCTATCACAAGGTGTGCATCCTCGCGGACGCCGACTCCGACGGTCAGCACATCGCGACCCTGCTGTGCGCGCTGTTCCTGCGGCACTTCCGCCCGCTGGTCGCGCACGGGCACGTGCACGTGGCGATGCCGCCGCTCTATCGCATCGATGCCGGCAAGCAGGTGCACTACGCGCTCGATGATGCCGAGCGCGATGCGCTGCTGAAGAAAATAGAGAAGGAAAGCCCACGCACCCGGCCGACCGTCACCCGCTTCAAGGGTCTGGGGGAGATGAACCCGGCACAGCTGCGTGAGACCACCATCGACCCGCGTACGCGCCGCCTGGTGCAGCTCACCATCGACGGCAAGGACAACACCGACCAGCTGATGGACATGCTGCTCGCCAAGAAGCGAGCCTCGGACCGGCGCGAGTGGCTCGAGGAGAAGGGCAACCTCGCGGAAGTGCAGGTGTAGGCGTGCCGCAGAACCAGGAACTTAACTTCGAGGGCGTCGAGCGCCAGCCGCTGCGCACCTTCACCGAGAAGGCCTACCTCGACTACTCGATGTACGTGATCCTGGATCGCGCGCTGCCATCGCTCGGCGACGGCCTGAAGCCGGTGCAGCGCCGCATCGTGTATGCGATGAGCGAACTGGGACTGTCGGCGGTAGCCAAGGCCAAGAAGTCCGCGCGCACGGTGGGAGATGTGCTCGGCAAATTTCACCCGCACGGTGATACCGCCTGCTACGAGGCGATGGTGCTGATGGCGCAGCCCTTCGCCTACCGCTACCCGCTCATCGACGGCCAGGGCAACTGGGGCTCGCAGGATGACCCCAAGTCCTTCGCTGCCATGCGCTACACCGAGGCAAAACTGACCCGCTACGCCGACGTGCTGCTCGGGGAGCTGTCCGATGGCACGGTCGACTGGACGGCAAACTTTGACGGCACGCTCGAGGAGCCGGTGTTCCTGCCGGCGCGCCTGCCGAACCTGCTGCTGAACGGCACCTCCGGCATCGCGGTCGGCATGGCGACCGACATTCCGCCGCATAACCTGCGCGAGGTGGCGGCCGCGGCCATCCTGCTGCTGGAGGAGCCGGACGCCACCACCGCCGCGCTCATGAAGCACGTCAAGGGCCCGGACCTGCCGACCGGCGCTGAGATCATCTCCCCGCGCGCTGACCTTAAGGAGTTCTACGAAAAAGGCATCGGCACCTTCAAGGCCCGCGCCACCTGGGAGATCGAGGACGGCAACGTGGTCATCACCGCTTTCCCGCACCAGGTCTCCCCGACGCGCGTGCAGGAGCAGATCGCCGAACAGATGCGCGCCAAGAAGCTGCCGATGGTCGATGACCTGCGTGATGAGTCCGATCACGAGAACCCGACCCGGCTGGTCATCGTGCCGCGCTCCACCCGCGTCGATCTCACCGAGGTCATGAACCACCTGTTCGCGACCACCGATCTTGAGCGCAACTACCGCGTCAACCTCAACATCATCGCGCTCGACGGTCGCCCGCGGGTGATGAACCTCAAGGAGATCCTGGGCGAGTGGCTGCAGTTTCGCACCACGACCGTTACGCGCCGTCTCAGCTTCCGCCTGGAGAAGGTGACCAGGCGGCTGCACATCCTGGATGGTCTGCTGGTCGCCTTCCTCAATCTCGATGAAGTGATCCGCATCATCCGCCGCGAGGATGAACCGAAGCCGGTGCTGATGAAGCGCTTCAAGCTCTCCGAGGAGCAGACCGAGGAGATCCTCAACACGCGCTTGCGGCACCTGGCGAAGCTCGAGGAGATGAAGATCCGCGAGGAGCAGAAGGCGCTCGCGCTCGAGCGCGATGAGCTCGAGGCGCTGCTCAAGAGCAAGGCGAAGCTGAAAAAGCTCATCGCCGCCGAGATCCGCGCCGATGCGGACAAGTACGGCGACGAGCGGCGCACCCGCATCATCGAGCGCGAGGCGGCGCAGGCGATCGATGAGACGAGCCTGATCCCGAACGAGCCGGTGACGGTGGTGCTGTCCACCGGCGGCTGGGTGCGCTCGGCCAAGGGCCACGACATCGATCCGCGCGCTCTGTCCTACAAGAGCGGAGATGCCTTCCAGGCGCTCGCCCGCGGCCGCAGTCTGCAGCCGGCGATATTCATCGACAGCACCGGGCGCACCTACACGCTGCCGGCGCATTCGCTGCCCTCCGCGCGTGGGCAGGGGGAACCCTTGTCCGGGCGCCTCGATCCGCCGGATGGGGCTAAGTTCGCCGGCGTCATGATCGGGGAACCCGAGGATCTGTGGCTGCTGGCGAGCGATGCCGGCTACGGCTTCACCGCGCGCCTCAAGGATCTGGTGAGCGACCGGCGCGCCGGCAAGACCGTGCTCAACCTGCCCGAGAACGCGCAGGTGCTCGCGCCGGCCCCGGTTCCCTCGGCCGATTCACTCATCGCCGTGGTCAGCAGCGAAGGCAAGCTGCTCGCTTTTCCGGTCAGTGAAGTCCCGGAGATGCCGCGCGGCAAGGGCAACAGGCTCTATGACATCCCGGGCAAGAAAGCCTCAGCGCGCAGCGAGCTCATGACCGCGGTGGCGGTGGTGCCGCCCAAGGCGAGCCTGCTCCTCTCCTCGGGCGAGCAGGTGAAGACCCTCGAATGGCGCGACCTGCAGGAGTATGTCGGGCAGCGCGCGCAGCGCGGCGCGGTCTTAAAGCGCGGCTGGCCGCGCAAGATCGATCGCATGGAGGCGCAGATCCTGCCGTCCGCGGCCGGCTGAGCGCGCTTTCGCGCGCTTCAGCGATCGGCGCGCAGCACCACTTCCTCGGGCTCGTGGACGAAGTAGCCCTGGATGTAGTGCACGCCGAGCTGCCAGAGCACCGCCATGGTGTTGGCATCCTCGACGCGCTCGCCGATGGTGCGGATGTTGTGCTTGCGCGCCGCCTCCACCAGCACGCGCACGCGCAGCTGTACCTGCGGGTCGGCGGCGAGCCCCTGGATGAGGGTGCCGTCGATCTTCACGAAGTCGAGCGGCACGGACTCGAGTAGTCCCAGGCTGTCGCGTCCGGAGCCGAAGCCCTCGAGCGCGAAACGAAACTTGCGCTTGCGCAGCTCAGTGGCAAGCAGGGCGACCTGCGGCACGTGGCTCGCCGCTCCCTCCTCGGTGATCTGGAAGCACAGCCGCTGCGGCTCGGCACGGCTCGAGCGCAGGTGGTTGTCGAGCCATTCCACGAAGCCCGCATCGCGCGCGCTCTCGCGCGACAGGCGCACGAACAGGCACTCGGGTTTCTTTTGTGCTGCGAATGACAGCGAGGCACCGACCACCCAGCGGTCGATGTTTCGCAGAAGGTCGTTGCGCCCGGCGGCCGCCATGAACTCGGAAGGCAGCACCTCCTTGCCCTGGCCGTCGATCATGCGCACCAGCACGTCGAACATGACCGGGTCGGCGCCCTGCAGGCTCGCGATCGGCTGCTGCACCAGTCGGAAGCGGTTCTCCATGAGAGCCGCCTTGATGTGCTTCACCCACACCTTGTCGTAGGCCATCACGCGGCTGTCGGCATCGGCGCGATCCGAGCTGATGCTCTGATTGCCGCCGCGCGCCGTGCCCTTGCGCGCACACTCGAGCGCATCGGCGATCACCGCATCGAGGTCGACATCGCCGCGCCCGACCACTGACAGGCCGATGCTGCAGGTGATCGACACTGACTTGTCGCGCACCCGTATGATGTGCTTCTGCACGCTCGCCAGCAGCCGCTCGCTCCAGGCATTGATGTCGTGCTCATTGCCGCGCTCGAGCAGGGCCAGGAAGCGCACCCCGCCGAAGCGCCCGACCAGTTCCTTCGGATACAGGGTGTCCTTCAGGATTCTGCCCGCTTCGATCAGGATCACCTCACTGGCGGTGGCCCCGACCACCCGCTCCAGGGCCGAGAACTTGTCGAGCCTGACCAGTGCGACGCAGCGCATGCCACCCGGGGAGGGCGTGCGGAGACGCTCTGACAGGGCCGACAGCAGCTCACTGCGGCGCAGCATCCCGCCGCCGGCATCCGGACGCGGTGTCGCCACGGCCACCTCCACCGCCTTGGTTTCCTCGCGCAGCCGCGAGGGCACCACCAGCCGCACGCACGGCTCCGAGTCGTGTTGACCGAGCGCCAGGGTGATCTGCAGCGGCAGCACGGTGCCATCGGCGAGCAGCGCGTTGGCACGCAGCGGATAGTCATCGTTCCAGCGTCCCTGCAGGCACGCCGCCAGCGCTGCGCGCAGCGCGGCGTGCGTGGAGTCCTCGAACAGGTCCATCACCGGCTGTCCGGCAATGCCCTCCACGACGCCGAACAGCTCATGCCAGGCGCGGTTCGCCTCGATGACGATGCCTTCCTGCACCTGCAGGATGGCGTCGTTGGAGCGCTCGAGCACCGTGTCGAGCTGACTGCGCGCGTCGTGGGCCGATTTGAGGGTCGCATCCAGGGCGCGCCCGGTACGAAAGACGCGCAGCTCGCGCAGCACCACCGCCTGCAGGCGCGCTTCGCTGGCCAGAGTCACCACGTCGCGCGCGCCCAGACGCACCGCGGCCGCAATGCGCGCCTCGTCCACGGCAGCGGCGAGCACCAGCACCGGCACGGCGGGGGCGAGCTGATCGCGCACACGGATGACCGCCTCAAGCTCGTCGGGAGTCTCCGAAACGAACACCAGCAACTCGGGGTTGAGCTGGGTGAGCGCGTCGCCCAGGTCACGCAGCGCCGGGATCCAGGTGCAATACACCGGCTGACCCGCCCGTCGCAGCATGCCGTTGATCGCCTCGGCGGGGTCGCGCGCAGGACTGAGCACGATGAGCGGAACGGCGCTCTGCTCGTTCAAGTCGGCCTCCACGGAAACAGCTCCCAAGCGGCTGAGTCTAGCACCGGCACCCGAGGCTTCTGCGTGCGCTGGCTCGCGGAAGCGTGTTCGGTGGCGGGGCGGGCCGCTAGCGGGGGTGGGGCGATGCCGCTATCATACGCGGCCCTTTTGACCGCTGAAGACAATGGCCAGCTACACCACCAGCGAGATCCGCGGGGGTCTCAAAGTCCTGCTCGATGGCGATCCGTATACGGTGATCGAGAACGAGTTCGTGAAGCCCGGCAAGGGCCAGGCGTTCAACCGCATCAAGGTCAGAAACCTCAAGACCGGCCGCACCATCGAACGCACCTTCAGATCCGGGGAGTCGCTGGAGGCTGCCGACGTGGTCGACACCGAGATGCAGTACCTCTACCAGGACGGCGACTTCTATCACTTCATGATGCCGGAGAATTTCGAGCAGTACACCGCCGGCAAGGCGGCGGTGGGGGAAAACGCCCAGTGGCTCAAGGACGGGCTGGTCTGCATCGTGACGCTGTGGAACAACGTACCGTTGGTCGTCACACCGCCCGCCCACATCGATCTGAAGATCGTGGAGACTGATCCTGGGCTGCGCGGGGATACCGCCACCGGCGGTCAGAAGCCGGCGAAGCTTGAGACCGGGGCGGTGGTGCGGGTGCCGCTGTTCATCAACGAGGGTGAACTGATCCGCGTCGACACGCGCACCGGCGAATACATCTCGCGCTCCAAGCAATGAGCTAGCGGCGGCTGCCGCGCCTGCTCAGGCGGCCACAGCCAGGCGCCGCGCTTGCGCGCGGGCGCGCCAGATGCCGTCGGCGGCGTAGATCAGCAGCGCCACCCAGATCAGCGCGAACCCGAGCGCGAGCTTCGGCCCGAAGGCCTCGTGATAGAGGAGTACGGCGCACACCAGCTGCAGGCTCGGCGCGATGTACTGCAGCACCCCCACGGTCGAGTACGGCAGCGCCCGCGCACCGTAGGCAAACAAGAACAGCGGCACCGCGGTGACCAGTCCGCTGCCGATCAGCAGAACGCTGACGCCCGCGCCCGCGGTCACGAACGCGCCGCTGCCGCTGGCCGCGCACCAGCTGAGGTAGAGCAGCGCGAAGGGCGTCAGCAGCAGCGTCTCGGTAGCAAGGCCGGGCAGCGCATCCACGCTGATGATCTTGCGCAGCAGGCCGTACATCGAAAAACTGATCGCGAGCGTGAAGGCGATCCACGGCGGCCGCCCGGCGAGCACGCCGAGGTAGAGCACCGCGATCGCCGCGAGAGTCACGGCGATCCACTGCGCCCGGGTGAGCCGCTCGCGCAGCACGAATACGCCCAGCACCACGTTCATGAGCGGATTGATGTAGTAGCCGAGACTCGTGTCGACAATGTGGTTGTGCGTCACGCTCCACACGTACGCCAGCCAGTTGGTGGTAATGAGCAGCGCCGTCAGCATCAGTCGCGACAGCAGCGCAGGCTTGGCGAGCGTGCTCACGAGGCTGCGCAGCTCGCCCCGCGCCAGCATCCAGGCCAGGATGAACAGGCACGACCAGCTGATGCGGTGCGCGATGACCTGCAGTGCCGACACCCCGGCGAGGCCGTGCAGGTAAATCGGGAACAGCCCCCAGAGGGTGAAAGCACCGGCGGCGGCGAGGAGCCCCCGGCGCGAGAGTCGTGCGGCGGTCATTCCGGCCGGGCGGGGAATGCCGCAGCGCTGAGCGCCAGGAACACTGCGGCGAGAGTCTCAAGTCCGCGCGCGTCCTCTTCGTCGAAGCGGGCGGCGCGCGGGCTGTCGATATCGAGCACGCCGAGTAGCCTCGAGCCGGCCATGAGCGGCACCACGACTTCCGAGCGCGACGCCGCATCGCAGGCGATGTGCCCGGGGAACTCCTGCACGTCAGCGACGATGAGCGTGCGGCGCTCGGCGGCGGCCGTGCCGCACACGCCCCGCCCGAGTGCAATGCGCACGCAGGCGGGCTTGCCCTGGAAGGGTCCCACGATCAGCTCGCCCCCCTTCAGGAAATAGAAGCCGGTCCAGTTGACCTCGGGGAGCGCGGTAAAGATCAGCGCCGCGGTGTTGGCCGCGTTCGCGATGAGGTCCGTTTCGCCCTGAAGGAGCGCGGCGAGCTCGCGTGCGAGGCGGGCGTAGGCGGTGGGCTTGTCGCTGAAGTCGTCGGTTTGGGCGGAGTGGCTCATGCGCTGCGGGGCGATTCTCACGCGCGCTCGGTCGGGAACGCCAGCACTTCCTCGATATGCTTCGCCCCGCTTGCGAGCATCAGGGTGCGATCGAATCCAAGTGCCACCCCTGCGCAATCCGGCAGGCCCGCCTCGAGCGCCGCCAGCAGCCGCTCATCGGGTGCGGCGGTGGCGAGGCCGCGGCGGCGCCGCTCCTCGTTGTCCTGCGCGAAGCGCGCGCGCTGCTCGGCGGCGGCGGCGAGTTCATGGAAGCCGTTGGCCAGCTCGATCCCGTCGCAGTAGAGCTCGAAGCGCTGCGCGACGCGGGCATCCTGCGGATCCACTCGTGCCAGGGCGGCCTGGCTCACCGGGTAGCCGTGCACGAAAGTAAAAGCCCCCTGGCCGAGTTGCGGGCCGACGATGGCGCCCATCAGAAGCTCCAGCCACTCGTCGCGCTGCGGCGCTAAGGTTGCCGCGTGCAGCCCGAGCGGCCCGGCCGCCTGCGCGAGCGCTGCGGGGCTCGCGGTGAAGGGATCAAGGTGCAGTGCGCGCTGGAAGGCGTCGCGGTAGCTCACCCGCTCACTCGCGCGCCGGGCCGCGGCGGGACCCAAGAGCTCACGCACCAGAGCTTCGGTCTCATCCATCAGTTTGCCGATCGAGAAGCCGACGCGATACCACTCGATGAGGGTGAATTCCGTGTTGTGCAGGCGACCGGTTTCCAGGCCGCGCACGACGTGGCAGATCTGGTAGATGTCGCCGCTGCCGGCGGCCACCAGGCGCTTCATGGCGTACTCGGGCGAGGTATGCAGGTAGCGGGGCGCCGTGCCCGGGCCAAGCGTAACGCTGGCGGAGTGGATGTGTGGCTCACTCACCGGACAATTCACCACCAGCGGCGTGTCGACCTCGAGCACGCCGCGGGCCGCAAAGAACGCGCGCGCGCGGGCCAGCAACGCCGCGCGCCCGGCGAGGCGCTCGCGCGAGGCGCTCGGCCGCCAGTTCTCGCCCGTGCCGCTCACGTGAGGCGCGCCAGTCTCTGGCCGACGCGCACGGTGCGGCCGGGGGCAAGCTCTGCGAGCCATTCGCTGCGGCCGGGCGGCAGTAACAGGATGACCGTTGATCCCATGTTGAAGCGGCCCAGTTCTGCGCCGCGCTCGCGCGTGAGGCCCGCGCGGGCGGTATCGGGCGCAAGCTCCGCCCGTCGGCGCGGGCTGCGCGGGGTCACCTCCCCGTGCCACACCGTCGCCATGCTGCCGACGAACAGCGCACCGACCAGCACCACCGCAAAGCTGAACGCGCCGTGGTCGAACACGCACACCACCCGCTCGTTGCGGGCGAAAAGGCCCGGCACGCTGGCCGCGGTGGTCGCGTTGACGCTGAACAGCGCTCCGGGCACATACCAGGCGGCGCGCAGCGTGGCGGTGAGCGGCATGTGCACGCGGTGATAGTTGGCGGGCGCCAGGTAGAGCGTGGCAAAAGCGCCGCCCTTGAGGTCCTGCGCCCAGCCATCGCCGGCCAGCAGCGATTCCAGCGTATAGGCGTGGCCCTTCGCCTGTACCAGCCAGGAGCCATCGAGGCGACCGATCTGGCTGACCGTGCCATCGACCGGGCAGAGGAGGCTCGCCGGGTCCGGGTCTGCGGGCCGCGCATCGGCGCGCAGCGCGCGCGTGAAGAAGGCGTTGAAGCTCTCGTACTTCAGGGCATCCGGCTCGAGCGCATCGCTCAGGTCCGGGTGAAATTCGCTGACGAAGCCTCGGATCAGCACATTCTTCAGCCAGCGTGCGCGCGCGCGCGTGAGCTGGTACACGAGTCCGGACAGCAAGTGCTGCGGCAAGAGGTACTGCAGGGCCACCAGCAAGCGTGCCCCCACGCCGTCGGCATCGGCGCCGCTCATGTCGCCGACCGCGGCGGAGCGTGGCCAAGATACGGCGCGGCGCGCTTAAGGTCGGCCATGAGGGCCGCCACCTCGAAGGGCGGGGTGAAGATGGCCACGATGCGGGCGGCGTCATCGAGCAGGAACACCACCGCCGTGTGATCCATGGTGTAGTTACCCCCCGGCAGGTCCACGCGGTTCACGGCCACCCCGAAGGTGGCGGCGAGCCTGCCGATCACCGCCGCATCCCCGGTGAGCCCCTGGAAGCTCGGATCAAAGGCGTGCACGTACAGGCCGAGCACAGGCGGCGTGTCGCGCTCAGGGTCGACGCTCACGAACACCACGCGCAGTCCGACAATGGAGGCCTGCTTTTGCACCTGGGCGAGCTTGACGAGCGTGGTGGGGCAAACGTCCGGGCAGTGCGTGAAGCCGAAGAAAACCAGCGTCGGCGCGCCGGCGAGATCGGCCTGCGTGAAGGGGCGGCCCGCGGTGTCGGACAGGCGAAACTCGCCGATCGGCCGGGCCTTCGGATACCAGGTGCCGCTTGCCAGCTGCGGGCTTGCCCTGTCAAGTTGCTGCGCCAGCCAGAAGCCGGCGAGCCCCGCGCAGGCGGCGGCCGCGACGAGGAGCCAGCGGGCGGATTTTAAGGTCATGATGAGCGAATTATTTCACACCCGCCCGTCCACGGTACGCCGGCGCGCCTCCCGCGCGCGCGCGCGGCGCGCGCTGAGTGTGCGCACGCTGATCGCGCGCGCGGCCGCAAGACTCACGCGGGCTGGTGTGTTCCTCGGGCACGGCACCGACAATAGCTGGGATGAGGCGGCGGCATTGGTGCTGCACGCCCTGCGGCTGCCTGACCAGGGGCCGGCGAAGCTCTACCGTCGCGCCATCGGCGTGCGCGCGCAGGAGCGTGCGCAGGCGCTGGTGTCGCGGCGCATCCGCGAACGCATCCCGTCGGCCTACCTGACCGGAGTCGCCTGGTTCGCCGGCGTGCGTATCAAGGTGGATGCGCGCGTGCTGGTGCCGCGCTCGCCCATCGCGGAACTGATCGGGCGGCGCTTTGCGCCCTGGATCAAAGCCTCACGCGTGCGGCGCGTGCTGGATGTCGGCACCGGATCGGGTTGCATCGCGATCGCCTGTGCGCGGGCCTTTCCCCGCGCCCGCATCGATGCGCTCGACATCTCGGAGGATGCGCTGGCGGTGGCGCGCGACAACCTCCGTCATCATCGCCTCGCCCGGCGGGTGCGCCTGGTGAAGTCCGATCACTTCAGCGCGCTGGGCAGCGCAAGCTACGATATCATCGTTGCGAATCCGCCCTACGTGGGCAGTGGCGAGTTAAAGGGGCTGCCGCCGGAATACCGGCACGAGCCGCAGCTTGCGCTGGCAGCGGGCAGGGCGGGGCTCGATTCGGTACGCATCATCCTCGGGCAGGCCGCCAGACACCTGCGGCCAGGGGGGTTGCTCATCGTCGAGGTGGGAAACACCGAGTACGCGGTGCGACGTGCCTGGCCGAAGCTGCCATTCCTGTGGCTTCAATTCGAGCGCGGCGGGGGCGGAGTGTTTCTTCTCACGCGCGAGCAACTATAGCGGCGCACGGCACCATCATGTCGGGCAACACCATCGGCAAGCTCTTTACGGTGACGACCTTCGGCGAGAGCCACGGGCCGGCGATGGGCTGCATCGTCGATGGCTGCCCGCCGGGGCTGCAATTGTGCGAGGCGGATGTGCAGGCCGACGTCGATCGCCGCCGTACCGGCACCTCGCACTTCGTCAGCCAGCGCCGTGAGGGCGATTCTGTGCGCATCCTCTCGGGGGTGTTTGAAGGGCACACGACCGGCACTCCGATCGGCATCCTCATCGAGAACACCGATGCGCGCTCGCGCGACTACGAGAAGATCCGCGACCGCTTCCGCCCCGGTCACGCCGACTATACCTACCAGCACAAATACGGCGTGCGCGACTACCGCGGCGGCGGACGCTCCTCGGCCCGCGAAACGGTCATGCGCACGGCCGCCGGCGCCATCGCGCGGCGCTATCTGGCCGCCCGCCTGGGCGTGCGGATCTATGGCTATCTCAGCCGGGTCGGCGCGTTGGTGCTCGACCCGGTCGATCCCTCCTTCGCCTACCAGAACCCGTTTTTCTGCCCCGATCCGAAGCGCATCGCCGAGATCGAGGCGCTGATCTGGAAGGTTCGCGGCGAGGGCGATTCCATCGGTGCGCGCGTCACGGTGGTGGCGAGCGGGGTGCCGCCGGGCCTGGGCGAGCCGGTGTTCGATCGCCTGGACGCGGACATTGCGCATGCGCTCATGAGCATCAATGCCGTGAAGGCCGTCGAACTGGGCGCCGGCACGGGCGCCTGCGCGCAGCGCGGCAGTGAACACCGCGATGAACTGACGCCGCAGGGCTTTCGCAGCAACCATGCCGGAGGGGTGCTCGGGGGCATCTCCTCCGGCCAGGATGTGATCGCGCACCTGACGCTCAAGCCCACCTCGAGCATCCAGGTGCCGGGCCGCACCATCGACAGCGCCGGAAACGCGGTCGAGATCGTGACCACCGGCCGGCATGATCCGTGCGTGGGGCTTCGGGCCACACCGATCGCCGAGGCGATGCTCGCCATCGTGCTCATGGACCACTACCTGCGCCATCGCGCGCAGAACGCGGACGTGAAGTCGGCCACCCCGGACATCAGCGCGCCGCGCGCCTGAAGGGCGCGCCGAGGCCATGGACAAAGCATTCACAGTCGCCATCGTCGGCGCCACGGGTCTGGTCGGTGAGACCATGGTCAGCGTGCTGGAAGAGCGTGATTTTCCGGTGCAGAAGCTGTACGCGCTGGCGAGTGATCGCTCCCTCGGGCGCGGGGTGAACTTTCGTGGACGCAGCTGCCCGGTGCGCGAGCTGGCCGGCTTCGATTTTGCGCAATGCGACTTCGCGCTGTTCTCCGCCGGAGCCGCGGTTTCGCGTGAATACGCCCCCCGGGCGGTGGCGGCCGGCTGCATCGTGATCGACAACACGGCCGAGTTTCGCGAGCGCGCGGAGGTGCCGCTGGTGGTTCCAGAGGTGAACGGTGAGGCGCTGGACGGTTTCGGCGCGAGCGGCATCGTGGCCAATCCCAACTGCGTCACCATCCAGCTGGTCGTCGCGCTCAAGCCGCTGCACGATGAGGCAGGACTCACGCGTCTGGATGTGGCGACATACCAGTCGGTGTCTGGCGCCGGGCGCGAGGCGCTCGAGGAGCTGGCGCGCCAGTCCATCGCGGTCTTAAGCGGCAAGGGGCCCGCCAAATCAGCCGGCGGCGCCAAGCCGATCGCCTTCGACTGCGTGCCGCACATCGATGCCTTCCAGGACAACGGCTACACCGGCGAGGAGATGAAGATCGTGCGCGAGACGCGCAGGATTCTCGCGCTGCCTGAGCTTTCGGTGCACGTCACGGCCGTGCGAGTAGCCGTGTTTTACGGGCATTCCGCGGTCGTGCACCTCGACACGGCGCGGCCTTTGAGCGCGGCTCGGGCGCGTGAGCTGCTGAAAAATGCGCCCGGCGTCACGGTTTTGGACCAGCCCGGCGGCAGCGGCGGGTACCCCACGGCGGTGAGCGAGGCAGCGAACCGCGACACAGTTTATGTCGGAAGAATCCGTGAAGATCTCGCCCCAGACCGGGGACTTAACTTATGGATCGTTGCGGACAATATACGCAAGGGCGCCGCTACCAACAGCGTGCAGATTGCCGAGACTTTGGTCCGGCAGCGTATTTAAGTTATATTGCCGGCGAATTTGACCAAGGGTCGCACGACGAGGCCCAGTTCCATTGTTTTTATTAGAAATTTCTTCCCAAATGATGCCTGCCGGAGTGTCCTGATGGTCGCGAAACGAGCAACCCGGGCGCTGGCTTTGCTGCTGGCGCTGCCGTCGGCCGCATTTGCCTTGGGGTTGGGGGACATTCACCTCCTCACTTCCCTTAATGCGCCGCTGGATGCGGAAATCGAGCTCACGGACGTTGCGCCCGATGAGATCAACACCGTTCAGGCTCAACTGGCCTCGCGGGACACTTTCGCGAAGAACGGGCTCGAGTGGGCGCCGTTTCTGTCCGGTGTGACGGTGAAGACCGTGCGCACGAGCGATGGTCATGCGGTGATCAGACTCAAAACGACAGACCCGGTCTCCGATCCCTTCCTCACGCTTCTCGTTGAAGTGAACTGGTCGCGCGGACACCTGGTGCGTGAATACACCGTGCTGTTCGATCCTCCGGTGTTCACGCCGGGCCAGTCGGCTGCCGCCAATGCGCCCGTCACAGCGCCCTCGACCGGCGCAGGTGCGCACGAAGGATCCATCGCGCGCGCTCCCGCGCCGGCTGCGCCGACGCCACCGTCTGCGGCTGAACCACCTGCCGCTCCGGCGCCTACGGCGAGCTCCGAGGCGGCGTCCGCCGCGAGTGCCTCAGCCCCTTCGGGCGGCGAGGAGGGCGCGGCGAGCACCCGCCTCGTGCACCGCGGCGATACGCTCTCGCACATCGCCGCAAGCGTCGCCGGAGCAGATGCGACCACGCCTAAGGCGCGCAGCTGGATGCTGGCCATTTTCCAGGCGAATCCCCACGCCTTCGACAAGAACATGAACGTGCTGCACTCCGGTGCGGTGCTGCGTATCCCCGATGCCGCCACCGCCGCGTCCGTGTCACCGAGCGAGGCGTCTGCGGAGATTCGCCGTCAGTTTGCCGCCTGGCGCAACAGCACCGGCGCACCGGCCGAGTCCGCCGCCAGCACACCCAGCCAGCAGCCGGGGCGACTGAAGCTCGTGACCCCCTCGCAGGGCGCCTCTGCCGGCATCACCCCCGGCTCGCCCGGCAGTGAAGTGAGCGCACTGCAGGGGCGCGTGCACGATCTGGAGAGCCAGCTCGCAGAGTCCAAACGCCTGCTCGAGCTGAAGAACGCAGACCTCGCGCGCGTGCAGGCGCAGCTGGCGGCCAAACAGGCGGCCCAGCCGGGCACGCCGGCAACGCCGCAGCCGACTCAGCCGCCGGTGGCACAGGCCTCACCGCCGCCAGCGGCCCAGACGCCGCCAGCGACGGAGGCCACGCCTCCTGCCCCGGAGGAGAAGCCGGCCGCCCCGCCGCCGGCTGCGGAAGCCGTGCCGCCCCCGCACGCGCCGCAGCACCCGGTCGTGCCCTCGGGCGGCTCGATCTTCGATACGCTCAAGGGTTACTGGTGGGTGCTCCTGCTCTTGATCGCGGCGGTGGCGGCTGTGGCCATCTCGCGGGTGCTGCGCTCGCGCCGCGCCTCTGAATTCGATGACTCGCTCGGTCGCCTCGCGGTGGCCGGCGCGGGCGGCGATGGCGGCGTCAGCGGCGGCGGCGGCGCGCGTGGCCTCGGCCGCAGCTTCGCAGCGGAAGATGCGGCCCCCGCGCGAGCGGCCGGCCCGCGTCAGGCGCCGGCCACGCACGCACCCGATGCCGCCTTCCTGGTCGAGGAAAGCGGCAGCCATGAGCGCCCGCGAATGCCGACCGGAGCCCCTGCCGCAGCGCCAACGCCGCGACACGTGGCGAGCGATGAGACCATCAGCAGCGAGACCGCGATCAATCTGGATCAGGGCGATCCGCTGGCGGAAGCCGATTTCCACATGGCCTACGGCCTGTACGACCAGGCTGCCGACCTGATCCGTATCGCCATCAGCCGCGAACCCGAGCGGCGCGACCTGAAGCTGAAGCTGCTCGAAGTGTTCTTCGTGTGGGGCAACAAGGAGCAGTTCCTGCAGACCGCTCGCGAACTTGCCGGCACGCGCGCCGAGGCCGCCCCGGGCGAGTGGGAAAAGATCCTCATCATGGGCAAGCAGCTGGCGCCCGATGATGCGTTGTTCTCCTCCGGCGGCGCCGTGACCGGTGCGGCGGCGGGCGGGGTGGACCTTGACCTCGAAGGCGGCCAGAGCCGCGTGGATTTCGACCTGCTCGGGGAGCCGGTCGCGGCCGATGCGCCGCAGGGCGTGGATCTGGATCTCGGCGGGGCGACCGGGGAGACGGATGCCACCACGTCCGAGTCCCTGAGCAATGTCACCGACCGCAACGCGGCCCTGCTGGAGAACAGCTTTACCGGCGCCACCACCGGCACCACCCGCCAGATGACGGCGCGCGTCCGGCAGGACGGTGGCCCGACCGGGGAATTCGAAGGACCGACCGTGGAGCAGCCGACGCTGCACGGCCAGGAACAACATCCCACGGTTCGCCAGAAAGTCGAAACGGCGCTTCGCTCGGGCAGCCCCGAGCAGACCGCGGAGCTGGCGATCGATGATCTGGACCTGGACGTGGATACCGGCGCGGTCGATACCGTCGACCAGCTGGGGCCTGCCTCGGCCGCCCGCTCGACTCCGGACGGCCCGACGCTGGTCGCAGGCCTGGATGAGCGTTCGCGCAAGACGCTGGAAAACACCCAGCGCATCAGCAGCGGCGAGGAGCCTTCCACCGGCGCCTGGAGCTTCGATCAGGATGAACTCGAGGCGGCACTGACGCAGACCAGCCTTGCGGTACCGGATCCTTCGGCCACCTCACGCCTGGCGGCCCTCAAGGGGCACTCGCTCGATGTCGACTTCGGCGATGCCACCGCCAGCCACGCGATCACCGGCAACGCGGGCGTCGATCTGGACGTGGGCTCTGCCACCGGTGTCCACGCGGCGGCCAACGGCGGCCTCGACCTCGATGTCGGCACCGCCAATGTGCCCGACACCGCCTTCGCCGCAACGCAGAAGCTCTCCTCAGAGGATCTGGCCTTGCCGGATCTTGAGCCGGTCACCATGAGCGAGGTGGGCACCAAGCTCGATCTCGCCCGTGCCTATATGGATATGGGCGATCCGGACGGTGCCCGTAACATCCTCGAAGAGGTCCTCAACGAGGGCTCCGCCGCACAGAAGCAGGAAGCCAAGCGCCTGATGGAGTCGCTGCCCGGGTAAAGGCGCGAGCGTCACTCGCCTGCGCGCCCGTAAGGCCCGCGTGCTCAGGGTTGCCCTAGGCATTGAATACGACGGCGCGGCTTACGCGGGCTGGCAGAAGCAGTCCTCGCTGCGCACCCTGCAGGAGGTCACCGAGAAGGCGCTGGCGATCATCGCCGCCGAGGCGGTCAGCCTGACCTGCGCCGGTCGCACGGACGCAGGCGTGCACGCCCACGGCCAGGTGGCCCACTTCGACACCCAGGCCCTGCGCAGCCCGCGCAGCTGGGTGCTCGGCGCCAACACCGAGCTGCCCAAGGACGTGAGCGTGTCGTGGGCGATGGCGGTGCCGGCACACTTCCACGCCCGCTACTGCGCCGAGGCGCGCACCTACCGCTACCTGATCGCCAATCGACTGTCCCGGCCGGCGCTGCTGGCGGCCCGGGCCGCCTGGGTGCACAAGCCGCTCGATCACGAAGGCATGGGGGAGGCGGCGCAGGCGCTCGTGGGCGAACATGACTTCAGCGCATTCCGTGCCGCCGAGTGCCAGGCGAAATCGCCCATCCGCCGCATGGAGCGCATCAGCGTCGAGCGGCGCGGCGACTGGGTCTGGATCGAGGTCACGGCGAATGCCTTCCTGCACCATATGGTGCGCAATATCGCCGGCCTGCTCATCGCCATCGGCAAGGCGGACGCCCCTGCCGCTCGGGTGCAGGAAGTGCTCGCCGGGCGCGACCGCACCCGCAACGCCGCCACGGCGCCTGCCGCGGGGCTGTACCTGCAATCGGTGCGCTACCCGGCCGCCTTCGCGCTGCCCGCCGCCCGCTCGCCCGAGGTGTTTGCAGCCTGATCGGCTATGATTCTGCGATGTCTTGGTTCGAGAAGATCATGCCCTCCCGCATCAAGACCGAGCGGCGCACGCGCTCGGTCCCGGAAGGGCTTTGGATCAAGTGTCCGGCCTGCGATGCGGTGCTGTACCGCGCCGAACTCGAGCGCAATCTGTACGTGTGCCCCAAATGCAGCCACCATATGCGCATGGCCGCGCGCGAGCGGCTCGAGCGCTTCCTCGACCCGGATTCGGGCGCCGAGATCGGGGCCGGCATCTCGCCCGAGGATCCGCTCAAATTCCGTGACAGCAAGCGCTACCGCGACCGGCTGACCCAGGCGCAGAAGGCCACCGGCGAGAGTGACGCACTGGTGGTGCTGGCGGGCACGCTGCACGCGCTGCCGATCGTGGCGTGTGCGTTCGAGTTCCAGTTTCTCGGCGGCTCGATGGGCTCGGTGGTCGGCGAGCGCTTCAAGCGCGGCACGGACTATTGCATCCAGGAGGGCCGCCCGTTCGTGTCCTTCTCGGCGAGCGGCGGCGCACGCATGCAGGAGGCCCTGTATTCGCTGCTGCAGATGGCCAAGACCGCCGCTGCGCTGTCACGCCTGGCGCAGGCGCATCTGCCCTTCATCTCGGTGCTGACCGACCCGACCACCGGGGGCGTGTCGGCGAGTCTTGCGCTGCTGGGGGATCTGAACCTCGCCGAGCCGCGGGCGCTGATCGGCTTTGCCGGGCCGCGTGTCATCCAGCAGACTGTGCGCGAGACGCTTCCGGAGGGGTTCCAGCGCAGCGAGTTTCTGCTCGATCACGGGGCGATCGACATGATCGTCGATCGTCGCGATATGCGCGACCGCATCGCAGCCCTGCTGCGCGTGCTGCTGAAGCTTCCCGCCGCCGCCTGAGGCGCGCCGCGCCCGCATTGCCGATGCGCACGCTTGCCGAGTGGCTCACGCTGCACGAGTCGGTGCATCCGAAGAGCATCGACATGGGACTTGCGCGCATCGGCACCGTGGCGCGCGCCTTAGGTGTCGTCGAGTTAGCGTTTCCCGTCATCACCGTCGCGGGCACCAACGGCAAGGGCTCAACCGTTGCGCACCTCGAGGCGCTGCTGCGCTCGCTCGGCGCCTGCACCGGAATATTCACTTCCCCGCACTTCATCCGCTACAACGAACGCATCCGCATCGATGGCCGCGAAGTCGCAGACACCGAGCTGATCGGCGCGTTCGAGCGCATCGAGGCTGCGCGCGGCGCGGTCACGCTCACCTTCTTCGAGTACAGCACCCTGGCCGCATTGCTCACCTTCGAGGGCCGCGCGGTCGATGTCGCGGTGCTGGAGGTCGGACTTGGCGGACGGCTGGACGCCACCAACCTCGTCAGTGCGGATGTCGCAGTGCTTGCCTCGGTCGGCTTTGATCACCGCGACTGGCTCGGCGATACGCTCGATCTGATCGGCGCGGAGAAGGCCGGCATCTTCCGCGCCGCAAGGCCCGCGGTGCTCGGTACGCCGGACATGCCGGCGAGTGTGTTCGCAAGCCTCAAGAGCTCAGGCGCGCAGGCGATCGTGGCCGAACGCGATTTTCGCTGGCAGGTGAGGTCGGGGAGCTGGGACTACTACGGACTGCACGTGACGCTGCCGGACCTGCCGCCTTCCGCCCTCGCAGGCTCGATCCAGTATCGCAACGCCGCCACGGCCCTGGCCGCCGTGGAGGCGCTGCGAGGCGGGGCGACGGAACGCGCCCCGCTGCGCGCACTTCAGCGCCGGCTCGCCGCGCTCGATCGGTCCCACGCGGCCGCAGCGCTCGAGCGGGTGCAGCTGCCCGGACGCTTCCAGATCGTGCCGGGCGCGGTGGAGTGGATCCTCGATATCGCGCACAACGAGCCGGCCGCGCGGGTGCTGGCCAGTCTGCTGCGTGAGCGGCCGCTGCCGGCCGCCACCGGCGCCGTGCGCGGGCGTACCCTCGCGGTGATCGGCGTGCTCGCGGACAAGGACGCCGCGGCCATCGGGGCCGCGCTCGCGCCGGTCATCGACCACTGGATCCTATGCACGCTGCCGGGTCCGCGCGGCACGAGTGCGGCTGAGCTCGCCGCACGGCTGGCGTTGCCGGCGTCCAGCTTCGAGCTCGCCGCATCGGTGCCGGCGGGACTTGAGCGTGCGCGCTTGGCTGCGCGGGACGGCGATCGCATCGTCGTGTGCGGCTCCTTCTTCAGCGTCGGACCGGCACTGAAGTGGCTTCGGATATACTAGGCGGCAGGCGGCGCGACGTGCGACGGCCACCTGTTCGGCGCGGCGTCCGGCCCGCTTGGCTTTCTCGGTTTCGCCCCCATGGCGGGTGGTCAAGGTGAAAGAACGGCTGACGGGCGCGATCATTCTCGTGGCCCTGATCGTGTTGTTGGTGCCCGAGTTGTTGACTGGACCGATCCGGCTCGCACCGCGGGCCGCGCTCGCGGCGTCATCCGCCGAGGAACCGCCATTACGCTCCTACACCATCAATCTGGCGGACGATGCGCGAGCGCGCGGCGGGACCCCGAGCGCGAGTGGACCGGAGCAGCCCGCGCCACTGGCCGCCACGCAAGCGGACGCGACTCCCTCCCCGAGCCCGACGCCGATCACGCAGGCACCCGCGAATCCGCCGGCACGACCCTCCAACACTCCCAGCCAGAGCGCCGCCGCTGCACCGGCGCGGCCAGCGCCTGCGTCGGCGCCGGCGAAGTCGACCGCGCCGCCGACGCCTGCGCTCGAGAGCGGCGCGTTCGTGATCCAGCTCGGCAGCTTCGCCAGCCGCGCCAACGCGGAGCGACTGGCGCAACGGGTGCGTGCACAGGGTTTCCAGGTCGCAGTGTCGCAGGGCAGTTCCGGGCGACACCTGTACCGGGTGCGTGTCGGGCCGGCGCACGACCGCGCCGCGGCCACGCAACTGGCGCAGAAGCTGCAAGCCGCGGGCCACTCCGGCCCGATCGTGCCGAAATAGCCCCACTGGCGCGCGTGACGGGCTACGCAGGCAACTGCGGCGATGCTCTTGTACAATGCGCGCCGCGCGGGATGACCGCGTTCAGGATGAGCTGCGATGAACCCGACCGACTACGTGGTGATTCTCGCCATCGTCCTTTCCGCGATGATCGGCATATCGCGCGGCTTTCTGCGCGAGGCCGTGGCATTGCTCACCTGGATCATTGCGCTGTTCCTGGCCTGGCACTTTGCCGATCTGCTCGCGCCGCACCTGGGCGGACTCTTGGCCGGATCAGAGGTGCGGCCGTGGGCGGCGCGCGTCATCATCGTGGTGCTGCTGCTGGTACTCGGCTCGCTGGTCGGCGCGCTGCTCGGTCACTACGTGCGACTCTCGATCTTCAGCGGCATCGATCGCTTGCTCGGCTTCTTTTTCGGCGTCCTGCGCGGCATCGTGCTGTTGGGCGTGTTCGTCATTCTCGGCCAGCTGCTGCAGCTGCAGGGCGAGCAGTGGTGGCGCCACTCACTGCTCATCCCCTACGGGGAAGCGGTCGCCAATGGCCTGCGCACGCTGGTCGGCGAGGCGCGCGTGCACGTGGCGCCGGACGAGCGCGTGCGGGTGTGAGGAGCTAGGACCTTATGTGCGGCATCGTCGGCATGGTCGGCACCAGCGCGGTCAACCAGCGCCTGTATGACGCGCTGACCGTGCTGCAGCACCGCGGCCAGGACGCGGCCGGCATCGCCACGTCCTCGGGCGACGGCGAACTGTGCGTGCGCAAGGGCCCGGGCCTGGTGCGCGACGTGTTCCAGCAGCACCACATGCTCGAGCTGAAGGGCAATGTCGGCATCGGCCACGTGCGCTACCCGACCGCCGGCTGCGACGGCGCCTCGGAGGCGCAGCCGTTCTACGTCAATGCCCCCTACGGCATCTGCCTTGGCCATAACGGTAACCTGACCAATTCCTCGGAGCTCGCCGAGATCCTGATCCGCGAGGACCGCCGCCACCTCAACACCACTTCCGATTCAGAGGTGCTGCTGAACGTATTCGCTTCCGAGCTGCAGCGGGTCGGGGCCGCGCGCATCACCCCGGCCGACGTATTTGCCGCGCTGAGCGCACTCTACCGCCGCTGCCGCGGCGGTTACGCGGTGGTCGCCATGATGATCGGCCACGGCATTCTCGGCTTTCGTGACCCGAACGGCATTCGCCCGCTGGTGCTCGGCGAGCGGCGCACGCCGCGCGGTTCGGAGTGGATGCTGGCCTCCGAGAGCGTGGCGCTCGACAGTCTGTCGTTCCGCTTCGTGCGCGACGTGGCGCCAGGGGAGGCGGTATTCATCGACGAGCAGGGCGGCCTGCACACCCAGCAGTGCGTCGTCACCCCGCTGCACACGCCGTGCATCTTTGAGTACGTGTATTTTGCGCGCCCCGACTCGAAGATCGACAACATCTCGGTCTATCGCGCGCGCATGCGCATGGGCGATCGGCTCGCCGACAAGATCCTGCGCGAGCACCCGCGGCACGACATCGACGTGGTCATCCCCATCCCCGACACCAGCCGCACCAGCGCGCTGCAGCTCGCGCAGCGCCTGGGCGTGAAGTACCGCGAAGGTTTCATCAAGAACCGCTACATCGGCCGCACCTTCATCATGCCCGGCCAGGAGGAGCGCGAGAAGTCGGTGCGCCGCAAGCTCAATGCCATTGGTCTTGAGTTTCGCGGCAAGCGGGTGCTCCTGGTGGATGATTCGATCGTGCGCGGCACGACCTCGGCGCAGATCATCGAGCTTGCGCGTGAGGCCGGTGCCGCCAAGGTGTACTTCGCCTCCGCCGCCCCGCCGGTGCGCTTCCCCAACGTCTACGGCATCGACATGCCGGCGGTGAGCGAGCTGGTCGCCAGCGGCCGCACGGTGGATGAGGTGGCACGGCTGATCGGTGCGGACTGGCTGATCTACCAGGATCTGGATGACCTCATTGCCGCCTGCAAACACGAGGACTCACGCATCGAGGCCTTCGATACCTCGTGTTTCTCGGGCGTCTACGTCACCGGTGATGTCACCGCGGAGTATCTGGAGCGCCTGCAGCTGGAGCGCTCGGACTCCGCGAAGCTTGCGCGCCGTGAGCGGCGCAGCAAGCTAAAAGTCGTGCGCGGGAGGTAAGGCGGCGGACGCCTACGATCCGCGTCGCGAGCTGCTGCTCGCCCTCTTGCAGGCGGGCCTGACGCGCGTCGACGGGCGTCGCTGCGTGCGCCAGGCGCTCACGGCGCAGCGCGAGGCCGCTCCGGTGTGGGTGGCCGCGATCGGCAAGGCGGCCATCGCCATGGCGTGCGGTGCCCACGAGGCGCTCGGCGCGGCCATCGAACGGACCCTGGTCATCACGCGCGACGAGGACGAGCACGGACTCGCCGAGCTGCGCGCGCGCGGCGCGGCCGAGGTGTGGTTCGGCGCCCACCCGGTGCCGGATGAGCGCTCACTCGAGGCGGGCGCGCGTCTGCTGGAGTGGGTGGAGGCTTTGCCGGCGAGCGTGCAGCCGCTGTTCCTCGTCTCCGGAGGCTCCTCCAGCCTGGTCGAGGTACTCAATCCGGGCCACACGCTGCGCGATCTGGAAGAGCTCACCCGCGAGGCCTTCGCCTCCGGCATCGCCATCGGCGAGTTGAACGCGCGGCGCACCGCGCTGTCGCGCATCAAGGGCGGGCGTCTGGCGGCGCGCCTCAAGGGACGTGCTGCGCGCGCCCTGTTCGTCTCGGACGTCCCGCACGATGATCCGCGCGTCATCGGCTCGGGCCTCATGGGACCCTCCAGCCAAGGCGCCGACCACATCGTGCGTCAGGTGGTCGCAAGCGTCGATCAGGCGGTCGCGGCGGTCGCCGCCCGGGCAGCGGAGCTGAGCCTCACCGTGCACGCCTGCGCCGCCCGCTTCGCGGGCGATGCGGTGCGTCTGGCGGCGCGCTTCGCCCACGAGCTGAGCCTCTCGAGCGCGCAGCTGTGCGTGTGGGGCGGCGAATCCACCGTGCAGCTTCCGCCGCGCCCCGGCAGCGGCGGGCGCAATCAACACCTGGCGCTGGCCGTCGCACGATTGATTGCCGGTCACACCGACCTGCTGCTGCTTGCCGCCGGCACCGATGGCAGCGACGGCGTGACCGACGATGCCGGCGCGCTGGTCGATGCGGACACCTGCGCGCGGCTTGCGCTCGCGCAGCTCGACGCCGACCACTGCCTGCAGCAGGCCGACTCCGCCCGCGCCCTGGCCGCGAGTGGTGATCTGGTGCACACCGGCCCGACCGGCACCAATGTCGGGGACCTCGTGATCGGACTTAAGCTGTCAGCCCCGGATGGGCGCGTTCTTGCGCGTCGTCATGGCGGCAGCCTCGCGCGCGTGCTGTAATTCCGCCGATGCGTCTGTTGCTGATAGAAGAAGACGCGCGTCACTGCGCGCACATCCGGCAGCGGGTTGCGGCGTGGCGCCCGCACGCCGAGCTCGTCGTGCACAGCCCGGTCTCGCAGGGGGCCTTGGCGCGGGACTTCCTCGCGCAGGGCTTCGATGCGGTACTGCTCGCCGATGAGTGGCCCGGGGGCCGCGGCCTCACCTGGGCGCGTGAGCTTGCCGGGCGCGCCGGGTTCGCCCCCATCGTGCTGATGTGCCAGGGACCGGACCCGGCCGTCGCGCGCGACGCCGCGGCGCTTGGCGCCTTCACCGTGTGCCGCGAGGACCTCGAGCACGAGGCCTTCGCGCACGTGCTCGCGGCTGCCGAGCGGCGCCAGGCGCATGCCCGCGCCATCTGGCGCAGCAGCCGCGCGGGACGCGACACGCAGCGTTTCGGCGACGCCTTCATCCGCGGCTACCGCTGCATCCGCCGTCTTGCCGCCGGGGTCACCAGCGACCTCTACGTGGGCGAGAGCGAACGCGCCGGGACGCTGGTGGCGCTGAAGGTCGCGCGCGACCGTCAGGACGAGGATCAGCCGGTCGACGCGTTCCGGCGTTTCCTGCAGGAGTACGAGATCGCCCAGCGCATCGCCAGCCCGGCGGTCGTGCGCCTGCACGATCTGGGGGTGAGCGATGAGCATGCCTGGCTGGTGATGGAGTACTTCGCGCTCGGCGATCTGCGCCGGCGCATGCGCGCCTCGCACCTGGCGCCGCGCGAGGTGCTGCGCCTGGCGGTCGCGATTGCCCGCGCGCTCGCCAGCGTGCACGCCGCCGGCGTGCTGCACCGCGATCTGAAACCGGGCAACGTCATGCTGCGCGAGGACGGCAGCATCGCGCTCATCGATTTCGGGCTCTCCAAGGATGCCGCGCTCGCCCTCGATATCACCGGCAGCGGCACGATCTTCGGCACGCCGCACTATATGAGCCCGGAGCAGGGTCACGCCGAGGCGCTCGATCCGCGCAGCGACCTCTACAGCCTGGGCGTGATCCTGTTCGAGATGCTGACCGGCCAGAAACCTTATCGCGCCGAGAACCCGATGGCGATTGTCTACAAGCACAGGAAGGAGCCCGTACCGCAGCTGCCGCCGCATCTGGCCGACGTGCAGCCGGTGTTGGCGCGCCTCCTGGCGAAGCTGCCCGAAGGGCGCTTCGGCGATGCCGGCGAGGCGGCCGATGCGCTGCAGGGAATACTCGATGCGTGGCTTTCCCGTGGGGCAGAGGCGTGAGCCGCGCGGCCGGCGCGCATCCTGAAACGATCCTCCTCGCCGCAACGCCGCAGCAGTGGGTCGAGGATGCGGTCGGCCACTGGCAGGAGTTGCTCCAGGATCACGCCAACTGTGAAAAGAAGGCCGCCTCTACGGCGCTGGCGCTGATCTTTGCCTATCCGCAGGACCGGCCGCTGGTGCTGGCGCTGTCGCGCCTTG
>DATBYD010000027.1:0-2494 GCA_036513855.1 Steroidobacteraceae bacterium | reverse complement strand
GCTCGTCAGCATGTATTGCTACACCTGTTACCGCTCGACTTGCATGTGTTAGGCACGCCGCCAGCGTTCAATCTGAGCCAGGATCAAACTCTTCACTTGAAGATTTCGACAATCATCAAACAAGAGTGGATCCAAAATGGCCCCAACTTACTGCTGGACATTTTGGTCACTCGGTCAATTTCGCCAAAGGCTCATCGACGCGAGTCCCCACACAAATTACCTGCCAAACTTTTAAAGAGCACCCGCGAGCGCTGAGGCTGCGGGAAAAGGGCCGGCAGTACAGCCATCGGCTATACCCCATCGCCCACAACCCAACGACCCAGGCCACTTGCGCGGCCTTAGGCTGCAGGGGGCGCGCAGTATAGCCCCGATTAAGGGCTTGTCAACGCATTGTCACAGGGGCCAAAAGTGCGCCTTTCCACCGACGCGCCCGGCTATCTGCGAGGCTCTTGAGGAAGGCCCGCTAACCCTCTTATATGAGGGATGAAATCGGCTGCACCAAGGGCCAGGCCCCAAGCTGCGGACGACCCGTAGCCCCGTGGCGGCGCCGGCCCCGGCCACTCTCAGGCTGAAGCTTGGCTCTCCGCGCTCCCGAATCACCGCTCCCCCGACGGGTGCCCGGCCTAGCCCTTCGACTCGAGCCTGAGGCGGGCGAAGCGCTTGGCGCCCACCTGGAACACGTGCTCGGCCCCGGATTTCAGCGTGAGCGCACGGTCGGTGACCTTGTTCCCGTCGATGCGCACCGCGCCCTCCTCGATCTTGCGGTTCGCTTCCGAGGTGCTCGCCGCGAGTCCCGCCTCCTTCAGAAGGTTCGCGACGCGCAGCCCGGCCGCTTCCACCCGGATGACGCGCAGCGGCAGGTCGTCGGGCACCGCCTTGTGGCTCACGCGCGCGGAGAAATTGCGCTGCGCACGCTCGGCGGCCTCCGGGTCGTGGAAGCGCGCGACGATCTCGCACGCCAGCTCGAACTTGATGTCGCGCGGATTGCGACCGCCCTGCGCTTCGCGCCGCAGCGCGGCGATCCCGCTGAGCGGACGGAAGGACAGCAGCTCGAAATAGCGCCACATGAGCTCGTCGGAGATCGACATCAGCTTGCCGAACATGCTGTCCGGGTCCTCGGTGATGCCGATGTAGTTGCCGAGCGACTTCGACATCTTGTTCACCCCGTCGGTGCCCTCGAGCAGCGGCGTCGTGAGCACGACCTGCGGCTCCTGGCCGTAGGCTTCCTGCAGCGTGCGTCCGACCAGCAGGTTGAACTTCTGGTCGGTGCCGCCGAGCTCCACGTCCGCGCGCATCGCGACCGAGTCGTACCCCTGGGCGAGCGGGTAGAGGAACTCGTGGATCGAGATCGGTTGGCCTGCCCGGTAGCGCTTGGAGAAATCATCGCGCTCGAGCATGCGCGCCACGGTGTAGTGGGCCGCGAGCCTGACGATCTCCGCCGCGGTGAGCTTGCCGAGCCAGCGCGAGTTGAAGTCGATGCGAGTGTGCTCGGCATCAAGAATCCTGAAGACCTGCGACTTGTACGTATTGGCGTTCGCCTGGATCTCTTCGGGGGTGAGCGGCGGGCGGGTGGCGTTGCGGCCGGTCGGATCGCCGATGAGGCCGGTAAAGTCGCCGATGAGGAAGGTCACCTCGTGACCGAGTTGTTGGAACTGGCGCATTTTGTTCAGCAGCACCGTGTGCCCGAGGTGCAGATCCGGTGCGGTCGGATCGAAGCCGGCCTTGATGCGCAGCGGCACGCCGCGAGCGAGCTTGCGCTGCAGGTCCGTGGCGGTGAGCACTTCGTGCGCACCACGTTCGAGCTCTGCGATTTGGTCCTCGAAATCCATCCTCATTCCCGTGATGCGCGTTGCGGCTCGCACGGCGCGTGCGGCGTAAGTTAACAACTCAACGGCGCTCGCGGCAGTTAACATACATTGACCGAAGGACGCGAGCCCGGTACGGTTCGCCCTTTTAATTCATTCTCATAAGAATTGTCGATGGCTCCCAACCCCAACCTGAACTCCGGCCCGGACCGCGCCTCTTCTCGGTGGCGCGAGCGCCTGCCCTCGGCGGCCTTCTGGCTGCAGTCGGCCGCCTGCGCAGTGGTTGGCTGGACACTCTGGCACGGCGGACTCAGCAACCCGGCCGCAGGTGCCAGCGACGGCGCCGCCACCTCCCCGACGCAGGCCGCGAACCCGGCCGCCGCCGCGGACGACACGTCGGTGGCGGCGAGCGCCAGCGCCCCCGCGGCTGCCGCCGGCGCCGCCCCCGCTGTGCAGCTGGCCGCCGCACCTTCCCTGGAGAGCCCGAAGTTTGCTCTGTCGACCATCGACGTGGTCGTCACGCGCAACGACACCCTGGACCGGATCTTTCGCCGGCTGAAGCTCAATCTCGCTGATCTCGCCTCGCTGCGCAGCCTCCCGGGCATCCGCGCCGCCCTCGACAGCCTGCGGCCCGGCGAGTCGCTGCACCTGACCCACAAGGACGGCGCGCTGTTCGGATTCGAGCGGCG
>DATBYD010000026.1:0-45264 GCA_036513855.1 Steroidobacteraceae bacterium | reverse complement strand
GCCAGGCATCCGGCATATCGGGCTTCAGGGCCACCGCCCGACGCAGCGCCGCAATCGCCGGCTCACCCTGTCCCACCATTCCGAGCGTCATGCCGAGTTCGTAGTGCGCTTGAGCCCAGTTGGGTTGGCGGCTGAGCAGCTGCTGCAGACCCTCGAGGGCGGCCGTCGCATCGCCGCAGGCGCGCTGCGCCAGGGCCAGCAGCAGCAGGGCGGGGGGATGAGCGGGGGCGACCTTCAGGATCTCGGCCGCCTGCTCGGCGGCCAGTGCCGGCTGCGTTCGCAGCAGCCGGGCGGCATGGTTGAGCGCCGTTTCAAGCGAGCCCAAGGGCTGGGAGTGTCCGCTCAATCCCTCAGTTCCCTGCGACGTCGAGCCGCTGACGGTGACCGCGGAAGAATACGCTCAAGCCTATAGCCGCGGCCAATCCCTGAGGATTTCGCGCGCCGCGTTGTGGCCGGGAATCCCCGAAACGCCGCCGCCGGGGTGCGTGGACGAGCCGCATTGGTAGAGTCCGCGTAGCGGGGTGCGATAGTCAGACCAGTGCGGCGCCGGGCGCTGCCAGAACAGCTGATCGGCCGTGAGTTCACCGTGAAAGATGTGCCCCTGTGGCAAGCCGACAATGGCCTCCAGTTCCGGCGCCACCAGCGTTTCGATGTCGATGATCTGCTCGGAGAATCCCGGCGCCATCTCCTCGATCACGCTGAGCGCGGCCTGAATGAGCTTGGGCTTGTGCTCGCTCCAGGAGGCGCCGTCGCGAAGCCGGTAAGGCGCATGCCCGCCGAAGATGTTGATGACGTGCTTGCCGGCCGGGGCGAGGGAGTCATCGACGATCGTCGGCACCACGGGGGTGAGGAAGGGCCGGGACGAAAACCAGCCGTACTTGGCATCGTCGTAGGCGCGCTCCAGATAATCGATCCCGGGGGCGATATGAACGTAGGTCGGGTACTTGAACTGCAGGCGGGCCGCGTCAAAGGCCCGGTAGCGGGGCGGATCATGGGCGGCGACATTCATCTTGAAGGCGGTCGAAAAGGTGCGGAACGTGTCGATGTCGCGCAGCAGCTCGGCCGGCAGGTGTTCGGGTGCGAGGAGCTTGCGGAACAGCGTGCCGGCTGCCGCATTGCAGGCGACGACTCTGGCATGGAATTCGCGCCCGTCGGCGGTACGCACGCCGGTCGCGCGTCCGTCCTTGACCAAAACCTCCGCCACTGGCGCTTCGGTCATGACTTCCATGCCGAAGCGGGCCGCGGAGCGGGCGATGGCGGCGGTAATGGCGCCCATGCCGCCGCGCACGAATCCCCAGCCGCCGGCGCCCTGATGCTCGCCCATCAGGTGATGCATGAGAACGTAGGCAGTGCCGGGGGATTTGGGCCCGGCGAAGGTACCAATGGAGGCGTAGTAAGCCAGTACGGACTTGATCGTGTCGTGCTCGAACCAGGCCGACAGGTAGTCGTACGCACTCTGGGTCAGCAGGTCCACCATCCGGTAGGCCCGATCGCCGACCGTGCGGTGACGCCACAGCAGCGAGGCACTCGCCTTGAAGCTCTTCCAGCTGCGGCGTACCGGATCCACCGGCGTCTCGAACAAGAGCTGACGCACCAGGGTCGCGGACTCTTCCAGATAGCGTGCGAACTGCGGGTAGATCTCGGCGTCGTGACTGGAAAAGCGTGCGAACTGCTCCTGGGTTTTCCTCATATCGTCGCTGTAGACGATGTAGTTGTCCTCGCCCAGCGGACAAAACAAATCGTTGGCGGGCAGCACCTCGAAGCCGAGCGAGCTCAACTCCAGGTCCCGGATGATGCGCGGATGCAGGATGCTCATCACGTAGGAGAATCTCGAGGCACGAAACCCCGGGCTGAACGTCTCGGTGACGGCCGCACCGCCGGCAATCTCGCGGCGTTCCAATACGAGGGTCTTCAGACCCGATCGTGCGAGGTACGCGCCACACACCAGCCCGTTGTGGCCGGATCCGATGATGATCGCGTCGTACTTGGTCGTCATGTTTCTCGATTCGCCCGGTGGTCCTCCAACGGGCGCTATCGTGTCGTGAAGCGCGCGGCGGGGCAACTTCCGCCGCGCCGGGTGTGTCTTGCGCGCTCCACCACCGCAGCGCATTCTCCGGTGCAGTCAGTTCCGTGGAGATCGGGTGTGTACATACCGGAACAGTTTCGCGAAACGCGCATCGATGTGCTTGAGGCCTTCATCGAGCGGCATTCCCTGGCGACCCTCATCGCGATGACGGCCGAGGGCCTCACCGCCAACCACATCCCGCTGCGATCGCACCTGTCGGCCGATGGCCGCGGTATCGTGCGCGGGCATATCGCGCGGGCCAACTCACTGTGGCGTGAGCTCAAACCCGACGCCGAGGTACTGGCGGTGTTCATGGGCGCGGACAGCTACATCTCCCCGCGCTGGTATCCCAGCAAGAAGGAGCACGGCAAGGTGGTGCCGACCTGGAACTACGCCACCGTCCACCTGCACGGCAGCATCCGCTTCATCGAGGATGCCGCCTGGTTGCGCGACTTTGTCGGGTCCCTGACCGAGGTGCACGAGGCCGGGCGCGCGGATCGCTGGCAGGTGAGCGATGCGCCGGCGGATTACATCGATGCCATGCTGCGCGCGATCGTGGGGCTTGAGATCAAAGTGTCGAGGGTCGTCGGCAAGTTCAAGGGCAGCCAGAATCGCTCGGCCGCGGATCGTGCCGGAGTCAATGCCGGGCTGCGCGCCACGGGACGCAGCGTGGAGGAGGTGGCCGAGATCGCCCCCGGTTCCTAGTGTGGTGTCCCATAAGTCACTGAACGGCCAGAGTGTGGTCCAAGGAGTTTCCTTGGCGAGCGGCTCAGGTCGACAAGGTGCACGCGTGAAGGTCACCGGCGCGGGATGGATGCTGCTGCTCGGCGTCGTGATCGGCGCGGCACAGGCGGCGCCGGAACTGAAGATGGATCTTCCGGACTGGAAGCGCACTGCGGTTGAGGACCGAGATCTCGGGCATGGGGTGCACATGCTCGAAAGCTTCGGGGGCAATATCGGCGTGCTGGCTGGCGATGAGGGAGTACTGCTGATCGATGCGGAGTGGCCGCAGCTCAACGACAAGGTACGTGCCGCTGTTGCGCGTATCTCCGCGAAGCCGGTGCGTTATGTCGTGAACACACACTGGCACTGGGACCACGTCGGAGGAGATGCGAACTTCGCAAAGCTCGGCGCCCTCGTCATCGCCAGCCAGGAGACCTGGGGTCATATCGTCGCGGCACAGCGCGAAAACACCGGCAACAGCGATCAGTACCCGCGCGATCCGGCCGGCATCCCGGTCTTTACGGTCGACTCGGGTACGCAGCAGTTGCACCTCGCCGGTCAGACGGTTGAGATCATTCACGCGCCCCCCGCTCACACG
This sequence comes from Steroidobacteraceae bacterium, assembly GCA_036513855.1. GTDB lineage: Bacteria > Pseudomonadota > Gammaproteobacteria > Steroidobacterales > Steroidobacteraceae > 13-2-20CM-66-19. The sequence continues at coordinate 41,878 of DATBYD010000026.1, read as the reverse complement.
GATGGCGATCTGATCGTGCGCTTCGTGGAGGCGGACGTGCTGCAGACCGGCGACACCTTCTTCCACGGGTTCTACCCGGACATCGATTTCGAGCACGGTGGGTCGATCGACGGGATGATTGCCTTCTACGACACGCTGTACCGGCTGTGCGGACCTGCCACCAAGGTGATTCCGGGGCACGGGCCGGTGGCAAACCGCGCGGACATCCGCGCTTATCAGGCCATGCTGCGCGAGGTGCGCCGGCGCGTGGCGCGCTCGATCAGCGCGGGAATGTCGGAGCAGGCCCTGATCGCCTCCCACCCGCTCGATGACCTGGACAAGCTCTGGGGCGGCAACCTCGTCAAACAGCCTTATCTTTTGGCGATCGTGTACGAGGACCTCAAGTCCCGGGGGCTGGCGGCCGGCCACTGACCGGCGGGGGTCCGCTTACGGCGCCCAGCGCGGCGGGGTCAGTCGCCTCTTGCCGTCGGCGGATCGGCGCACGTTGGCATCCTCGAGCGACTGTCTGTCCCAAAGTTCGCAGGTGACCTGCCGGTGGCGCTGGTCGAGCGCCTCGCAGTAATTGGTATACAGGCACAGGCGCACCTGCGACCCGTGTCCGCTCGCCACCTTGCGAAACCAGTCCGGATCGGCCAGCGCCTGGCGCGCCAGAGCGACGATATCGGCCTGCCCGCTGGCCAGGATCGCCTCGGCCTGCTCGAAGTTGTGGATTCCGCCAGCCGCCACGACCGGCGCTGTGAGTCCCTGAGCGTGGAGCGCGGCGCGGATACGAGCGGTGGCCTCGAGGTTGCGCCCGAAGGGGCCGCGGGCGTCGGAGAAGTAGGACGGCATGCACTCGTAGCCGCTGCGCCCGGTGTAGGGATAAGCCGCCTCACCGACCTTGGGTTGCTTGGCATCGTCGAACTTGCCGCCGCGCGAGAGCGACAGAAAATCCATGCCGGCACGGGCGAACTGCGTGGCGAAGTAGCTCGCATCCACATCGCTTGAGCCGCCCGCGATGCACTCATCGGCCAGCAAGCGGCAGCCGAGCACGAAATCCTTACCCACTTCACGGCGAACGCGCGCGTACACCTCAAGCGGCAGTCGCACCCGCTCGGTGAGCGCGCCTCCGTAACCGTCGGTGCGCGTGTTCGAGCGGGACAGGAACGAGGCCATCGTGTAGGCGTGGGCGAAGTGCAGCTCCACGCCGTCGAATCCGACCTCACGCGCGCGGCGTGCCGCCGCGGCGAACAGCGTCGGCAGGCGCGCCGGCAGATCCCTGATGTGCTCGAGGTGCGTGTCGGTCACGCGCTCGCGCGCGCCGAACTCAACCGACTCCCGCTCGCGCTCATCGAGCACCCGAGCCGCCTCCTCGGGCGCCAGTGACAAGAGCCACGCGCGCACCTCGGCATCCGTCGCAGACTCATCGCCGAAGGCGGCGCGATGCCGCGGCATGATTCTGAGAAACTCTGCGAAATAGCGCGAGCGCTCGGGCCTGCGCCGGATCGACAGAAAGTCGATCAGCTGGATGAACAGGCGTGTCGCCCCGCCGCTTGCCTGGCGCACCACCTCGACGAGCTCGCGCAGACCCGGTGCAAACCGATCGTGCCCGGCACGCAGCAGCGGTCCGCTCGGCACGTCGCGGATGCCGGTGGCCTCCACTACCAGCGCACCGGGGCGCCCGCGCGCGAAGCACTCATACCATTCCAGAACCTGCGGGGTGACGATGCCGTCCTCGCCGGCGCGCCAGGGAACCATCGCCGGTACCCAGGTGCGCTGCGCAAGCGTGAGTGCTCCGACCCTGACCGGGGAAAAAAGCCGCGAAGCGGCCGCCTCCGCGGCACTCGGCCAATGGCCCGCAACGGGGTCATGGCGCACTCGTTCGGGGGGTCTCCACATGCTGCGGGTACGCTAAGGGGATCCGGGCAGCACGGCCGTGGCCTCTATCTCGACCTTCGCCTCCGCTTCCATCAGGGCAACCACCTGTACCACGCTCATGACCGGAAAGTTCTTGCCCATGACCTCACGGTAGGCCGCGCCGATCCCGTCAAGGTCGGCGAGGTATTCGTCGCGGCTGGTCACATACCAGGTCAGCCGCACGATGTGTTCGGGGCCGGCCTTGGCCTGCGCGAGCACTGCGCGGATGTTAGCCAGCGCCTGTCTCACCTGGTCGGCCAGCCGTGCGCTGCCGAAGCGGCCGTTCGCATCCCAGCCGATCTGCCCGGCGACGAAGATCTGCTGCCCGCAGACGCTGATGCCGTTGCTGTAGCCCTTCGGCCGCGGCCACTCGGGAGGCTTGAGGATTTGCGCTGTCATGGTTCTTTCCGGCGCGCGGCGTCCAGCAGCTCGCGTGCGATGATCAGTTTCTGAACTTCCGTGGCGCCCTCGTAGATGCGCAGGGCCCGGATGTCGCGGTACAGATGCTCGACGATCTCGCCGACGACCACGCCGCGGCCGCCGAACATCTGCAGTGCGCGATCGATGACCCGCTGAGCGGATTCGGTCGCGCTCATCTTGGCCATGGCGATCTCCCGCCTCGGCACCTCCCCGCCGCGATCCTTGAGCCAGGCGGCCCGGTAGGTCTGCAACCTCGCAGCATCGATCTCGGTCGCCATTTCCGCGAGTGCCGCCTGTGTCAGTTGCAGATCGGCGAGTGATTTGCCAAACATCGGCCGCGCCAGCGCGTGCCCCACTGCCTCATCCAGTGCGCGTTGCCCGAAGCCGAGCGCGGCACCTGCGACCGAGGTGCGGAAGATATCGAGGGTGCGCATGGCGAGCTTGAATCCGGCGCCTTCCGCGCCGAGGCGGCTCTCAACGGGAACGCGGCAACCGCTGAAGCAAAGCGTGGCCAGCGGATGGGGCGCTATCACGTCGATCCTCTGGGAGATCGTAAGACCGGGCGTGTCCGCCTCCACGACGAACGCGCTGATGCCGCGCGCAAGCGTGGAGCCGTCGGGACGGGTTTCGGCCGGGCTGGTGCGCGCAAACACGCAGTAGAAGTCGGCAATGCCGCCATTGGAAATCCAGCTCTTCTCACCCTCGAGCAGGTACTGGTGGCCTTGGCGCTGCGCGCGGCACTTGAGCGCGGCAACGTCTGAGCCGGCTTCTCGCTCCGAGAGGGCGAAGGCGGCGATGCTCTCGCCGCAGGCCACGCGCGGCAGGTAACGCTGTTTGAGCTCCGGAGTGCCCGCCAGTGAGATCGGGCCGCTGCCGAGTCCTTGCATGGCGAACGAAAAATCCGCAAGGCCGTCATGCCAGCTTAAGGTCTCGCGGATGAGGGCCAGCGCGCGCACATCGAACTCGGCCACCGTGTTGGCCGATCCGTAAGGAGCCGAGTAGCGCGTCCAGCCGGCTCGTCCCAGCTCGCGCACGAGCTCGCGACAGCGCGCATCGAGCGCCGCACGATCGCCGGCATGACCGGGATCGGATGCGCTCGCTTGCCGGAAGCGTTGCGTGGCCCAGCAGTCCACCTGCTCGGCGAGCTCACGATGCGCGGCAGTGAAGAACGGCCATTCGAGGAAATTGCGCGTCCGCATGGGTCAGCTTCCCTGGAAGTGCGGCTTTTGTTTGGCCACAAAGGCCCGGTAGGCGCGCTGAAAGTCCTCGGTCTGCATGCACAGCGCCTGCGCCTGCGCCTCCGCGTCGATGGCAGCGTCGAGGGGCAGGTGCCACTCCTCGTGCAGCATTTTCTTGGTCATGGCGTGTGCGCGGGTGGGACCGGCGGCGATCTCGGCGGCGAGTCGCAGCGCCTCGGCCATGAGTTCCTCGCCGGGCAGCACGCGGTTGAAGAATCCCCAGGCCGCGCCCTCATCGGCCGACATCGTGCGTCCGGTGTAGAGCAGCTCCGCGGCGCGCCCCTGGCCAATGATGCGCGGCAGCAGCGCGCAGGCTCCCATGTCGCAGCCGGCCAGTCCGACGCGCGTGAACAGGAATGCGGTCTTTGCCTGCGGTGTGGCCAGACGGAAGTCGGAAGCCATCGCAAGTATCGCCCCGGCGCCGGCGCACACCCCGTCGACCGCGGCGATAATGGGTTGCGGGCAATGGCGCATCGCCTTGACGAGATCCCCGGTCATGCGCGTGAACTTGAGCAGGTCCGGGGGATTCATCTTGGTGAGCGGGCCTATGATCTCGTGCACGTCCCCGCCGGAGCAGAAGTTGCCGCCCGCACCGTTGAGCACGACGGCGCGCACCTCGCCCGCGCCGGTGAGCGAGCGGAAGTGATCGCGCAGCTCTGCGTAGGATTCGAAGGTGAGCGGATTCTTGCGCTCGGGCCGGTTGAGCGTGACCACCCCGACCCGGCCGTCCTGGCGCCACAGGAAGTGTTTGGGAGCGGGGGCGAAGTCTTTCATGGGCTGCTCTTAGTTAGCGCACGACTGGTTGACGTGACTCTTGAGTTCGCCCAGAAGCTGCACCAGCTGGTTCTTGTGCTTCATGCTCATGCCGTCGAACAGCCCGATCACCCACTGCTCGTGTTCCGAGGCCATGCGGCGGAATTGCCGCTGTCCCTCGCTCGTCAGGCGAACGCGAAATACACGCCGATCAGCCTGGTCGACCTCGCGCACCACGAGGCCCTCTTTCTCGAGCCCGTCGGTGATGCCGGTGACATTGCCGCCGGTCACCATCATGCGCTGCGAGAGCTCACTCATCTTCATGCCCTGCGGCGAGCGCTCCAGCTGCGCCATCAGGTCGAACCTCGGCAGCGTGGTCTGGAAATTTGCCTGAAGCTTCTGGCGCACGAAGCTTTCGATGCGGTTGGTGCACGCCAGCATGCGCAGCCATGCGCGCACCGACAGGTGATGGTCGTCGTGAATGCGCGTCTCGGTGTCGACGTGCGACTCGACGAGTTTCAAGCTGGTCTTGCCCTTGGCCATACCCGTATTCCCCTTCAGGTCACTTCGCCGCCCGCCAGCACGATGCTCTGCCCGGTCACGCTCTCGGAGCCGGGCCGGCACAGCCACAGCACACTGTTGGCCACCTCTTCGGGCTCGATCAGCCGTCGTTGCGGATTGGTGGCAAGCAGTGCGGCGAGCGCCTCGCTCTCGTTGCGCCCGGTCTTATTCCTGATGTTGGTGATCGCATTCTTGACGATGTCGGTGTCGACGTAACCCGGGCACACCGCATTCACCGTGATGTTGCGGGTGGCATATTCCAGCGCGAGCGAGCGCGTCAAACCGATGACGGCGTGCTTGGAGGCCACGTAGGCGGAGATGTAGGCCGCGCCACGCAATCCGGCGATGCTCGCGACATTCACGATGCGGCCGAAGCCGCACTGCAGCATGTCGGGAACCGCCTGCCGCGTGCAAAGGTAGGTGCCGGTGAGGTTGACGGCGATCAGGCGGTTCCACAGCACCTCGTCGGTATCGGTGAACTTCGCGCTGCCCGCCTGGCCGGCATTATTGATGAGCACCTCGATGGGACCGAAGGCGGCGCGGGCTTGGGCAAAGGCCGTCTGCACCGAGGCCGCGTTGCCGACCTCGCCGCTCAGCGGCAGGGCGTGGCTTGGGCCGCCGAGACCTTCGGAAACCGCGCCGAGCGCCTGTGCGTCGCGTCCCAGCAAGGACACCCGCATCCCCTGCGCGATGAGCGCGGCGGAGATGACCGCGCCGATGCCGCGGCTCGCCCCGGTGACCAGGGCATGTTTTCCGGCAAGCTCGGTTCGGCTGCGTGAGTTCATGGCGGTGCTGCGCTGGCGGCGCGTTGCACATTGCGCTCGAGCTGACTTTTGCCGGAGAGGTACTGATCCGGCCACCACTGCTCGGTGAATCCCTGCAGCGCGGCTGCCTCGAGCGTCCAGGCGGGATTGGCGAGGTGCGGTCGTGCGATGGCGCAAAGGTCCGCGCGACCGGCGCCGATGATCGAGTTCACGTGGTCGTACTCATATATGTTGCCCACCGCCATGGTGGCAATACCGATCTCGTTGCGGATCTTGTCGGCGAAGGGGGTCTGCCACATGCGCCCGTAGCGGGGGTGCTGGGTCGGTACGGTCTGGCCGCTCGAGACATCGATGAGATCGACCCCGGCCTGCTTGAACGCGCGCACGATCGAGAGCAGGTCCGCTTCGCTCAAACCGCCGTCCGCCCAGTCGGTTGCCGAAATTCGTACCGACAGCGGCATCTCGGGCGGCCACTCGCTGCGAACGAGCTTGAGCACCTCGAGCGGGAAGCGCAGGCGGTTCTCGAGGCTGCCCCCATAGGCGTCGGTGCGCTGATTGGTCAGCGGGGAAAGGAAGGAGGCGAGCAGGTAGCCGTGCGCCATGTGCAGCTCGAGCATGTCGAAGCCCGCATCGACTCCTAAGCGCGCCGAGCGCACGAAGTCATCGCGTACCTTGTCCATGTCGGCGCGGGTCATCTCGCGCGGGCACTGACTGAGTCCCTCGTAATAAGGGAGCGGCGAGGGCGCCAAGATCGTCCAGTTTCCCTGCGCGAGCGGATGGTCCATCTTTTCCCAACCGAGCTGTGTCGAGCCCTTGCGCCCCGAATGCCCGAGCTGCAGGCAGAACTTGGCGAGCGTACGAGCGTGCACGAAGTCAACGACCCGCCGCCAGGCATCGCGCTGCGCCTCATTCCACAACCCTGTGCATCCGGGCGTGATGCGCCCTTCGGCCGAGACACAGGTCATCTCGGTGTACACCAGAGCTGCGCCGCCGAGTGCCCGGTGACCGTAGTGAACCAGGTGCCAGTCGTCCGGCAGCCCATCAGTCGCGCAGTATTGCGCCATCGGCGAGACCACGATGCGGTTCACGAGCTCAAGGCTGCGCAGCCTGAACGGCAGAAACATCGGAGGACGCGGGCGCGAGGCTTCCCGGGCAGCGAGCCAGTGCTCGTAGCCGGCCACGAAGGAAGGATCGCGCAGCTTGAGGTTCGCATGACCGATCCTTTGGCTGCCGGTCAGCAGACTGTAGGCGAATTGTTCGGGCGGCAGGTGCACGTAGCGCGCGACGTTCTCGAACCACTCCATCCGATTGCGCGCGGCACTCTGCAGCCTCAAGACCTCGACGTGGCGTTCCTTGTAGTAGGCGCCAAGCGCCGCATCGCGATCGTCCGTCGCGCGCAGCTGACGCACGAGCGAGATGGCATCCTCCATCGCAAGCTTGGTGCCCGAGCCGATCGAGAAGTGGGCAGTATGGGCGGCATCGCCGATCAGCACCGTGCTGCCGTGATGCCACTTTCGGCACAGCACGCGATGGAAGTTGAGCCACGCCGAGCCGCGCAGGTGATTGGCGTTGCTTTGCAGCCGGTGACCGTCCAGGTAGCGCCCGAACAGCCCCTCGCAAAAGGCGATCGACTGCGCGGTGTCTGCCTTATCCAGGCCATGGGCGCGCCAGCTCTCCTCGCGCGTCTCGACGATCACGGTCGACAGCTCGGGGCTGAACTGATAGGCATGGATCTGGAACCAGCCGTGCGCGGTCTCTGCGAAGGCGAAAGTGAAGGCATCGAATCGCTGGGTGGTGCCGAGCCAGATGAAGCGGCACTTGCCCACCTCGATGTCCGGCTCGAAGAGTGCACTTGCGCGGCTGCGGGTGAGGCTGTTCACCCCGTCGGCCGCGACGATCAGGTCTGCATCCCCGAGCGAGTCCGGATCGCTGACCGGATGCTCGAATGACTGCTGCACGCCGAGTTCGCCGGCTCGCTCCTGGAGCAGATTGAGCAGGCGCTTGCGGCCTATGCCTGCGAATCCGTGGCCGCCGCTGAGCATGCGGCGGCCGCGGAAGTGCACGGCGATGTCGTCCCAGTGGTGGAAGTGCGCGAGGATGGCGGCGTGCGACTCGGGGTCTGCGGCGGCGAAGTTACCCATCGTCTCATCGGAGAAGACCACCCCCCAGCCGAAGGTGTCGTCCGCTCGGTTGCGCTCGTATACTTCGACGCGTACCGAGGGCAGTGCCTTGCGCAGCAGGATTGCAGTGTATAGCCCCGCCGGACCGCCACCCAGGCAGACGATTCGCCTCATCCGGGCCCTCCGGGCAACCGTATCGCCAGCATGCGTCGTATGGTATCTTGCAAACTACTTCAGGTGTCAATTATTCCTCGGCCCACCAATGAAGTGAACCCATGAGCACGACACCCCACACTGGCGCGGCGTCCGGCGCGCAGACGCTCGCCCAGCTGGTCGGAGCAATCCTCGCAGGCGGTATCCGCGTCGTCGATCTGACAGTGCCGCTCGAGCCCTCGACGCCGACCATCCAGCTGCCGCCGCCGTTCGCCCCCTCCAAGGCCTTCTCGCTGGAGGAGATCTCGCACTACGACGAGCGCGGCCCGGCCTGGTACTGGAACAACATTGCCTGCGGCGAGCATACCGGCACCCACTTCGACGCTCCCATCCACTGGGTGACGGGTAAGGATTACCCCAACAACGCGACTCACAACATTCCGGTCGATCGCTTCATCGGCCCTGCCTGCGTCATCGACGTGGCAGCCGATGCCAAGGCGAATGCAGACTTCCTGGTGACCCGCGCGGTGGTGGAGGCCTGGGAGAAGAAGCACGGTCGTATCCCCGCGCACTCCTGGGTCCTGATCCGAACCGACTGGTCGCAGCGCAGCGGTGCCAAGGCGTTCCTCAATGCCGGCCCGGACGGTTCACACACGCCCGGCTTTGACCCGCAGTGCGTGCCGTTCCTCGCCAAGGAGCGCGACATTCTCGGGGTGGGCGTGGAGACGGTAGGCACGGATGCCGGTCAGGCCCACACCTTCAATCCGATGTTTCCGTGTCACACCATCATGCACGGCTCGAATCGCTTCGGCCTGGCAAGCCTGACCAATCTCAACCAGCTCCCCGCGACCGGTGCGATCGTCATCGCCCCGCCGCTCAAGATCGTCAACGGCTCCGGCAGCCCGCTGCGGGTGCTGGCGCTCGTGCCGGCCTGAACGCATGGCCGAGCGCTCCTTTGCCAGTGAAGTCCAGACGCTGCGTCTCGGCGAGGGCGAGGAGTTTCAGGGTGAGGGGATCCTCGCCGTCACCAAGGCGCTTCTGCAATCAGGTGTGGCGTACGTCGGCGGCTACCAGGGGGCGCCGATCTCGCACCTGATGGATGTACTCTCCGATGCCGAGGGCATTCTCAAGGAGCTGGGCGTGCACTTTGAGGCGAGCGCCTCGGAAGCGACCGCGGCGGCGATGCTGGCGGCCTCGATCAACTATCCGCTGCGCGGAGCGGTGACCTGGAAGTCGACGGTCGGGACCAACGTGGCCTCGGACGCGCTGGCGAATCTTGCCTCAGCCGGGGTGAAGGGCGGCGCGCTCATCATCCTCGGCGAGGACTACGGCGAGGGTGCGAGCATCATGCAGGAGCGCACCCACGCTTTTGCCATGAAATCGCAGATCTGGCTGCTCGATCCTCGGCCGCAGCTGCCGGCGATCGTGCGTGCGGTGGAAGAGGGCTTTGAGCTCTCGGAGGCCACTCATTCGCCCGTCATGCTGATGCTGAGGATTCGCGCCTGTCACGTATTCGGCCGCTTCATCGCCAAGAACAACCGACGCCCCGCCTTCTCCGCCGCGGACGCCCTGGCTGCACCCTCGCGCGACTACGGCAGAATCATCCTGCCGCCTTCAACCTATGCGCAGGAGCGCGAGAAGATCGAGACGCGGCTGCCGGCGGCGCTGCGCTTCGTGGCCGAGCGGGGTCTCAATGAGTTCGTGCCCGGCGCTGCGACCGACATCGGCATCGTTCTGCAGGGCGGTCTCTACAACAACACGCTGCGGGCACTCGAGCTGCTCGGCTGCGCCGATGTGTTCGGAGTCAGCAAAATACCTTTGTATGTCCTGAACGTCACCTATCCGCTGCTGCCCGAGGAATGGGTGAAGTTCTGCGCCGGCAAGCGCGCGGTGCTGGTCATCGAGGAGGGCCAGCCTGAATTCATCGAACAGGCGGCCAATCAGATGCTGCGCCGCGCCGATGTCAACGCGCGCGTCATGGGCAAGGAGATGCTGCCCATGTTCGGGGAATACACGGTGGACGTGCTGCGCAACGGGATCGCCGCGTTCATCGATCGCTGGGCGCCGCAGCTGCTCGCCAGCGCTGCCGCGCCGCCCCAGCGCAGGACGACGGTCTCCGCGGAAGCGGCTGCGAAACTTGCCGCGCTGGTGCCAGCGCGCCCGTCAGGCCTTTGCACCGGCTGCCCGGAGCGGCCGTTCTTTGCCGCAATGAAGATTCTGCAGAAGGAAGTGGGTCCGCTGCATATCAGCGCCGACATCGGCTGCCACTCCTTTGCGACCTTGCCGCCCTTCAACATGGGCAACTCGATCATGGGCTACGGCTTGGGCGCTGCGGGCGCCTCCGCGCTCGGCACCGACGGCGGCAAGCGCGCCGTGGCGATTATGGGCGATGGCGGCTTCTGGCATAACGGTCTGACCAGCGGCATCGGCAACGCGGTTTTCAACAAGCACGATGACCTGACGGTGATCATCGACAATGGCTACTCGGCGGCGACCGGTGGTCAGGACATCCTCTCATCGCGCGCGACCAACGCACACCGCCAGGGCAACAACTCGATCCTCGAGGCGGTCAAGGGGATCGGAGTCAAATGGGTCAGGCGCACCCACACCTATGACATGCGCGGCACGCTCAAGGTCCTGCGCGAGGCGCTGCGCACTGGCGAGCGCGGTCCGAAGGTCATCATCGCGGACGGTGAGTGCCAGCTCAATCGCCAAAGGCGCGTACGACCCCAGCAGCGCAAGGCGATTGCGGATGGGGAGCGGGTGGTGCGGGAGCGATTCGGAGTCGATGCCGACACCTGCACGGGTGATCACTCCTGCATCCGCCTGTCGGGCTGCCCGTCGCTGACCGTCAAAGACAATCCGGACCCGCTGCGCAGCGACCCGGTTGCGCATGTCGACGATAGCTGCGTCGGGTGCGGGGTATGCGGTGAGGTGGCGGACGCTGCGGTGCTGTGTCCCTCGTTCTATCGCGCCGAGATCATCTATAACCCCTCGCGCTGGGATCGCGTGTTGCACAGGGTACGCAGCGCCGTGATCGGCGCCTTGCAGCGCAGCCGCGAACGCAGGCGATTGCGCTACGCGCTCTAGCGACGGTGGCGGCATGGCCGAGCGACCGATCAAGCTGACGATCGCGGCCCTGGGCGGCCAGGGTGGTGGCGTGCTCGCCGACTGGCTGATCGCGATCGCCAGCGCCGAGGGCTACATTGCGCAGTCGACCTCGGTTCCTGGAGTCGCTCAGCGCACCGGCGCCACCGTCTACTACCTTGAGTTCTTTCCGCGTGCGGCGGCCGAGCGGGCCGGCCGCGAGCCGGTCATGGCCCTGATGCCGGTACCCGGCGATGTCGATTGCGTCATCGCCTCGGAGCTGGCCGAGGCGGGCCGTGCCATCCAGCGCGGGCTGGTAACCCCTGAGCGCACCACGCTGATCTCCTCCACCCATCGCTCGTACGCCATCGCGGAAAAGAGCGCCATGGGCAGCGGCATCACGGATGCGAAGGGCCTCGCGGAACTCGTGCGGGACAGTGCCAAACGCGTGGTGCTGTTCGACATGGAGGAGACCGCCGAGCGCAATCGCAGCGTCATCAGCTCGGTGCTGCTCGGGGCACTGTGCGGCGCCGCGGTATTGCCGTTCAAGAAGCGCAGCTTCGAGGAGGCGATCCGCCACAGCGGCATTGCCGTGGACGCCAATCTGGCAGCCTTCGAGGATGCCTGCCAGCGCGCGCAGCGCGGCGACAGCGGCTTGCGCGAGCGCACCGACAAGCTCGCGCAGGAGATTCCCGTGACCGCGCAGGCACCCGCGATGCAGCCGTTGCTGGAGCGGGTACGGCGGCTGCCGCCGCCGGTGCAAGCGGTGGCACTGGAAGGCACGCGGCGGAGCCTCGACTACCAGGACCCCGCCTACGCGCGCCTGTATCTTGACCGTCTCGAGTCGATCGCGGCGCTTGGGGGCGGGGTCGATGCGAGGGCGCACGCCCTGCTCGAGAGCACGGCGCGCAGTCTTGCGCTGTGGATGAGCTTCGAGGACACGATCCGGGTCGCGGACCTGAAGACCCGCGGCTCAAGATTCGCGCGCGTGCGCGAGGAGATCCGCGCGCCCGCGCAGCAGCTGTTCGGCATCACCGAGTTCATGAAGCCGCGCGTGCAGGAGATCGCCGCAACGCTGCCGGCGGCACTCGGGCGCTGGCTGCTGCGCTCGCCCCGCATCCGGGGCGTCGTGGCGCGCGGCACCGGCGGCCGGCAAATCCGCACCAGCACGATCAGCGGGTTCCTGCTGCTGTACGCGGTTGCCGGGTTGCGGCGCTGGCGACGCTCGACGCTGCGCTTTCATGACGAGAACGCGCGCATCGAGGAGTGGCTCAAGCGCATCGAAGCGCTGGCGGCGGACAATTATTGGCTGGCGGTGGAACTTGCGCGCTCGCAGCGGCTCATCAAGGGGTACGGTGAAACCCACGAGCGCGGATGGGCGAGCTTCTGTTCGTTGCTGCAACAGCTGCCCAGGCTCGCAGCACGCGAGGATGGCGCGACAGTTCTGGCTCGTCTGACCGAGGCTGCGCTCGCGGATGAGGAGGGGGCAGCCCTCAGGCGCGAAATTGCCGCCCTGGATGAGTCAGCGCCGGGCGAGAAGTCGCTGCAGCGGGCGCTCGCATGAGCGGCTCGACGAGCGATCCTGTCAGCTGGGGAGGGTAGGTTATGGCGACTCGCGCCACGCAGATGCGCATCCTGCTGGCGGCACTGGAGCTGTTCAATGAGCACGGTACGGCCGCCGTATCGGCCAATCGGATTGCCGAGCGGTGCGGAATAAGCAAAGGCAACCTGCAATATCACTTCCGCAACAAGCGCGAGATCATCTACGCGGTATTTCAGCGGGCGATCGCGGAGATGGATTCGGGATGGTACCGCGACCACCTTGCGCCGACGCTCGAGCACATGGCGGCGATGTACGTGCGCCAGCTGCAGCTCATCCTCAAGTACCGCTTCTTCTACCGGGAGATGGCCGATCTGTTGCGCCAGGATGCGAGGCTGCGCAAGCGCTTCGCGGATAACCGCGAGCGACGAATGCTCGATCTGGAGAAGTTCATGCTCACCCTGCAGGCGCGTGGACTGATGCGCTTTCCGGCCGATCCGCGCCGGCTGCGGGCAATCATCGATGTGACCTGGATCGTCAACGAGAACTGGCTGAACTACATCGACTATCACGACCGCGAGGTGTCGGTCGCCGCAATGCTCGATGGCTATGGGGAGATCCTCGAAGTGCTGCGGCCTTACCTGTGCGCCGACCCCCAGCAGATCACCCAGGAGGCGTACCTGACCATCGAACGGCTGGCCGCCCAGGCCTTCGCGCAGGCTTCCTCCGAGGAAGCCGACGAACAGCTCGCCGTCTAGATACCCCTGCACCGCTACGGTGCTCACCGCGGGCGCCTTGCACCGCGCTGGCCGATTTAGGCCGACGAGCCTAAAGCGGCTATGTACAAGGCGTGGCCTGTTCGGGAAAGTACCGCTGCAATGAATGCTCCGGTTGTTGCGCATCCGAAACCACATCTGGTGACTGTAAAGGCCGGCCGCACCTATTTCTGGTGCGCCTGCGGACGCTCCGCCAAACAGCCTTTTTGTGACGGTTCGCATCAGGGCACCGCGTTCAATCCGGTCAAGTTCGTGGCCGGCGCCCAGGACGAGGAACTGCTCTTCTGTGGCTGTAAACATACACGCGATCAGCCGTTCTGCGACGGCGCGCATACCAACCTTCCGGGCGGCTCGCCGCTCGATGATCCGGACAGCGCCAAAAACCGCGACATCCCGATCGTGACCGAGCGCAGCGGCGCGCGGACCCTGCTCAACGGCAGTTGCTATGTGTTCGCGCCAGAGCTTGCCGTCATGAGTTCACGCGGCGCGCTGCGCTATTGCTGCATGGTGTCAGCCGAGCTCGGTGCGCAGTACCAGACGCAGCTCTACATGGAGATCAGCGCCGCGACCTCCCCGGTGATGAGCCTCGGTGAGCGCGAAGTGATTCTTTTCATCGGACACGGCTGCGGCCGCGTGACCATCGCGGGCCGCAGCTTCGAGGTCAAGGCCACCGATGGCCTCTACGTGCGCCCGTCCGAGGCGTTTCAGCTGGCCGCCGACTCCGGTCAGACGCTCAAGGTGTTCGTACTGTGCTGCCCGGTCGGGGAACTCGAATGGCCGGATGAGATGCCCGGCAATTTCGATGCCGGCTGCCCGCAGCGCGTCGTCCCGGTCGATGCGCAGCAGCGCACGGCGATGGGTGAGCGCTACTTTCAGATTCTGGTCGACAAGCGCATCGGCTCGCGCGTCATCACGCAGTTCATCGGGCACATACCGCGCTCCAAGGCCGCCCCGCACCGGCACCTCTACGAGGAGGCGATCATCGTGCTCTCCGGTGAGGGGTATATGTGGACCGAGGACAAGAAGGCGCATGTCACCGCCGGGGATGTGATTTTCCTTCCCCGCAAACAGATTCATTCCCTCGAGGCGACATCGGCAGAAGGTATCGACGTGGTCGGTGTGATCTGTCCTGGGGACAACCCCAGCATTAACTATTACGACTGACAGTGTGGGGGGCTCAAATCGTGCCAACAAATAATGGCTCACGGTTCATCATGGTCGCATTGGGCGGCCTGGTTGCATTGGCGTTGCTGCCGCAGCCTGCGGCGGCGGACGCACCAGCCACCACTTCTGCCGATACGCTTGAGGAGGTCGTCGTGACTTCCAACAAGCTCAACGCCGAACGGGTGCTGGACGTTCCGGCCTCGCTGCAGGCGATCTCCGGGGACACTCTGCAGCAGGAGAGTGCCGCGGGCATCATGAGCATTGCCGGCGATGTGCCCGGGCTGTCCATCCAGGACCTCGGCCCCGGCGATAAGAAATACGTGATCCGTGGCATCAACTCCACCGGCGATTCCACCGTGGGGGTTTACTACGGTGAGGCCGTAGTCAGCGGCACCAACGGCGATGACGGTGGCGGGTTCCAGCCCGACATACGCCTCTACGACATGGATCGTGTCGAGGTGCTGCGCGGCCCGCAGGGGACGTTGTACGGCGCAAGCTCCATGAGCGGTACTCTGCGCTTCATACCCAAGGCTCCCGACTTGCACGACTTCGGCGGCTACGTCACCGGAGAGGGCTCCGACACCGATTCCGCGAGCGGCAACTACAACGTCAACGGTGCTCTGAACCTGCCGATCGTGGACGGCGTACTGGCGCTGCGCCTGGTCGGATGGAGGATATACGACAGCGGTTACATCAATCAGATCCGCGTCGGAGTCGGCGTTACCGAGAACGACTCAAAGGGCGTGCCCGAGCCGGTCGAGCCGCTCGGTTTCGTCAAGGGCGTCAATGACGATGACGTGGGCGGTGGACGTGCGATCCTGCGCTACCAGCCGAACGAGAATCTCACCGTTGACCTGAACTACACGAGCCAGACTGAAACCTCGGATGGTTCATCGCGCTATACGCCGGCTGGCACGACAGCCTTCAATAGCGTCCCCTTTGGCAGCAATGTGATCCCGCCGATCCAGGGCTGCGACCTTTGCAATACGGACGTGACGCAGAGCCCGTGGAGCGACAACATCAAGGTATTCGGTCTGACGGGCACCTACAAGACGCCGGTCGGCACCGTGACCGCGACGACCAATCAGTTCAACCGCCAGACGGATTTCAACTTCGACTCGACGCCGATTCTCGTCTCGTTCGACGTGCCGGTACCGGCCGAGACTCTTGAGCCACGCAACCGCAGGGTCAACTCGAGCGAAATTCGCTTTGCCAGCGACCTCAATTCCCCGGTCAACTTCGTGGTGGGCGCGTTCCGCCAGCACGATGTCCAGGACCTCGCCGTGCAGGTCGTTACGACCAACGCAAATGGGCTGATCACCGGGCCGTTCAGCAGCTCGAACTCGGCCGATGCCCTGAACTTCCCCGGTGTCGGCAATACCTTCTTCGGTCGCACAGACCACCGCGACGATACGCAGTATGCCGGCTTCGGCGAGGCGACCTGGAAGATTACGGATAAGCTGCAGGCGGTCGCCGGCGTGCGCTATTACACCGACACGCTGAACGGCGTGCAGGTCCAGACGCATCCCTTCGGTGGCTTCCCCGGAACGCCGAATCTGGTGCCGGTCTATGACCCCCAGGTGACCTACGACAAGGTGACCTGGAAGGGTAATCTCAGCTACAAGTTCAACGAGTCCCTGCTCGCCTATGCCACTGTGTCCACCGGCTTTCGCAGCGGTGGCCTGAACGCGGTCAGCGAACCCTTCGAGCCGATTCCGGGATCCTACGCGCCCGACTCACTGACCAACTATGAGGTGGGATTCAAGGGGCGGCTGTTCGACGGCATGGCCGACTATCAGGCGGACGTCTATCTGATCCACTGGAACAACATGCAGATACAGGAGACCACTGCGGACGCCGCCTTCGTCTATCAGGGCAATGCGGGCACCGCGGAGGTCAAGGGGGCGGAGTTGGAACTCAACTTGCACCCGATCCAGTACCTGACCGTGAGTCTGGCCGGCTCGTACCAGGACGCCTACCTGACGCAGGGCGCAAGTGCGGCCCAGTATGCGTTGAATCCGACTCTTGGCCTGACCGGTAACCGCATCCCGAACGTGCCGCCGGTCCAGCTGAGTTTCGGCCTCAGGTACCTGCGCCCGATCGCGGACAACTGGCAGGGAACGTTCGGCACCGACGTGACCTATCGGGGCGCAGAAAATTCCTACTTCGCCTCCAATTCCTTCAACCTTCCGCTGAGCTCCTATACGCTCGTAAAGATGTGGCTGGGCGTGATCAATGGGCCCTGGAGCGGGTCGGTATTCGTGCGCAATCTCACCAACGAACGCGCACAGCTTTCCGCCATCAACTCCACGCAGGATCCGGATGCGCTGCTCACCGTGC
Source organism: Steroidobacteraceae bacterium (assembly GCA_036513855.1). Taxonomy (GTDB): domain Bacteria; phylum Pseudomonadota; class Gammaproteobacteria; order Steroidobacterales; family Steroidobacteraceae; genus 13-2-20CM-66-19. The sequence goes on along the minus strand of DATBYD010000026.1, from coordinate 25,066 downwards.
AGCCGCGCACGATCGGACTTACCGTTACCCGCAAGTTCTGAACCCCTTGTCCGGCCAGCCCCCGCAGCGGCCGCGAGCGCAGAAATCGTGGCCGCTGCGGCTGTCAGCTGCCTATCATCACCCGACGCGCTGTGCGCCGGGCTGAAGCGTGAGCATGGAAACGGTCTCGATCAGCGAACGTGAGCAGGGCCTGCATCGCGGCCTGAGCAAGGGGCAGATGGTGATGATCGGCCTGGGAGGGGCGATCGGCACCGGCCTTTTCATGGGCAGCGGGCTGGCCATCGGCTACGCCGGACCTGCGGTCATCGTGAGTTACGCGCTGGCGGGGTTCGTCGCCCTGGTCATGGTGTTCAGCCTGTCGGAGATGGCGGTCGTGCATCCGACGGCCGGTTCCTTCGGCACCTACGCGGAAACCTATCTCAACCCGTGGGCCGGGTTTGTGGTGCGCTACACCTACTGGATCGCACAGGTGATCGCCATTGGCGGGGAGGCGGTTGCGGCCGGTCTTTACATGACCTTCTGGTTTCCGGACGTACCGGTATGGATGTGGGCGCTCGGCTTCTGCGCGATTCTTCTCTACTTCAACTCACGCCCGGTGAATAACTTCGGCACGATCGAGTCGTGGTTCGCCCTGATCAAGGTGATCGCCATCGTGCTGTTCATCATCCTGGGAGCGGCCAGTATTTTCGGCCTGTGGATGCCTGCGGTCGGCTTTCACAACCTGACCGGGCTGCCGGGCGGATTCCTGCCCAACGGCCTGCACGGCCTGTGGATGGCCGTGATCGTCGGCATCTTCTCGTTCAACGGTATCGAGGTCATTGCGGTGACCTCCGGTGAGGCGCGCAATCCGCGTGTGGCCATCCCGGCTGCGTTGCGTACCATGGTGTACCGGCTGTTCCTGTTCTACCTGCTGTCGCTGACCATCATTGTCACGACCGTCCCCTGGACGGCGACCGGCGTGGCGGTGGTCGCTCAGAGCCCCTTTGTCGGGGTATTCAGGCACTCAGGCATCGCGCATGCGGCCGGCATCATGAATTTCGTGGTGATCAGTGCTGCCTTGTCCAGCATGAACACCAACGTGTATCTGTGCTCGCGGATGCTGTTTTCGCTGTCGCGCGGCGCCTATGCCCCGCGCGCATTGGGTACCTTAAGCCGCCACGGCAGTCCGCTGGCGGCCATTCTGATCTCGGGCGCGTGCATTCTGCTAGCGGCCGGCGTTTCGATCTTCACGCCCAACGCCTATGCATATCTGCTCGGCGTCTCCCTGTTCGCCGCCATCCTGGTGTGGATGTTCATCCTCGCCAGTCACTTAAGCTTCAGGCGCCATCACCGCGCCAGCGAGCTGCCGGTTCGCATGCCACTGTTTCCCTGGCTGCAGTACGCCGCACTGCTGATGCTCGCGGCCATCCAGATCACCATGGGTCTGGATCCGCATCTGTACGTGTCGTGGCTCTACGGGGTGCCGTGGCTCATTCTGATCTCGGCGGCGTATTTCATCTGGAAGGCCAGCCACGCCCGCCGGCTCACGCGCGCGCTGGCTTCCTAGCCGGGAATGCCGCCTGCGAGGATGGTGCTCAAGATGTCATTGCCCAGATTGCCCCCCGAGACCACGGCGCACACCCGCTGGTACGGATGGCGCCCGGCGATTGCGGCCGCAACCGGGATCGCGCCGGCGCCCTCGGCGATCACCTTGTTGCGCTCGGCCAGCAGCTTGATTGCGGCGGCCACCTGCGCGAGTGACACGGTGAGGGCGCCATCGATGAGCGTACTCGCCAGCGGCCACATTTGCGGCAGCATCGAGTCGAACCCCACGCCGCTCACGAAGCCCGGCTGGCTCGGGGTCGACACCACTTTGCCGGCGCGCCGCGCGGCCGAGAACGGTTGCGCGCTTTCGAGTTCGCAGGCGATGACTTTGACCGCGGGCTTCAGTTCGCGCACGGCGCTGGCGATCCCGCAAGCGAGCGAGCCACCGCCTAAGGGTACGAAGATCGCCTCCACGTCCGGCATCTGCTCGAGGATCTCAAGTCCGGCAGTGCCGTTACCGGCCAGCGCCTCCGGGTCGCGCACGGCGTCGACATACACGCCCGCAACGGCCGGGTGGCTCATGCTCTCGACCGAGCGCCACCAGATCGGGAAGGCCTCTTTCACAACCCTCGCCCCCAGAGCCTGCAGAAGTTCAAGCTTCGCCGCCGGGGTGTTTTCGGCGGGTACCACCACCGTGGCAGCCAGTCCCAGGCGCCGGGCCATCCAGGCGAGCGCCACGCCGCTGTTGCCCGAGCTGCAGGTAAAGAGTCCCGCTGCGAGAGTCGCCGGTGTTCGGGCGAGCACCGCGTTACCGACCGGGCGCACCTTGAATGAGCCGACCGGCTGCAGATTCTCGAGCTTGAGATTCACGCCTGAGTCGGCGGCGCTGCCGTTAAGGGGCACGAGCGGTGCGCACAGGCTAAGCGCGCGCAGGCGCTCGCGTGCGCGCAGCAGCGCGGCGAACGAGGGGCGTACCGCATCCATCTCAACTCCCGCTGACGGCGACAACACCTGTACAGGAAGGATATGAGTACGGACTTCAAAGCGCTACGGCGCAGGTTTCCGGTGCTTGAACGCAAGACCTACCTGAACAGCGCGTCATACTGCGCGCTGGCGGACAGCGTCAAAGACGCCATCAACGCCTACATGGAGGATCGCCTGCTGGTCGGGGCGAACTGGGACGTCTGGGTCACCAAGAACGAGGCTGTTCGGAGTGCGATGGCCGAGGTACTGCGGGCGAAGCCCGACGAGATTGCCGTGACGGCCTCGGCATCTGCGGGCATCAACGCGCTGGCGAGTGCCTGCGATTTCTCCGGGCCGCGCAACAAGGTCGTGCTGAGCGATTTCGAATTTCCGACCAACGCGCAGATCTGGCACGCGCAGGAACCACGCGGTGCACGCGTGGTGCACGTGCCGCGAGCGCCCGACGGATACATCCCACTGGAGAACTTCGAGAAGCTCATCGATGAAGAGACCCTGCTGGTCGCGGTGACGCAGGTGTGCTTTCGAAACGGGGCCCGGCTCGATATCCCCGGCATCGCACGCCTGGCGCACTCCAGGGGCGCTTGCATCCTTCTGGATTGCTATCAGGCGGTCGGCGCGCTCACCGTCGATGTGAAGCAACTGGACGTAGACTTCGCCGTGGGCGGCATGCTCAAGTATCTGCTCGGTACCGCGGGGCTCGGCTTCCTGTACGTACGAGGCGAGATTATTCCGCAGCTGCTGCCGACCAACTCCGGTTGGTTCGCCCAGCAGGACATTACGGCGATGGATATCACGGCAAACCGGCCATCCACCACTGCGCGGCGCTTCGAGGCCGGCACGCCGGCGGTGATCAACTGTTACGCCGTGGAAGCCGGCTTGAAAATTATTCTCGAGGTGGGCACCGAGGCCATCGAGGCTCGCGTCCGCGAGCTCACCCGCCGGTGCATGGAGCGACTGGAAGAGATCGGCTGGCCGAGCATTACGCCGCGCGCGGAGTCGCGGCACGGACCGATGATCTGCGTGCGGGCGCGGCAGGTCGCACAACTGTTCGGCAAGCTGATGGAACAGGATATTGTTACCTCGTTCCGCGACGACAACCTGCGTGCCTCGTTTCACTTCTATAACTCGCAGGACGATGTCGAGTCGCTCATCGCAGCCCTGGCGTCGCATCGGGCGCAATTCCGCTAGGTGTTTCTAGGGCTGCCGGCCTAATTTCAGGGAGGGGGAGCAGGTGCGCGGTCCGTTATCATTGGGCGAATTACCCGAAATTGAGCGCGGAGCGCGAACATGAACGCACGGCTTGCAGGGCATACAACAGCCACCGGCACCGCCTTCCCGGCAGAATCGCTGCGTGAGCAGTTTCCGGCGCTCAAGCGCGCCGGCTCATTCGTGTTCTTCGACAATGCCGCCGGGGCGCAGATTCCGCAAGGCGTGCTCGACGCCGTCAACCTGCAGCTGCTCGATCACAACGTGCAGCGCGGCGGCCGCTACCCGCAAAGCCTCGCCGTAGATGCGATGATCGCGCGCGCACGCGCCGCGGTTGCCGCTTTCGTCAATGCAAAGCGCGCGCAAGAGATCGCCTTCGGTCTGAATGCGACTTCCTTCATCCGGCTGATCAGCCTGGCAATCGCCCAGACGCTGGGCGTGCGCAACGAGATCATCGTCACCGATCTGGACCACGAGGCCAATGTCGCCACCTGGCTGGCGCTCGAGAAGATGGGTGCCAAGTTTCGCTGGTGGAAGATGCGGCAAGACGGCTGTCTGCATGCGCAGGATTTGCAGGCATTGCTGTCCTCGCGCACCAGGGTCGTGGCATGCACGCTCACGTCCAACGCGCTTGGGTCAATTACCGATGTACGGGCGGCCGCCGATCTTGCTCATGCCGCGGGCGCCGAGATATTTCTCGACGGCGTGCACTACGCGCCGCACGCGGCGATCGACGTGCAGGCCTTCGACTGCGATTACCTGGTGTGCTCCGGGTACAAGATCTTCGCGCCCCATATGGGCTTCATGTGGGGGCGCTACGAGCTGCTGCAGGCGCTGCCGACGTTCCGCGAGGACTTCATTCCCGATGAGCCGCCCGGAAAGATCGAGGCCGGCACCTTCTCCTTCGAGACGGTGGCCGGCATGGAGGCGGCGGTGCACTACCTTGCGCAGCTTGGCCGCACGCTCGCTGGCAAACGCGGCGCGCCGGAGGCCGCCGCGGTACACGAAGATACCCGCATCGCCATGGGCTCGATTCGCGACTATGAGCAGAGTCTTTCACTGGAGCTGTCGCGCGTGCTGAAGGGCAGTGGAGCGCTGATCTACGGCATCGATGAGGACTCGCGTGTCGCCGAGCGGGTGCCGACGTTCTGCTTCAACCTGCCGGGCGTGCTGCCACAGCTGGTAACGGAGGCTGCGGCACGGGCGGGGATCGCCATCCGCGACGGCCACATGTACGCCCCGCGCCTGATGGCGCGCCTGGGGCTGGCAAAGGAAACCGGCGTGGTGCGTGTTTCGCTGGTGCATTACAACACCGTAGGCGAGATCCATCGCCTGGGGAACGTTTTGTCGGATCTGCGCGGCCGCCGCTAGCGCGTGGCGCACTGACGCAAAGCGCTACAGCATCGCCTGGAGGTGCTGGACGACCTCGCTCAGATCGTAAGGTTTGGTGACGAAGCGCCGGCCGCTTCCAGCGGCGATGGTGTTGGCTTCCCGGGGTTCCCCTGAGGTCAGCAGTACTGGCACGGCCGGATGGTGTTTTGCCATCCACCCCGCGAATTCGTGTCCGTTGATCTCGCCCGGCATCCACACATCCGAGAACACCAGATCGATATGGATGCCCGAGGAGAGCACGCCAATCGCTTCTGCGGCGCTTTCAGCCTCAAGGACCTGGTAGCCCGCTTCGCGCAGGTAGGCGGCCGCCATCCAGCGAGTCGCGAAACTGTCCTCGACGAGCAGCAGCACGGGCCCGGCCGGCCCGGGCTGGCGCTGTGGTGAGGTCTGCCTGTCCAAGCCTGGTTCCCCGCTGCCTTAAGCGATCATCCGTCAGCTGCGCCGCTTTGATTCACGGCGCCGCTCGAGCAGCAGGTTGATTCGTGCCACCACGTCCTGTGATCGGTACGGCTTCTTCATCGGCCCATCCTCGCAGAGTTCTTTCGACTTTTCAGCCGTGGCAGCGACTCCTGACGTCAAAACAACCTCGATCTGCGGGTGCGTGCGCCGCAGACGTTGTGCCAAAGCGAAACCGTCGCAGTCACCCGCCAACTGAACTTCTGAAAAGACGACATCGAGCGTCCTTCCGGCGGACAGAACCGTGAAGACATCTTCTGCTACGATCCCCTCGATCACTTCGTAACCACATTCGCGCAGGACGTTCGCGATCGTCATGCGGACCAGGACTTCCGGTTCAATCACCATGACCACGGGTTTTGGCCCAGTGCCTTCGGCAGTTTTCTTGGAAGCCACTATGGCATGCCTTTTTGCGCGCAAGGTCCCGGGTGCGTGACAAACGCCACTGCGGGTGATCCTGCCCCCATTGCAGCGCGTCAGTCAGTCAGGCGAAGTCGCATTCGCAGCCGAGACATGGCGCAGGCGTGGACGTTGCGGCCGCATTGGCCGGTAACGCCCAAGCTTGCTGTGCCCGGACAGCACGAGACGTGATAGACGCACCACTACCGCTTGCTCGAAGGCACCGGCGGCTGCGCCGGTCGCTTTTGGTAGTGGGGGCCGTGCTGTTGCTGTTGGCCGCCGGGCTGGCCATCGCACAGCGTCACCTCAAAGGCGTTCTCTTGCATGCGCTCGCGGCGCGCACCGGTCATGTGTTTAAGGTCGACGGGGCGTTTCAAGCACACTTTCTCTCGCTTCATCCGAGCATCACGGCAAGTCAGGTGTCGATCGACAATCCACCCTGGATGCCTGCGGGCGTGACCGCGCAGCTCGCCACCATCACGGTGGGTCTCGAGTGGCACGCGTCCCTTCATCCTCTGGGAATCCGTCGTCTCGAGGCTCAGGGCGCGACGCTGCATCTGTTGCGGGATGCTTCCGGTCAGGCCAACTGGCGGGCACATCCAGGGGGACCCGGAAAGGGCCCGCCGCTCATCAGGAGCCTTTCCATGTCCAACGCGCACGTCGATTTCCATGACGAGAGGCGCCACCTGCAATTCACCGGCATCGTATCGGCGGGCGATGCAGGCGAGGGTGAAGCGCCGAGGTTGCGCATCGACGGTGCCGGGCAACTCAACGGTCGGACCGTCACTTTCGACATTAGCGGTGATCCTCTGGCGACGGTGCGGCGCGATCACCCGTATACGTTCGCGCTGGAGGAGCACTCGGGCGAGGATCGCCTGTCGCTGCGTGGGGCTATCACACAGCCACTCGATTTCCGGGTATTGCAGGGTAGTTTTGATGCGGCCGGACCGGACCTGAAAGATCTCTATTTCCTGGTGGGCATCAAGCTTCCCGAGACCGCGCGGTACCGACTGTCCGGCAGGCTCAGTCGTCAGGGAATGCGGTTCGTGTTCAGCGATGTACTCGCGAGCTTCGGCGAGAGTGAGGTGAAGGGAACCTTCTCAACTGATGACTCGAACGAGCGGCACAAGCTTGAGGGCGACTTAAGTTCCGAGCGGCTGCGCCTTGCCGATATCGGTGCTCAGGCTTCGGGTCGCGCCGCCGAGCCCGCCGCGGATGCCGGGCTGCGTTTTGCGCAGACTCCCTTTCATCTCGACGGCATTGAACGTAACGATGCCCTCGTCAGGTTCCGTGTGCGCGAGCTGGAACTCACACGAGAGTCAATGAGCGCGCTCACCGGGGTCGTTTCGCTCGATCACGCGGTGCTGTCCATCGAACTGTCGAAGGCTGCCTTGGGCGAGGGGACGCTATCCGGCACCGCCCGATTTGACGCCAGTCGCAAGGTCCCCCGTGGCGAGCTGAACCTGATCGTCACCGACCTGCCGCTCGAGCAGTTCAAAGGTAAAAGCGGCGAGCCGCCGTTTACCGGGCTGCTGAGCGGACGTGCGCGCTTGAGCGGGGAGGGAAAATCCCCGCACGAGCTGGCTGCCACGGCGAACGGCACGATCACGGCAGTTATTCCGCATGGCGCGATGCGCAAATCGATCGCGGAGCTGGCCGCCCTGGAGTTGACCGGCGCGCTGGGTGCCCTATTCAAGGACCGCAAGGAGACGGCCATGCACTGCGGTGTGGCGAGCTTCGATGCGCATGACGGCGTCGTCACGACGCGCATCTTCGTGATCGACACCGACAAGGTTCTGATCACCGGCACCGGCACGATCCAGATGGATTCCGAGGCGCTCGATCTGGCGCTGCATGGCCAAGCGAAGAGGGCAGTTCTCGCGTTGCACTCGGCCATACTGATCAACGGCACGCTCAGGCATCCGCAAGCCCATGTCGGTGGACACGGCGGCGTGGCTCAAAGCGGCGCCGCCGTCGCCCTCGGCGTGATACTCACACCGATTGCCGCCGTGCTGGGTTTCGTCAATCCGGGGCTGACGCGCGATGCCGACTGTGCCTCGCTCATCGCCCAGGCGAGCGCGGCGGCGCAGGCTCCCGTGCCGCACGGTAAACAGCCCGGCAAATGAGACGAGGGCGCGCGCCGGGCCGCACACACCGTGCGCCATGGCGCGACCGATATTGGGACGGCGTGCGTCGAGACCGAAATGGTCCTCTATCCGGGCGAGGGCCTCGCCGCGGCGCGGGTCCTACAATATCGACATGGTCGAGAGGATCCTCGCCTGGAACGACCGCTACCTCAGTAAGGGCGAATGATCCGGCGCGCAGCTCGGTGCGCGCGTGGGCTTGAGGATCGCTGCCCTCGGGTGCACTCGCTCCTTGGAGGGATTGGCCGCAAACGGGAGTGGCGATATAGTACCGGCCCAAGGCTTTAGAAGATTTAGCCCAAGGAGCCGAGGGTCGCGCTCGAACTGCTTCATCAGGAGCTGTTGAGAAACAGGGTTCCCGGCCGTGGAGCCACCCACGCGGGGTGCGATCATAGCTGCGTAAGAAGCGAACAATCGCTCGGGGAGATCTCGTGTCCTCCAAGAAGCGTATCTCGAGAGCCCTGACTCTCGTGCTGCAGGGCGGCGCACTGGGAGCATCGTTTGTACTGGCGCTCACCTCAGCCGAGGCGACCGCCAAGCCCGTCGTCGCTTCCGATCCGGCAACACAGGACAGCGTCGCCGGCCGGCTGCGGGAGATCCGGGCCGGTCTTTCCGAGATTTCCAGCACCACCGCCGAGGGTTCGGCACAACCCGAATCGGTGGGTGACACCAAGATGACGCCGACCTGGTGGGGAAACGGCGGGTGGGGACGCTGGCACCCCGGCTGGGGCAACGGTGGCTGGGGCAATGGCTGGCACAACGGTGGTTGGGGCAACGGCTGGCACAATGGTGGTTGGGGAAATGGCGGCTGGCCCAACTGGCACAACGGCTGGCACAACTTCTGGCATAACTGGTAAGACGGGAGCCTGCTCAGGCCCGAGCGCGCCATGCCGCCGCGACATGCCAAGGCACCCCAGATCGGTGTGGTCGTCGTACAGCCGACACCGTTCTGCAATATCAATTGCAGCTACTGCTACCTGCCGGACCGCAACGTCAAGAGCGTCATGGCTGAGAGCACCGTGCGCTCGCTGTTTGAGAAGGTATTCGCATCGGGCTGGGCCGCGGATGATCTGACGATCATCTGGCACGCCGGCGAGCCGCTGGTCGTACCAGTCTCATTCTATGAATCCGCATTCGAGCTCGTCGAGTCGTTGCGTCCGCAGTCGGTGCGCCTGCGACACTCCATTCAGACCAACGGTATGCTGATCAGCACCGAGTGGTGTGAGCTGTTCAAGAAATGGCAGGTCGGACTGGGAGTCAGTATCGACGGGCCGCGGCGCTTCAACGACGAACATCGCGTATCCAGAACCGGCCGAAGCACCTTCGATCGCACCCTGGCGGGAATCCGGATGCTGCGGCGTGAACAGGTGCCGTTTCATGTCATCTCGGTGCTGTCGGAAAAAAGCCTGGAGGCGCCCGAGGAGATGCTTGAGTTCTACCTCGCCGAGGGCATCGAGGACGTCTGCTTCAACGTCGAGGAGTCCGAGGGCGAGCATGTCTCGGGCCTGTTCGCCAGCGACGACCCGCAGAGTCATTTCCGCGTCTTCCTGCGAAGATTCTGGGAGCTGTCGCGTCAGAGCGAGGGGATCCGTTTCATCCGGGAAATCGATGGGATGCTGCCGCGCGTGTTCCGGATCGAGACTGAAGAGCTAAAGAATGTACAGGTGGAACCCTTCGGCATGTTGAATATCGACTGCTACGGGAACGCCTCGAGCTTCTCGCCCGAGCTCTTGGGCATGAAGAACGAGCGGTACGGGAATTTCATCATCGGCAACGTCAACCGCGACTCGCTTGAGGATATGCAGCGCAGCGCGGCAATGCTCGCCATGACCGGGGACATCGCAGCCGGAGTGCAAGCGTGCCGGCAAAGCTGCGAATACTTCTCGGTGTGCGGCGGCGGCGCGCCGATCAACAAGCTGACCGAAAACGGCAGCTTCGCCAGCGCTCGCACTTCGTTCTGCAGCCTGACGCAAATGGTGCCGACCGACCTGATTCTGGATGCCTTCGATCGGCTCAAGCACGATGTCGCGGTCGATGACCTTGCAGAGATATCGAGGCTGCTGCGGCGTGGGGCCGCAAGCAATTTATCTGCCAAAGTAATATGACTTTCGGGAGAGGACGATGAAGATGCACATGGCAATCACTGCGGCGCTCGCAAGCGTTGTCTTGCTGGGCAGCTGGGGATCATCGTTGGCCCAAAAAGCCGCTGGGCCTTCCGGCCAGAACTACCAGAACAACTCCGCTCCGGCCGAGGCGGCTAAGCCGGAAGCGGCGGATGCACCAGCGCCGCTGGCGCCGGTGCTGCGCGTCACCAGTGTCGAGGTGCTGCGCAGCGCGCACGGACCGACGCTGGACATCGTGCGGGTGCGGGGGCTTGCCAGTACCGGAGGCTGGGAGGAGGCGGAGCTGGTGCCGCTGACGCGCGGCACGCCGCCTGACGGAATACTGGAGCTGGTGTTCGTGGCCAGGGCGCCGGCCGAGGCGTCCAACGCCACCGGTTTCGAGGTCGTGGAAGCCATCTTTCCCATCGAAAGCAACCATCCTTTCAAGGGCGTGAACGTTCGCAGCGCCACTGAATCGGTGCGCGTCAAGGAATTCCCCGGCTACGCCGAGGGGAAAGCGGCCGGTGAGGATTGCGCCAAGTGCGTGGGCAAGGTTTTCGTGGCGAAAGGAGCTTCAGCGGCGGCCAGCAGGAACGCGGGAGAGGTCGTTCGCGAGGAGCAGCTGCCGGCGGGGGCGCGTGTACTCAAGCCCGGCGACGGCATCGCCAGTGCGGATTCAAATCCCAACCGGCTGACCGTGGTCGTCGGCGAGGACGGACGGATTACGAGTGCGGTGTGGGACTGACGGTCGCGGTGGGCGCTGAGGCCCGGCCATCGTAACGCGGCAGCGCGGGAGGGGGTTTCTGTGAAGGCTCTTTGCGTACTGCTTGCCGCAGGTGTAATGCTGGCCGGCGCTGCGCCGGGCGTGGCGGCGCAGGTGACGGTGAAAAGCGGCCAATGCATGGATGTCCGCGGCGGCGAAACGGATGATGGTACGCCCATCATTCTCTTCCATTGCCACAGCAGCCCGAACCAGCAATGGACGTTCAGCGGTGGACAGCTGATCGTCAACAGCGGGAGCTGTCTGGACGTCATGGGGAGCGCGCCGGTCGATGGCGCACAGATCATCGTGGTTCAGTGCAACCAGAGAGCCAGCCAGCAATGGCAGCTGGCCAACGGGCAGATCGTCGGGATTGACGGCAAGTGCGTGACCGCGCGCGGTGACATCAGCGCGGACCGTACGCCGGTGGTGCTGGCACCCTGCAGCGCCGATCCAGGCCAGCTTTGGACCGTGCAGTGACCGGAGCATCCTCCCCCCGCCGCCGTTACGGAGCGTTGCGATGAGTAGATTAATTTACCTGGCGGCACTGGCCATACTGCTGCTGCCAGGATGCGCGAATACCAACCAGCTGGTGAGCGGCAATACCAATGAGTGCGTGAACGTACCGTGGCACGGCTATCAAATCGAGGGAACCCAGGTCAGGCTCCTGCAGTGCATCGGCAAGCCCAACCAGCAGTGGAGCATCAATAACGGGCAGATCATCGGCGTCGGCGGTGCCTGCCTTGACGTGCAGGGCGGGGCTGCGACCGACGGTGCCGGCGTGATCTTCGTCACCTGCAACGGCAGCCCGAGCCAGCATTGGAATGTCACCAACGGCCAGATCGTCGGAATCGGCGGGAAATGCCTGGATATCACCGATGGCAACCCTTCCGATCGCGCGCCGCTCATCATCGCCCCATGCACCGGCTCGCCGAGTCAGCAATGGTCGGTACACTGACGGCGCATCTGCCGGCGCACCGGCGCCGCGCGTTCTAGGTCTTGAGCTTGTATCCGGTCTTGAATATCCAGGCGACCACCGCCAGGCACAGCGCGAGAAAACCCACCGTCGCCGCAGTGCTGACGATGACGTTGACGTCTGAAACGCCGTAGAAGCTCCAGCGGAACCCGCTGATGAGGTAGACCACCGGATTGAACAGGGTGATTTTCTGCCATATCGGCGGCAGCATCGCGATCGAGTAGAACGCGCCACCGAGGAAGGTGAGCGGCGTGATCACCATCAGGGGCACGACCTGCAGCTTCTGGAAGTCGTCGGCCCACAGCCCGATGATGAAGCCGAGCAGACTGAAGGTGACGGCCGTCAAAAGCAGAAAGCTCGCCATCCACAGCGGATGGGCGATGTGGTAGGGCACGAATAACCGTGCCGTGACCAGGATCAGAATGCCGAGAATCACGGACTTGGTCGCGGCGGCGCCGACGTAGCCGAGCAGCACTTCAAGATACGACACCGGCGCCGACAGCAGCTCAAAGATGGTTCCGGACCATTTCGGCAGATAGATGCCGAAGGAAGCGTTGGAGATGCTTTCGGTGAGCAGCGAAAGCATGATGAGGCCGGGGATGATGAATGCGCCGTAGCTGACCCCGTCGACCTGGCCCATGCGCGCGCCGATGGCCGAGCCGAACACCACGAAGTAGAGGCAGGTCGACAGCACCGGTGAGGCGATGCTCTGCGTCAAGGTGCGGAACGTGCGGGCCATCTCGAAGCGGTAGATGGCCTGGATCGCATACACGTTCATGGCCGGGCCCTGACCAGGTTGACGAAGATGTCCTCGAGCGAACTCTCGCTGGAATGCAGGTCCTTGAAGTCGATGCCAAGCTCGGTGAGACGCCTGAGCAGCGTCTCGATGCCGGTTTCCTTCAACTGGGTGTCGAAGGTATACACCAGCACGTGTCCATCGTCGGTGAGCTCGAGCGGATAGGCGGAAAGCTCCGCGGGTAGCTGTGACAGCTGCGTGCGCAGCTGCAGGGTCAACTGCTTTTTGCCGAGTTTATGCATCAGGACGACCTTGTCCTCGACCACGATCAACTCACCCTTGTTGATGACGCCGATGCGGTCGGCCATCTCCTCCGCTTCCTCGATGTAGTGGGTGGTGAGAATGATGGTCACGCCGCTCTCGCGCAGGCCGCGCACCATCTGCCACATGTCGCGACGCAGTTCGACGTCGACCCCGGCGGTCGGCTCGTCGAGGAACAGGATCTGCGGTTCGTGCGAGAGCGCCTTGGCGATCATGACCCGCCGCTTCATGCCGCCCGAGAGAGTCATGATCTTGGCGTCCCTCTTGTCCCACAGCGACAAAGCGCGCAGCACCTTCTCGCAATGGGCGGGATTTGGCGGCTTGCCGAACAGGCCGCGGCTGAATTTCACGGTGGCTAACACGCTCTCGAACGCATCGGTGTGCAGCTCCTGCGGCACCAGGCCGATCTTGCTGCGTGCGGCGCGATAGTCGCGCACGATGTCGTGGCCATCCGCGCTGACCGTGCCCTCGCTCGGGGTGACGATGCCGCAGATGATGCTGATCAGGGTGGTCTTGCCGGCGCCGTTCGGGCCGAGCAGCGCAAAGATCTCGCCGCGACGGATCGTCAGATCAATCCGCTTCAGGGCCTTGAGTCCCGTGGCGTAGGTCTTGGTCAGACCGGCCACCGTCACAATCGGCGATGATTCAGCGGGAGGCTGCAGGGCAGAGCTGGCGATTGCTTGCACGGGGGTCCTTATCCAAGGTAGCGGTGCGAGTTTAAACGCGCCGGCATGGGAAGCGGGAGCAGGATAGGCAGGGTGCAGGGCATCGGGGCGCGAGAACCGGCAGCCGCAGCGGCTGTACGCCGATCAAAAAGCACCGGCGCACCGCTTGCGAAGTCCCGTGCGCGCGGGGCAGGTGCCGGATCCGCGAGCAGCCGCGATGCGGACAGCACCGCGGCGGGCGATCAGAGCAGCGCTGCCGCCTTCTGCAGGGCGATGTACAGGCCGATCAAGAATGGAATCCCGACCGCGAGCCATGCCGCGGTGACGAGAGCGCCGGAGCTGGCCGCTGCCGCGGTTGCCGCGCCGGCGTCAACCCGCACCTCGCGCTGCAGAGCCCGCTCGCGGGCCAGCTGCTCCTCGCTCATGTAGTACTTCTCGTTGACGGGCCGCACGAACAGGTTGCACAGGAAGCCGGCTACCAGCAATCCGGCCATGATGTAGAGAGTGTGATCGTAGACCAGGCTCTTCGGCACGCCGCTGGCGAGTTGGGTTTCGCGCAGCTTGGCGATCAGTAACGGACCCACCACGCCTGCGACCGACCAGGCGGTAATCAGCCGGCCATGGATGGCGCCGACCATCTGCGTGCCGAAAATATCGGCAAGATAGGCCGGCACGGTCGCGAAGCCCCCGCCGTACATGGTGAGGATGATGCACACCGAGGCCACGAACAGCCCGGCAAGCCCCAGGTGTCCCCAGGTGGGCAGCAGGGCGTACAGAATCGGACCGAGCGTAAAGAACACGAAATAGGTGTTCTTACGGCCAAGGTAGTCCGAGGTCGATGCCCAGAATATGCGGCCGAGACTGTTGAAGAGGCTGATGAGGCCGACGAGACCTGCCGCGGCGGCCACGATCGCGGCCTTCTGCACATCGCTTAGCACCGTTTGAGGGTCCAGCCCGAGGAGTTTCCCGCCGAAGACTTCCTGCAGCATGGGGCTCGCCATGGCAATCACGGCGATCCCGGCCGTCACGTTAAGACCGAGCACGCCCCAGATCAGCCAGAACTGCGGCGTTCGCCACGCAACGTTCAGATGCACATGATGGCCGGTGATCATTCCGCCACTGGCGGTAGCCGGGGCAACCCAGCCGCTCGGGCGCCAGCCTGCGGGCGGCACGCGAAACCCGAACGCGCCCAGGCTCATCACGATGAGGTAGATGACGCCCATCGCCATCAGGGTCTTTGCAACACCCGAAGTGCCGCCGTGCGCGAAATGGGCCATGAGCCACACCGCAAGCGGTGAGCCGATCATTGCGCCGCCGCCGTAACCCATGATGGCAAAGCCGGTCGCCATGCCACGCCGATCCGGGAACCACTTGATCAACGTCGAAACCGGCGTGATATACCCTAAGCCCTGACCAATGCCGCCAACAAAGCCAGCGGCGAGATAGACGAGCCAGAGCTGGTGGATCGACACTCCGTAGCCACCGACGATGAGGCCGCCGCCCCAGCAAAGTGCCGCAGTGAAACCGGACTTGCGCGGGCCGGCGTGCTCGAGCCAGCCGCCCCAGATGGCGGCCGATATGCCGAGCATGGCAATGAAGGTCTCGAAGATGTGGGTGACTTGAGATACCGACCAGTTACAGTCAGTTGCCGTCAGCGTGGCGATAAAGCCCTGCGAACAGACCGCGGCGCCCGGGATGAGCTTGCTCATGGGCAGCCAGAAGACGCTGAAGCCGTAGGACATGCCGATACAAAGATGTATGGCGAGCGCGGCGGGCGGGACGAGCCAGCGGTTGAAACCGGCCGGTGCGACGATGCGCTCGCGGGACAGCAGGCCGTGGTCGGCGGCGGAGACGGCAGCTTCAGCCATTGGGTGTTCCCCCCCTTTATTTCATTTTATACGAGCGTGGCAATTTGGCCACTCTCTGCGGCGCTGCCGGTTTTTCGGCGAATCAGCGCCGCCGCCCGGGTAGGAACAGACATTGAACCGGGCAAGCCGGCCTCCCCAAGTCAGCCCAACAGGGGATGCCCCGGCGGCAGATGCGCGTACCACGAGGCCAGCCGGTGACGAACGCTCTTCTCGGCGACCTGTTCTTCGGGCATCGGTGCGATGATCTTGTCATGCACGAGCAGGCGGTAGATGTAGAGCGCCTTGTCGCTCGCCGAATCGGTCGCCTCGAACACGACCGCTCCGCGTCCCTCGGCGTAGCGGATGCCGGCCAGCAGCGCCGCCTTGAACAATTCCGCCTCGTGCTTTGGCTTCTTCATGATCTGCCCGCTGACTTGACGCATGGCTCTTGGCCGGCGCACCCGGAGTCGGTCCTGCGCATCGTGATGCTAGCGCATTCCGGCGCGGATCCGGGAAGGCACCCACGCGTCAGCCGGCCAACGCGTATAAACTCGCGTCCGCCTGCACGCAGCTGCTTCGACTCGAGGAGATTGTCGGCATGTCCGGAATAAAACACTGTCGCGGTCCCTGGGCGGCGCTCGCCGTTGCCGTAACGACCGCAGCTCTCGGCTCGCACACGGCGCCTGCCGCAACCGCCGACGCCAAGCTTGCCGTTCAGGCGCTGAAGATCACTGTCCTGGTCACCAACCTTGCAGGCGACCCGCGTGAGGGGCAGGGGGAGTGGGGCTATTCGGCGCTGGTTGAGGCCGATGGACACAAAATCCTGTACGACACCGGCGCCTCGGCCGATCTGGTGCTGCGCAATGCCCGGGCCCTGAAGATTGATCTGTCGGATGTTGAGGACGTGGTGCTGTCCCACAATCACTGGGACCATGTCAATGGGCTGATGACCTTGCGCAGCGAACTGTCGAAGATCAACCCGCGCGCCATGAGTCGCGTACATGTCGGGGCGGGTATTTTCCAGCCACGATTGACGGCCTCGGGCGGGGATTCGAATGGACTGAAGGACATTCGCGCGCAATACATTGCCACCGGCGGAGCCTTCATTGTCCACGATCGTCCGACCCAGCTGTGGCCGGGCGTGTGGTTCACCGGCCCGATCCCGCGGCCGAATCCTGAGAAGAACTGGAGTCCCGGCCTATCGCTGCAGACTGCGCAGGGGCGAGTCGAAGACAACGTACCGGAGGATTCTGCGCTGGTGTTTGACACCCGGAGCGGGACGGTAATCCTCACCGGATGTGGCCACGCCGGCATCGTCAACATCGCCGAATACGCCCGGCACATCGTCGGCCCGCAACCCCTGCTGGCGATCGTGGGCGGTCTGCACCTTTTCGCCGCCAGCGATGCGACACTCACCTGGACGGGTGCGCAGCTGAAGAGTTTCGGCCTGCAGAACCTGCTGGCGGGACACTGCACCGGTATCGAGGCGACCTACCGACTGCGCGAGGCTAGCGGGCTTGAGCGCAAGACCGCCGTGGTCAGCGCGGTCGGTTCGTCATTTACTCTCGGGCGCGGCATCGACCCGCTCGAACTCGCGCGCTGATCGCTTGCGCGCCGGCAGCGTATTCGGAGGGCACTATCCTCGGCTCAGGCTGACGACGTTGGATGCCGGGACCTGCCCAAAGCGCCGGTCGCGCCGGGAGAACTCCCTGAGCGCCTGCTGGAAGGCCTGAGCGTCGAAATCCGGCCACAAGCAATCGGTGAACAGCAGCTCAGCGTACGCGCATTCCCACAACAGAAAGTCGCTCAGGCGCTGCTCGCCGCCGGTGCGGATCAAAAGATCGACCTCGGGAGCTACGGGGGTTGAATGATCCACCTCGGCCAGCAGCTGCAGAAACTGCTCGCGGCTGATACTCGCTCCGCGTGGCGCGCGCCGGCAGGCCTCCAGAACACTGGCTTGCGCGGAGTAGTCCAGGGCGATGCGCAGGCGCATCTTCGAGCCGTGCGCCGTAGCCTGCTCGCTGCGCTCGATGGCCCGGCACAAGCCCGCATCGAGCCGATCGCGGCGACCGATGATGTTGATCCGAATGGACTGCTCGAGGCAACGTTGTGTCTGAGTCAATAAGTATCGGCGCAGCAGCGCAAACAGCGCCTGCACTTCCGCCTTTGGCCGCTGCCAGTTGGCCGCGGAGAATGCGTACAGGCTGAGCGTTTGCACCCCGGACCGCAGCGCGGCTTCGACGATCCCGTCAACGGCCTGCGCGCCGGCACGGTGGCCCACGCTGCGCGGCAGCTGCCGGCGGGTGGCCCAGCGGCCGTTGCCGTCCATGATAATGGCGATGTGCATTGCGAATAACTTTGTGTAGCAGAGTTGTCAGGCAAAAATCAGCCGCGCCGGGTCGCCTTGATCACGGCTTCGACATGGTCGAGGTAGCGATTGAGGGCGCTCTTTCCCAGCGCGGTGAGGCGATAGACGGTCCTGGGGCGGCGCGCCTCGAAGGACTTTGTACAGCTGAGGTACTTGGCTTCCTCCAGCTTGCGTGCGTGCGCGCTCAGGTTGCCGTCGCTGACCTCGAACAGCGCCTTGAGCTCGTTGAAGGTCAGTTCATCGCGTACTGCAAGCGCACTCATGATCCCCAGGCGAACGCGCTCGTACACCAGGCGGTCGAACGCAACGTCGTCCTTGTTGTGAGGCAAGCCGGGCACCGGCGCGAGCTTTGCGCGCTTGCGCGGTGAGGCGGCAGGTTCCGCGTGCACGCTAGACTTGGCGGCCATGACCCATCCGTCCAATCAGAAAGCCGAACAGCAGATGCAAGCCGCCAAATCCGGCGCCAAGCATGAAGATCTGCAGACTGTCCGGCAGCAGCAGTGCCAGCACACCCAGCAGCGTGAAAGCTCCTCCCAGCACGCCGATCGTTCGCGTCGTCGTCACGCTCGCTGAAATCAGGGCGCAGCCGTAGAGCAGCAGCCAGGTTCCGGGAATGGCGTGAAGGTTGCCGGCTGACCAGAGCGCGCCGGTGATCACGCCTCCGGCAAACAGTGACGGCAGCAGACAAAGCAGCAGCTTACGAATCGGCGTACCGATCAGCCTGAGCCCGCGCTGCGATGACTGGCGGGCCAGCAAAATGGCGCCCAGGGCCGCCGCCACGACGGCGGAGCCCACCCAGATGCTGAGCCAATAAGGATGCAGGGCGGGACTTACCGTCAACGCGGTGGCGATGAGCCCTACCAGTCCCATACCGGTCCCGGTCGAGCCCGGCACCGCAACCGATGCCGCGGCATCCATCGAGGCGCGGATGTACTGCAGAGTCGTCGCGGCACGCGAGTCAATGGGTATCGCGGCCTGCATGGAGGGCTTGCCGAGCTTGAGCATGGGCCCACGCTACCTACCGTCTCAGTGCACAGTCAAGTACTCTGTCGTGCAAAGTTAAATGGCCTGCAGCTCAAGAAGCTATGAGCGCCTGACTGCGGCTCGGCGGCACGGAACTCGTCTGATGATGTCCCGCGCCTAAGGGCGCGCGGCGGCAAATGCCCGGTGACTGATCGGCTACCAGCCGATCCGCTGCTCGTAAACGAACCCGACGCCCGGCCCCCACGGGCCAATGGCCGGCCCCCACGGGCCCCAGGCATTCCAATTCCACGCCGCATCGGAATACTCCTGGGCGGCCATCTGCTGCTCGTCCGCGAGTTGTTGCTGCTGGCGGTCGCGCACGTACTGGGCATAGGCCTGTTGAGTGCCGACATACAGACAGCCGCACACCAGCGGATCGGCGTAAACGTAATGCACGACGTCCCCGTGCACACGTCGCACGAATTGATGTGCCGGTAAGCGCTTGAGCATCGCGACGCGCTCGGGCGTATTCGCCGGCAGTACCACGAAACCCGCCGCGGCAAGATGGTCTTCCCGCTCCTGTATGCGCTGCGTCTGACACGCCGTGATGCCCTGAAGGGCAAACAGCACAACGAGCGCGCAAGTGCACTGAGCGATCCGATGCTGAACAAAAGAGGGCAGGAGGGTTGCAGTCATTGCTGTCATTCCACAGTCCGCGCCGCAGCGGGGTCGCAGGCTAGCACGATGCATTCGGTGTAACAATGCGTCCGCCTGCGTGCGATGCGCGCGATCGGCAAGCTCGCCATCGGGAGGCAATCGAACGGGCGCGAGTCGCTGTCGTCGCCAGCCTCCCAACGTGGCCCCGCAGCTGCTTGCTCGCGTGCCCGCAGCGTGCGTGGCCCTGGCTTGACGGACCGAAAGGTGCGGCGCACGCTCTGACGGCCCGTTCGGGAGGAATAAGAATGAAACGACGCGAGTTCTTCGCCGGCGGCATCGCCGCGCTTGCCGCCGCTTCGGTTCCCGGCCGTCGCGCGCTGGCTGGGCTGGCCGTGACAGAAATCGCCGCGGTCGGGCTTGACGGGCGGCAGCTGACCCTGAAAGCCGCCGAGGTCGATGATCTGCGTGCAGGTTTGCGGGGTGAACTCATCAGCGCCGGGCAACCTGACTACGATGTCGCCCGACGGCTGTGGAATGCCGCGTTCGACCGCAAACCGGCGCTCATCGTGCGCTGCCTCGGCGCGGCGGATGTGATGCGCGCGGTGAGTTTCGCCGCTGCGCATGGCCTCTTGACCGCCGTGCGCGGCGGCGGCCACAGCCTCTCGGGCCAATCCGGCTGCGACGGCGGACTGGTCGTAGACGTCTCGGCCATGCAGGGCATCGAGGTCGATCCGGTCGCCAAGCAGGCACGCGTCGAGTCCGGCTCGCGGCTCGGGTCCTTCGATCGCGAGGCCCAGGCGTTCGGACTTGCAACGACCGCCGGGACCGTCGCCGACACCGGCGTTGCGGGGCTGACGCTCGGAGGGGGCGTCGGCCGCATTGGTCGGCGCTTCGGCCTCACCTGTGACAACCTCGTGGCGGCGGAGCTGGTCACGGCCGATGGTCGCTGGGTACACACCAGCGCCAGCGATGCTCCGGAGCTTTTGTGGGGGCTGCGCGGTGGCGGCGGCAACTTCGGCATCGTGACGACGTTCAGCTACCGGCTGCACGAAGTGACGCCGATGATGTTTGGCGGCTCGCTGAGTTTCCCGCTGGCGGGTGCGCGGCAGCTGCTCACTCATTTCGCGGACTTCATCGCCGGCGCCCCGGATGAGCTGTACGTGGACGTGGGCCTGTACACGAGCCACCAGCTCGGGCCGGTCGTGAGCTTCGAGGTCTGCTACAGCGGCCCGGTTGCCGATGCAGAGCGCACCGTTGCGCCGCTGCGCAAACTCGGCAAGCCGCTCAAGGACGAACTGGCGCCGGCTCTGTACGTCAAGCTACAGGGCAGCGGCAACATTTCCGGGGTCAGCAACTACGGCTCCTACCTAAAGGGAGCGCTCGTCAACGGACTCTCCCCGGCGCTCATCAATGCGATCGTCACCTTCACCGAGAACACCCCCTCCGAGGATGTGTACGTATTCCTGCAGCATCAGGGCGGCGCGATCAGCCGCGTGGCTCCCCAGGACACGGCCTACTGGAATCGTGCGGCCAGCCACAATCTGGGAGTCTCGGCGTCCTGGAAGGTCCCGGGCGATGATGCACAGCGCGACAGCGACTGGGTGCGCAACGCCTGGACGCAGATCGAGCCGCTGACGCACGGCAACTATGTGAATCTTGCCAACACCGATGACCGCGAGTCGCGCGTGCACGCCGCTTACGGCGACAACTACCCACGCCTCGCCGCTCTGAAGAAGCGCTATGACCCTAGCAACCTGTTTCGCCTGAACGCCAACATAAAACCCGCGGCGTGACACGACCCGACAGATACACAGGCGAGCGCAAGTCCCGACCTGCCGGCCGGGCCGCCGGCCCCGGCAGGGCGGCGGCAAGGGCTGACTTACCTCGCG
This sequence comes from Steroidobacteraceae bacterium, assembly GCA_036513855.1. Classification (GTDB taxonomy): domain Bacteria; phylum Pseudomonadota; class Gammaproteobacteria; order Steroidobacterales; family Steroidobacteraceae; genus 13-2-20CM-66-19. The sequence continues at coordinate 3,677 of DATBYD010000026.1, read as the reverse complement.
GTTGCGACGGTGTACGATCCGCCGTGGCCACGAGCGGCGAGGTCTGATCGGCTAGCGGCATGGAATCCTGGATCTCCGAGCTGGCGGCACACGGCTACGCGATTTTATTCGCGACTGTGTTCCTCGAGGCGGTGGGCTTGCCGCTGCCCGCCGCATTGGCGCTGCTGATCGCCGGTGGTGCGAGCGCGCACGGTTCGTTGCGCGGCTCCTACGTCATCTTCGGCTCGCTAGCCGCGATGCTGACCGGCGACACGCTGATGTTCTTTGCCGGCCGCTACACCGGATGGTGGTTGCTCGGGGTACTTTGCCGCATCTCGCTGAACCCTGAGTCCTGCATCCTGCGCTCGGCGGACTCCTTCTATCGGCGCGGCCGCACGCTGCTGGTAGTGGCCAAGTTCATTCCGGGGATCAACACCATGGCACCGCCGCTGGCGGGCTGCATGAACATGCGGCTCTCGCAGTTCCTCGGCCTGGATCTGCTCGGCGCGGCGATCTATATCCTCGCCTACTTCACGGTCGGCTTCGCATTCAGCGGCGCGCTGGCGGCGATCACCCGCGGCTACCAGAGCTTTGGTCGCATCGTAAGCTGGCTGGTTGTCGGCCTCATCCTCGCTTACCTCATGTGGCAGCTGTGGGGCTGGGTCAAGGAGCGCGCACTGCGCAGCGTTCCGTTCGCGGGCCCCACCGAGGCGGCGCATGCGCTGACGACGGGCGCTTGCGTCTATGACGTGCGCAGTCATGGCTATCTTGACCGCAACGCCATGCGCATCAGGGGTTCAAGGCGGCTGGATCCTCACAGTCTCAACCAGCCCCATGAGGAGCTGCCGCGCGGAGGGCTGGTCCTGGTGTACTGCACCTGCGTGCGCGAAGCCACCAGCGTGCGGGTGGCGCGGGAGCTGGAGAAAAGTGGGGTCCGTGTTGCGGTCATCCGGGGTGGCTTGCGCGCGTGGAAGAGGGCCGGCCTGCCGATCGAGGCGGTCCCGCCCGATGAGGTGGCCGCCCTTCCGCTATTCGGCTGAGGCTCATCGGATGGCGGCGCTGCGATCTTCACGAAAGTCGCCCCGTCGCAGCCGCGATCCGACTCACCCGATGGCATTCGCAAGCCCGGGCGCCCGGGGCGGCGCCGCGCCGCCGCTCGGCGGCCGCCGCTGTTCAAGAGCTCGGCGGTGGGGGCAAGTTGGCGATGGCGTCTTTGCAATCCGGACTGATCTTGTCCGAATTAGCCCGCAGACACGCCAGCGCCTCCTGACCGCGCTTGCCGGAGCAAAGCTTCATGGCATCGGCGCGACAGGCCTTGCGCGCGTTGGGGGCATTGGGGACGGGCGCGGTCGCGGACCCGGGCTCGCTCCCGGGTGCGGGGGTCTGAGCCTGCGCGAGCGCCGCGGCAGCCAGTGCGCTGATGAGTACGAGACTCGCAAGTTTCATTGCGGATTCCTCATTGGGTGGAACATGCTTCGCGGAACGCCTTATTCAATTGACAAGATCTGGGCGCAGCGGGCCGGATCCGGCAATGATAGGCCGCCCGTCGCAGCGGTGTCAGGCCGATCGCCCGGCGCGGCTGGACCTGAGCGCCTGAGCCGGCCCGCGCGCGGCGCAGCAGCGGCAGAAGAGGGCGCAAGTTACGCGCTAATGAGCGCGCAGAGCCTGAGGCACAGCTCCGGGCTTGTTTTCATGCGATGGCACTGAGCGCAACCATCCACGTGTTCGAGATCGAGCTGGCGGACTCGGATCGCGGGGTCTACCAGTCGCTCGAGCTGCGGGTGGCGCGCCATCCGTCGGAAACCGCGGACTACCTGCTGACGCGCGTGCTGGCCTACTGCCTGGAATATACCGAGGGAATCGCCTTCTCGAAGGGACTGTCCGAGCCGGATGAGCCGGCGATTGCGGTACGCGATCTCACCGGCGCACTGCGCGCGTGGATCGATGTCGGCTCACCGGAGCCCGCCCGGCTGCATCGGGCCAGCAAGGCCGCCCCGCGTGTGGCCGTCTATGCGCACAAGAACGCCTCGCAGCTGGCGACGCGCCTGGGGAGCGAGCGCATTCATCGTCTCGAGGCGCTCGAACTCTACGCGTTCGACGGTGAGTGGCTGGCGCAGCTTGCGGCACAACTCACACGGCGCATGAAGTTCTCGCTGACGGTGGCGGGGCGGCACCTTTACCTGTCGCTCGGGGAACACTCCAGCGCAAGCGTCCTGGAGCGCATCAGCATTCTCTCGTCGCAGAGCTAGTCAATGCGAGGCCAGGACACGCGCCACGCCGCGGCCGCGCGGATCGGCCGCCGCACTGGTGCCGGAAGGCCCGAGCACGATCACCTGGATGTCCCCATTGAACGATTGCTTCTCGAACCTGTAGCCGCGGGCGATCAGCGCTGCCCGTACTGCCGGAGCGAGTGTCGCGTACGGCTCCTCGAACAGGGTGTCCGCCGGTAGCAGCTGATGGTGGATGCGCGCCGCGGCGACGGCCGCCGCGAGCGGCATGTGGAAATCGTGCCAGTTGACCAGCACCTGGAATATCGAGGTGGGGATGCGTGAACCGCCGGGCGTGCCGATGATGACGGCCACACGGCCGTTTTCCGTCAGGATGGTCGGCGTCATCGAGGAGAGCGGACGCTTGCCGGGCGCGATGGCGTTCGCATCGCCGCCGACGACGCCGTAGCCATTTGGCGCACCGGGCTTGGCGGAGAAGTCGTCCATCTCGTCGTTCAGCAAGAATCCTGCGCCGCTGACGACCTCGCCGGAGCCGAACCAATCGTTCAGCGTGTAGGTGTTCGATACCGCATTGCCGAAGCGGTCGAGGATCGCGAAATGGGTGGTGTCATGGTGCGCGCTCAGGCCCGGCTGCACCGCGGCGAGCGGGCTGATGCTCTTAACGCTGACCTCGCTCGCGCGCCGCGCCAGGTAGCCTGGATCGAGCAGCTGCGCAACCGGGACGGAGTGGGGGTCCGGGTCGCCGAGGTAGTCGGCGCGGTCAGCGAAGACCCGTTTCTCGATCTCGGCCAGCAGGTGCACGTACTGCGGCGAGTTGGCCGCGACGCCTGCAAAGGCGCTGGCGAGATCCGCCTTCATGGCGAGCATGGACAGGAGGGTAATGCCGCCGGAGCTGGGCAGCGGCGCGGTGATGACGTGATAGCCCGCCCACTCGCCGGTGAGGGGCTCACGCCACACGGCTCGATAGGCGGTGAGGTCCTCGCGGCTGATGTAGCCGTGGCTGCGGGCCATCTGGGCCACGATGAGCTCGGCGGTGCGGCCGGCATAAAAGCCACGCGGCCCGGTGCCGGCGATCCGTCGCAAGGTCGATTCGAGCTCGCTCTGGCGGAAGGTCGCATCAACGCTGAGCGCACCGAAGTAGCTGAGGAAGTTCGTGCGCCCGTGCAATTCGGCCGCGCGCTCGTTGCGCGTGCCGGCCTGCATGCGAGTGACGCGAAAGCCCTCATGCGCGTAGCGGATGGCGGGCGCAAGATCGACGCTCCAGGGCAGTCGGCCGAAGCGATGATGCAGCTGCCACAGGCCCTCGACCGTGCCGGGCACGCCGGCGGCGCCGGCGCCCACCGTGCTCGCGTCGGCAACGACCTGGCCGGTCCGATCGAGGTACATGCCGGCGGTGGCGCTTCCCGGGGCGCGCTCCCGGTAGTCGAGGAAGTAGCCCTTGCCATCGATGAGCACGGTGGCGAACCCACC
>DATBYD010000025.1:0-40226 GCA_036513855.1 Steroidobacteraceae bacterium | reverse complement strand
CGGCAGCAAGCGCATGTATTCCTCGACCCGCTTGACGAGTTCGGCTGAGGCCGGCACGCGGCTCGCGCTCTGCGAGAGACGCTGCGCGAGCTCCTGACATTCGCCGAAGTAGCTGGTGACGATCACCTGATGCTGGCGGGCAAGCGTCTCGCGGATGCTCTTGGCGTGCACGTCGGGATTGCCATCCATGTCCCCCCCGGCCCACGAGCCGATGTGCAGGATCGGCGGCACGCGCGCCGCGGCGCGCGTGCCATACACTTTCTCGAGCGCCTGGATGATCTCCTCGTAGAACGCCGGCACGACGCGGTAAAGGATCTCCACCAGGTAGAACAGGATCTGCTCGCGCTCGTCGGCCACCGTGAGCCGCTCGCGCGGCAGCTCTTCGGTCTGCCACGCCGTGGTCAGTTCCATGCGGATGTTGTTCCACAGATTGCGCGCCTCGTTGGGCGTCAGGCTCGGATCGAGCCTCTCGAGCAGGCGCATCGCGATGCGCTGCTGCTTGCGCAGCAGCGTGCGGCGGCTGGCCTCGGTGGAGTGTGGCGCGAACACCGGCTCGATGGACAGTCCGGCGATGAGCTCGAGGACCTGCGCGTGACTCAAGCCGCGTCCCTTGAGCGAGGCGATGGCGTCCTCGACTCCGCCGGGCTGCGGCCGCTGGCTGTCCTTCAGGAAATATTCCCGGCGGCGGCGGATGCGGTGCACCTTCTCGGCGACATTGACGGCCTGAAACCAGGTCGAGAATGCACGCACCAGGTCGCGGGCCAGCGCCGGCGCACGGCCGGCAACATTGGCAGCCAGCCCGGCGCGCGCCTCGCTGTCGCCGCCGCGGCCGCGGATGGCGGCGATGCGGTCTCGCTCCACGAGTTCCAACAGCTGCTCGCCGCCCTGCTCGCGCAGAATCTCCCCGATGAGCGCGCCGAGCGCGTGCACATCGTCGCGCAGGGGCTCGTGCTTGGGCGGAAAGTGAATGTCGCCGCGGTTCACCTCAGTCTTTCCAGCTGGTGGCCTTGTCGTGGAATCCGGCGCGCTGCGGGCGTACTACGCAGAAGCGCTGGCCGGTGGGGGCTTGCATGACGCACCAGGTCCTGACCATGCCGATACGCCGCGCGCCGAGGCGCTCGAGCCGGCGCACCTCCGCCTCGATGTCGTCGCTCTCGATGTCCAGGTGCACGCGGCTTTCGTGACTGACCTTCTGCACCTCGATGTGCACCTCATCGGGGCTGGTCTCGAGAGCCCGGTAGAGCGTGTCGGTCGGGCTTGCGGGGCGCACCGGCAGGCCGAGTGCCGCACCCCAGAACTGGGCCGCGAGCTGCAGCTCCTCCGTGCGGCAGTCGATGATGAATCCGGCGAGGCGGCTTTTGTGCATGGGCTTTGGCTCCGGCCAGGGTCGCTGCGGGTATTTTAGCGGGCCCGCGCGCGGCGCGTTCCCTCATCCGGCCAGCAGTATGGACTCGGCGCGTTCAAGTTCGCCCGGCTCGCCGTAGATGACGACGATGTCACCGTCGCGCAGCATCGTGTCGGCACCGGGCTCGCGCCCGAGGATTCCCTGGCGCCGCACGCCGGTGAAAGTGACGGCGACGCCGCGTCCGCGCACCTCGCTCAGGCTGCGTCCGACCGCCCAGGCTCCCGGCGGCACGACCACGGACTTGCTCTCTGCGTGAGAGCCGCTCGTCTCATCGGCCGGTGCTGCGTCGGCGCGGCCCACGATGTTCCTGAGCACCGCGTAGCGGCCGTTGCGCACCTCATCGAGCGTGCGCACCACGCGCGCCACCGGCACGTGCAGCAGCATCAGCACGTGCGAGACCAGCATCAGACTCGCCTCGAAGGTCTCGGGTACCACGTCCGTGGCACCCGCATCCTGCAGTTCCTTGATGCGTGCGTCGTCCTGGGTGCGCACCAGCACCGGCAGGTGCGGACGCAGCCGGCGCACGCTGCGCAGGATGCCGATCGAGGTGGTCGGGTCTGAGAAGCTGATGACCAGGGCAGTGGCGGTGTCGATGCCCGCCTTGGCCAGCATTTCCTCGTCCGCCGAGTCGCCATACATCACCGCATCGCCCGCTTGGCGCGCGGCGCGGATCCGCGCCGGGTCAAGATCGAGTGCGATGTACTCGAAACCCTGTGACTCAAGCACCCGCGCCACGTTCTGGCCGACGCGCCCGAAGCCGCACAGGATGACGTGCTCACGCTGCGCGATCTCATGAGTCGCCGCTTCCTCGCGCTCGACCGCGGTGGCGGCCGGCGCCTGTTCATGCAGCACCAGGCGCGCCACGCGCTTGTTGTTGTTGAGGATCAGGGGACTTAGCACCATCGACAGCACGATGGCAACCAGCAGTGGCTCGCCGCGGCTCTCGGGTACCAGGTGCTCGCGCAGCAGGATGGTGCACAGGGCGACGCCGAACTCACCGCCGATCGATATGACGATGCCGGTGCGCAGCGCCTTGAAGCGCGAATTGGTGAACGGGCGGGTTACCAGCGCTGCGATCGCAGCCTTCAGGATCAAAAGCGTCAGCAGCATGAGCAGGACCGTGCCGAGCTCGCTCGGCCGAGCGAGCAGCTGCACATCGAGCAGCATGCCGACGGAGATGAAGAACAGGCCCAGCAGGATGTCGCGGAACGGGCGGATCGCCGCTTCGATCTGGTGCCGGTACTCGGTCTCCGCCAGCATCATCCCGGAAAGGAATGCGCCGAGCGCGAACGACAGCCCGGCGATGTGCGACGCCCAGGCCGAGGAGAGCACCACCAGCAGCACCGCAAGGGTGAACAGCTCGCGCAGCCGGCTGTGGGCGATCTCGTGAAACAGCGGCCGCAGCAGCCAGCGGCCGGCGGCGAGTACCGCCACCACCGCCAGCACGCCGCCGAACACCGCCACCGCGGCCCCGCTGAGCTGGAACTGATCGGCGCCGGCCGCGAGCAGCACGGCGAGCGCAAGGAACGGCACGAATGCCAGGTCCTGGAACAGGAGCATCGCGAAGGCAAGCCGCCCGTGGGTGCGGTTGAGTTCGGCGCGCTCGGTGAGCTGTGCCAGGAGGATCGCGGTCGAACTCATGGCGACCGCACCGCCGAGCACGATGGCGGTGAGCCAGGCGATTCCCAGCAGGTTGCCGAGTACGGCAAACACCGCCGCGGTGGCCACCACCTGCAGGGCGCCGAGGCCAAACACCTCGCGGCGCATGGCCAGCATGCGCGGCAGCGAAAATTCCAGGCCCAGGGTGAACAGCAGGAACGCCACGCCCAGCTCGGCCAAAAGACGCGTGGTACCCGAATCCGACACGACGCCGAGTGCGTGCGGGCCGAGCACCAGCCCGACGCCGAGGTAAGCCACGCTGGTGGGCAGTGCCAGCCGGCGCACCAGCGTCACCAGGAAGACTGAACCGGCGAGAAGGATCAGGGCCTGTGTGAGCGGCGAGAGCATGGCGTCAACTTAGACCGCGTGTGCGCGAGAGCGCAACGGCGGCCGCTTGCCACTGCCCGCCTGCCGCCGCGGCGCAGCGGCGCTGTGCGCCTCAGCGACGGCCGCGCGCCCGGCCGCGCCGCCTTTGCTGCGCGGGCTGCGAGCGCAGCAGCGGGTCGATCAGATTCCCGACTGCCAGGTGCTGGGCATTCCGGCCTTGCCGATCGCGTCTTCTATCGCAAGACAGGCATCGCGTGCTTCGGGCTGCGCGCGCAGGCTTCTCGCGATGGAGTTCAGGAACCGGCACATGAGCGCCAGGTTCGGGTGAGTGTTGTGCAGCTGTTCTTCGACGCGATCAATCGCCTCGATCAGGTCTTCCTGATCGCAGCTTGGAAAGGTCATGCTCGTTACGGCAAGTTGTACGGAAACCAGCGCCTGATGTATTGCGGCCTGTTGCGTCCCATCCATGGACGTGAATTTGAACCGGTTCGCGAAAAGCCGCAAGTCCCGAGGCGCGGACGAAAAAAAGCCCCGCCCTGGGGGGCGGGGCTTGGCGTAACGTAAGTCAGCTAAGTGACTGTTACTTGGCCGGCGCGGTCGACGAATCGCCGGTCGTGGATGCGGCCTTGGTCTTCTTGCTGTGGTGCTTCTTGTGATGCGTGGTGGAGGTCGCGGCGGGCTTGTCCGTCGCAGGCGCGCTGGCCGGTGCGTCAGCGGCGAAAACCGGACCCGCGAGCAGGGCGAGGGCAATTACTGGAACGAGCTTCTTGAACATCGATGTAGTCTCCAAAGTGAAAAGGTGTGCGCTGCCTGGCTGGGTGCCTGGCCGTCTCATATGCCTTCGGAAGGCCATAGTTGGCTCTGCGGATCGGCTGGGCCGGGGTACCCAAAGCGGGCGTATTATGAATGATTAAGTGCTTCGAATAGCCCGTATGACTGCAAAGTAATGTTCGCGCCGGATCCGACGTAAATTACTGATAAATAACTTATTTTCTGCCAGAGAGGCGGGGCGGATCGGGCCGCTCAGTGTCCCTCGAACGCGACAAGGGTGCGAACCGGCACCTCGAGCGCTGCCAGGCGCGCGGAACCGCCAAGCTCAGGCAGGTCGACGATGAAGCAGGCGGCAAGAATGCGCGCCCCGAGTGAGCGCACCAGTGTGACGGCGGCCTCGGCAGTTCCCCCCGTCGCGATCAGATCATCCACCAGGATGATGCGCTCTCCGGGTGCCACCGCATCGCGGTGCATCTCCATCTCATCCAGACCGTACTCGAGCGAGTACGCGATGCGCACGGTGGTGTGCGGCAGCTTGCCCTTCTTGCGGATCGGCACGAAGCCGGCTGAGAGCTGATGGGCAATCGCACCGCCGAGGATGAATCCGCGCGCCTCGATTCCGGCCACGCGGTCGATCTGAACCCCGCGCCACGGCTGCACCAGCTGTTCGACGACCTCCTTGAACAGGCGCGCGTTGCCCAGCAGCGTCGTGATGTCGCGGAACATCACCCCGGGCCTCGGGTAGTCCGGGATGGTGCGGATGGAGTCGCGGATTTCGCGCAGCATGGCGGAGTTCATTTGGCTACCTCTGAAAGGCGCCGCCACACCAGCGTGCGGTTGTTGGCCGGCATGGCGTGATCGGCCCAGAACGCAAGTCCCTGGGCGCGCGCGAGCTCATCGAGGGCCTCGAAATCGCGGATCCCGCTCAAGGGGTCGCGCCGGCGCAGGAACTGATCGAATTCGACGTTGCTGTCGCTGGTGTGCCGTCCGCGGAAGCGAAACGGGCCGTACACGCACAAGACCCCCGGGCGCGCCTCGAGGACCTGGCCGACGCCGCGGAAGAACTCGCGCACCGCGTTCCAGGCGATGATGTGCAGCGTATTGGCGCTGAACACCGCATCCACCGTGCCCGCCTCCCAGGGGTTGTCCGTCACGTCGAGCCTGAACGGCGCAAGCAGGTTGGCCGTGCCCTCCAGTGCGATGCGCTGCGCCAGCGAGTCCAGGTTCCCGGCAACCTCGCTCGGCCGCCACAGCAGCTGGGGCAGCCCGGCCGCGAAATACACCGCGTGCTGGCCGGTGCCGCTGCCGACCTCGAGCACGGTGCTGCTTTGGGCGAACTCCTCGCTCAGCACCGCCAGGATCGGCCCCTTGTTGCGCTCGCAGGCTTCCGAAAGCGTCAGCATGGGGCGAGTCTGCGACAATGCTGGCATGCAAGCCATAGACGCACTGCTCACACGCCGCTCCGCGCGGGCGCTGACCGAACCGGCCCCCGATGCGGGGGCCCTCGAACTCATCCTGGCAAGTGCCGCGCGTGCTCCGGATCACGGGCGTCTGCGCCCGTGGCGCTTTGTCCTGATACGCGGCGCCGCCCGCGCTCGCTTCGGCGACCTGCTCGCCGATCACCTGCGGCGCGCGCATGCGAGCGCTAGCGAGGACACCCTGCAGCGCGAACGTCTCAAGGCGCTGCGCGCGCCGCTGATCGTGGTGGTGGCCGCGCGCTGCAACCCGGCGGTGAAGATACCGGTGATCGAACAGGTGCTGTCGGCGGGGGCGGCCGCACACGCCATGATGCTGGCCGCGCACGCGCTCGGCTTCAATTCCATGTGGAAGACCGGAGGCCCGGCCTACGATGCGGCGGTGAAGGTGGCGCTCGGGCTCGCGGCTGAGGATGCCATCGTCGGGTTTATGTACCTCGGCACCGAGAGCGGTGAGCGCGCAGCCGAGCCGCCGGTGCCGTGGCGCGAGCTCGTGAGTGAGTTCGCCGCGCACTGCTAGGCGCGACCAGGCGAGGGTTTTTTCCGCCAGATCGATCCTCGCCCGCACGGGTTTTGCCTCTGCCGGAGCGCGGCCCGGGTTGCGCCTGCATTATGATGCGCGCCTCGCCCTTGCAGGATTGCTTTAAGGTCCCACTCTATGAGATCCGTGTCATGGCTGGCTGCGCTGGTGACTGCGGCCACTTGCGCCGCCGGCCCCGTCGAGGAGAAACAGGTGCCCGTCACGACCCCCGCCGCGGCTGCTGCCGAAGCCAGCACTGCCGCACCGCATGCCGCGATCGGCGATTTCGGCCTGGACCTGAGTGCCGGCAACCCGCAGGTGAAGCCGGGCGATGACTTCTTCGCCTACGCGAACGGCACCTGGTTCCAACACTTCGCCATCCCGTCCGATCACTCAAGCTTCGGTCCCTTCGACAAGCTCGACGAGCTGTCCAAGGAGCGGGTGCGCGGAATCATCGAACAGGCCGTCGCCGCGCATGCCGCCCCCGGCACCCCCGAGCAGCAGATCGGTGACTATTACGCGGCCTACATGGATGAGGCCGCCATCGAGGCCAACGGCCTGAAGCCGGTGCAGGGCGACCTTGAGCGCATCGGCGATGCGAGTTCGCGCCTGGACATTGCACGCCTGTTCGGGGAACCCGGCTTCGTATCCTTGTTCGATGTGCAGTTACCGGCGGATTTCAAGAACCCCGATCGCTATTGCGTCTTCATCAGCGAGTCGACCCTCGGACTTCCCGACCGCGACTACTACCTGAAAGACGACCCGCAGCTGAAGGCGATCCGGCAACAGTACGTCGCTTACATCGCGCAGATGCTCACCCTGGGCGGCGTGGCGGACGCGGGTGCCAAGGCCCGCGACATCATGGCATTCGAGACGGCCGCCTCCAAAGTGCAATGGCCGATCGACAAGCGCCGCGACGTCGACGCTATCTACAACCCGCGCAGCAAGGAGCAGCTGCTGAGCTTCGCGCCCGGCTTCCCCTGGCAGGTGTTCTTCGAGGCGCAGCAGCTCGGCGCACGCCAGGACGTGGTGCTCGGCGAGTTCAGCGCGATCGGCGATCTCGCCGCGCTGTTCGATCGCACCAACCTGGCGACGCTCAAGGCGTTCCTGACCTTCCATTACCTGAGCAGCCATGCGCCGTATCTGCCCAAGCGCTTCGATCAGGCGCGCTTTGCCTTCTATGGGCAGACGATGCGCGGTCAGCCGCAGCAGCGCGAGCGCTGGAAACGCGCGGTGGATGCGGTCGATGATGCGCTCGGGGAGGCGGTCGGGCGGCTGTATGTTGCAAGGTATTTCCCGCCGGAATCCAAGGCGAAGATGCAGCAGCTGGTGGCGGACCTGGAAGCCGCCCTCAGTGAGCGCATCGACCTGCTCGACTGGATGACGCCGCCGACCAAGACGCGCGCCCACGAGAAGCTGGCAGCCTTCACCCCGAAGATCGGCTACCCGGACAAGTGGAAGGACTACTCCGCGCTCACGATCCGGCGCGATGACCTGATCGGCAACGTGCGCCGTGCCGCCGAGTGGCAGTGGAACTACCAGGTCGAGCGGCTCGACAAGCCGGTCGACCGGTCCGAGTGGCAGATGACTCCGCAGGAGATCAACGCCTACTACAACCCCTCGAACAACGAGATCGTGTTCCCGGCGGCGATCCTGCAGCCGCCGTTCTTCGATCCCAACGCGGACGCCGCCGTCAACTACGGCGCCATCGGGGCGGTGATCGGACACGAAATGGGTCATGGCTTCGATGACCAGGGACGCAAGTTCGGGCCCGACGGCACCATGCAGGACTGGTGGACCGCCAAGGATGCGCAGGTGTTCAGCGCGCGTACCGCGCGTCTCATCAAGGAGTTTTCAGGCTTCGAGGCGCTGCCGGGCCTGAAGGTCAACGGCGCCAACACCATCGGCGAGAACATCGGCGATCTTGGTGGCCTCAACATGGCGCACGAGGCCTACCGGATCTCGCTGAAGGGCCAGCCGGCCGCGGTGATTGACGGGCTCACGGGCGATCAGCGCTTCTTCCTCGCCTACGCGCAGGTGTGGCGCGAGAAGTACCGCGACGGAGCGCTGCGCGAGCTGGTGATGTCGGACGTGCACAGTCCCTCGCAGTTTCGCGTGAACGGCCCGCTGCCCAACATCGACGCCTGGTATGCGGCCTTCGACGTGCAGGCCGGCGACAAGCTGTACATAAAACCCGAGGAACGCGTGCGGATCTGGTGAGCGCTCAGGGTTTGACCACCGCGAGCAGGACGATCGCGAGCAGCAGCAGCCCCGGCACCTCGTTGAACAGGCGGTACCAGCGCTGCGAGTGCCGGTCGCTACCGGCGCGCAGCGCGAGCATCAGGCGGTAGCACCAGGCGTGGTAGCCGACCAGCAGCGCGACCAGCAGTACCTTGGCGCGCAGCCAGCCCATCGCAAGATAGTCAGGCGCTGCGACCAGCATGGCAATCCCGAACAGCAGCGCGAGGAGTGCGCCGAGACTCATGATGGAGTAGAGCCGGCGCTCCATGACGATGAAGCGCGCCAGTCCGGGCGCATCAGTGGTGACCGCGTGGTAGACGAACAGGCGCGGCAGGTAGAACAGACCCGCGAACCAGGTCACCACAAACACCACGTGCAAGGCCTTCAACCACAGCATGGAGCGCGATTGTAGCCAAGCTCAGGCACCCTCGTGCAGGCCTCTGGTAGCATCACCGACCCGATCCTCCTCCACAACGGCGCTGCAGACATGCCCGACACTTCGGCCACTACACCCTTCCCGAGCAACAGCGAGATTGCGCAGCGCGCGAAAATGCTCCCCATCGTGTCACTCGCGCGCGAGCGGCTGGGGATACCCGAGGAGAGTCTGGAACCCTACGGGCGTTTCAAGGCCAAGGTGTCGCTCGACTACGTGGCCCAGCTGCAGGGGCGCCCGAACGGCAAGCTGGTGCTGGTCACGGCGATCTCACCGACGCCGGCCGGCGAGGGCAAGACCACCACCACCGTGGGTCTGACCGATGCGCTGAATCTCATCGGCAAGCGCGCCATGCTGTGCCTGCGGGAACCGGCGCTCGGCCCGGTGTTCGGCGTGAAGGGCGGAGCTGCCGGCGGCGGCTACTCGCAAGTGGTGCCGATGGAGGACATCAACCTGCACTTCACCGGCGACTTCGCCGCCATCGCACTAGCCAACAACCTGCTGGCGGCCCTGATCGACAACCATATCTATCACGGCAACCCGCTCGGCTTCGACGTGCGCCGCATCGCCTGGCGGCGCGTGGTGGATGTGAACGATCGCGCGCTGCGGCAGATCGTCATCGGACTCGGCGGTGCGGCCAATGGCGTGCCGCGCGAGGACGGCTTCGACATCGTCGTCGCCTCCGAGGTCATGGCGATATTGTGCCTGGCAAGCTCGCTCGCCGATCTCAAGGAGCGGCTGGGCCGGATCGTGGTCGGCTACCGCGCCGATCAGCACCCGCTCCTCGCCAGCGAGCTGAAGGCGCACGGCGCCATGACGGCTCTTTTGAAGACCGCGCTCGAGCCGAATCTGGTGCAGACGCTCGCCAACACGCCGGCATTCGTGCACGGCGGCCCGTTCGCCAACATCGCCCACGGCTGCAACTCGGTGCTCGCCACGCGCAGCGCGCTGAAGCTTGCCGATTACGTGGTGACGGAGGCCGGTTTCGGCGCGGACCTGGGCGCTGAGAAATTCGTCGACATCAAGTGTCGCAAGGCCGGCCTCACGCCGAGCGCAGCGGTGATCGTCGCGACGGTGCGCGCCCTCAAGTACCACGGCGGAGTCGAGCTCGCCGACCTCAAGAGCGAGAACCTTGCGGCGCTGGAGCAGGGGGCGGTCAACCTGCAGCGGCACATCGACAATGTCCTCAACCGCTACGGGCTGCCGTGCGCGGTGGCCATCAACCGCCGCGCCGAAGACAGTGAGCGCGAGATTCAGCTGCTCAGCGAGCGCCTCGGTACCCAGGGCGTGCGCGTCATCGGCGCGACGCACTTCGCGCACGGCGGTGCCGGTGCGGTGGAGCTGGCGCGCGAGGTGGTGCGCCTGTGCGAGCAGCCGAACCACTTCCGCTTCGTCTACCCGGACGAGGCCACGCTTTGGGACAAGATGAAGACGATCGCCACGCAGATCTATCACGCGAGCGACATCAGCGCTGATGCCAAGGTGCGCGCTCAGATCCAGCGCCTGCAGGAGAGCGGCTACGGCCACTACCCGGTATGCGTCGCGAAGACGCAGTACTCGTTCTCGACCGATCCGAAGCTTCGTGGCGCGCCCTCCAATCACGTGGTCAACATCCGCGAAGTGCGCCTCGCCGCGGGGGCCGAGTTCGTGATCATGATCTGCGGGGATGTCATGACCATGCCGGGACTGCCCAAGGTCCCGGCGGCCAGCAACATCGACGTGGACGCGGCGGGGCGCATCAGCGGGCTCTTCTAGGCGCCGCGCTGATCGAGCCGCCGCGCAAGGCGCGTACGCGATGCCGTTCTGCGAAGCCGACCCCTGGCGTCTTCAGTACTTCGAGAGCGTCGAGTGCCCGCCGCAGCTTTGCATTCCGACCGAGGACCCCGACGCGTACCTGTGGTACCCGGCCCATCGCTGGGTGTACGACAAGCTGCGCGTGGCCGAGTCGCAGGGACTGAGCTACGGACCGCACGGAGTCTATCCGCCGCAGTTTCCGGTGTTCTCCAAGCCGATCGCGAACCTGCAGGGCATGGGCGTGGGCAGCGAGGTGCTCACCGATCCTGAGCACTACCGGCGGCAGATGCGGCCGGGCTACTTCTGGATGACGCTGCTGCAAGGCGAGCACCTGAGTTCCGACATCGCAATCGTGGCGGGCAGGGCGGCGTGGTGGCGACACGTGTGCGGCCGCCCCGCAGGGCGCGGGGCTTTCGACTACTGGACGATCGAGGCCGGCCACCGGCCGCAGCTGGAGTCCTTCCTCGCGGGCTGGCTCGCTAGCCACCTCGCTTCCTACACCGGCATGATCAACCTTGAGACCATCGGCGGACGCATCATCGATGTGCACCTGCGTTTCTCCGACCAGTGGCCGGATCTGTACGGTCGCGGCTGGCTCGATGCCGTCGTCGGCCTGTACGGGCGCGGCGCGTGGGTGTTCGATGATCGCGAGCGTCGTGACGGCTATAGCGTGGTGCTGTTCGGCCCGCACGGCCGCGAGCACTTGTACCCGAGCGCGCAGCTGGTGGCGCGCGTGCGGGCCATGCCGCAGGTGACGAGCGTGCAGATCACCTTTCACCCGGATCGTCCGGCGGCGGCGCACCTGATGCCGCCGGGCGGCTTTCGCCTGGCGATCGTGAACTGCCTGGATCTGCAGGCGGGGCGCGCGGCGCGCGCGGTACTGGCGGCGCATTTCGACGGCTGAGTTCAGCGGCTCGTGGCGGGGCGGGCGGGGATGCCCGGCTGCGCGAGCCGGGCGAGGCCGAGCGCGGCTCCCAGCGTTGCAGGCCTGCTGGCGCAGCGTCTGGCTGGCGGTCGTATGGGTTCCGCGGGGTGGGGCTGCGACCGCCGCCGCGCTCTGGCGGCGTTTCCTGCGGGCGAATTAAGTCAAATACTCAAATACGATCAATTCGGGGGTTCGGCGCCGGAGAAGGGCACCGCGACGGCCCCTTCGACCGGACCGATCGTTGCGCGCTCACTCACATAGAGCTTTACCGGGCGATCGAACCTGAGCGTGCCGGCCACGACCGAGCCGGCTGCTACGACCACACGTGGAGGGCTCTCGGAGTTCACCGAGCTGTCGTCCTTCTCCATGTGTATCCCGCCTTCCACATGGGCATCCGGTCCGAGCTCGATACTGCCGGTCGTGGTCTGGATGCCCCCGCCGACGTGGGCCGCGGCGATGCGTATCGCGCCGTTCACGTTCCGCAATTGCCCGCTCACCTCGGCGCCGTCCTCCAGCCGCAGCTTGCCGTTGACCGTGCGCACGTTGCCGCCGATCCGGACCGCCTGCGCGAGATGAACCGAACCGTTGACCGTCTTGAGCTCAGCCGCACCCGCGTGCGATTCCAGCTCGATGCCGCCGTTGACGGTGCGGGCGCTGCCCACGACGGCATGCTCGCCGACGTGGATCGAGCCGTTGACCGTGGACAGGTCCCCGGTGTGCTCGCCTGCGCCAACATCGATCGAACCGACGACCTTGGAGGTCTCGCCGGCACGCACCGCGGTCCACGCCGCGCTCAGGGTGAGAACCAGCAGAGCAACTCCCAGATTGTGTGGCCGAATCATGCGCCCTCCGCCTTTCGCCGTTGTCAATGCACTGCAGGGTTAGATGCGCCATGTGACCCAAGCGTTTGCACGCCGGCAGGGCTTGCGGGGAGAATCCAGCGATGCGCGCCAAAAGGAAACGCTCCCGGGCATCTGCTGCCCGACACATCCTGGTCCTCGATGTTGGCGGTTCGCACGTGAAACTTCGCGTCGGCGCCCATGGCACGATCCAGAAATTCGACTCGGGACCGGCCATGCTGCCTTCGCGCATGACGCGCGAGGTGCGCAGGCTCACCCGCGCTATCCCCTACGATGCAGTCTCCATGGGTTACCCGGGCCTGGTATTTCGCGGCAGGATCGCCGCCGAGCCGCACAACCTCGGCAAGGGTTGGGTGGGCTATGACTTTGCCCGCGCCCTGGGCAAGCCGGTGCGCATCATCAATGACGCGGCCATGCAGGCGATCGGCAGCTACACCGGCGGGCGCATGCTGTTTCTCGGACTGGGCACCGGCTTGGGCGCGACGCTGATCATCGACCGCGTGGTCGAGCCCACCGAGGTCGGCCACATGCCCTACAAGCGCGGCCTCACCTTCGAGGACTATGTCGGCGAGCGCGGCCGCGAACGACTCGGCAACAAGCAATGGCGCAAGGCCGTCATCGAGGTGATCGCAGATCTGAAGACCGCCTTCGAGGCGGACTACGTGGTGCTCGGCGGCGGCAACGCCGTGCGCATGAAGAAGCTTCCCCCGCACGTGCGGCTGGGGGACAACCGTAACGCGTTCCTCGGTGGGCTGCGGCTGTGGCACCAGGGTGCCGGTAAGCTGGTGCTGGTCGCGGAGGCCGCGCACGGCGAGGCGCGCGGCAGGCTATGAGCGCAGCGCCGGGGGGGCCCGGTCTTGCGCCGACCTGGTGCAGCAGTGCCAAGGAGATGGTCGGCTGCTCGCTGGGCTCCTCGCGCCTGTGGTTCACCATCGGCGGCGGCATTATCAACGAGGTCTACTATCCGCGCGTCGACCTGCCGCAGATCCGCGACCTCGGCTTCATCGTGGCCGATGGCCGCGGCTTCTGGGTCGAGGTCAAGCGCATGTGGCGGCACGCGCTTGAGCCCGCCGCCCCCGGTGCGCCGGCGGTGCGAATCGTACACCACCACGAGCGCTTCGAGCTCACGCTGCGGGTCACCCCGAGTGAGCACCGTGACGTGCTGCTCATCGAGGTGGAGCTGAGCGGAGATGCGACGCTGCGACCCTATGCGCTGCTCGCACCGCACCTCGGCGGCACCGGCGCGAACAACACCGCGCAGGTCGTCGCGCACCGCGGGCGCCGCATGCTGTGGGCCGAGCAGGGGCCGTTCGGACTGGCACTGGCCGCTGTCACTACCCGACAACAGGATGCCTGGGGCCGTGCGAGTGCGGGTGTCGTCGGCAGCAGCGATGGATGGCAGGACTTCTCGCACAACGGCGCGCTGACCTGGGAGTACGAAAGTGCCGGACCCGGCAACGTGGCGCTGATCGGCGAGTTGCCCCGGCAGGCCATGCTGGCGCTCGGTTTTGCCAGCAGCGCCGATTCCGCGGCTACGCTGGCGCTCACCTCGCTGACCGAGCCGTTCGAACTCTCCTGGGAGCGCCAGCGCGACAGCTGGACAGACTGGCACGCGCAGTGCGCGCCGGAGCAGGCCCTGTGCGCGGATCTGCCAGCGGAGTGCGCCGCGCAGGTGCGCATCTCGACCATGGTGCTGCGCGCGCATCAGGACAAGACCTACCCCGGCGCGATGGTGGCTTCCCTGAGCGTGCCATGGGGCAACACGCACGAGGAGCGCGAGGGTTACCACCTGGTGTGGCCGCGCGATCTGGTCGAGAGCGCCGGCGCGCTGCTCGCGATCGGCGCGGCGCACGAGGCACGCAACACCCTGCGCTACCTTCTGGCCACGCAGCACGCCGATGGTCACTGGAACCAGAATCAATGGCTCGGCGGCAAGGGCTATTGGCTCGGTCTGCAGCTGGATGAGACCGCATTCCCGGTGCTGCTCGCGGTTGCGCTGGATGAGGGCCAGGCGCTCGAGGGCACCAAGGTCACCGACCTGATCCACCGCGCGCTGTCGTTCCTGGTGCAAAACGGACCGGCGAGCGATCAGGATCGCTGGGAGGAAGACGCCGGCCTCAACGCCTTCACGCTGGCGGTGTGCATCTCAGCGCTGGTGGCCGGTGCGCGCTACCTGCCCGCGGACGGCCGCGATCTTGCACTGGCATTTGCCGATTACTGGAACGCGCGGCTCGAGGACTGGACCGCGGTGCGTGACGTGCCGCTGGCGCACCTCTACGGCGTGCCGGGCTATTACGTGCGGGTGGCGCCCGCGCGGACGCTGACCGATGCCGGCGGTCCGCTCGAGGCCGTGCTGCCCATCAGGAATCTGCAGAAGGATCCGAGCCTGCCGGCCAGCGCGCAGGTGGGCGTCGATTTTCTGCAGCTGGTGCGCTTCGGGCTGCGCCGCGCCGAGGATCCTCTGGTGCTGGCGAGCGTCAAGGTGGCCGACGCGCTCTTGAAGGTCGACACACCTTCAGGCCCGTGCTGGCACCGCTACAACGAGGACGGCTACGGCGAGCATGACGATGGCAGCGCCTATGACGGCACCGGGCGCGGCCGTGCCTGGCCGCTGCTCACCGGCGAGCGCGGACACTACGAGCTGTGCTTGGGCCGCGATGCCTTGCCGTACCTGACGGCGATGACCCGCATGGCCTCCGCGGGCGGCATGTTGCCGGAACAGATTTGGGATACGGCGCCCATCGAAGCGCGTGGGCTGGCTCCCGGGCGTCCGACCGGCGCCGCCATGCCGCTGGTATGGGCGCATGCCGAGTACCTGAAGCTTGCGGCCTCGCGCGCCCTCAAGCGTCCCATCGATCGCCCGCCGTCGGTGTGGCAGCGTTACCGGGGCGAGCGACCGACGCTGACGCGCGTCATCTGGTGCGAGCAGGCGCCGGTGGCGGAGCTGCCACAGGGCTGTACGCTCAGCATCGCGCTGAAGGAAGCGGGCGCGGTGCGCTGGGGGCTGGATGGCTGGCAGGACGTGCGCGAGCAGGACACCACGGCCAACTGCCTCGGGCTGCACCTGCTGGACATCGACACGGCGCGCCTCGCCAGTGGTCGCTGCGTCGATCTGACGTTTCGGCACGGCGCGACATGGATCGGCCGGGACCTGCGCATCCGCGTGGTGCCGCGTTCGCGGCAGTCGGCCTAAAGAGGCGTCCGTGCCGTTCACTTTAGCGCATCCCGCGGCAGTGCTGCCGTTGCGCGGCCTGGCGTACCTGCGCACCGCGCCGCTGGTCATCGGCTCGATCGTTCCGGATCTGCCCTATTTCCTGCCTGGGCAACTCAACCATACCGTGCTCGATACGCACTCCTTCGAGCACTCCTACACCACCACTCTCGCGCTCGGCTGCATCGTGCTGGCCGCCGTGTTCCTGCTCAGGGGGCCGCTCACCGCGCTCTTGTCGGCGCGCGCGCGCTGGGTGTGCCTGGCGGCGCTGGAGCCGTTTCGGCGCCGCCCGCGCGAGTGGCTGCTCGCACCGCTGGCGATCCTGCTCGGCATCTGGACCCACCTGCTGTGGGACTCGTTCACCCACCTGGACGGCTGGATGGTGCAAAGGGTTACAGCACTCAGCGCGCCGGTGACCATCGGTTCCTACAGCGGTCCGTTGTGTCACGTGCTGCAGTACCTGAGTTCCGTATTCGGGCTGACCGTGCTCACCGTGTGGTACCGGCGGCTGCCGGTGCCAGCGAGAGTCCCGGCCGACCCGCAGGCGGCACGCTCGCCGGCCGGTCCGGTGCTGATGCTGGCCGCGGCGGGCGCCATCCTGATCGGCGCCGTACAGGCGACCGAGCACTTCGGCCATGCGCCGCTGATCTACAAGACACTGAACGTCCTGCTCACGCGCAGTCTGGCCTGGTTCGCGGCCTTCTATCTGATTGCCGGCAGCATCGTCACGCTCGAGCACGCCCACGAGCGCGTGTTGCGCCGCTAGGGCGGCGTGCCGAACTCCATCGCCCAGTAAACGCCCGCATCGTCGTGTCGGTTCACCGCAAACCCCACGCCGATCTCCCGGTACAGCGGATCCATGAGGTTCGCGCAGTGTTCGGGGCTGTGCAGCCAGCCGTCAACCACCTCCTCGGGGCTCATGACGCCGCTGGCGAGGTTCTCACCCATCTCGCGCCAGACATAGCCGCTGCGGGTGATGCGCTCGGCGGGCGAGCTGCCATCATGACCGGTGTGATCCATGTAGCCGAACAGCGCCATCTGCTGCGCATAGCTGAGCGCGGCACGCCGCAGGGTCGGGTTCAGCATCAACGGCGGCGCCGCGGCGAAGGGCGTGGGCCCGCAGCGCCGCGCGCGCGCGCGCGCCTGGTTGGTCAGCGCCAGCACGCGGCGGCTGATGGCGCCAAGCTCGCGCGGTTGCGGCGGTCGGAACGGCTGCGCCAGGGCAATCCACACGGTGCTGGCCTTGCGCCAGGTGCCGATCTCGCGGAAGGCGGGGTTGGCCAGCTGCTGGCAGTACTGCTGGGTGATCATGCCCGCGATGTCGCCGCTGGGCGGCACGTTGGTAATGCTGACGGAGAAGGAACTGACCGCGTGATAGTTGGCAAACTGCTCGGCCGTGCGCAGGTCGGTGCCCTGCGAGAGCCGGTGCGCGACCTCATCGAGCGCTGCGTTCTCGCGCAGCGGCGCGGCGCGCTGACTGCCGCTGCCGCAGCCGCCGTAGCGCACCGCGTTGACGGCGTCGGCGACATCCGCCGCGGCCAGCGCCGGAGCGAGCAGTGCCAAGCTCAGCAGCAGCATCCGGATGTGGCGTCTCATCCGCGGGTCGGTCATTGTGGCCTCCATGGCGGCCGGCTGGGATAAAGAGCAATTTACAACCACCGGCTGGCCGTGGCGAACCGGAAACTCATTCCGGCTGCTCGACGGCGGCGGCGAGTTCTTCGAGCGCATGCTGGCCGCCATCGATGCGGCGCACGAATCGGTGTTGCTGGAGATGTACCTGGTGCGCTCCGGCGTCGTCGTCACGCGCTTCGTCGCCGCTCTTGTCGCCGCGGTGCGACGTGGCGCGCGCGTGTGCGTGGTATTCGACGGGTTCGGCGCGCTGCGGCTCTCGCGCGCAGACCGGCGGCAGCTGTTCGCAGCCGGTGTGGAGCTGCGCTTCTTCAACCCGCTCAGCCTCAACAAGCGCCTGGCCAACCTGTTGCGCGACCACCGCAAGCTCTTGCTCACCGATGGGCGCACGGCGTTCGTCGGCGGGGCAGGGCTCACGGATGACTTTGCCGGTGGCCCGCGCGGCCCGTGGCGCGAGGTGATGGTCGAGATCGAGGGCCCGGTCGTTGCCGATTGGCAGCGCGCGTTCGCGCGCACCTGGCGCCGCTGCGGCGCCGAGCTCGCTTTGCCCGCCATGCCCTCTGCTGCGCCCTTGGATGGCGGGGCTGCCGGCCGGCTGGCGCTGTCGGAAGCGCGCCACCGTTCGATACTCGCCAACGGGGTGATCCGCCGCATCGACAGCGCCGCAACGCGGGTGTGGATCATGAGCGCCTACTTCGTGCCCTCGCGGCGATTTCGCACCGCGCTGCGCCGCGCGGCACGCCGCGGCGTCGACGTGCGGCTGGTGATGCCAGGCCCGCGTACCGATCATCCGTGGGTGCGCCATGCCGCGCGGCGCTTCTACGGCAGGATGCTGCGCAACGGCGTGCAGATATTCGAGTATCAGCCCTACATGCTGCACGCGAAGATCATTCTGTGCGATGAGTGGGTGTCGATAGGCTCGAGCAACCTTGATCGCTGGAGCCTGCGCTGGAACCTCGAGGCGAACCAGGAGGTGGCCGATCGGCGCTTCGCCGAGGCGGTGGCGGCACTCTTTGCAGCCGACATGGCGGTGTCGAATGCGATCAGCCGCCACCACTGGCGGCGCCGTGCCTGGTTCGATCGGCTGCGCGAGAACATCGCCGGCGCACTCGATCGGCAGCTGGACCGTTGGCGCAGGCCCTGAGCCACACCACGGCTCACGGAGCTGGCGGGAGCTCGCCAGCGGCGCCCTGGCAGAACACTTCCGTCGTTCGCACGAACGCCAGAAGAAAGGGCGCCATCACCTGCATCTGCGTGTCGTAAGCCCTGAGCGCCTGCAGCTTCAGATCTTCCTCCGCGGGCGCGAGTGAAAAGGGCACGCAGGCGAGTGAGCGGCCGAGCGGCGCGGGCGTGAGGGGGATGCCTTCGCTCAGGCCGCGCGGACTCGGCCAGCCTTCACCACCGTGCACGATCCAGTAATGCACTTCCCCGAGCGTGCCGCGGCGCGTGGTCACGGCAATCGTGAGCAGCCCCGCGGCGCGATGATCGGGGTGGCTGTCGAGCGGGCTCGGGGCAAGGATCAGCGTGGGCCGCAGCTCATCGAGCACCGCCGCGAAGTCGCGCGCCAGGCTGTCGCCGCTGTAGGGGTGGCCGGGAAACAGCGCGCCGGGATAGGGGACGGCGGCCGCAGCCGTGAACGGCGAGGTATAGGCAATCGGGCCGTGCTCGGCGAGCAGCGCGGACAGGCCGCCGTCCGGATAGCCGAGGAACAACTGCCCGCTCGCGGGCACCCCGAGCAGCGTCGCCGCGGCGCGCGCCTCGGCCATGCGCCGTTGCCCGAGCTGGCGCGCCTGCGCGGGATTGCTGAATACGCTTCGCTCGCTCAGCATGAGCGTCAGCCGGGACGCATCCCCGCTGGTGATCCACACCACGCTCGCGCGACCGCCGGCGTGCAGCACCCGCCCGATGACACCGGCACAGCACAGCGTCTCATCGTCCGGGTGAGGTGAAACCACCAGCAGTGTCGTGGCGGCATCGATGCGCGGCAGATCCGGCGCCGCGGCACTCGCGCACAGGCCGGCCGCCAGCGCCGGCAGCAGCCAGGCAAAGCCGCACGTGGGCGTTCGCATTGGTGGGGAGTGTCGCACGCGAGGGGCGCTTTTCGTTAGAGTGCTCGGCCTGCGTCCGCCGAAGGGACGCACCCCTCCAAGGAGTGCAAGGTGCGAACACCGCCGCTCGCCTACCACGATCCGGACTTCATCGACTCCGACGAAGGGCGCCCGGTGCGCATCGTCTCCGAGTACCTCGCGCCGCTGCGTGCGTTCAGCGTCGCCGGAGTGAGCGCGACGGTGGTGTTCTTCGGTTCGGCGCGCCTGCGCGGCGGCGGCCCGCTCGGGCACTTCGTCGATGAGGCGACCGAGCTTGCACGGCTGGTGACCGAGTGGAGCCGCGCGGACGGCGGCGAGCGGCTGGTGGTGTGCTCAGGGGGCGGCCCGGGAATCATGGAAGCGGCCAACCGAGGTGCTGCGCTGGCCGGCGGTCGCAGCGTCGGTCTGAACATCGGCCTGCCGCACGAGCAGCGACCCAATGCCTACATCACCCCTCAGCTCTCTTTCGAGTTCCACTACTTCTTCATGCGCAAGCTCTGGTTCGCGCATATGGCGCGCGCACTGATCGCTTTCCCCGGAGGCTTTGGCACCTTCGACGAGCTGTTCGAGATCCTGACACTGGCGCAGACCCAGAAGCTCGACCGCCCGATCCCGGTACTGCTGTACGGCTCCGCGTACTGGAAGGAAGTGATCAACTTCGATGCCCTGGTGCGCCACGGCACCATCGCGGCGCAGGATCTTGGTCTGTTCGAGTTCGTGGACGAGCCCAGGAGTGCCTGCGAGCTGCTCAAGCGTCGCATCGAGCTGCCGCCCTCATCGGCGCCCTCATTCGCCAAGTCCCGCTGTCACCCCGACAGCTGACAGCGCGGGGCTCAAGTACGGCACGTCTGAGCGTGCGGCGACTCCGCCTGGCGCGGCGGCGCCTCGTCCTGCCGCCGTGGCCACCCACGGTGCGGCACCTGAGTGCGTACAATCGCCACCCTCACAGGCGGGGTCGCCAAAAATGAAGCGTCCGGTGCAGTTGATTCTTGCCGCGGCAGGGGTGTGCGTGGCTTCGGTCGGCTGGTGCGAGAGCCCGGCCTGGATTACCCAGAGCAATCATTATTCGGACGTGCTGCTCGCCGCGCAGGCGAAGTACGCCCCCGAGCAGGCGTCCGGTTTCGGCGTGGAGGGACACGACGCAGAGATCATCGATCTGAAAGTCGGCACCGTCACGCGCGAGGAAGCGGACATGGATGCGGTCGCCAAGCAGTTCGAAGCTGCGCTCGGCAGCGAGAGCGACCCGCGCGTGAAGGAGGACCTTCAGATCCTCATCAAGGCCGCCCGTGACCAGCTCACCACCGATCAGCTGCATGACCGTCTGCTGCTGCCGTATTTCGATCTGCCACAAACCATCTATCAGGGTTTCCAGCATCTGCTCGACAAGCGCACCGCGAAGTCGCGCTACCCGGCCGCGCTGGTGCGCCTTAAGCGCTATATCGGTGCGCAGCCGGGCCTGGTGCCGGTGGCAACGCTTGCGCGGCAGCGTATCGAGGAGCGGCTCGGCGATGGCGCACTGACCGCCCCCTGGTCGGTGGAGCTGGAGCAGAACCTCAAGAACCAGCCGCAGTACCTTTCCGGTATCCACGATCTTTTCCAGAAGAGCGGCCTGAAGGGCCTGAAGGGCTGGGAGAAGGAGCTGGCAACGCTTGGCACCCAGCTGGATGGCTACGCCGCCTGGGTGCGCTCGGCGGTGCTGCCGCGCGCGCGTACCAGCAACCTGCTGCCCCCCGAGATCTATGCCGACAACCTCAAGCAGTTCGGCGTGACTATGGACCCGCGTGAGCTGATGGACCGGGCGCTGTTCACCTTCGCGCAGACGCGCGACGAGATGCAGGCGCTGTCGGCCGTCATCGCCCGCCAGCACGGCTGGAAGTCGGGCGACTATCGCGCGGTGATGCGTGAGCTGAAGAAGCAGCGCATCCCGAACGATCGGCTGCTCGCGGTCTACCGCGATCGCCTCACGGCCATCGAGCAGATCGTGCGCGATCAGCACCTGATCTCCCTGCCGGACCGTCAGGCGGTCATCCGGCTCGCCACCGCGGCGGAGACGGCCGCGACCCCGGCACCGCACCTGAGCCTGCCGCGCCTGATCGGCAACACCGGCGAGGCCGGCGAGTTCGTGTTGCCCACCTCCAATCCCAACGCCGAGTCGAAGGCCGAGATGGATGACTTCAACTACGACGCCATCACCTGGGACCTCACCGCGCACGAGGCCCGCCCCGGCCATGAGCTGCAGTTCGCGGCCATGCTCGAAGGCGGCGTATCCACGGCGCGGGCGCTGTTTGCGTTCAACAGCGCCAACGTCGAGGGCTGGGCGCTGTACTCGGAGGCCTTCATGAAGCCCTACCTGCCGCCCGAGGCGCAGCTCGCCGTGCTGTCGGCGCGGCTGATGCGCGCGGCGCGCGCCTTCCTCGATCCGATGCTGAACCTCGGCATGCTCAAGCCCGAGCAGGCCAAGCGCATCCTGATGGACGAGGTGGTGCTGTCCGAGCCGCTCGCCAAGGAAGAGATCGACCGCTACACCTTCATGGCTCCCGGTCAGGCGACATCATATTTCTTCGGCTACAGCAAGCTCGAAACGCTGCGGGCGAAGACCGAGCTTGCCATGGGTGAGAAGTTCAACACCCAGGCCTACCACGATTTCATCGTCGCGCAGGGGCTGTTGCCACCCGAGCTGCTCGAGAAGGTGGTGATGCAGGATTACGTGAAGCAGCCGCAGCCGGCGCTCGGCAGTCGCTGAGGTCTTACAGCACGTACAGCGCCGGATCGACCTCGGCGGCCCAGGCGATGAGGCCTCCCTCGAGGTTAGCCGGCGCGGCGATGTTCGCCTGCAACGCCATCTGGCAGGCAGCCAGGCTGCGCCCGCCGCTGCGGCAGATGAAGACCGGCGCGGCGTCGGGGGCAATCTGCGCCAGCTGCTGCGGCAGCTGTCCGAGCGGAATGTTGACCGAGCCCTGCAGGTGGCCGGCGCTGAATTCGCGCACCTCGCGTACGTCGACCAGCAGCGGCGCTGTGCCCAACAACTGGGCCAGCTCGGGCGCTGACAGGCGCCGTATGTCGCGGCCTCGCGCGGTCGCGCCGCCGCCTGGCGGCAGTGCGTCGAACGGCTCGCGAATCGTGGGAGCGTCGCCGCACACCGCGCAATCGACCCGGCGGGTCATGGTGAACTGCTGGAAGCGCATCTGCAGCGCATCGTACGTCAGGAGCCGCCCGATCAGTGGCTCGCCCACGCCGGTGATGAGCTTGATGGCCTCGGTCGCCTGCAGTGTGCCGAGCACTCCGGGCAGCACGCCGAGCACTCCGGCCTGGCTACAGTTGGCCACCAGGCCATCGGCGGAGTTTGGGAATAAGCATCGATAGCACGGCCCCCGCCCCGGCACATAGGTCATCAGGTGACCCTCGAAGCGATGGATGGCCGCAGACACCAGCGGCAGCGAGAGGATCACGCAGGCGTCGTTGATCAGATAACGCGTCGCCAGGCGGTCGGTGCCATCCAGCACCAGGTCGTACTGGCTGAACAGCTCGCGCACGTTGGCTGCCTTGAGCTCGGCGCGGTGTGCAACGATGCGGATGGCCGGGTTCAGCGCTGCGAGGCGCTCCGCGCCGGCATCCGCCTTGGCTCGGCCGAGCTCGCCGGTGTCGAACAGCACCTGGCGCTGCAGGTTGGACAGCTCGATGCAGTCGCAGTCGAGGAGTCCCAGCGTTCCGCAGCCGGCCGCCGCCAGATACAGGGCCGCGGGGGAGCCGAGGCCGCCGGCCCCGACGATGAGCACGCGCGCCGCCTTGAGCTTCTCCTGGCCAGCCGTCCCGATCTCGAGAAGCGCCAGGTGACGCTGGTAGCGCTCGCGCTCGCTCTGCGACAGGGTCATGCAAGGAGCATCCTCGCCCAGGCGCGGGGCTGTCAAACCTCGCGCGGCGCTGCGGGGCTTCGCTCGCGGGGGCTCCGCGGCGTATGCTTCGCGGCCGGCCGGCACGGCGGCTGAAGAAGGACTCAATGTGAGGCACCCCTGTCGCCCAAGGCAGCTCGCGCGGCTGGTCGCGCTGTTTGCGGTTGCCGCCGCGGCTGCGGCCGCCAAGCCCCCGGCAGCGCAGCCCGTGCCGGCACAGCACGCAGCCGATGCCCGCTTCGCCGTGGTCGAGCACGAATATGTCAGCTACGTGCTGCAGCAGTATCCGGTGGTCGCGACCTATCTTGGCGGCAGCGCGTTCGATCCGCATCTGCAGCAGGTCGATGGCAGGCTACGCGATTATTCCCCGCAAGCGCTGCAGAAGGAGGACCTGCGCCTCGGCGAGTTCCGCGCGCGCTTTGCGGCGCTGGCGCCGGCGGGATTGACGGCGCGGCGGCGCATCGATCGCTCGGTGGCGCTGGCGCAGATTGCCTTTCTCGCGCACGAACACCAGGTGCGTCGCCACCAGCAGCGCGCGATTGATTCCTACGTCGATGAGCCGTTCCGCGGTGTCGACTGGCAGATCCAGGGAATGACGCCGACCGGCTCGGCCACCTACGGGACCGACGCGGAGTGGCAGGCGGTGATCGCGCGCGCCCGCGCGGTGCCTGCGTATCTTGCCACCGCGCAAGCCCAGCTCAGCGCTGGGATCGGCGCGCACAACACGGCCGACTGGCGCGTGCTCACCGAGTACGGATTGCAAAGCAGCGCGGCGGATGCGGAGTACTTCAGCAAGACCCTGCAGCAGATCGCCGCGACCGACATCGCCTCTGCGCAGCGCGAGGCGCTGCTGCACGAACTGCAGGCGGCCGGCAACCAGGCCGCCAGCGCCTATCGGCAGCTGCGCGATTTCGTGGCGCGCACCTTCTTCGTCGACGGCGACGGGGACGACGGTGATGACGCCGACGAGACCGAGGACCTCACGCCCAAGCCTGCCTACCACGCCGATCAGTTTGCCTTCGGCGAGAGCGAGTACGACTGGGCGCTGCACAACAATCTGCGCCTGGCCGACACGGCCGCAGGCCTGTTCAGCGCCTCCTGGCCGGTGGTCGAACGCACGCGCGCCGAGATGGTCACGCTGGCGGGCGAGATCGCGGTGAGCCACAAGTGGCCGACGGGCGAGGACGGCGCCGAGAGCGTGCGCCAGGTGTTTGCCCAGCTCAGCCAGAACGCCCCGCACACGGATGCGGAGATGGTGGAGGGTTACCGCCAGACCGGTCAGCGGCTGGTGGCCTACGCGCGTGCGACCGGGCTGTTCGACGTGCCGGCCGACTATCGTCTCGAGGTCACCGTGACGCCCCCGCCGCTGCGCGCGGCGATTGAAGGGGCGGCCTACTATCCGGCGCCGCCGTTCAAGAAGACCGGCGTGGGACGTTTCTACGTGACCCCGACCGGGGATGACCTCGCGCAGCTGCGCCAGGAGCACAACTACGCGGCCATGCCCGACCTTGCCGGGCACGAGGGCTTCCCCGGCCACGACTGGCACTACAAGGTCATGACGCAGTACCGCAGCCAGATCTCCCCGGTGCGCTGGCTCACGCCCGGGGCGGTGGAGGATTCCTCGTCCATGTGGGAGGACTCGATGGCCGCCGAGGGTTGGGCGCTGTACTCCGAAGCGCTGCTCGCCGAGCCGCAGCCGGCAGCGCCGCACGGCTTCTATTCCCCCGAGGAACACCTCTATCAGCTGCGCGGCAAGCTCTACCGCGACCTGCGGGTGCGCATCGATACCGGCATCCACACCGGACGGATGTCCTTTGAGGATGCGGTGACGCTGTTCTCGCAGGTTGTCGACTTCCTGCCGGGCTCGTGCCAGGACGCCGCCGCGCTGAAATCCGATGTCAAGGCCGCCAGCTGCAAGTCAGCGCGCGCGGCGGTGACGCGCTACTCGCGCTGGCCGACCCAGGCGCTCACCTACCGGCTCGGCAAGGAGCAGATTCTGGAGCTGCGCCGGCGCGCGCAGCAGGAACTCGGCGCACGCTTCGCCGCCAAGCGCTTCCACCTTGAGTTCATGAAGCAGGGCACGATCCCTGCGGGCTATTTCGGCGAGGAGCTCTTGCGCTCGCTGCGCACCGCGGCGCCCTGACTCATCCTAGCGGGCGCTCTTTAGGCGGTGACCGGCTGGCAGATGAACAGGTGCGCCGGCAGCACGTTGAGCAGCTCGAACTTGCGCCCCACGTAGCCGAACACGCGCTTCAGGTCCTGCAGCACGCGCGTGGAGAACTGGTAGACGAGAAAGGCGCCGCCCGGCTCGAGCACGTCGGCCGTCTTGCGCAGGATGCGCTCGCGCAGCTGCGCGGGAATGGTGCTGAAGGGAATGCCGGAGATGATGTAGTCGGCGCGCGGGTGGCCGAAGCCGCGCAGGCATTCCACCACCGAAACGGCCGAACCCTCCACGACCCGCAGCCGCGGGTCGATGATGGAGCCGCGCAGGTAGCCGACGAAATCCGGGTTCATCTCGATCGCAATCAGCGTGGCATCCGGGCGCATGCGCCGCAGTACCTCGCGCGTGATGCCACCGACTCCCGGACCGTACTCGACGATCACCCGCGCGCGTGCCCAGTTGATCGGTTCCAACAGCTGCTTGATGAGAAAGCGGGAACTCGGGACGATGGAGCCGAGCATGCGCGGGTGGCGAAAGAAGTTACGCGCGAACAGCAGCGCGTTGCCGTTCGGCGTCCGGGGTGATTCTTCAGGATTGTTTTGCATTTATTGCCCCGTACCTGTTCTGCGACACTCTCTTCTATAGCAATAAATCAGGGCAGATACCACTTGAGAAGCCAAGCGGCAGCGCCGCGGGCGCCCTGCATGCGGATGCGTCAAGGCTTCAGCCCCCGGAGCGCTTCGCCTCAAGCCCGAGCTTGCACAGCTCCTCGACCAGCCGCTCGCGGTGATCGCCCTGGATCTCGATCACGCCGTTCCGCACCGCCCCGCCCGCGCCGCACAGTCGCTTCAGCCGCGACGCCAGTTCCTCGAGCTGCGTCTCATCGAACGGAAGGCCGCTGATCACGCTCACGCCCTTGCCCGCGCGGCCGGCCACTTGCCGCCCGACGCGCACCCGCGCCTTGCCGGGCGGGGCGGGCGAGGCCGACTTATGTCCGGCAGGACTCGCAGGCCCTTGGCGCACTGCGTTGCGCAACACGACACCGCGGAAGGTGTGTCTGGTCTTCATCGTAGTGTTACCCGTGTGAGGCGACTACAATCCTGCCGAACACGCCCCCGCAATTGTCGCACCCCGGAGCGCAAAAGAGGCAGCCCCATGACCCCACGGTCGCGCTTGCATGTTCCATCGCCACCGGCCCGACCCGGTCAGGAACCCGATTTCAGCTACGTGCAGATCTCCCCCGCCGGGGCGGTCAATCGCCCGGACGTGACCGCCTCCGCGCCCGACATCGAGAACCTGTCGGTCGAGCTGGTGCGGGTACTGGGCGATGATCACCGGGCGGTCGGTGCGTGGAACCCGCACCTGGAGCCTGCGGAACTGCAGGTGGCGCTGCGCCACATGCTGTTGACCCGGCTGTTTGACGACCGCATGCAGAAGATCCAGCGCCAGGGCCGCATCTCCTTCTATATCAAGTCGACCGGGGAGGAGGCCGTCGCGGTGGCAGCCGGAATGGCGCTGCAGCCGGGAGACATGCTGTTTCCCTCCTACCGCCAGCAGGGTCTGCACGTGGTGCGCGGCAGAAACCTCGTCGACCTGATGTGCCAGTGCCTGTCGAACACCCGCGACATGTGCAAGGGACGGCAGATGCCGATCATGTATCACTGGGGCAAGGGCAATATCTTCTCCATCTCCGGCAACCTTGCGACGCAGTTTCCGCAGGCGGTGGGCTGGGCCATGGCAGCGGCCATCAAGGGCGAGGATCGCCTGGCAGCCAGCTGGATCGGCGAGGGCTCGAGCGCCGAGGCCGACTTTCACTACGCGATGACCTTCGCCGCGGTGTACCAGGCGCCGGTCATTCTCAACCTGGTCAACAATCAGTGGGCGATCTCGACCTTCCAGGGTTTCGCGGGCGGCGAACACAAGACCTTCGCGCAGCGCGGCCCCGGTTACGGCATCCCCGGTATTCGTGTCGATGGCAATGACTTTCTGGCCGTGTACGCGGTCACGCAATGGGCCGCGCAGCGCGCGCGCCATGGCGGCGGCCCCACCCTGATCGAGCATGTGACCTATCGCGCGGCGGCGCACTCCACCAGCGACGATCCGTCCCGCTACCGGCCGAAGGAGGAGTGGCGGTCATGGCCGCTCGGGGACCCGGTCACGCGCCTCAAGGAGCACCTGATCAGCCTCGGTGAATGGTCGGAGGGGCGCCACGGCGAGCTGCACAAGGAGCTCGACGCGCACGTCACCGCCTGCTGGAAGGAAGCCGAGTCGTACGGCACCCTGACCCACGGTCCGACGCTCGACCCGGCCACCATGTTCGAGGACGTCTTCAAGGAAATGCCGCCGAACCTGGTGCTGCAGAGGGAACAGATGCGCGCACTGCGCAGCGCGAGGCCCGAGGAGGAGCGCGTGGCGCCCTCGGTCGCGAAAGAGGGCTGAGCATGGCGCGCATGAACATGGTGCAGGCGCTGAACTCGGCGATGGACGTGATGCTCGGTCGCGATCCGCGCGTGGTGATCCTGGGCGAGGATGTCGGGTATTTCGGTGGCGTGTTCCGCGTCACCGACGGACTGCAGCGCAAATACGGCGAGCACCGCGTGCTCGACACGCCGATCGCGGAGGGCGGCATCATCGCCACCGCCATCGGCATGGGCGCCAACGGATTGAAGCCGGTGGCGGAGATCCAGTTCGCCGACTACATCTATCCGGGCTTCGACCAGGTCGTGAGCGAGCTGGCGCGGCTGCGCCATCGCTCGGCCGGGGAGTTCCACGCACCGGTGACCATCCGCACGCCCTGCGGCGGTGGCATTCGCGGCGGCCAGACGCACTCGCAAAGCCCCGAGGCGATATTTACCCACGTGTGCGGCATCAAGGTCGTCATGCCCTCCAATCCCTACGATGCCAAGGGATTGCTGATCAGCTCGATCGAGGACGAAGACCCGGTAGTGTTCTTCGAGCCCAAGCGCATCTACAACGGCCCTTTCGACGGGGACCCCCACAAGCCCGCGCTGCCCTGGAGCTCGCATCCGCGCGGGGAAGTTCCGGACGGCCATTACACCGTGCCGATCGGGCGCGCGGAGATCGTGCGCGCGGGCAAGGACGTGACGGTACTGACCTACGGCACCATGGTGCACGTGGTCGAGGCCGCGGTGCGCGCACTCGCCATCGACGCCGAGATCGTCGACGTGCGCACCATGGCGCCGCTCGATGTCGACACCCTGTGTAGCTCGGTGTGCAAGACCGGCCGTTGCGTGGTCGTGCACGAGGCCACCCGCTTCAACGGCTACGGCGCGGAGCTCGTGGCCACGGTCCAGGAGCACTGCTTCTGGAATCTCGAGGCGCCGGTACAACGCGTCACCGGCTGGGATACTCCCTACCCGCACGCGTTCGAGTGGGACTATTTCCCCGGACAGGCGCGCATCGCCGCCGCTCTCAAAGAGGTCATGGAGTCTGCATGAGCAGGTACGTCTTCAAGCTCCCCGATCTGGGCGAAGGTACGGTCGAGGCGGAAATCGTCGGCTGGCGCGTCAAGCCCGGGGATACGGTCGCCGAGGATGACGTGTTGGTCGAGGTGATGACCGAGAAGGCGGCCGTCGAGGTCCCGGCGCCGGTCAGCGGGCGCGTGGTTTCGACCACCGGTAAGCCCGGCGAGATGGTGCCGGTGGGCGCCGAACTGATCGTGCTGGAGACCGACACCGCGGCTGCCGCTCACACCTCACCCGCGCCGAAATCCGCTGCAGCGGCGGTCGCAGCGCCTCGTGCAACGGCGGCGGGCAACGGTGCGGCGGCCGCGCAGGCGGAGGCACTTTCCGCACGCAGTGACCGCGTCGCGACCTCGCCTGCAATCCGGCGCCGCGCGCACGAGGCCGGCGTCGATCTTCGGCAGGTGGCCGGATCCGGACCCAACGGACGCATCGTGCCGGCGGACCTGCAGGCGTACGTGGCGCGGCGTCCGCAGCCGACGCCGTTGCGGCCCGCGCCGAAAGCGGTTCCTGCCGCTGCGCGCGCCGCGGCCGCGGGGTCGACGCAGGAGATCAAGGTCATTGGCGTGCGGCGCCTGATCGCGCAGCGCATGAGCGAGGCGAAGCGCAACATCCCGCACTTCGCCTACGTGGAGGAGCTCGATGTCACCGAGCTTGAGTCGCTGCGCCGCCATCTCAACGGCCGCTTGCCCGCCGGAGCTGCGGCGCTGAGTTACCTGCCGTTCCTGGCGCTGGCGCTGGTGCGCGTGCTGAAGGACTTCCCCCAATGCAACGCCCACTACGACGCCGAGCGCGCAGTCATCGTGCGACACGGCTCGGTGCACGTCGGTGTTGCGACCCAGACCCCGGACGGACTGAAGGTTCCGGTGGTGCGCGATGCGCAGTCGCGCACGCTGTGGGATCTGGCCGCCGAGATGCGCCGCGTGAGTGAGGCGGCGCGCACCAACAAGGCGAAGCGCGAGGAGCTGACCGGCTCGACCATCACCATCACGAGCCTGGGCAAGCTCGGCGGCATCGCCAGCACCCCCATCATCAACGCTCCGGAAGTGGCCATCATCGGGGTGAACCGCGCGATCGAGCGCCCGGTGGTGCTGGACGGCGCGATCGCGATCCGGCGCACCATGAACCTGTCCTCGTCCTTTGATCACCGCTTCGTCGACGGCTACGATGCGGCCGCGATGATTCAGGGGCTGAAG
Source organism: Steroidobacteraceae bacterium (assembly GCA_036513855.1). Classification (GTDB taxonomy): domain Bacteria; phylum Pseudomonadota; class Gammaproteobacteria; order Steroidobacterales; family Steroidobacteraceae; genus 13-2-20CM-66-19. The sequence continues at coordinate 10,160 of DATBYD010000025.1, read as the reverse complement.
GAGTGCCTGGAACACCCCGCGACGATATTCATCGACGCGTGATCCGCTCGCCCGTCAGCGGCTCATCCAGCGCACCGACTCACGCGTAGCGCAGCGCCTGCACGGAGCGCTGATTCTCCCGCCCGGCAGCTTCCCAGCCCGCTGGGATTTCCTTGCGGATCCGCGCGCGCGCGAGCCTGCCGGTCGCGGGCGCGGAAACAATCCGCCGATTTCCAGACGACTTCCATGGCAATACGTTCAGGAGTGATGCGCAGGCGCGCCCGCGTAGGTCTTCTCGCCCGCCTCGATCCTGAGCTTCAGGCGGTTCTGCGGCGGTGGCAGCGGACAGGTGGCAAAGTCATTGAGCGCGCAGGGTGGGTTGTAGGCCTTGTTGAAATCCAGCAGCGCGCTGCCGTTCTCGGGCATCGGAATGTAGAGGAAGCGCCCGGCCCCGTAAGTGTCGTGGCCGCTGGTGGCATCCGCGAACATGATGAACAGCTCCTTGTCGCCCGGCTGCTCGAGCACCGTATCCAGGCGCCATTCGTGGCCGTCCTTGGTGAACACCACGGCTCCCGGGGACACGTCCTCTTCCTCCATGCCGAGGATGTTCACGATCTTGATGTGCCGCGCCGGCTGGTAGCTCTCGAAGTGCGCCTTGAAGACCCAGCCGGTGTCGACCGGGAAGTAGCTCAGTCCGAGGAAGTTGAGGCGGCGCGGGTTGTTCAGATCGCGCACCCGTACGCCAAGGTTGCCGGAACGCTCGATGACGAAGAAGCGCAGCGAGCCGCTCTCCAGCACCGTGGGCTCCTCCGTGGCATCGAAGGCCAGATCGAGTGTCGTCACCGGCTTGCCCTGGTGCGTCACGCCGCTTTGCGGGCGGGCCACGAAGCGCACCTTGTGCCCGTTCACCTCGAAGGAACCGGCGTTCTCGGCCAGCGCGGGGTTGTCGAGTGCCAGCGAGCTTTTGGGGTTGCGCCCGAAGGTGTTCTCGCCCTCCTTCAGCCAGAACAGCCCCGCGAGCGTCAGCCAGCCGCTGTCACTGGTGAGGGAGTTGACGCGCTTGGTGCGCCACTCATTGACGGCGCTACGCTCGGCCTGAGGGTCCACCGCGGCGGCAGCGCCGGGCGCATTCGCCGGCGCGGGCACGGCCGCAGCGTGCATGGCGAGCGCAGCGAGCAGCAGCCACGGCGTGAGCCACAGCGCCGTGAGCCGCGCCCGGCGCGGGGTGCCTGGCTTGTGATCCGACATCGCGGCCTCCTTCATCGACCCGCGCGCCCATCTTAAGCCATCACGGCTCGCGGCCGAGAATCTCCTCGCGAACGTCGGCGATTTCGCGGGCGCGCGAGGGGCGGGCACCCTCGCAGCGCTCCGGGCGCGGGCAGCGGTTGCTGCGCGGACAGATGATGCGCGCCGGCGCGCCGAGCGCATCGCCGATCCAGGCGATGTTCAGCACGTTCGCAACGGCGGTCAGCGCGAGGCTTGCGCTCTTGGGGATGCGTGCCTCGCCGCGCCGGTGCAGGCATTCGCGGAAGATGGACTCGATCAGCGCATCGCTGTGCACGCCATTGGAGGCGAGTGCCGGCGCGAGGTCCACCCCGACCGACAACACGTGCGGGTTGCCGGCCATGTCGTGGACGCGGATCGAGTGACAGCAATAAAGGAGCGAGCGCCCACCGTCGCGCAGCACCGAGATCTGCGAGCCGCCGGCCCCGTGCTCGCCATCGATCATGCGGAATACCGCCCAGTTGGGGCACGGATCGCTCACCTGCGCAAGATTTCCCCACGGCAGCGGGATGCCGTTGCCGCGATACACCGCGCGCAGGTAGCCGGGCGGATAGGCGTCGAAGAAATGCCAGTAGGGGTAGGGGGAGACCTTGGTCATGCGCCGCATCACCACCGCCGGGGTCAGCTCAAGCTTGGCACCCGCTTCCACGCGGTGACGCTCACGCGCGAGGAAGCGCCGGAACGGAACGCGCGGCGCGAGCAGGGCGCCGGCAAAAAAACTGCACTCGAAGTCGCGCCACGCGTGCAGCACGTCCCCGGCGTTCATGCCCGCCGCACTCGAGCCACCCTCGGGGCTGCCGCCCATTTCCCCGCCGGTGGCGTGCGCGGATTTGAGGCCATCTCCGCCGTGCAGCACCTTGTGGGCGATATGCGCGGCGAGATCGAACTTCAGCCGCGCAGGATCGGACTGCAGCGCGCGGTTGGCATACACCACGCGCGGCGCTTCGAAGAACGAGCGCACCATGCTGCGCACCTCGCGGTCCTTGTCGCGCGCCAGCACCGGCTTGCGATCGAACCAGCGGATCTCAAGTCCGTGCCGCCGGCACAGTCGCGTCAGATCATCGACCGACAGGGGGAAGCGCCGCTCGCCCACCTTGTCGGCCGCGCGCTCGAGGTCCGGAAAATCATTGCGCGACATTTCCTGATGCGAGCGGATCAGCAGGTGCGCGAACTGCCGTCCGCTGGTGCCGGTCTGCGCCAGCAGTTCCGGGATTGCCGCCTGCAACAGGTTGCGGGAGAACAGGAACGCCGGCTCGAGCGGCACGCGCGCCGCCGCCCCGCCGGGAGAAGCGGCCAGCGGTTGTTCGAGCTCCGCGCTCTCGTCGAGAAACCACGCCGGGCTGCGCTGGAACACGCCCGCCAGCAGCTGCAGCAGCGCGGAGGAGGGCGTGCGCTTGCCACTCTCGATCATGCTCAGGTACGACACCGAGGGCGCCAGATCCGCATTGCGCTCCATGCAGCGCAGCGACAGTTCCTCGAGAGTCAGTCCGTGGCGCTTGCGTACCGAGCGCAGCTTGGCGCCCAGGAAATGGCCCTTGCGCAGCAGTTCCACCATATGTTCAGCCACCGCTCGTGTTTGCCCTGTGAAATTAACAGTGTGAAGTTTCCATAGTCAAATTGGCCGCGGAACCGCGTATGCTCGCAGCATGAATGCCGAGACCAACGCGCAGGTCTACTCGCGCGAGCCGGCCGGACCCAAGGTCGAGATTCTGGGCGGCAAGATCGAGCGCTCCGACGAGGTGCTGACGCCGCTCGCGCTGCAGCTCTTGGCAAGCCTGCACCGCCGCTTCAATGCGCAGCGCCTGGAGCTGCTCGCCGCGCGTGCGCGGCGCCAGCAATTGCTCGATGGCGGGGCGCTGCCGGATTTTCTGCCCGACACCGGCGAGCTGCGCGCGGCGGACTGGCGCGTGTCGCCGGCACCGGCGGACCTTACCGACCGGCGCGTGGAGATCACCGGTCCGGTCGAACGCAAGATGATCATCAACGCGCTGAACGCGCCGGTGCGCGCGTTCATGGCCGACTTCGAGGACTCCTGCTCACCCACCTGGGAGAACCTGATCCGCGGGCAGGTGAATCTTGCCGATGCCGTGCGGCGTACCATCAGCTACGAGGATCAGGCCACCGGCAAGGTCTACCGCCTCGCCGAGCGCACCGCCACCCTCATCGTGCGCCCGCGCGGCTGGCACCTGCCCGAGAAGCACGTGCGCATCAACGGCGAAATGGTGTCCGGCGCGCTGTTCGATTTCGCGCTGTTCCTCGCCAACAACCACGAGGCACTCGCGCGGCGCGGCACCGGTCCGTATTTCTACCTGCCGAAGATGGAGAGCCATCTCGAGGCGCGGCTGTGGAACGAGGTGTTCATCGCGGCGCAGGATGCGCTCGGCATCGCGCGCGGCACCATCAAGGCCACCGTACTGATCGAGACCATTCTCGCCGCGTTCGAGATGGACGAGATCCTCTACGAGCTGCGCGAGCACTCAGCGGGACTCAACTGCGGGCGCTGGGATTACATCTTCAGTTTCATCAAGAAGTTCCGCAACCGGCCGGATTTCCTGCTGCCAGATCGCGCCACCGTGACCATGGAGCGCCACTTCCTGAAGTCGTACGTGGATCTGCTTATCAAGACCTGTCACCGCCGCGGCGCGCACGCCATGGGCGGCATGGCGGCACAGATCCCGATCCGCGATGACCCGCAGGCGAACGCTGCCGCGATGGCGCGGGTGCGGGCCGACAAGCTGCGCGAGGCGCACGCCGGGCACGACGGCACCTGGATCGCGCACCCCGGGCTTGCCGGGATTGCCAACGAGGCGTTCGACTCGGTGATGAAGGGACCGAACCAGCTGCAGGTGCTGCGCGCGGATGTGAACGTCAGCGCTAGCGATTTGCTGACGGTGCCCGACGGGGCGATCACCGAGGAGGGGCTGCGCGGCTGCATCCGCGTGGGGGTGCAGTATCTTGAGTCCTGGCTGCGCGGCAACGGCTGCGTGCCGCTCTACCACCTCATGGAGGACGCGGCCACCGCGGAAATCTGCCGCGCGCAGCTGTGGCAGTGGTTGCGCCACGGCGCACGCACCAGCGACGGTGTTGCCGTCAGCGTCGAGCGCTTCGATCGGCTGCTGACCGAGGAACTCGGCCGCATCCACGAGGAGGTGGGGTCCTCGCGCCTCACCGGCGGGGTGTTCCCCACCGCGGCGCGCCTGTTCGCGCAGATGACCAAGAGCGAGACGTTCGACGAGTTCCTGACACTTCCGGCCTATGAACTTCTGAGCTGAGGCGAGCATGAATCCTTCCAGATCCCTTCCCACCGCTGATGAACTCGAACGCAGCTGGCGCGAGAGCCCGCGCTGGCGCGGCATCAGCCGCGGCTACGACGCGCGCGCCGTCGCACGTCTGCGCGGCACCATCGCGGTCGAGCACACCATCGCACGGCTGACCGCCGAGAAACTGTGGCGTTACCTGAACGAGAAGCCGTTCGTGAATGCGCTCGGCGCGCTGACCGGCAACCAGGCGATGCAGCAGGTGAAGGCGGGGCTGGATGCGATCTACCTGTCGGGCTGGCAGGTGGCCGGAGACGCCAATCTTTCCGGTGAGATGTACCCCGACCAGTCGCTGTACCCGGCCGACTCGGTGCCCGCGGTCGTGCGCCGGATCAACAACACGCTGCGGCGCGCCGATGAGATCTGCCACGCCGAGGGCGATGACTCGATCGACTGGCTCAAGCCCATCGTGGCGGACGCGGAGGCGGGCTTTGGCGGGGTGCTGAACGCCTTCGAGCTCATGAAGCAGATGATCGATGCCGGAGCTGCCGGGGTTCACTTCGAGGACCAGCTCTCCTCGGCCAAGAAGTGCGGCCACATGGGTGGCAAGGTGCTGGTGCCCACGCAGGACGCCATCAACAAGCTGATCGCTGCGCGTCTGGCAGCGGATGTGTGCAATGTGCCGACCGTGCTGGTGGCGCGCACCGACGCGGAGGGTGCAACCTTGCTCACCGCGGACGTCGATGAGCGCGACCGGCCTTTCATCGACGCCGCCCGCGGCCGTACCCCCGAGGGCTTTTTCAACGTCCGGGCGGGCATGAGCCAGGCGATCGCGCGCGGGCGCGCCTACGCGCCCTACGCGGACCTGGTGTGGTGCGAGACCGCCAAACCGGACCTGGCGGAGGCGCGCGAGTTCGCCGAGGGCATCCACCAGCAGTTCCCCGCCAAGCTGCTCGCCTACAACTGCTCGCCGTCCTTCAACTGGAAGAGAAAGCTCGACGATGCGACGATCGCGAAGTTCCAGCGCGAGCTCGCCGCCATGGGCTATCGCTTCCAGTTCATCACGCTCGCCGGCTTCCACGCGCTCAACTACTCGATGTTCGAGCTGGCGCGCGGCTACAAGGCGCAGCAGATGACCGCGTACGTGGCGCTGCAGCAGGCGGAGTTCGCCGCGGAGGCTTCCGGCTACACGGCCACCAAGCACCAGCGCGAGGTCGGCGCCGGCTACTTCGATGCCGTCACGCAAACGGTGAGCGGCGGAACTTCCTCGATCACCGCGCTCGCCGGCAGTACCGAGGAGCAGCAGTTCGAGAAGCCGCAGTTCGAGAAGCCGCAGCTCGAGAAGAAGAAGGTGTCCTAAAGGGCAGGGCGCGCGAGGCGCGCTATTTCCCCGTTGGCAGTGCGAATTCTGCGCCGCGGGGCGTGCTCTCCGGCCAGCGCTGCATGATGGACTTCTGGCGCGTGTAGAAGCGCACGCCTTCCTCCCCGTAGGCATGCATGTCCCCGAACAGGCTGCTCTTCCAGCCGCCAAAGCCGTGCCAGGCCATGGGCACGGGGATCGGCACGTTGATGCCGACCATGCCCACCTCGATGCGCCGGCCGAACTCGCGCGCCAGGTTGCCATCGCGGGTATAGCAGGCCACACCGTTGGCGAGCGGGTGCGCGTTCACCAGTTCCACCGCCGAGGCGAAATCCGCTACGCGCACGCATGCGAGCACCGGCCCGAAGATTTCCTCGCGGTAGATGCGCATCTGCGGCGTGACGTGATCAAACAGCGTGGCGCCAAGCCAGAAGCCGTTTTCGTGACCGCCGACGGTGAAGGGGGCACCGCTCACCGGATGACGCCGCCCGTCCACCACCAGCCGCGCGCCGCTCGCGACACCATCGTCGATGTAATCGCGAATGCGTTCGACTGCCGCGCGGTTGATCAGCGGGCCCATCTCGGCATCGGGCAGCATGCCATCGCCGATGCGCAGGCGCCGCGCTCGCTCGGCGAGCTTGGGGAGGATGTACCCGGCACTCTCGCCCACCAGCACCGCCACCGAAATCGCCATGCAGCGCTCGCCGGCCGAGCCGTAAGCGGCGCCGACCAGGGCATCCACCGCCTGGTCGAGGTCAGCATCCGGCATCACCACCATGTGATTCTTCGCGCCGGCGAGCGCCTGCACGCGCTTGCCGGCCGCCGCGCCGCGCTGATAGATGTAATGCGCGATCGGTGTTGAGCCGACGAAGCTCACCGCGCGCACTTGCGGGTGATCGAGCAGCGCGTCCACCGCGACCTTGTCGCCCTGCACGACGTTGAACACTCCGGCCGGCAGCCCCGCCTCGGCGAGCAGGCGCGCCATGAAAATCGCAGCGGACGGGTCGCGCTCGCTCGGCTTGAGCACGAAGCTGTTGCCACAAGCGATGGCGAGCGGAAACATCCAGCACGGCACCATGCACGGAAAGTTGAACGGCGTTATGCCGGCGACCACGCCGAGCGGCTGGCGCAGCGTCCAGTTGTCGATGCCGGTTGACACCTGGTCGGTGAAATCCCCCTTCAGCAGCTGCGGGATACCGCAGGCGAACTCCACCGTCTCGATGCCGCGCGTGACCTCACCCTGCGCGTCCGAGAACACCTTGCCGTGTTCGCTGACGATAAGCCGGGCGAGCGTGTCGCGCTGTTCGGTCAAGAGCGCAAGAAAGCGTCCCAGCACGCGCGCCCGACGCACCGGAGGCGTATCGGCCCAGGAACTCCACGCGCCCTGCGCACTGGCAACGGCCGCGCCCACCTCGGCCGCACTCGCCAGCGCGATCTGGCGCGAGGGTGCACCGGTGGAGGGGTTGAAGACCGGCAGGGTCGCCCCAGCACCCGTGAAAGGCTGACCGCCGATCCAGTGCGGCACGAGATCCAGCGCGCCAGCGCGCGCGGTTGCGGCAGTGTTGTGGGTGGCGAGCGTTGAGACGGTCATGCCAATGTCCTGCGGTAGGGTGAGCTGCGATCATAGACCAGTTACGCGCGGCGCCCCATACTTGGCTTGGCATCGATGAGCACGCAGGCCCTCTTTCCGACACTGGTATACGCCGTTCAGCTGCGTTTCCCGGGCGGCCACACCCTGAATCCGCGCCTGCGGCGCGAATGCCGTCAGCTGCGCGCCGACGATAGGGCCGGACGGCGCTGGTCGGCGCGCAGCTACCCCGGCGGTTACACTTCGTACGCTTCGGCGCACCGCATGCAGCAGCTGTCCCCCACTTTTGCAGCGCTTGCGCGTGCCATCGACCCTCACGTTGCGAAGTTCACGCGCACGCTTCAGATGGATCTGTCCGAACGCAGCCTCGCCATGACGGACTGCTGGGTCAACATCATGGGGCATACCGCAACTCACGGGCCGCACCTGCATCCGCTCGCGACCATCAGCGGGACCTACTATGTGGCCGTGCCCGCCGGCGCGCCGGGACTGAAGTTCGAAGACCCGCGCCTCGAGCGTTTCATGGCCGCCCCACCGCGCGTGCGCGGTGCGCGGCGCGCGAACCGAGCGTGGGTGGTGCTGCCTGCGCGCACCGGGCGGCTGCTGCTGTTCGAGAGTTGGTTGCGCCACGAGGTGCCACCGCATGCCGGCGCGGCCGAGCGCGTCAGCATCAGTTTCAACTACAGCTGGTTCTAGTGCCGCAGCGCAGCGTCAGGTGCACCGCGCGCGCGTCAACGTTCACGAGCGGTGCGCGTTGCGTAAGATGAGCCGGTTCAAGGAGCCTCGCATCGTGGGCGTGGTATTCAATAAGAGTTCAGGAAGCGTTCAGCCGGGCTCAGTCAACGTGTCAGCGAAGGAGACTCCACATGCGTAACCTGCTCCGCGGCATCATTGCCTGCCTGGCTCTCGCCGCGCTCCCTGTGGCGGCCGACGCGGGCGTGTTTGTTTCGGTCAGCATCGGCCCCCCGGTGCTGCCGATTTACGCACCGCCTCCGATCCCGGCGCCCGGTTACATCTGGACGCCCGGATACTGGGGCTATGCCGATAGCGGCTACTACTGGGTGCCCGGCACCTGGGTCATGGCACCAGCGGTCGGCCTGCTGTGGACGCCCGGATACTGGGGCTGGCACGGCGGGATGTACGCCTGGAACGGCGGCTACTGGGGTCCTCATGTCGGCTTCTACGGCGGCATCAACTACGGCTTCGGCTACGGCGGCGTCGGCTACCGCGGCGGCGCCTGGCAGGGCGGCACCTTCGTCGTCAACAATACCTACATCAACCAGGCCCCCACGAACCGCGTGGCGTTCAACGGCGGCGCGGGCGGCGTAGCGGCCACCCCAACGCCCGAGGAGACGCATTACGCGCAGGAGCGTCACGTCGGCATGTCGCAAGAGCAGGAGCAGCATGAGCAGGCGGCTGCGCGCGACACCACCATGCGCGCCTCCTACAACCATGGCAATCCGCCGGTGGCGGCGACGCAGAAGCCCGGCATTTTCTACGGCAAGGGTGTGGTCGCCGCGCGCACCGGCACCGGACAACCGCCCGCGACGGCATCGCATCCCACCACCCAGAACCTGAGCGGCACTCACGCGGCCGGTGGCGGCCAGGCGCCGCATGGCGCATACCCGGGCGGCAGCGCCGGCGGCCAGCACGCCGCTCCCTCGGGCACCCCGCATGCGCCGCCGGCGGGCAGCCCGCATCCCGCAGCGAACGGACCGCATGGCTCGCCAAGCTCTTCGCGGCCCCCGCAGGGCCACGGCGGCGAACATCAGCCGCACTCAGCCGAGCACTCAGCCGAGCCCGGTCGTCGCGGCTGACTCTCTTCCCAGAGGAGTCCGGACGCTCCCGCGAGGCTGCCGTTCGGGCCCCTCACTGCTGACGGCCAGATCTTCGCTGTAGCCGAATCGTCGGCCAGCCGTGTCGCTGCGTCCGTGCGTTCTAAACCTCGGTAAGTCGAGCGGACAGCGGCAAGCCGCCGGTGCCGCAGCATCCCAACGCGGGCAAGCCGCCACCGCATCCGGCCAATGGCGCCGCGAAGCCAGACAACGCCAGACCGGCCAAGCCTGAGAACGGCAAGCCCGCAAAGCCTGCCAAGCCGGCGGCCGAGAAGGATCACGACCAGGACAAACGCGATGAAGCATCTGCCGATCGCTAGAGCGTTGCAGGTCGTGTGCACGGTGCGGACGCGGTGTCCGCACGGTGCGTGAGCCCTCAGGGGAGCACGCGGCGCAACCAGGCGGCGATGTCGGCGACCTCCTCGGGGCAGACCGAGTGAGGCATGCTGTAGGCATGCCATTCCACCGAGTAGCCGGCTGCCTCGAGCTGCCGGCGCGCCTCCTCGCCAAGCAGCGGCGCCACCACCGGATCCTGCGTGCCGTGGGCCAGAAACACCGGTGTCGACTGGTTCGCGGCCGAGCGCTCGGCGGCAAACTGCGCGGCCAGCACCTGGTAGCACGATAACCCCATGATGCCGGCGAGTCTTTCCGGGTATCGGGTACCTGCAAAGAGCGCCATGGCGCCTCCCTGGGAAAATCCTGCCAGCACGATGCGCTCCGAGCTGATGCCGCGGGCGTTTTCGCGGCGGATCAGAGTGTCGATCGCGGTCTGCGAAGCGCGGATTCCGTTTTCGTCCTCGGTGGTACGACGATCCAGGGCGGCGATGTCGTACCAGGCGCGCATGGCGTACCCGCCG
>DATBYD010000024.1:0-21483 GCA_036513855.1 Steroidobacteraceae bacterium | reverse complement strand
CAGCGCGGGGAAGCCTGCTGCCGTCCCGCGGCGGTGCACGGCGCACCGCCGCGGAATGACAGGAACTTCGATCAGTTCTTGGCTTTGCGGCTCCGGAATCCCACCGCGGCCAGGCCGAGGCCCAGGAGCGCAAGGGTCGTGGGCTCAGGAACGCCCGCCGGAGGAGGAGGAGGAGGAGGCGGCGGCGGGGTCACCGTCTTGACGGGGTCGTCGAAGCTCACGTTCATCGTCACCAGTGCGGCCACGCTGGCACCGGCCACCAGACCCGCATTAAGGGCGCCGCAGCCGGTCCCGGCCGGCAGCCCGGTACAGGTCAGCGCTCCGCTGGGGTTGAAATCGAAGGTGGTATTGGCATCAAACTGGCCGTTGGTGACGAACGGGATGACGTAGGTTCCGCCGCTCGTGACGAGCGTCAGCGTCTGCTGGTCGCTCGCGCCCAGAAAGATATAGTTGAACCGGCCGGAGTCAGTGCCGGTGCCCCCTGGGACGGTTTCCGAAACCCCCTGCGGCACATTGGCGCCCAGTGTGCTGCCGGCATACTGCGTCACCCAGGTGTAGGTACCGGAAGTCAACCCGGTGATGGATGAAGTGAACGAACCGCTCAGCGTGCAGGTCGTCGCGGTCGTGCCGCTGCAGGCGCCCTGCACCAGATTCCAGTAACCATACAAACCCAGACTCTCGTATCCGCCGTTCTGGATTCCGATCTGGGTGAACTCCTGGCTGCTGGTTCCGAGCGTCAGCGACACCTCCTGCGCCTGGGCGCCGGAGACGGCCAGGCCAAGGACCGGTGCTGCCAGGAGTGCCGCGTACGCCAGCTTGGATTTTCTCGTCATGTGTTTTTCTTCCCCGTCTTTAAAAGAGTGGAAACTTCGATTGCCTGGGATTGCGCTGCGCGTCCACTCGTGTGAGCCCGTCGCTCGCATTGGAGGGTGACATATACAAGAACCGTGCAAATCGCAGCGCCGCAAGGGAATCAAGCGCTTGTGCGGGCGCGCACGGGCCGCCGCGCGGTGCGGTGTAAGCTTCTCCGTCATAGGTTAAAACGGGTCAGCTAAATTGCTGCATCGCAGCACCGCACGCCATCCGCGTGGGCGGGGTTGACCCGGGTGCAACCGGACTGAGTCGTGGCACCGCGCCGTTGGGATTGCCGGCTTGCGGCGGGCGCCAGTCAGGTGGGCGGCGCGGCTCTGCGGATAATGCTCGTCGCCATCGTGACGATCGAGGCAAGATCGCTCAAGTCACCCGGCACGACGAGCGTCGTACTCTCCTTGGCCAGCTTGCCGAACTGGCGCACGTACTCCTCGCCGATGCGCAGCTGCATCGCCTCGATCCCGCCGCGTTCGCTGAGCGCGCCGCCGACCTGGCGCAGACCCTCCGCGGTGGCGGTCGCGACGGCGAGGATCGCCGCGGCCTGCCCTTCGGCCTCGTTGATCTGCTGCTGTTTGTTGGCCTCGGATGCCTTGATGACGCGCTGCTTGTCGCCCTCGGCCTGGTTGATCTTCGCGTCCCGCTCACCCTCGGACGCGAGCACCACGGCACGCTTTTCGCGCTCGGCGCGCATCTGCTTCTCCATCGCGGTCAGCACATCCTTGGGCGGTGCGATGTTCTTGATCTCGTACCTCATCACCTTCACGCCCCACGCGACCGATGCCTTGTCGAGCTCGGCCACGACATTGGCGTTGATGGTGCCGCGGGCCTCGAACGTGCGGTCCAGCTCGATCTTGCCGATCTCGCTGCGCAGGGTGGTCTGGGCGAGCTGCGAGATCGCGAAGTTGTAGTTGGTGATGCCATAAGAGGCGAGATGCGGATCCAGGACCTGCATGTACAGCACCGCATCAACGCCGACCTGCACATTGTCGCGCGTGATGCAGATCTGCTCGGCGACATCGAGCGCCTGCTCCTTGAGACTGTGGCGATACGCCACCCGCTCGACGAACGGAATCAGTATGTGAAACCCGGCCTGCAGCGTACGGCTGTACTTGCCGAGACTCTCGATGACGTAGGCGCTCTGCTGCGGGACGACGGTCGCGGTGCGGGCAACCACGATCACGGCGATGATGGCGGCAGCGATGAAGACGTACGAGCTGTACATACGGGCTATCCGAAGTCAGGTGGCTAAAGGTCGGCTCGGACCATGAGCGTCAAGCCATCCACGCTCGCGACACGGGCACGGGCGCCCGAAGCGATCGGCGTGTCGCCGCCGTTGCGCACCGTCCAGTAGCTGCCGCCGTGCTCGGCCTGGCAGCTCTCCCCGGGCGCAAGGGAAACGGGTACCGTGACCACGCCTCCGGCCGGGCCGGTTTGAACCGGTGGCGCATCCGCGTGCACCCAGCGATACACGCGGCGTCGGAATGTCACCATGGAAACGATCGCAAGAATTCCAAAGAGGGCCCACTGCGCCCACGGTTCGACCGCGGAGGTCAGCGCCGAGATCAGGCCGACTAGGATGGCCGCGCTGCCGATGAAGACGAGGTAGAACTGCGCATTGACGAACGCAAGCTCCGCCCCGAGAAGAATCGCGCCGGCGATTATCCAGCCCCACCAGCTCATCTGGGCGCCCCCTTGGTCCTTGGCGGCTTCCGTGCCGTTGGCTATTCGGTGAGTATATACCGAAGCGGCAGGCTTCCCTCCTGCGCCGCCGGCCTTGCAGCGCTCAACGCCAGTGGGTGTAACATCAGCGCGAAGAAATTTCACAACCTGATGCTCGTGCGCCGACACCGCCCACTCATCGCTGCGCTGCGCCAGCCGCTCTCTTTCCAGACCCCCGAGCAGGCGGTCCGGTTCTCGGGCTGACCGTCGCGCAAGTTGGCATCCTGCGACGAGGCGGTGGGCACACCGCGCACTGCGCGCCACCACGGCACATCCCGGCCGTTTCGCGCGACCGCGGGACTCGCGGCGCTGATTTTCGCCAGCACCGTGGCAGCCGCATCCGCCGTCCCACCCGTTCTGCCCGGCTCTGACACCCGTGCCTTCTCCCGGGACGTACTGCGCGAACTGGTGCAGATCGACACCACGGCGGCTCACGGAACCCTGGCAGCCGCCCGAGCGATCTACGCGCGCCTCCTGCAGGCAGGCCTGCCGGCAAGAGACCTGCAGCTGCTGGCGCCGCCTGATCAGCCCAGCCGCGCCAATGTGGTCGCACGCCTGCAAGGCTCGGGACATGACAGGCCGCTCCTTGTCATCGGACATCTCGATGTGGTCGAAGCCCCGCGCCAGCACTGGTCGGTCGATCCCTTCAAGCTGACCGAGAAGGAGGGTTATTTCTACGGACGCGGCGTTCTTGACCTCAAGGGCGAGGACACGGCGATTCTCGCCGCGCTGGTGCGCATGAAGCGCGAGGGATTCACACCCGCGCGCAGCATTGTCGTGGCATTTACAGCTGATGAAGAAGCCGGCAGCGCAAATGGCGTCAAATGGCTGCTAAAGGCGCACCCCGAACTGCTCGGCGCCGGCCTGGCCATCAATCCCGATGAGGGAGCCGCCGGGCTGCGAGCCGGTAAGCGCATCTACTACGGCGTGCAGACCAGCACCAAGCGCTACATCAGCTTCCGGCTGGAGTCCTCCGGTAAGAGCGGACACACGGCCATACCGCTGCCGGACAATGCGATCTACAAGCTGGCTGCGGCACTCACGCGCCTCGGCGCGTTCCGATTCCCGATCGAACTCGACGACACCACGCGCGCCTACTTTGGGCGCACCGCGACGATAGAGAGCGGTCAGACCCGCACCGACATGCTGGCCGTGGCGGGACCTCACCCGGACATGGCCGCCGCCGAGCGCTTGAGCGCCAATCCGGAACGCAACGCCAATCTGCGTACGACCTGCGTGGCCACCTTGCTCAAGGCAGGCACGGTGGAGAACGCGCTGGCCGACAGCGCCCAGGCCACCGTGCAGTGCCGCGCACTACCGGGCGACAGCCCCGAGTTCGTGCAGTCCACACTCATGCGCGTGCTGGCTGATCCGGCCGTTCGCGTCACGCTGACGGAGCGCGGCGAAGCTAACCCGGCATCGCCGCTTAGCGTCATCCTGCTGTCGCGGATCGAAGGCGCGGTGCATTCGGTATGGCCCGATGTGCTGGTAGTGCCCGCGCTGAATATCGGCGCTTCGGACTCGGTGTATACCCGGGCCGCGGGGATCCCGACTTACGGGCTTTGTTCAATCTTCTACGATCTTGATGACGACCGGGCACACGCGGACGACGAGCGCATCGGCGTTGCAAACTTCTATGAGGGAGTCGAGTTCACCTATCGACTGCTCAAACTCATGAGTCAGGCCGGCGGAGTTCCAGAGTGAGCGGCGAGATCGCCAGGCTGCCCACGCGTGCGCCATGCGCCGATCGCGAGCAACGACAGGAACAGCAACGACACCGAAGTCCACGTCCCCAGCGCCAACAGTGCAACCCTGACCATGCGCCATCCCCCTCTTGTTGCGAAGCGCCTCGCAGCACCAAGACTAGTGAGCGAAGCGTCACATCTCAAGATGAATACGGTCTCCGAGCGGTTACCTTTCTCTGCTCGATTATGCGCCGAGTCGCGGCCGTAGCGGCCGCCTGCAATCGAACTGTCATCGACGATGTCTGCAAGCGCCGACACTACGCGTGAGGGGGATTTCGACTTCGATGATTTTTGATCGTTTGTCGCTTAGGCCCTCGCTGGCTATGGTTGCCGCGTGCACCGGGCACGAAACGGAGTTCTACGCGATGACCAAGTCCCTCACCGCCGTGTTAATTGCAGCCGCCAGCGTTGTGGCGTGGCCGGCCGCGGCCAGCGCCGGCTCGACGGGCGGGCGCGCCGTCTCGTTGACTCAGCAGCCTCTGGTTATGCGCCTCAGCAAGGACGAGTTCCGTATCGCCTTCGGTGTCAATGCCCAAGGATGTGAGTCGAACGGTTGCAGCGGCGTCATCCACTACAAGGTCACCTGGAAGACCGAAGACGGCACCGTGGCCTTCGAATCCAAGCGCGTGGCGTACAGCGTGTTGCCGCACTACACCCGCACGATCACCGTCGACCGTCAGTACTTCGACACCGCCGAGGGCGCACACACCACTGAGGTGGTGAAGGTCGCCGTCGATCGGATCACCTGTAGCGATGGTGCGCATTCAAAATCGGCGCAAATGGCGTCCATCGCGGGCCGCCCCTAGGCCGGCGCCCAATTGCGCGCCGGCGCCTCGGAGGCGGCACGATCAGCGCTTTGCAACCCCGGCCACGCGCAGCACCGTGCCCTGCCGCCGATCGATCCGCGAAGCGATGCTTCTGCTGGATCATCGCTTCAACGAGAGCTGCCTTGAAAACGCTCGACTCGCACGGATAGCCCCGCGCACGCAGGATGCTCGAGGCCGATGGCGAGCAGGTTCAGGCGCCGAATCGGTCAGGCACGCAGGGCAACACTTGTGTTGAAAAGGTGAGAGGATATCTGTGGTCCGCGCATCACGGATCGGCACGTTCTTCCCGGGGGCCTCGATGCTGCTCAGCATCTCAGTCAGCAACGCCACGATCATCCTTGAGGATACCGGCGCGGGGCCGCCGGTTCTGCTGCTGCACGGCTTTCCGGCCACCCGCCAGCTGTGGGCAGCGGTCTCCCCTGCTCTGGTTGATCTTGGGTTTCGCGTGCTGGTTCCCGATCTGGTCGGGTACGGCGCACTGGATGCTCCGCAGGGCGTGCGCGTCGATATGGCCAGCCAGGCCCGCTGGATGTTAGAGCTCCTCGATGTGCTCGGCATCGAGCGGGTGGTCCTGGTGGCGCATGACGTAGGCTCCGCGGCCGCGCAGCTCATGCTCGTCAGTGCACCGGGGCGGGTGGCG
Source organism: Steroidobacteraceae bacterium (assembly GCA_036513855.1). Taxonomy (GTDB): domain Bacteria; phylum Pseudomonadota; class Gammaproteobacteria; order Steroidobacterales; family Steroidobacteraceae; genus 13-2-20CM-66-19. The sequence continues at coordinate 15,682 of DATBYD010000024.1, read as the reverse complement.
GCACTGGTCATTCTGGATGGGGTCTATGGCGCGCAATGGGCGATGGAGGCCATTGCCAGCATCCGCACCTGGAGTCCCTCGGATGCACATCGCCTGCAGCCGCTGCTGCTGCGGCGTCTGTGCAAGACAGAAGCGATGCGCGCGGTGCTGGCTCCCTATGTCGGTGAGCAGGGCGGTCTGCGACTGATCCGCGCGGCGAATGATCTTGATCCGACGCAGACCGAGCACATCGGCGAGAAGCTGCGTACCAATCGCGTGCCGGCTCTTGTACTGTGGGGCGAACAGGACCGCTATCTGCCCGTTGATAGCGTGGCACGCCCGCTCGCCGAGCTTCTGGATGCAACGGTGCAGCTGCTTCCCGGCGGTCACTTCACTCCAGCCGATTGTCCCGGGGCGGTGGTGGCCGCGCTGTGGAATTTTCTCCCGCGCGTCAGCTAACCGGCAGCCCACCTGCCGACGGCGGCTTCGCTTGGTGCGACGCAATGGGCGGATCACTGCTGAGCCGAGCCGGGTTTGTGTTACGTTATCTTCGGCGCGCAGCGCCAGGCTCTGGTGGTCACACTCGCGAGGTTCAACATGAAAACCGGTCTCGCCGTCGCACTCGCGGCGGGTTGTCTCCTGTTCGGCGTCGGTGTCGGTTTCGCCGCGAAGGACAAAGGTGGTCCGGGCATGGAGCTCATTCGCGGCAAGCCGGCCAAAGAGGCCGGCCTCGCCGCGCTGCAGGAGGCGGAGAAACTCGCCGGCAACGGCTCATGGGAGCTCCTGGGCGTGGCGCGCATTTACTACCTCTCGGGAGACAAGGCCAAGGGCCAGGCGCTGATCGACCGCGTGCTCGGCGGCAAGGCGGAAGGCAGTGACTGGCATCGCGCCGGGCAGATCTATGCGGATGCCAACGAAAATGACAAGGCCGAAGCGGCCTTTCTCAAGGCGCTCGCCGCCGACCCCAAGGATGACACCGGCCAATCCGAAGTCGGTGCCTGGTACATCAGAATCGGCCAGCGCGAGAAGGGCGAGGAACTATTCGCCAAGGCGTTCGCGAAGAACCCGGATGAGCTGTGGCACTACACGCGCGCGGCCGAGGCGTTTTTGGGAGTACCGCCGGGCAAATAGCCAAAGGCCTGCAGTCCGTGCTGCGGGCGGTGCGCTCCAACCGCGCCGCTCAGGAGCGGGCCGCTGCGTCCCGATACAGCCACGCGACGATTGCTCCGAGCAGCACCAGCAGCACGCCATCGAAGAGGATCTGCTTGATGACCACGGCCTCCGGCATCGGCTGGATCACGAAATAAATCAGGTAGGTCGGCACGATCGTCAACAGCGCGATGGCCACCCCGAAGCGCACGCCCTGTGCCAGCCACGGCTTGGGCTCAACGCCGCGTACATAGATCCAAACGAATGCGCCGGACAGGATCAGGTGTGCCAGCACCATCAGTGGAAAGTATCGCGTCTGATCGCTCTCCGGGCGGAACAACTGGCTCATCTGCATATAATCCGGATGCAGCAACACGCCGTGGACAACAAAGGAGCCTAAGAACCACGCGATAAAGAGTACCAGCCAGGCAATCAGAAATTTCTTATTCATGCATCCCCCGCTAATTATTATCGTGGATCGACTGCGCCGGACCTCACTGCAGCTTGGGTTGCGTCCCAGTTCTTCATGGCCCGCGCGAGGTAGCTGTGCGGTGTATCCAGAAAAACCACTAAGGATGTGGCACTCGAGAAGCAGTAGAGCTTGCCTGAGTCCGGGTCCACCCAGTTTATCGAGCAATCCGCCTTGATCCTGACTCCCGCCGATAGCCCGATCGGATCGTTGCTCTCGAATTCACCACGCATCGAGCCGAGCGGTGGCGTAGCCGCCTTCCAGATGCCGGCATGGTCGGGATCCGTGGCATTGACGCCGTGCGAGACCAGCGCGGAACGAAAACTCTCCTCGCGTGAGTCGAAGGAGTCGGCCGCCGCGACAGCGGCAGCAGACATCGCGATGGCCGTGGCGATGAGCAGCAAGGCAGGTCGGGTTGGGCCAATCATGGGTTATTCTGGCGCTTGCCGGCCTTGATTGGCAATTTTCAGCCCGTGCGAGGGTGACACACTAGCCGCGGCCGGACCGGGGGAACGACGCGCATGCTTAGCCTGAGCCAAAACATCATCATCCTGGTCCTGGTGTTGGCGGCTGCACTGCTTTTCACCATCTGGCTCGGTCGGCTGTGGCCGGCCGGGGAGCGCTACGCCAGCGAGGATCTGATTGGCTGGCAGCTCAACATTCTCGGCATCACCTACGCGGTCATTCTTGGATTCATGTTCTATACGGTCTGGACGACCTTCACGAGCGCGGATCTGAACACGGATCTGGAGGCGAGCGCGCTGCGCAACGTGTTCCGCCTCGCGGAAGGACTGCCGGCGCCGCAGCGCGCGCAGCTCGAACTGCAGTCCCGCGCCTATGCCGATGCCGTCGTGGAGGATGACTGGCCACGCATGGCGCGCGGGGAAGTGCCGGAGAGGAGCCATTTGATCAACCAGGACATGTGGAAGACGCTGATGTCGGTCAAGGCGGCGTCCGGCACGGAGCTGATGGCGGAAGATCACGCGCTGACGGAGCTGAGCACTCTCACCCAGTACCGCCGTACCCGCCTGCTGGAAAGTACCTCGCGGCTGCCGACCATCTTCTGGTGCGTCCTCCTGGTCGGCGGCCTCCTCACCATCGTGTCAGTGGCGATGTTCGGCTCGCGCAATCCCCGGCTGCACGCTTTTCAGGTGCTGTCCATAACGCTGCTGATCACCCTGGCCATGCTGGCGGTCGCCGACCTCAACTGCCCGTTCCGCGGCTGGGTGCATATCAGCGACTATGCCTTCCAGCGCGCGCGCCTGAACATGCGCGAGCCGAATGACACGCGCAACTTCCCCTCAGGGGCGGACCGCAAGGGCGCTGAGCGTTTGCTGGTCCACGAACTTGTCGATGAACCAATTCGGATACACACCTGCCAGCTCGGTGGCGGCGTCGAGCTCGGCGACTTGCGCATCGGTTAGGGCCAGCTGTGCGCTGCTTGTCGAAGGGAAGAATGTCGAAACCGGAATAGCGGTTGTCCGGCGCCGACAGCGTCTCGCGCGTGTACTTGCCACTGAGAAACCCTGAGGCGAGCGGGCTCCAGACGGTGAGTCCCAATCCATAGCGGCGCATCATCGGAATCACGTCGGGTTCCACATCGCGCCCGAGCAGCGAGTAGTGCATCTGTCCGTGAGTGAATGCAGCCGGTCCCGCGGCGCACTGGATCTCGATCGCCGCGGCAACTTTCCACGCCGACCAGTTTGAGAATCCCAGGCAGCGAACCTTGCCGGCCTGCACCAGCACATCGAGTGCTGCGAGTGTCTCTTCGAGCGGCGTGTGGGGATCCTCGCGATGCGCGATGTACACATCGATCCAGTCGGTCCCGAGCCGCCGCAGGCTCTGCTCGACGGACCACCGGATGTGCCGACGCGAGAGGCCGGATTGCGTGAGGGCGCTCCCGCTGCGAAAGCCGACCTTGGTCGCGAGCACGACCTTGGCGCGTGTCACTGCGCAATCGGCGACACTGGGCCGCATCGCTTGCGCAGGTGCGGCCGCTCTAGTGATTATCGGGCACCATAACGTTGCAGCGCCGCCGCGATGGCGGCCTGATTGGCCGCCAGCGCGGCCTGAAGCGGTGTCGTTCCGCGCGCATCCGCCGCATTGGGGTCCGCGCCATACGCCAATAGCGCGGCGGCCGCGTTGGTCTGGCCGCTGAGTGTCGCCAGCATCAACGCCGTGCGCCCGAGTGAATCGCGCGCGTTGATATCCGACTGCTTGCCAAGCAGCGCATGCAGCGCGGCGAGGTCGCCATTTTCCGCCGCCCGCCGGAAGGCCACCGCCGTATCCTCGGGGCTGCCTTCGCTGCGGGCCTTTCCCGCGGCCTGCGGCAGCGCCGCCACGGCGTTGGAGCTGCTCGCTGCCGCAATTGACCTGTTAGTCAGCCCGCTCGCAGCGCGCGGCGCGGGCTGCTTCGCCAGCGACGCCTCCGGCGCCGGCTCGGTATCACCCGACGCCGAGCGAGCGCGCGTGCTAGGCGACTCAGCGGCAGCACTGCGCGGGAACGGCGCCGGGACTGGCGCGGCAGGGGCTGGCGCGGCGGCAGGGGCTGGCGCGGAAACCGTCGGCGGCTCAGGCTCAAGGAGCGGCCGTACTGAGGTCTGCACCAGCGCCGGCGCCGGCGCCGGCGAGCGCAAGCGCGGCACGATCATCAGCCCAGCGACAGCGGCGGCAGCGAGTGCCCCGAAAATGACTGCCCGTCTTGGTACCCGATTCGGCGCGGGCCGCGGCGAGGCGACCGCCAGCGGCGCGGCGAGTGCGGCGCGCCGGCCGGCAAGCTTGGTGGCGTGTGCGAGCACCGCGCGACGCACCGCTTCGCTCGGGCGGCTCGGATCCGAGGCCGACGCACGCCGATACCGATCGTCAGCATCGTCGGCGGGGTCGTGGTTCGGCGGCAGCCTATTCATGCGTTGCCTGCTCCGTGAGCAGCTCGCGCAGCTTCACGCGCGCGTAGCGCAGACGACTCTTGGTGGTCTCGAAGCTGCTGCCGGTGATGGCGGCGACCTCCTCAACGCTCAAGTCCCCCTCGACCTGCAGAAGAAAGGCATCGCGCTGCTCCTGCGGAAGCTGCCCCATGGCCTGCGCGAGCGCCGTCGCCTGATCCCGCAGCAGCACCGCCGCCAGGGGCCCGGCCCGCGGTTCGGTGGTCAGTTGGCCCACCACCGCCTCAGCCTCGTAGCCGATCGTGTCCAGGCTCACCTGCCGGCGAGTGGTGCGAATCGAGTCGATCATTCGATTGCGTGCGATCGCGAACAGCCAGCTCATGAATCGCGAGGCGGGGTCGAAGCGCTCAGCGTCCCGGGCGACGGCGAACCAGACCTCCTGCATCAGCTCATCCGCGCTCGCGCGATTGCCGATGTTGCGCTCGAGGTAGCGCCAGATGCGCATCTCGTGGCGCCGGTAAAGGGCGGCGAAAGCCGCTGCGTCGCCCATCACGTAGCGGCCGATCAGAACCTCATCGCTCTCGAGCGCCTCTGTCATTCCCTCGTTCTGACAGCGATGCCGCGCATCACCCGGGGGGATCCGGCACGAATCGCTGCTCGTGTGAGCCTGGGAACGGATTGGGGGCCGTACCCGGGCCTGGCCGGCTGACGATTCCCATGGCCACGAGGTTGTCGAGACTGTCGTAGCGAATGTGTATGACCTCGTTGGGCTCACTCTGCATCCGGCGAAAGTCGGTGTCCACGACGTAGGAGGACTCGCGCTCGCCGTGGCCCGTGCCAAGTTTCGGCTCGGGACTGGGCGCGGCCACGGATGCCGAAGCCTGCGCAGCCGGGCCCGCCGCGGCGCTCGCCTCGGCGTGACCTGCGCTCAGCGAGGAGCGTGCGGATGCCGCCGGCGCCGGGCTTGCCGGAAGGCCCAGGGCCCCCGGTCTGATCATCGGCGGCACGGCGACCGCCGGCGCTCGCTCGCGAAACAGCGCCACGCCGATGACACCGACATTGGCGGGCCGCCCGGTACGTTCGGCGTAGGAGTTGGGGGAATCCGTGAAGGTGAAAGCTGCCACCTCCGCGTTGCTCTTGCGCCAGCCGGTGACCTGATAGGCCTCGCCCGGCTCGAGCACGTAGCCGGCCTGGTTCCAGCCGGCCGTTGCCCCGGAGATGACGTTAACGCCGTCCACCGAGGTCACCGCCAGCACCCGCCCGCCCTCACGATTTCGGATCTCGATCGCGTAGCGGGCTCCCGGGGTTCCGGCCACCCAGTACTCGCCCCGGTAGTAGTGCGTCGTGAGCACCGCCCCGCTGTCGCGGTCGACGATGGCCACGCTCGCCAGATTTCCGCTCGCCAGTGCGTCGCAGCTGGCTGCAAGACCTGCCAGTGTCGCCAGGTAGGTTGCGCTTCTCATGCGGGCTCCAGTCGTTGAGGGGTCCCAAAGACTGAAGCGAGGCAGCGGCCCGCACGGGGTTAAACCTCCGGTTCTGGGGCGGCGGGTCCGCGTTTTTCCGGGACACCGGCCGACACACGAATGCGGCACCGCAGCGACCGCTGCCGGCTCGCTTACGGGTATTTGCTTTCGACCACACCGCGCACCGGGTGGCTATCGTAGACGAGCACGATGGACTGAATGTGCCCGCTGCTGGGATCAAAATTGAACACGTCCGCGCAGTCGAACGACACCCGTGAACCGTCCTTCAGGCGCCAGTCATACAGATAGTAGGCCACCGCGCGCAGGTGCCCCTCGGCACTCACCAGCACATCGTGCACGGTGAGCTTGGTTTCCCTGGAGGCATCGGCCACCTTCTTGACGTACTGCCGCACGGGCAGGCGGCCGAGGAACGGCGATTCCACCCAGCCATCGGCAATGAACAATGCCCCGGCCTTCTCCGCATCTCCGGCCTCGAGCGCCTTCAGATACTCGTGCACTTTTCGTTGCATAGCTCTCTCCGTCCCCTCACCCTGAAGCGCGGCTGGCCGCCGGTCAAGCCCTGCGCACGCCTGCGCAGGCCTGCCTCCGAACCAGCGCACTTTTCAGCTGTCCAGACCCGTGGCGATGAACAAACCCCTGCACGCTCTGGCCGTCGCCGCCATCCTGGCGGGCATGTTGCCCGGGTGTGCGGCGCTGCGTGAATACGCCCAATGTGGCTACCACGGGTGTCCCCAGGATGTGAGGATCTCCTCCGAGGTACGCACCCTCCTCGCCCGGCATCCGGCGCTCGGACCACCCAATCAGATCTATGTTCAGACCCTCGATCGGGTCGTCTACCTCACCGGTCAGGTGGCGACCGATCTGCAGCGCCAGACGGCCGATTCGGTGGCGGCAGAAGCGGCCGGCGTGCGGCGGGTGGTGGACACGATCGGCCTCGAGTACACCGGAAGGTAGGAGCGCTTTACTTGGCTTTTTTAAGGGTCATCCAGACCGCGATGTCCCAGGCGTTGTGAATGCCCGAGAACAAGAGGATCAGCGATGCCGCCGCGGCCGCGTACAGGCCCTGCATCCGCTCGTGCCAGATCAGATCCGCGGCGATGAGCAGCAGGGCGTAGGCAATCCCTGGCAGGATCGCGTGCCAGGTCCAGTCCTCCCATACCGGCGCGTACTCCTTCTTGTCCATGCTGCCGATGCTGCGCGCAATGAAGGCGCAGTAAACCAGCCCGCCCACGCCTGCGACCCCGAAGCCAACACTCAGGCCCAGCACCCCCCGCCACGGCATGCTCAGAAACGCGGCCAGTCCCAGCACCGCGCTGAAATGCACGATGGTGGGGGTGACAAACATGCGAACGCCCGCAGGTCGCACGCCCTGCGCATCGCGCACCAATGCGATGACGACGAACGTGAGCCCCGTGAGTCCCCCGGCGGAGGATCCGGTGATGACGTAGAAGTTCTCCCAACCGGCCAACGGGGATGCGTCCATGCACCTTATTGTATATCCAGCCCCGTGCTTTCCCGGCAACATAGCGGGCGATGAACGGCGCCGCTACCGCTCCAAGCTCCGACGAACTCGCACGGCGCTCGCTGCTCGCCTTCCTCGTGACGTTCATGCTGGCGCGCATCGTCGTGTTCCTGATCATGGCGCGCCGCATTCCCAACATGTATCTGTTTCTCAGCGACACGCATGTGCACCACCTCAACTACGGCATCTTCCTGCTGGCCGCGGTGGGCGCCTATCTGCTGTTTGCCGCGCCGACCGGCAATGCGGCCCGGCGCGCAGCGTTCGCCTACGGCATCGCCATGGCGCTCACTTTCGATGAGTTCGGGATGTGGCTGCACCTGGGCGGCAGCTACTGGCAGCGGGCCAGCATCGATGCGACGGTGGTGGTGGCAGGCCTGCTGGCGTTCGTCGCCTACGCGCGCTCTATCCGCACCTTCGAAGCGCGCCACGTGCGCGCATTCATCGTGCTCGCGCTCGTGGTGTGCCTGTTTTGCGCGGTGCTTTACGAAACCTCGGTGGACCTCGGCACGATGGCCGGCCCGCGGCTGCGTGAGCTTGAGCTGGCCTCCTCGCCCTGAAGGCGAGCGTGCCAGGCGCCCAAAGCCGCTAACGCTGCTCGAGCTCGGCCATGGCGCTTGGGCTGATGCGGCCGTCCTTCACCCGCACGCCTTCCGCGCGCAACCGCCGGGCCTGTTCGCGGTGCGCCCGCGAGGACTTCGGAAAGACGATGCGACCGCCGGCGCCCACGACGCGATGCCACGGCAGATGCAGCGGTTCAGGTGCGATGCGCAGGGCGAGCCCGACCTGACGCGCGCGCCCGGGCAACCCGGCCGCGCGCGCCACGGCTCCGTAAGTGGAGACCTGTCCGCGCGGTATCGCGCACACCACGTGCCAGATGGCCTCCAGGGCGGGATTCTCCTGAGCCGTATCCATCCCGGCAAGTCTCAGCCTCGGCACCGGTATTTGTCACCATGGTAAAATCCGCCTCATGCGCAAGGCAGGCACGCTGTGGCTGGCAATGGTGCTGGTGTTTCCGCTGGTGAGCCAGGCGGACGATGTGGACGTCCCGGAGCTCGGGGTCAGACTGACGGCGCTGCCGAGCAGCGCGGACAAGCCGCAGGTCAGCGGACAGTCTGGCGGCTACGAGGTGACGACCCGGGTCGGGGTGGCTGCTCTGAGCATCTACCGCGAAAACGATCCGGCCCCGGCCGGAAGCAACGTCGCCGATCCGAATTACCGCACCAAGCTTGATGCGAAGTTCGGCACGAAGCTCCAAGCGAAGACTGCGGGTGCACCGACCGTGGTCGGCGGTCACAGCGCCTGGACCATGGTCGAGGCCAGTGAGGGGCAATCCCCGACCGTGTATACCTGTGTCAGCTACGTCATCGTCGATGAGCACCTGTACCGGCTCACGGTCACCGCCGCCGGGTTCGAACGCCGACCAGCCGAATTCGACTCACTGGTCGCAGCGCTGTCGGGCGTGAAGTTCGAAGCCGTGCGGCGCGCGGATCTGCCGGCGACGCAGATCGCCGCGACCTCCAAGCGCAGCTACGCGCTCAACCGCCTACGCGCGGGCCGGAATGACCGGCAGGATGACCTGCGAGGCCTGCGCGCCCCCGACGTAAACGCTGTTTCGCGCGACCCGCTGAGTGCGCGCCCGACCTTCGGGCTCCCCGGTGTTCGGGTTGGTGTCGAAACGCGGGAAGTTGCTGCTTGAGATGTCTAGCCGCAGGCGATGCCCGCGCTTGAACAGATTGCTGGTCGGGAACAGGTCGATGACGATCGCGTACACCTGTCCGGGCGTCATCAGGCTCGGCTGCTCCCAGGAGTCGCGGTAACGCACCCGCAGCAGCCCGTCGGTCAGATTCATGGCGAAGCCCTGCGGATAGTCGCTACTCGCCGGATACACATCGATGAGCTTCGCGGTGAAATCCGTGTCGGGGCAGTCAGACGAAATCCATAGCCGCACCTTGATCGGTCCGGTCACTTCCAGGTCTGCCTCGAGCGGCGCGCTCTGAAACGCCAGCACGTCGGGCCGCTCGGCGAGCGGGCGATAGGGAGCCTTGGAGCCGAAGAACTCGGGCGCCTCGTGTTGGTTAAAGGCGCCCCCGACCATGATCGGGCGTCCCGAGGTGATGCAGCCGCCGATGGTCGGCACCGGGTCGTGCGGGTCGTACTGGTAGGTGAGCGTGGCGGAGGGTGACGGTGCGGCCGCTGCGCGCAGCGACCGATCGGCGCTGAGGTAGTAGGCGCTCCAGCGCGTGTCGGGAAGCGGCCAGTCGCGCTCCGCGCGCCAGCGCCCGCCATGATCCATGCGGCCGGCGGAGTTGCGCCGGCCGCTGCCCCCGCCCATCACGAAAATTCGCACTGTGGGCTCGTCCTCCACGCCGTTGCTCTCGCCCTTCAGCCAGCGGTCGAACCAGCGCAATCGCAGCGTCAGGAAGTCGCTCGCCAGATTGCCATCGACGGTGGCCGCGGATCCGAAGTCGACCTCCCCGGCGTAGGTGAGCTGGCGATCCCCGTGCGTCCAGGGCCCGAGGATCAGGCGCACCGGCGCGCGCTTCAGAGCCGACAGGCCGAGGTAATTGTCGGTCGCGGTACGCGGGTAGGGGTCGTACCAGGAGGACATGTGCAGCATCGCCGCGGCGGGAAACTGCCGGTAGTAGCCGGCTGCATAAATGCCCAGCTGCTTCCAGAAGCCATCGAAGTCACCGTGCTCCCACTGGTCGAAGACGTAGCTCTCGTAATCGGGCACCAGACTCAGCGGCGATGCGCCGCGCGCCCAGGGCATCCTGCGGAACCAGTCCGCCAGATCAATGGCCCGCATCGCCGAGCGCCTGGCCGGATCCTGCCGCAGCTGCGGGCTGTTGAGACCTTCGCTGAACGCCCAGGTCACCTGCTTGAGCTCAAACGCGCCACCCTGGCGGATACCCCCCTGGTACGCATTCGAGAAACCGCCCGAATCAAGAAACATCGCCTTGACGCCCGGCGCCCCGGCGCTCCCGAGCGCGCCCTGCGTGTGCGCGGCATAGGACAGGCCCATGGTGCCGATCGCCCCGTTGCTCCAGGGCTGGCGAATGATCCAGGCGCAGGTGTCATAGCCATCCAGCCCGTCACTCAGATACTTCACATAAGTCCCCTGCGAGCGGTAGCGGCCGCGGCAGTCCTGGTAGATGACGATGTAGCCGCGGCTCACGAAGAATGCCGCAACCTCGGCGCGCGACTTCGGCTTCTCGAGCGTCGGGGTGCGCTCGGAGCGGCTGTCGGCCGTCTTGTCATACGGGGTGCGCTCGAGAATGACCGCACAGCGCCCGGCCGCGGGCTTGCCCTGCCGCGCCGGCAGATAGATGTCGGTGGCAAGCTTGACGCCGTCGCGCATCGCGACCATCACGTCGCTCAGAACGATCACGTCAGCGGATTTAAGCTGCGCAGCACCGGCATGCGGCGCCACCGCCAGCAGGCCCGCGCTCTTGAGCAACCCCGCCGCGAATTGCCGCCGCGACAGCGGCAGCGGCCCGCGCTGCTGCTTCATACCTCGCGCCACCTCTTCAGGCCTTAAGATCCACCGCGATGTTACGCCGCAGTGGCGTTAGCGTGGCGCTCGACCTGGCCGCGTCACACCCGATAGACTCCCCGGCGTGCCACAGAGCATCGCCGACGATTTCATCATCGAGACGCGCGGCCTGACAAAGGAGTTCCAGGGGTTCCTCGCCGTCAGCAACGTCGACCTTAAGGTGCGTCGCGGCCAGATTCATGCGCTGATCGGGCCCAACGGCGCCGGCAAGACCACCGTTTTCAACCTGCTGACCAAGTTCCTGATTCCCGACCGCGGCCAGATCCTGTACCGCGGCGAGGACATCACGCTGGCCAGGCCGGCCGCCCTCGCCCGCCGGGGCCTGGTGCGCTCCTTCCAGGTGTCGGCCGTGTTTGCCAACCTCTCCGTGCTCGAGAACGTGCGCATCGCCCTGCAGCGCGCCCTCGCGACGAGCTTTCACTTCTGGAAGCCCGAAACGAGTCTTCGCGTGCTCGAGGAGCGTGCCAGGCAGCTGCTCGAGCAGGTGGACTTGGGATCGTTGGCCGCGACACGCGCCGGGGAGCTGCCCTACGGGCGCAAGCGCGCCCTCGAGATCGCCACGACGCTTGCGATGGCGCCCGAGCTGATGTTGCTCGATGAGCCGACCCAGGGGATGGGCCACGAGGATGTCGACCGGGTCACCGCGCTCATCAAGCAGGCCGCCGCCAATCGAACCATCCTCATGGTCGAGCACAACATGCACGTGGTGGCCAAGATCGCCGACACCATTACCGTGCTGCAGCGGGGCCAGACCATCGCCAGCGGCAACTATGCCGAGGTGTCGCGCAATCCGCTCGTGATCGAAGCCTACATGGGCACCCCCTGATGGGCGCGCCGGTGCTCAAGGTCACCGATCTGCAGGCCTTTTACGGCGAGTCCCACGTCCTGCAGGGAGTGAATTGCCACGTCAACCAGGGCGAAGTGGTGACGCTGCTCGGCCGCAACGGCGCCGGGCGAACCACCACGCTCAGGGCGCTGCTGGGCCTGGTCGGCCGGCGCTCCGGTTCCGTGCTGATCAACGGCCAGCAGGCCATCGGCCTGGCGCCGCACCAGGTCGCGCGCCTCGGGGTCGGCTACTGTCCCGAAGAGCGCGGCATCTACGCAAGTCTCTCGGCCGAGGAGAACCTGCTGTTGCCGCCGGCGGTGGCAGCGGGCGGCATGTCCCTTGAGCAAATTTACGAGATGTTTCCCCAGCTCGGGGAGCGGCGGCGCAGCCAGGGGACCCACCTCTCGGGCGGTGAGCAGCAGATGCTCGCGCTGGCCCGCATCCTGCGCACCGGCGCAAGATTGCTGCTGCTCGATGAGATCTCCGAGGGCTTGGCTCCGGTGATCGTTCAGGCGCTGGCGCGCACCATCCACCGACTGCGGGAACAGGGTTACACCCTCGTCATGGTGGAGCAGAATTTCCGCTTCGCGGCGCCACTGGCGGATCGCTTCTACATCATGGAGCATGGCCGGATCGTGGAGGGTTTTGCTGCCGCCGAGCTTCAGGCGAAAATGACCACGCTGCATACCTACCTTGGCGTTTGAGCCGGGGTAAGCCTTACAAGGAGAACACTAATGAGCTTCAGGGTCCTGGCAATCATGGCTGCCGCGCTCGTGATGAGCGTGGCCGGTCCGCCCGCCGCCCGGGCGGCCAACGAGCAGGTGGTGATCGGCGACATCGATGACATGTCCGGGGTGTATGCCGACGTGCTCGGTGCCGGCGGCATCGAGTCGATCAACATGGCGATCGCCGACTTCGGCGGCACGGTCATCGGCCGCAAGATCGTCACGCTCAGCGCGGACCATCAGAACAAGCCCGATATCGGTGCCTCGAAGTTTCGCGAGTGGGCGGACCAGAACGGCCTCAACATGCTGCTCGGCGGCTCCAACACCGGTGTCAACATCGCCATGGCCAAGGTCGCTGCGGCCAAGAAAGTGCCGTACTTCGCCATCGGCCCGGGCGGCGCCTCGCTGACCAACGAGGACTGCACCGCCTACTCGGTTCACTATGTGTACGATACGACCGCGCTGGCCAACGGCACCGCGACCGCCATCGTCAACGCCGGCGGCAAGAGCTGGTTCTACCTGACCGCCGACTACGCCTTCGGCACGCAGCTGCAGAACGCCGCCTCCAAGGTGGTGGAGACCCACGGCGGAAAGAACCTCGGCGCGGTACGCGTGCCGCTCGGCGCCGCCGACTTCTCCTCATTCCTGCTGCAGGCACAGGGTTCCGGGGCGCAGGTGCTGGGGCTGGCCAATGCCGGCACGGACTTCAGCAACTCCCTGAAGGCGGCCAATGAATTTGGCATCACCAAGACGATGAAGCCGGCCGCCTTGCTGGCCTTCATCTCCGACATCCACAGCCTCGGCCTGCAGACTGCGCAGGGGCTGTACCTGACCACCGGCTGGTACTGGGACCTGAACGCGCAGACGCGCGCGTTCGCCAAGCGCTACTTCGCCAAGATGAACAAGGAGCCGACCATGGACCAGGCCGGCATCTACTCGGCCGTCACCACGTATCTGAAGGCCGTCAAGGCGGCCGCGACGACCGATTCGGACAAGGTGATGGCGGAGCTGAAGAAAACGAAGATCAACGACATGTTCGCCCAGGGCGGCTACATCCGCGCCGACGGCGCGATGATCCACGAGATGTACGTCATGCAGGTGAAGTCCCCCCAGGAATCGAAGTACCCGTGGGACTACTACAAGCTGCTCAAGAAGATGCCCGGCGAGGAAGCGTTCGGCCCGATCACCGGACTTTGCCCGCTCGCCCCGAAGTAGCCGCCCGCAGCCTTAGCGCCGCCCGCGCTTCGTGAGCGAGATCTTCGGCATCCCGGTCGCCGTAATACTCGGCCAGCTGACGCTCGGCCTTGTCAACGGCTCGTTCTACGCCCTGCTGAGTCTCGGCCTGGCGGTGATCTTCGGGCTGATGGGCGTGGTGAATTTCGCGCACGGGGCCTTCTATACCCTGGGAGCCTTTGCCGCCCTGCTCGGCCTGCAGTGGTTCGGCATCAACTATTGGGCGGCGCTGGTACTGGCGCCCGTGGCGGTCGGACTCATCGGCCTGCTGGTGGAGCGGCTGCTGCTGCGTCACCTGTACGGGCTCGATCCGCTTTATGGCCTGCTGTTCACCTTCGGGCTGGCGCTGATCGTGGAGGGCTCACTCCACCAGGTGTTCGGGGCCACCGGCCAGTCCTATCCGGTGCCGCCCGCACTCTCAGGCGTGGTCAACCTGCACTTCATGTTTCTGCCGCTCTACCGTGCCTGGGTCATCCTCGCCTCGGTGTTGGTCTGCTTCAGTACCTGGTTCGTGATCGAGCGTACCCGGCTGGGTTCAACCCTGCGCGCCGCCACCGAGAACGCGCCGCTGCTGCAGGCCTTCGGTGTCAACGTCCCGCTGTTGAAGGCGGCCACCTACGGCGGCGGCGTCGCACTCGCTGCCCTTGCCGGGGTGCTGGCCTCCCCGGTGGTGCTGGTGAACTCGCACATGGGCAACTCGCTCGTGATCGTCGTGTTTGCGGTCGTGGTAATCGGCGGCATGGGATCGATTTTCGGCGCCATCGTGAGCGGGCTGGCGCTGGGTGTGGTCGAGGGCTTCACCAAGGTCATCTATCCGGAAGCCTCGAACATCGTCGTCTTCGTGATCATGGCCCTGGTGCTGATCCTGCGCCCGGCCGGCTTGTTCGGCCGGGAATAGCGCCATGCGGGCCACCGTGATTTTCTATGCGCTGCTCGCGGGGCTGGCGCTGCTCGTCCCGTGGCTCGGGATCTACCCGGTGTTCATGATGAAGCTTCTGTGCTTCGCCATGTTCGCCTGCGCCTACAACCTCTTGCTGGGATTCGGGCGCATGCTGTCTTTCGGCCACGCGGCGTTCTTCGGCTCGGCCGCCTATGCGACCTCCTGGCTCGTCACCGCGCATGCCTGGGGGCCGGGGGCGGCGATTTTTGCAGGACTTGCCGTGGCAGCCGTGCTGGGTCTTTTCATCGGCGGATTGGCCATCCGCCGTCAGGGCATCTACTTCGCCATGATCACGCTTGCGCTCGGGCAGCTGGTGTATTTCGTGTGCCTGGAGGCGCCCTTCACCGGCGGGGAGAACGGACTGCAGGATGTCCCGCGCGGCAAGCTGTTCGGGATGCTCCCGCTCAGCTCCGATCTGGTCATGTACTACCTGGTGCTTGCCGTGTTCGTGGCCGTGTTCCTGTTCATCCGGCGCGTGGTCTCCTCGCCCTTCGGCCAGGTGCTCAAGGCGATCCGCGAGAACGAGCCGCGGGCGATCTCACTCGGCTACGACATCAACCGCTACAAGCTGCTCGCATTCGTGCTGTCTGCAACCCTTGCCGGCGTTGCCGGCTCGCTCGATGCCCTGGTACTGGGCTTCACCACGCTCTCGGACGTACAGCAGTCCAATTCCGGGCAGGTGATCCTCATGACGCTGCTCGGCGGCACCGGCACCTTCTTCGGTCCGGTGGTGGGGGCGGCTCTCGTCGTCACGCTGCAGGAGTACCTGTCGGACATCGTCGGCGGGTGGGTCACCGCCATCATCGGCGTCATCTTCGTCGCCTGCGTGCTCTCGTTCCGGCGCGGCATCGTCGGAGAGCTGGCGGCGCTGCTGCGCCGCTAACCGCGCAACGCTTCAGGGCAGGCGGCGAGCCGCCGTG
>DATBYD010000023.1:0-78629 GCA_036513855.1 Steroidobacteraceae bacterium | reverse complement strand
AGATACGCGGGACCTAAAGGAAATCTGCAGTTCCCGCTGTCGGAGCCCATCCCGTACGCGCTCATTACCAAGATCGTTGAAGCTCGAATCAAGGAACGAGGGAAGGTTAAGACGGTGAAGGGCAAGTCGTAGGGTCGTCTCGTGGCTCAACATCAAATTTCTCAGGTATATGATTCGCCGCCTAACCAACGGGTATGGACTTCTCCGTCAAGCGAGAAGTGAGCAGCGGTTCGGTTGCAGTCGGGTATTCGTCCTGTTGGTGAGCATCCTTGGATGAGGGGCTCTGGACATCATGAGATCCGCAGGCGCGGAGCCAATCGCTTGGAAGGCCTGAAAGGGCCACGTTGGTTATCGGCTTTACCGCGCCGCGGACCGATCCGCTGTTCATGATCAAGATCGTTTGAGCAACGCTGAGGGAGTGGATCAGGCCGCCTGGCACGGCCAATTGCCGTCGAAAGGTCGTTCGTATTTCCAAGTGGCCCAGAGGATGCGAGCGAGGCGATTGGCCAGTGCGACGGTCGCCTTGTTATGAGCGCGTTGCCTTTCGCAGTCCAGTGCCCATTGCCTGAGGCGATCCAAGGGCCGGCCTGAACATTGTGCTCGACGCGCAGCCAGCAGTGCGGCGCGCGCGCCGTGCACGAGGAGCATTCGCAGGTACACGTCTCCGCGCTTAGAGATCCCACCGAGCCTGCGGTGTTCAGCACTGGAGCATTCGCGGGCCGTGAGACCCAACCAGGAGGCAAAGTGTCGGCCGGAGGGGAAGCGCTGAATCTCCCCCACCGTTGCTCGGATCGCAGTGCTGGTGAGTAACCCAATGCCCGGGATCTCACGCATTTGCTGGACGCGCTCGTCCGAGCGGCTGAGCACCGTGAGTTCGCGCTCGATGCTGAGGATCTTCTCCTCGAGCGAGCGGATCTCTGCGAGCATCTGGGCGAGGATGGGACGCAAGCCATCGGGAATCTCGCTTTGCTTCTCGGCCAACGCGCCACCGATCTGAGCCTTCGCGGCGTTAACGCCCAGAGCGATCGACACGCCAAACTCTCGAAGGATGCCGCGCAGGGTGTTGACGTATCGGTGCCGGGTGCTCATCCACTGACTACGAAGCCGATGCAGAGCCAGGACTGCTGTTCGAGTGCTTTGACGGGCACCGGCCGGATGTCCGCACAGCGCACGGCTTCTATAAGAGCTGCAGCGTCGGCTCGGTCGGTCTTGTTGCGTTTCACATAGGCGCGCACGTACTGTGCCGGAAGCAATCGAACCTCATGTCCGCAAGCGGCTATGCGGCGTGCCCAGTAGTGTGCGCTACCGCAAGCCTCCATGACCACGCGGCACGGAGTTGTGTTTACAAAAAACGCCGCAAACCGGGCGCGGTTCAAACGCTGCCGCTCGCTGATGCGCCAGTCCGCATCCGCAAGCTCGAAAACGTTCTTTGCCAGATCAACCGCGACAGTCGTAGAGTTCATGCGTGGACTCCTTCTGGAAAGGCTTCAGCTGTGACACCAAACTCAGCTTGGCACATCGATGCCGTACTGCCATCCAGGAGGAGTCCATCTCATCACTTGGAGCGGGCCGGGATGCGTGGGTGGCGGCGCGCCGCGAGCGCGCTTCGCTATTTTGCGCTCGCGTCGCGCTGGATGCGCCTGCGCGCGGCCGCGCAAGCTCCTCGTTAGAAGTCGCCATGGAGCAATCTGGCTCTTTACCGTCTTTGACCGCTCGCGTGCGGCGTCTGCGTATTTATCGGTTGCTCGCTAACGCCTTCGCGCCGTTACTGGCAGTCGCTCTGGCGGTTATCGTATTTCGGTGGATGTTTCCGTGGTTATTCTCACTTCTGGTTTACGTCTGGACCGCAGACGCCTTCTTGCTGCTCGTATTGCCCATTCCTTGGCTCCTGGTGTCGTGCGCGTTTGCCCTGGGCAGAATCAAATGCCCATTGTGCGATGCTCCTTTTGCATCCAAATTCCATCTGTGGGTCCCCAAGGCCTGCCAGAGCTGTGGATCTGACATCACCACCCCGAAGAACGGCGCGACTTCTAACAATCGCGCGAGCGGCCGTGACAGTTAACCTTAGAGCTCGGGCCAGGTCTCAATACTCCTCAAAGGATGGCGGGGGCTAAATAACAGGTTTGGCGGGTCGGCCGTCCGAGCCTATCCGCAGATCGAGCACGACGGAGCCCGCCTTGCTGGGCGTATTACGCCCTTCTTACATTGTTTTACCCACTTCTGTGGGCAAAATGCCTCACTTCACCGCTCTGCAGCACGTTGTGTCATGTTAGTTATGTTTGTAGTGAATCCAATCGCCTGCAGCGGTAGACTGCCCAAGCCGAGGTTGCGGTCAGCCGAGGCGGCAACACATCAACAAAAATGTCGTGCGGCGAAGGAGCGAGCATGACCAGAACAGATCTCACTAGGACTTCACAAGACGGTGCGCGGCACGCAACCTTGCGTCCCGATTGGTACTTAAGTGGCAACCTCGAGAACGAGTGCCGCCCTGTCAAGCGGCGGGGCTTGGCGCGCGCGCTGATGCGTGCGATCAAGGGGGTCAATGAACATCTTCGTGCTCGACGCGCTCGCTCGCCGGGTGCGGGCGCTGATCGACCTGGCAGCGTAGTCCCGCGACGCGTGCCGTAATTCAACTCAACTACAGAGCCAGATTACCCTTCGTCCGGACACGGCGATGGCTCGCTGAATCCGCCGCAAATGCCGGGCTGCCGGTTGCGATTCTCGTCGCGGCGCGTCTCGGGTTCGGTGGGCTCCAATAGTGCAATAAAGTCATTCAGCCGATCGCGGACGTACTGCGCAAGGTGTATGCACCCGCCCTGCGCGCTTGATGAGATACGCCTCGGAGAATGGCTGCACCGGTGCGGCGTCCCGACCCGTGACGTACCGGTAGAACTCAAGCTCCGATGGCTCGAGCGGCAGACCGTCCAGGACCTTCGCCACAGTGCGGCCAGTTGCGAAACGATTCAGCGGCGAACGGGCGGCCGAAGAAGTCCGGATCGAGCATCGCGTCGCAAAGTGACTTCACCGCGTCGCACCTGCGCGAGCCCCGCGGTAGCATCCAGCGCCATGAACGAAACGATTCGCGCCTACCTCAAGCGCCGGGTGCGGTGGATTTCCGCGGTGGGCCTTCTCGGATGGCTTGTGTTTCCCCTCACCGCGATCGTGCTGCCCCGTGAACCGGGACACAATATCGGTGGCACCTTGCCCGCGTTCGGTGGGCTCCTCTTCGCGGGAGCAATTATTGCACTCAACTGGGCAATCAAATGCCCCAGATGCTGCGCGAACCTTGGCAGGACGATCGCTATGCCGCTGGGGCTCAGTTGGGGGTCTGGCCCCAGGATCAATTTTTGCCCGTACTGCGGTGTTGGCCTGGACGAGCCGCGGGTAAAGCAGACCTCGGCCAGCCCGCCGGCGCCGTTCAATCCGATCAGTTGAGCTCACCTCGGGACGGTCGCAATCTCCCGAGCCGGTCTCGAGCGACGGTCAACGTCCGCCCAAGGGAAGCGCGAGACGCGGGCAGGGAGCTCTGTGAGCAGCGTTGTCGATACGCCCCGGCTCATGGCGTCCCCTTCAGGTCTAAACTACGCGCCACAGGTAGGACTCGATGCGACGCGCAATCATCATCGCGGTGCTCGCTCTGGCCGGCTGTTCCTCGGAACGCGTCCAGCCGATCGGCCTTCATCAGTACATGGTCACTGCGAAGGGAAGGCAGGTATACGCTAAGGCCACTGAGACGTGCGACAAGCAAGGAAGGAAGTGGATTGCGGTGGGTAATCCGCCGGGAAGTCCCGCAGACCAGTTCAGATTTGAGTGCGTCAACTCCTACGAAATCGTTCCGGCCAGCGGGGATGCCTACAGAATCAGGGTCCTCACCGGTGACATTCCGGTGAAGCACGTCACAATCCCGGCGAGCAAAGACAAACCAGCCAGTTTGGAGTGGGTGCTCGACGAAGAGCCCGCTGATAGAGAAGCCATGCAGCGCGCCACCGAGTACTGCGCGAAGGCGAGTCGGACCATGAAGGTCACGGGTGGGGGTTTCGATATGGGCCCCGGAAGAGACATCGTCTTCAAGTGTGTACCGCGGGGAACTGGCGCTCCGTAACAGCCGCCCCGGCTGCGTATCTGCGGCTCATGCAGCCCCCGGCAGTTCATCGTCGAAGGGAAGGGGCGAACCTTGCCCGCGTACCGCCTTACGTTTGCGCGCGACGTGGTACTCGGGTGAGCACCGTGTGCGCCACGAGCTCGAGCGTGGGGCGCGCTGCGCCGTTCTCAGGCTGATAGACACCGACCCCCAGTCAGTTCGCCAGCGAACGCGACGCTATCTCGGAGAGCGCCAGGAGCGCGTCCACCGCGGTCTCATCGAACGCAGTATTTTTCCAGTATGCCCGGGGCCGGACTCGAACCGGCACGGGGTTTCCCCCAAGGGATTTTAAGTCCCTTGCGTCTACCAATTTCGCCACCCGGGCGACGGCGCGCCGCGCGATTCTACAGAAATAGCGCGCTCTGACGCGTACGACCGACACCTTTGGTTCTGGCGCTAAGCCGATGACTTTGCGAGACTTGCGAGTCACGCTTGGGCCCCTGAACCCGTGGGCCGCGGATCGCGACACACCGTCGGTCGCTCGTGTGAAGTAGCTTTGGCCGTTCACGGCCCGGCATAAGGCGCGCAATGCCCGAGGAAACGCTCGAAGTCGAGAACCTGCACCTGTGGCGGGGTGAGCGTCATGTATTGCGGGGCGTACAGTTTGCCCTCGCGGGCGGAGCCTGCCTCGAGGTGAGTGGCGCCAACGGGGCGGGCAAGACCAGCCTGCTGCGTACGCTGTGCGGACTGATGTATCCGGAGGAGGGGCGGGTGCTGTGGGCGGGTGAGGACGTGCGCCGCGACCTGAGTGCCTACCACGGTCGGCTGGCCTACCTCGGGCACGAGCCGCCGCTGAAGGCGGACCTGAGCGCCCGTGAAAATCTGCGTTACTGGATTGGCATCAGGCGGCGCGTGGACGGCAGGGAGCTCGACACAGCGCTGGCACGCGTCGGGGCATCGGGCTGGCGCGAGCGGCTGGTGCGCACACTCTCGGCTGGACAGCGCCGGCGGGTGGCGCTCGCGGGCCTCGCCCTGCTCGCGGTGCCGCTGTGGCTGCTCGATGAGCCCACGACCCATCTGGATGCCCAGGGCCAGGAGCTCGTGGGTCAACTGATCGGCGAGCAGTTGGCGCGCGGCGGTATGGTGGTGGCAGCCGTGCACCAGGCACTGCCGGCGGCAGCCGGTGAGGTCAGGCGCCTGGAGCTTCCGGGTTGAGCCTCGATGCAGCTTGGCTCGCGCTGCTGCGCGACCTGCAGCTGGCTTTCCGAAAGCGCGGGCAGTTGGTGCAGCCCCTGGCGTTTTTTGCGATGGTGACCATGCTTTTTCCGCTTGCGATCTCTCCTGAGCTTTCTCGTCTGCGCAGCATCGCGCCGGGCGTGTTGTGGGTCGCGGCGCTGCTGGCCTCGCTGCTCGCGCTCGAGTTCCTGTTTCGCGATGACGCCTATGACGGCACGCTCGAACAGTACGCCTTGTCCGGACGCTCCTTGACCGGACTGATGTTTGCCAAGACCGTGGCGCACTGGCTGCTGACCGGGCTGCCGCTCACCCTCATGGCGCCACTGGCTGCGCTTTCGCTCGGCGCCCCGGCCGCATCGATTCCGGGGATTCTTGCCGCGGTGGCCGCAGGCACCGTGGCACTGAGCCTGATCGGTTCGATCGGCGCAGCGCTCACACTGGGCATCAAGCGCAGCGGCGCGCTGCTTTCACTTCTTATCCTGCCGCTGTCGCTGCCGGTTCTGATCTTCGGAGCACGCGCCACGCAGCTTGCGATCAACGGCAGCCCGCTTTTGCCGCCGCTGGAACTGCTCGCCGCGCTGGCGGTGCTCGCCGTGACGCTCGCGCCGCTGGCCGCCGCGGCGGCCGTGCGCATCAGCCTGGAATAGCGCTTGCGAGCCGCACCATGACGTGGACTTGGTTTCATCGGCTCGGCTCGCCGCCCTACGTGTACGCACTGGCCGCGCGGCTGACGCCCTGGTTCGCATGGCCGGCAGCACTGCTGATCCTCGGCGGCTTGTGGGGCGGGCTGGTGCTGGCGCCGCCTGACTACCAGCAGGGCGAGGGGGTTCGGATCCTCTACGTCCACGCCCCGAGCGCATGGATGTCGCTCATGGTGTATACGAGCATGGCGATTGCCGGGGCCGTGGGGCTCATCTGGCGCATCAAGGTGGCGCATGCGGTCGCGGCGAGCTGCGCGCCGATCGGTGCTTCGTTCACCGTTGCGGCGCTCGTGACCGGGGCGCTGTGGGGCAAGCCGATGTGGGGAACATACTGGGAGTGGGATCCGCGGCTGACTTCGGAACTCATCCTGCTCTTTTTATATCTGGGTTATATGGGACTGCGCACCGGGATCGAGGATACGCAGCGCGCCGACCGCGCGAGCGCCGTGCTGGCCGTAGTCGGGCTGGTCAATGTGCCGATCATTCATTATTCGGTGACCTGGTGGAATTCGCTCCACCAGGCACCCTCGGTCATGCGGCTGGCAAAACCGTCCATGGCACCGTCCATGCTGATCCCGCTGCTCATGATGCTGCTCGGGTTCACGCTTTTGTTCGGCGCGCTGCTCTTGGTGCGCCTGCGCGGGGAGATTCTCAGCCGCGAGCGCGCCGCGAGCTGGATCCGCGAAGTGGTGGGGGCATGAGTGCATTTTTCGACATGGGCGGCTATGCGGCCTTCGTATGGCCCGCGTACAGCGTCACGTTCGCAGTGGTGGTGCTCAATATCGTGTGGGCGCGGCAATCGCTCGCGCGCGCGCGTCAGGACGCGCGGCGGCGCCTTGCCGCGCGGGCGGAAGCCCCGTGACGCCGCGCCGGCGTCGCATGATCCTGGTGCTGGGCATCATCGCCGGTGTCAGCATCGCAGGGGCGCTTGCCTTGAGCGCCTTTCGTCAGAACGTCACCTTTTTCTTCGATCCGAGCGAGGTCGTGGCGGGCAAGGTGCCCGCCGGAGAGCGCTTCCGTCTGGGTGGCATGGTCACCAAGGGCAGCGTGCAGCGCGCGCCGGGCAGCCTCGAGGTGCGTTTCGTAGTGACCGACTTCAGTCACGACGTACCGGTGACCTACAGCGGCGTGCTGCCGGATCTGTTCCGCGAGGGTGCAGGGGTCGTCGCGCACGGGACGATGCGCCCGGATGGCACCTTCGTTGCCGATGAGGTGCTCGCCAAGCATGATGAGAAGTACATGCCGCCGGAGGTGGCACGCTCGCTGAAGCGACACCGGGGAGAATCGCGTGCTGACAGTTCTAGCGCCGGGGAGTCCGCTACGCCGCCGCCGGTCGCGGCGCCGGGTTCCGGGAGCTGAGCATGCTGCCTGAGCTGGGTCATTTCGCACTCATTCTGGCGCTGCTGCTCGCGGGTCTGCAGGCGCTGTTCGGGATCGCCGGCCCCTGGCTCGGCCGGGAGCGCTGGGTGGCCGCGGTGACCCCGGCAGTAGCCGGCCAGGCGGTCATGGTGTCGACCGCCGTCGCCTGCCTCATCGCCTCATTCGTCGGCAATGACTTCTCGGTCAGCTATGTCGCCGAGAATTCCAACACGGCGCTGCCGCTGTTCTATCGCGTCGCCGCCATGTGGGGCGCCCACGAGGGATCGCTGCTGCTGTGGATCCTGCTGCTGGCGCTGTGGACGGTGGCGGTCGCGATCGGCTCCAGCGGCCTGCCGCAGCGCTTCGCGGCGCGCGTGCTCGGGGTGCTCGGCGTGGTGAGCTTCGGCTTCCTGCTGTTTACGCTGGCAACCTCCAATCCGTTCCTGCGGCTCGACCCGCCGGCGCCCGACGGACGCGATCTCAATCCGATCCTGCAGGACCCGGGACTGGCAGTGCACCCGCCGATTCTCTACACCGGCTATGTCGGCTTCGCTGTGGCGTTTGCGTTCGCCTGCGCCGCGATGCTCGAAGGACGACTGGACCAGGACTGGGCGCGCTGGACGCGCCCCTGGACGACCGCCGCGTGGTCATTCCTCACCTGCGGCATCGCGCTCGGCAGCTTCTGGGCGTACTACGAGCTCGGCTGGGGAGGCTTCTGGTTCTGGGATCCGGTCGAGAACGCCTCGTTCATGCCGTGGCTGGTGGGCACCGCCCTGGTGCACTCGCTGGCCGTCACGGACAAGCGCGGCCTGTTCAAGAGCTGGACCCTGCTGCTGGCGATCCTGGCATTTTCGCTCAGCATGCTGGGCACCTTCCTGGTGCGCTCGGGCGTTCTGGTGTCGGTGCACTCGTTCGCGGCCGATCCGAGTCGCGGCATTTTCATTCTGGTCTTCCTCATCGTGATGATCGGCGGGGCGCTCGCGCTGTATGCCTGGCGCGCGCCGCTGCTGAAGTCGACGGCAGGATTCGAGCTCGGCGCGCGCGAGTCGTTTCTCCTCTTCAACAACGTGCTGCTGGTGATCGCCGCCGGCACGGTATTCGCCGGCACGCTGGCACCTTTGATCTCCGATGCGCTGAAGCTCGGGACGGTCTCGGTGGGTCCGCCTTATTTCAATCCGACCTTCCTCATGTCGATGCTGCCGCTGATCGCGTTGCTGTCGGTCGGCATCCATGCCAACTGGAAACGCGGGCGCCTGAAGGACAAGCAGCGCATGCTGCTCTACACGTTTGTGGTCGCCGCGGTGCTCGGCTGCGGGCTCGCCTTCGGCGTCTATTATCGCGGCAAGCTCCTGAGTGCCGTGGGCGCCACGCTCGGAATGTGGATCGTGCTGTCTTCGCTCGTGGACCCGATCGACCGCTGGCGACGCGGCCTGTCCGTGCCGCGCGCGGTGCTCGGCATGACGACCGCGCACCTCGGACTTGCGCTCGCCGTGATCGCACTCACCACCGTGCAGTCCTTCACCACCGAGCGCGACGTGGCGCTCTCGCCCGGTGAGACCGCGAGCGTCGGGGGCTATGAGTTTCGCTTCCTCGGAGTGCAGCCGGTCGAGGGACCCAATTACGACGCCCTCGGCGGGACCGTCGAGGTGACCCGCCACGGCGCTCCTGTCGCGCTGCTCAAGCCGCAAAAGCGCAGTTACTGGGTGCAGCACCAGGTCACCAGCGAGACGGCGATCAAGATGCATCACGGCAGCAACGTGCTGATCGCGCTCGGCGAGAGTCTCGGCGCCGGCCGCTGGAGCCTGCGCATCCAGATCCGCCCGCTGGTGAGCCTGATCTGGCTCGCGGCCTTCATCATGGCGGTCGGCGGAGCGCTGGCAGCCACCGACCGGCGCTACCGTGCGGCGGGCGCCCCGGCCGGGGCGCGCGCGGCGGTGGCCGCGCAGGGCGCCGCATGAACCGCTTCCTGCTGCCGCTCGGGATCTTCGCGCTGCTCGCGGTGGTGCTCGCCATCGGCATCCGGCACTCGCCCGACAAGGGCCTGATCGCATCGCCGCTGCTGGGCAAGCCCGCTCCTCAGTTCTCCTTGCCGGACCTGGCGGATCCGGCACGACAGGTGCGCTCCGCGGATCTTCGCGGTCGCTGGTATCTGTTCAACGTCTGGGGCACCTGGTGCGGAGAGTGTCGCGCGGAGCACGACATGCTGCTCAAGGCGCACCGCGCAAACCTTCTGCCGATCATTGGCCTCGACTGGAAGGACGAGGAGGGCAACGCACGGAGCTGGCTGACGCAGCTCGGCAACCCGTACGATTCGGTCGCGGTGGACGCTTCCGGCCGTGAGGCGATCGACTGGGGAGTCTACGCAGCCCCCGAGACCTTCCTGGTCAATCCGCACGGCATCATTGTCTTCAAGCACCTCGGCGCCCTCACCGATGAAACGTGGGCGCGCGAGATCGTGCCACGCGTCACCGGCGCGCCCCAGAAGGGCTCCTGATGACACGCGCGGGCCTGGCGCGGGTGACGGGCGCCTGGGCGATCGCCCTGGGGACGGCTCACCTCGCCTGGTCGGTCGATACGACGCAGCTTCCGGACCCGCGCTTGCAGGCGCGCTACGTCACTCTCACGCACGAGCTGCGCTGCATGCAGTGCCAGAATGAGTCCCTCGCGGACTCTCCGGTCGATCTGGCGGCCGACCTGCGTCGCCAGGTGCGTGACATGCTGCTCGCCGGTAAATCGGATGACGAAGTGCGCGACTGGATGGCCGCGCGCTACGGTGACTTCATTCTTTTCAGGCCGCGCTATTCGTGGCGCAACGCGTGGTTGTGGGGGGCGCCGGCAACGTTGCTGCTGCTCGGCGCGCTCGTTTCGTGGCGCGTCGTCAGGCAGCGCACCACTTTGCTCGCTACCGATCATGACGTGCTCGACGAGGACGGCCGCCCCTGATGCTCACCTTCCTGCTCCTGGCGGCGGCCCTGACGCTTGCCGCCGTCATCGCGGTGGTCTTGCCGCTGCTCAGAAGGTCGGCGGTGCCCCCCGGGCCCGCCGCATGGACCGCGCTCGCCGCCGCCCTGGTCCTGGTGGCGGGCTCCGCCATTCTCTACCTCACCTGGAGCAACTGGAGCTGGCAGGCGGCCGAGGCGGCCGATTCCCCGCGCAGCATGGTGGCCCGCCTCGCACGCAAGCTCGAACACAATCCGAACAGCCTCGAGGGCTGGCTGATGCTGGGGCATTCCTACACGGTGCTGCAGGAGTACCCCCTCGCGGTGCGCGCCTATGAGCGTGCCGACCGCCTGAGCGATGGCAAGAGCGCGGAGGCGCTGGTCGGGGAGGCCGAGGCGCTCGCGCTCGGTGATGAAAACGAACTCGACGGGCGCGCGGCCCGCCTGATCGAGCGCGCCCTGGTGATGGCGCCCGACTCGGGCAAGGCGCTGTTCTTCGGCGCGGCGATCGCCGAGCGGCACGGGGATCTGGCGCTCGCGCGCGAACGATTCACGAAAATCCTGGCCATGAACCCGCCCGAGAGCGTCCGGCCGCTGCTCGCCCAGCAGATCAGCGCCATCGACAGCAAGCTGGCCAGCGCCGCAGCGGGCGCGGCGACGCCCGCGGCCGGTGCGGCGGCTGCGAGTGCCGCTGCCGCAGTGGTGCAGGTGAATGTCACGCTGGCACCCTCGCTGGGCGCTGCGGCGGGCGCTGCGCCGCTGTTCGTGTTCGTGCGCGATCCGCTCAGGCCCGGACCGCCACTCGCCGTGAAGCGCCTCGAGAGTCATTTTCCACAGAGCGTGGCACTCGGCGCCTCTGACTCGATGGTTCCCGGACGGGTGCTCGCCGCCGGCCAGAGCGTTGAGGTCGTGGCCCGCATCGCCCGCTCGGGTAGTCCGGTCGGGGCGAGCGGCGATCCCTTTGGCCAGGTCACCTACCGGGTGGGGCGCGACGGGCCGGTGAGCCTCGTGATCGACCGCGTTACTCCTTAGCGCCCGCGGACGGGCCAAAGTAGGAGAATGCTGACGCCAAAGGTTCGGTTAGCCTGATATTCGGGGTGTCGACCCTCTTCTATGCTCCCCCCGTACTTCCCAATACCGCTTTGCCGGGGATGAGAGCCTTGGCCGGCGGGCGCGACTACCAGGAGAGCACGATGGCCGAAGGAACAATCGACGAAGGGCATGTATCGCACCGTGGCTTCGCATCTATGAATGCTGATAAGCAGCGGCAGATCGCGAGCATGGGCGGCAAGGCGGTACCGGACGAGAAGCGCAGTTTCTCGCAGAATCGCAGACTGGCAGCGGAGGCCGGTCGTAAAGGCGGACAGAGTGTGCCGGGCGCCAAGCGCAGCTTCTCGCAGAACCGGGAACTCGCGGCGGCAGCCGGACGTAAGGGCGGCCAGAGCGTGCCCGACGAGAAGCGCAGCTTCTCGCAGCATCCTGAGCTCGCCGCCGAGGCCGGCCGCAAGGGTGGACAGGCGAGCCACGGCAGTGGCGTGCGCCCGATGATCTAAAAGGACGACGCTCACCACGGATGGTGTGTAGGACGGCGCGCGCTCAGAGGCGCGCGCCGTCCATCCCTCGCTCCACGCTTGTCCTTGCGCGCCGCAACAATCCATCACGGATCCTCCGCGCCTATCCCCCGCGGCCGCTCTTGCGCAGCGGCGCGGGTCGTACTACTTTTCACGCTGAACTAGGGGAGCCCCAAGAGGGGCTGAGAGGCCGGTCAACGCTCTGGGAAAGCGGGCCCGGCGACCCTCCGAACCTGATCCAGTTCATGCTGGCGTAGGAAAGTCTTCCTCGAGGCAATCATCGGTTGCATCGGCGGGATCCCTTCCTGCCGCGCGGCATGTCGCCTAAGGAGCGTGGCCGTGAATGCGCAATTGATGCAAGTCGTTTCCGAGCCCTTGCCGGCCTCCCGCAAGGTATACCAGCCAGGCTTCCTGCACCCCGAGCTGCGCGTGCCGATGCGCGAGATCGAGCTGCACCCTTCCGCCGGCGAGCCGCCGCTGACGGTGTACGACAGCTCCGGCCCTTATACCGATCAGGCCGTCACGATCGACATTGAAAAAGGACTGAGCGCACTGCGCGCGCCGTGGATTGCGGCGCGCGCCGATACCGACGGCTACCCCGGGCGCCGGGTCCAGCTGATCGACAACGGGCTCGCGGCCGGCGGCAAGGCTGCACCGGAATATCCGGTGCGCCGCACGACGCTGCGCGCGCGCGCGGGGCGTGCGGTGACTCAGCTGGCCTACGCGCGCGCGGGCATCATCACCCCTGAGATGGAGTATGTGGCGATCCGCGAGAATCTCGGCCGCCAGCCGCGCGTGGCCGTGGCGCGCGACGGCAACGCCTGGGGCGCGGTGATTCCCGATTACGTGACGCCGGAGTTCGTGCGGGCGCAAGTTGCCGCAGGTCGCGCCATCATCCCTGCCAACATCAATCATCCGGAATCCGAGCCGATGATCATCGGCCGCAATTTCCTGGTGAAGATCAACGCCAACATCGGCAATTCGGCGGTGAGCTCATCGACCGCCGAGGAGGTCGACAAGATGGTGTGGTCAATCCGCTGGGGGGCGGACACGGTCATGGATCTCTCCACGGGCCGCAACATCCACACCATCCGCGAATGGATCCTGCGCAATTCGCCGGTCCCGATCGGCACGGTACCCATCTACCAGGCGCTCGAGAAAGTGGGCGGCGTGGCCGAGGAGCTCAGCTGGGAGATCTTCCGCGACACGCTGATCGAGCAGGCCGAGCAGGGCGTCGACTACTTCACCATCCACGCCGGGGTGCGCCTCGCCTACGTGCCGCTGACCGTGAACCGGGTGACCGGCATCGTCTCGCGCGGTGGATCGATCATGGCGAAATGGTGCCTGGCGCATCATCGCGAGAGCTTCCTGTACGAGCATTTCGAGGAGATCTGTGCCATCTGCCGCGCCTATGACGTGAGCTTCTCGCTCGGCGACGGCCTGCGGCCCGGTTGCATCGCCGATGCCAACGATGCGGCACAGTTCGCCGAACTCGACACCCTCGGGGAGCTGACCCAGGTCGCTTGGCGACACGACTGCCAGGTGATGATCGAGGGACCTGGGCATGTGCCGATGCACAAGATCAAGGAGAACATGGACCGCCAGCTCGCCACCTGCGGCGAGGCGCCGTTCTACACCCTCGGGCCGCTCACCACCGACATCGCGCCCGGATACGATCACATCACCTCTGCAATCGGCGCGGCCATGATCGGCTGGTTCGGTACCGCCATGCTCTGTTACGTCACGCCAAAGGAGCACCTCGGCCTGCCGGATCGCAACGACGTGAAGACCGGCGTCATCACCTACAAGATCGCCGCCCACGCCGCGGATCTGGCCAAGGGGCATCCGGGCGCGCGCGAGCGGGACGACGCACTGTCGCGGGCGCGTTTCGATTTTCGCTGGCAGGACCAGTTCAATCTCTCGCTGGACCCGGACACCGCCTGTGCCTTCCACGATGCGACGCTGCCGAAGGAAGGGCACAAGGTGGCGCACTTCTGCTCGATGTGCGGTCCGAAGTTCTGCTCCATGCGGATCTCTCACGAAGTGCGTGCGGAAGCGCGCACGCAGGGCATGGCGCAGATGTCGGCGAAGTTTCGCGCCAGCGGCAGCGAACTGTACGTGCCGGCGGGTTCGCCCAAACAGGGCTGAAAGCCGTGCAGGTCAGCGTCATCGGTGCAGGCGTCGCAGGACTCTCCTGCGCGCTGGAGCTGGCCGAGCGCGGGGTCGCGGTGGAGGTGCTCGAGCGGGGCGCCCAGCTCGGCTCGGGCAGCTGCTCCTGGTTTGCCGGTGGCATGCTCGCTCCCTGGTGCGAGCGCGAGAACTCGGATCCTGTGATCGCGCGCCTCGGCACGGAAAGTCTCGGCTGGTGGCGCGAGCGCTTCCCCGCAACGGTGGCAAACGGCACCCTGCTCGTGGCACACGCGCGCGACGTGGCCGAACTCAGGCAGTTTGGCGCCCGTACCGGCAGCTTCGAGTGGCTGGCCGCAGATGCCATCGCCGCGCTCGAGCCGGATCTGGCCGGACGCTTCAACCAAGGGCTGTATTTCGCGCAGGAGGCGCACCTGGATCCGCGCGCCGCGCTCACGGCCCTGGTCGCCCGCCTGAGTGAGCTCGGGGTGGCCATCCGCTTCGGCGTGGAAGCCAATGCCGGCATGCTCAGCGGGCGCCGCGTGGTCGATTGCCGAGGACTTGGCGCGCGCGCCCAGCTGCCGCGGCTGCGCGGGGTCAAGGGCGAGATGCTGCTGGTGCGCCTGCGCGAGGTTTCGCTGAAGCGTCCGGTGCGGGTGCTGCATCCGCGCCTGCCGGTCTATGTCGTGCCGCGTGGGGAGGGCCTGTACATGGTCGGTGCGACCATGCTCGAGAGCGATGAGGGCACGCACATCAGCGCGCGCTCCATGCTCGAGCTGCTGTCGGCCGCCTATGCGCTGCACCCCGCGTTCGGTGAAGCACAGATTATCGAGATCGGCACCGGCGTGCGGCCCGCATTCCCTGACAATTTGCCGCAGCTGCGCTGCGAGGGGCAGACGCTGTACGTCAACGGCCTCTACCGACACGGCTTCCTGCTGGCTCCGGCGCTCGCGCGGCGCGCGGCCGAGGTGCTGCTGCAGGGCAGTCATTTTCCCGAGGTAATGCATGAGGATTCTCGTCAACGGCGACTGGCGTGACACGGCGGCCCAGCTGCTTTCCGCCGTGCTCGAAGAACTCGGCTACGGGCAAAGCGTCGTGACCACCGCGGTGAACGGTGAGTTCGTCGCCACCAGCGTGCGCCCGTGCACACAACTTGCCGAAGGTGATCGCATCGAAGTGCTGGCACCGATGCAGGGGGGCTAAAAATGTTGCATCTGTACGAATCTTCTCTCAACTCGCGCCTGCTGCTCGGCACCGCGCGCTATCCCTCGCCCGCCGTGCTGAAGGAGGCGGTGCGCACCTCGCGCACCGAGGTCGTGACGGTGTCGTTGCGGCGCGAGTCGAGCGGGGAGCGCGCCGGCCAGGGATTCTGGTCGCTGATCCGCGAGCTCGGCGTGCTGGTGCTGCCGAACACCGCCGCATGCCACTCGGTCAAGGAGGCGGTCACGACCGCGCACATGGCGCGCGAGGTGTTCGGCACGCCCTGGATCAAGCTCGAAGTCATCGGCGAGGACGACACCCTGCAACCGGATGTGTTCGGCCTCACCGAAGCTGCGCGCATCCTGTGCGCGGAAGGCTTCGAAGTCTTCCCCTACACCACCGAGGACCTGGTGGTGGCAGAGCGACTGCTGCGGGCCGGCTGCCAGGTGCTGATGCCGTGGGCGGCGCCCATCGGCTCGGGCCGCGGCCTCAACAATCTCTACGGGCTCACCGCCCTGCGCGCGCACTTCCCGCAGGTGCCGCTCATCATCGATGCCGGCCTCGGCGTCCCCTCGCACGCGGCGCAGGCGCTGGAACTCGGCTTCGATGCGGTGCTGGTCAATACCGCGATCGCGCAGGCGCGCGATCCGGCCAAGATGGCCGCAGCCTTTGCCCAGGCCGTCGAGTCCGGACTCACCGCGCGCCTGGCCGGCCCGATCGAGCCGCGTGATCTGGCCGCACCCTCGACTCCGGTGGTCGGCACGGCGTTCACCGGGTGAATCTGCCGCGCGTCTATCCGGTCCTCGACAGCGCGGCGTGGGTGCGCCGCCTCGCGCCGCTCGGCGTACGGCTGATGCAGCTGCGCATCAAGGATCAGCCAGAAAGTGCCGTGTTCGCGCAGATCCAGCAAGCGCAGGCGTGCTGCGCGGCGGCCGGCGCGCAGCTCATCGTGAACGATTACTGGCAGCTGGCGCTGCGCGCCGGTTGTGACTTCGTGCACCTGGGGCAGGGCGATGTTGAGGGCGCTGATCTCAAGGCGCTGCGCCGCGCCGGGGTGCGCCTCGGCATCAGTACCCACGACGAGCGCGAGCTTGAGCACGCCCTCGCGCTCGGTCCGCACTATGTGGCGCTCGGACCCATCTACCCGACGCTGCTTAAGGTCATGCCCTGGCAGCCGCAGGGCCTGGCGCGTCTCAGTGAATGGAAACGGCGCGTGGGTGCGCTGCCGCTGGTGGCGATCGGTGGCCTGACGCTCGAGCGGCTGCCCGGAGTGTTCGCCGCGGGCGCGGACGTGGCCGCGGTGGTGACCGACATCGTGCGCGATGCGCAGCCGGAGAGGCGGACCCGGCAGTGGCTCGATGCGGCCGCCGCGATTGCCGCCTGACCAGGAGGCCCGCCATGACCGATCGCTACAGCCGCCAGAGTGTGCTGCCCGAAGTGGGCGAGGAGGGGCAGGCACGCCTCGGCGCCGCACGCGTGCTCATCGTGGGTGCCGGCGGCCTCGGCTGCGCGGTTCTGCAGTACCTGGTGGCCGCAGGCGTCGGACGACTCACCCTCATCGATCATGACCGGGTGGAGGAATCGAATCTGCATCGTCAGCCGCTCTACCGCATGAGCGATATCGGGCAGCGCAAGGTGCACGCCGCGCGCGCGGCACTTTGCGCGCTCAATCCCGCCGTACAGCTCGAGGCGCTCGATGAGCGTCTGTCCGCGGCCAACGCCCCCGCGTTGGTCGGTGCGGCGCACATCGTGATCGATGCCGCCGACAGTCTCGCGGTGACCTATGTACTGAGCGATACCTGTCAGCTGAATGGAACGGCGCTGGTGAGCGCCTCGGTGCTGGGGCTGTCCGGTTACGTCGGTGCATTCTGCGGCGGGGCGCCGAGCTACCGCGCGGTGTTTCCCGAGATGCCGCGTACGCTCGGCTCGTGCGCCGCTTCGGGCGTTCTCGGCACCGCCGTGGGCGTGCTGGGGACCTTGCAGGCGCACCTGGTGCTCGCGCTGTTGTTGAAATGGCAACCCTCGCCGCTCGGGCGGCTGCTGTCGCTGGACCTGCGCACGCTGCGCGTCGGCGGTTTCTCCTTCACGGGCGCGCCGGAGTGCACCGATGCGCCGCTCGCCTTCATCGCGCCCTCGCAGGTCGGCCCTGACGACATCGTCATCGACCTGCGTGGCCTCAGCGAGGCTCCGGTCTCACCGTTTCCCGCCGCCATGCGCATCGAGGTGGAGGCGCTTGAGGCGGCGCAGCTGACCCTCCCCGCCGAGCCACGCGTGGTGTTGTGTTGCCGCACGGGTGTACGCGCCTGGCGCGCGGCGCGCGCCCTGCAGCGCCAGGGCCACGCGAATGTTGCGCTGCTCGCACTCGGCGAGTGAGCGCAGTCCTCGTCATTGCCGGCTCGGACTCAAGTGGCGGGGCCGGGCTGGTGCGCGACGTGCGCACGCTCACCGAGCTTGGCAGTGAGGCGCTGTGCGCGCTCACGGCGGTGACCGCGCAGTCGGACCGCGAGGTCATCGCCGTATACCCGCTGCCGCACCAGCTGGTGCGTGCGCAGATGGATGCGGCGCTGGCGACCGGCCGGGTGCGGGCGATCAAGATCGGCATGCTGGCCACAGCCGCCACGGTGCGCGCAGTGGCCGAGACTCTTGCCAGGCATGCGGGGCTGCCGGTGGTGCTCGATCCGGTGCTGGCCGCAAGCTCCGGCGGTGCGCTGTTGGATGCTGACGGCCTTTGCGCGCTGCGCGAGCTGCTGCTGCCGCGCGCACAGCTGCTCACGCCCAACATCCCGGAGGCGGCCGCGCTGCTCGCAGCCCCTGTCGCGGAAAGCGAGGCAGAGCTGCTGCGTCAGGGGCAGGCGCTGCTCGCCCTTGGGTCGCACGCGGTGTTGCTCAAGGGCGGTCACAGTTCAGCCGCTGAGGCCACTGATCTTCTGGTGAGCCCGCGGCAGCCGCTGCGCCGCTTCGCTGCGCCGCGTATCGGCGCGAGTCGCCGCGGCACCGGCTGCACGCTGGCCTCTGCGATCGCCGCGGGGCTGGCCGCGCATCTGACTCTCACCGCGGCCTGCGCGCGCGCCAAGTCCTATGTCACGCAATTCCTGCAACGCGGCTGAAACCCAAACCAACACCGTGTGTCTGCAGCGGGCGACAGGGACGCGCAATCCTTAAGCGCACGTCAACCAATCGTAAGTTCGCTCGCTATACCCTCGACAGCCGCACTGGCGGCCCTTGTGAACCAACAGAGGGATTGGATATGCAGCGCATTATGTTGCGAAGCGCGATCTACAGCGCGGTTCTAGTGGGTCTTGGCGGCGGCCTTGCGGCCTGCGGTGGCGGAGGCGGCAGCGCCAGCAGCACCTCATCCACACCCCCCGCGCAGAGCATGGCGGCGATGCCGCTGGTGATCAGCGACGGTCCGTCCGATGACTGGGCCTGCGTTGGCGTGGAGCTGTTGAGCATCGCGCTGATCCCACAGGGCGGCGGAGCTGCCGTCACGGTGTGGACCGCGCCGTCTCAGGCCACCTACATCAATCTTGCCGAGCTTGACCAGATCGGCGAAATTCTCGGCAACGTCACTGTGCCGGCCGGCACCTACACCGGCGCGGTTCTCACCATCGGCGGCAATCCCGGCGATGTGCTGTTGACGGTTGCGGCCAATCCGGAGGCCGGCTTTCCGCTCGCCGGCGGCACCGTGGTGCCCTCCAACCAGATCCAGATTCAGGGTGCGACCGGCGCCAGCGGCAACCTGACGATTCCGGTGAACGTCAACTTCGTGTCGCCGCTCACCGTGACCAGCGGGCAGAGCAATGTTGCCCTGGACCTCGAGTTCGATCTGGGACATCCGGCGTTCATCGTCGGTCACACGCCGCCGGCCGCAGACGGCGCGACGCTGTGGGCCGTGAACTTCAATGGTCCGGTGCGCCACCACCCGGTGCACGACATCACCAACCTGATCCTGCGGCACACCTATGGCAGCGTCACGGCGGTGAGTTCCGCCGCGCTGACCGTCACCAAGGAGTTCCCGGTCTATCCGGCGGTCAACCCGGAAACGGCGATTCCGAGCTCGGTATCCTTGACCATCGATGCCGACAGCCAGAACGGCACCATCGTGTATGACCTCGACGCCGGCACGCGTACGGTGGTCGATAACTTCAGCACTGAAAGCAGTCTCAATGGCAAGTTCGTGCGCATCGCGGCGCGCTACCAGGAGGACGGCACGCTGGTCGCGGTGCGCGTATGGGCCAGCACCGACTTCAGCAAGGTGTGGCTGAGCCCCGAGGGGCACGTGCTGAACGTCAATGCCACGACAAATACCATCACCGTGACCAACGAGGACGGCATCGCCGTGCCCGTGACGGTGAACTCCGCCACGCAGTTCTTCTTCCGCCAACCGGCTAATGCCGTCGCCGATGCGAACTCGATCGGCCAGGGCACCGGGTTCCTGGCCGACATGGTGCGTGGCTTCAAGGTGCACGTGAGCGCGGTGGATCCGCTCGGCGTACCGCTGGTGGCCCAGAGCGTCGACATCGAGACGGCCGCCTTCGGCGGGCTCATCTCCAACGCCAACAGCAGCGGGTTTACCTACAGCTCGCAGTACCTGATCGCGAACGACAATTACTCACTGACGCTTGACTACATCGCGAGCAGCACCGACAACGGCTTCGATGATCAGAACCAGCAAATCACCGGCTTCAAGTGGTGGGACTTCACCTTTCCGACCACTGTCGACTTCGGCCAAACCGTCGTCAGCGACTTTGTCGCGGCCACCAACGGCGCGGTGAACCTCGGCGGTAGCATCGGCTCGGTGGCGACCTGGGGTGAGAGTGCGGCCATGTGGGGAGATGGCGCGACGAATGCCAGCAACTGGTACCTGCGGGATGCGGTGCTCGAGCCGACCCCGCTGCCGCTGGGAACCGTCACCACTCAGTATGCGAACAACACGTTCGGACTGACGGTGGCGGGCGCAGCGGTGGCGGCCACGGTGAACGTGAGCACCACGCCCGGTTCGGCGACACTGGTCTACCAGGTCAACCGCTCAGACGGCTTCGTCACCATCACCCCGGTCGACATCACTTCCGCCGGCGGGCTCATGACGATGGAACAGGCGCTCGGTAACGGCACGGTGGTCAGGCTGTGGAGTGTGCCGCAGGCAGCAGTGGCGCCGGCAACCAGCGGCACGCTCAGGGCCTACGTGCTCGCCTACTACACCGGCACGCTGCCGAACCTGTAACGGTTGCGCGAATCGGACGAGGAAGGACGCCTCGCTTCGAGAACGAAGGGCGCCGCGGTGGAACCGCGGCGCCTTTCCTGTTTGGGTATCATGGGGGATGACACCGCAACCGACCAACCTCACCGAGCTGCAGCGTATTGCACACCAGCTGATGCTCGATAACGGCCTCGAGCCGGATTTCTCCAGCGCTGCCACCGCGCAACTCGCCACCATCACCGCCGCCGCCCGCCAGAGCGGGCCGCAGATCCGCGACCTGCGTTCGCTGCTGTGGTGCTCGATCGATAACGACGATTCGCGTGACCTCGACCAGCTGTCGGTCGCGCAACCGGCAAGCGACGGCAGCGTGAAAATCCTGGTGGCGCTGGCGGACGTGGCGGGCACCGTGGCCGCCGGCTCCGCGATCGATGCCCACGCCAGCGCGAACACCACCTCGGTGTACACCCCGGCGCAGATCTTTCCCATGTTGCCCGAGCGGCTGTCGACCGATCTGACCTGCCTTGCGGAGAATCAGGAACGCATGAGCCTGGTCATTGACATGAGCATCGCGCCCGATGGCACCCTCAAAGCCTCCGACATCTACCGGGCGCTGGTGCTGAACCGCGCCAAACTTGCCTACGACAGTGTCGCCGCGTGGCTCGACGGAAAAGGGGCGGCGCCGGCACCTGTGGCAGCGGTGGCCGGCATGGATCAGCAGCTGCGCACCCAGGACCGCGTGGCGCAGCTGCTGAAGCGCGTGCGTCAGAGCCAGGGTGCACTCTCGCTCACCACGCTCGAAGCGCAGGCGGTGTACGACGGTGCCGCGCTGCAGGATCTGGCGCCCGATGAGGACAACCGCGCCAAGGAGCTCATCGAGTACTTCATGATCGCGGCGAACGGGGTGGTCGCGCAGTACCTTGAGGGCAAGGGTCGCTCCTCGCTGCGCCGCGTGCTGCGCGAACCGGAGCGCTGGAGCCGGATCGTGCAGCTGGCGCGCAGGCTGGGCACGACCTTGCCGCCGGCGGCGGATGCTAAGGCGCTGAGCGCCTTTCTCGTCGCGCGCCAGAAGGCGGCGCCGGCGCAGTTTCCGGACCTGTCGCTGGCCATCGTCAAGCTGCTGGGCGCCGGGGAGTACGTGCTCAAGCGTCCCGGCCAGCCGGCCGAGGGGCACTTCGGGCTTGCGGTCGCCGACTATACGCACGCGACGGCGCCCAATCGGCGCTACCCGGACCTGATCACGCAGCGCCTGCTCAGTGCGGCACTGGGCGGTGCCCCCGCCCCGTACAGCGATGGCGAGCTGAGTACCCTGGCCGCGCACTGCACGCTGCAGGAAGGCAACGCCGCCAAGGTGGAACGCCAGGTGCGCAAGTCCGCCGCCGCGATGCTGCTGCAGGCCCGCACCGGTGAAGTCTTCGACGCCATCGTCACCGGCGCCTCGGACAAGGGCACCTGGGTGCGCATCGCGCATCCGCTGGCCGAGGGTCGCGTGGTCACGGGTGCTGCGGGGCTGGACGTGGGCGATGCGACCCGCGTACGCCTCATGCACACGGACGTGCAGCGCGGCTTCATCGATTTCGCACGCGTGGCCTGAAGGAATCCTTCGAAAGGCACGCGGCGTCGCCGGATGTCAAGTACGCGCTCGCATCGGTGACTTCGACGACGCAAAATACCGACACGTTGCTGCGGTGCGCTCGATCGTTTTAGATGACTGCACGCAGACAGGGAAGTCTGCGGCAATGTGAGGCAGCGGGCAGGCGCCGATGTCGTTTCCCAACCGCGGCCGTTGCACCGCTCCCCTGGCGAGATTGCGAAGAACTCGACAAGCGCGGCCAGCTACGGCGCGGCTGAGGTCAGCTGTCGTGGGCGCTGCTCCGGCGCCCCACCGCGACCGCGGTCAGGCCGAGTACCCAGAACAGCGCCAGCAGCAGCAGCGCATTCCTCAGCACCGTGGGCAGGCCAAGTTTGGCGATGTCGGCGAACGGATAGAGGTAGCGGCCGCTCGCCTGCCCGAGCAGCACCGAAAAGACCAAGTAGCCGAGCGGCCACAGCAGCCACTTGAAGGGCTGCGACCACTTAAGGCCGTCCTTGGGAGCAAAGCACAGCCACCAGGTGAGATAGCACAGCGGCACCAAGTCGTGCAGCAGCGCATCGGCAATCTTGTGCAGCCCGCTCGGCGCCCACAGCGAGCGCAGCAGCAGTGAGTAGATCATTCCGACCACGAAGATATAAACGGCAACTGCAGCGAGAGTGGCGCGTGAAGTCAGCAGCGCCCAGCGCACCCCGGCAAGACGCGCGCTGACGACCAGCGCGACAGCAAGGTTGGTGAGCACGGTGAAATAACACAGGGCATCGAGGATTCCACGAAGCGGGGAATGGCCGGCGCGCATCGCGGCCTGCGCCGCCACCCATTGCTGTAGTACGACGCCGAGCCAGGCCAGCACGGCAACGACAATCAGCAGCAACCGATTCGCGAGTCGCGGCGGCATCGTCTCATCGTAACGCAGGCGGGAGCGTCACCGCGCATCATCATCAGGGACAGAATCGATGCCACTGTCCGAGCGCGCGCTCTGTGAATTTATCGGAACTCTCTGGCGCCGCTGACTGCCGCGCCCCATGAATTTCTTAGTGTCGAAGTACGCCTGAGCCCAGTGAAGCGTGCTCAGCCGGTGTAGGCGCCCAGGCTATTGGTCGCCTGCCGATCGCCATCCGGATGCAGGCGTGGGCGGTGCTGCTGGGGCGATTCGAGCGCGCTTTGTGGCTGGTCGATCCGGGCTGTACTGCGCCGCGAGCAGCAGGCGTCAGCAGCGGCCGCCCGGCGGCGGCGACTGCACGTCATTAGCGGTGGGAGGCGATGTATACTATACCCCCCCACCCTATAGATTCTCCCGGAGGCCTGACCGACCGTGAAACACACTATCCAGGACAAGACGCGGCTACTGCAACGCGTGCGGCGCTTGCGCGGGCAGGTCGAGGCCATCGAGCGCGCCTTGCAGCGCGATGCGGATTGCGCCCGGGTGATGCAGCTTACGGTGTCGGTGCGCGGCGCGGCAAATGGCCTGATGGCCGAGCTGCTCGAGGACCATATCCGGGTGCACGTCTCGGACCCGGCGCGTGATAAGCACCGCGCGCGGGCGCGCGGTGCGAAGCATCTCATCGAAGTGGTGCACGCCTACCTCAAGTGAGGTGGCGAGGCTGCGCGGAAGCGTCAGTGTAGTGCGCTAAGCTCGGCCGGCGGGTTCCAGTCCCCGCCAATCGCCTTCACCAGCAGCACCGTTGCGGTGGCGCGGCGGATCTCGATGTCCGCAGCCGAGAGCCGCGCGGACAGTGCCGCGTTTTCGGTCGACACCACCTCCAGATAGGTCACGATGCCGCCCTTGTAGCGCAGGTTGGCCTGATCGAGCGCGCCCTGGGTGGCCTTGACCGCGGCCGCCTGACTGACGCTCTCGAGCTGCAGCTGACGCAAAGCGGCCAGATTGTCCTCGACGTCCTGGAAGGCCGATAGCACCGTGCCGCGGTAATTCGCCACCTGCTCATCGTAGGCCGCGTGCGCCTGCGCGGACTGGGCCGCGTGCAGGCCGCCATCGAACACGGTGAGCAGGGCCTGCGGACCGATCGACCAGTATTGCGCCGGGGCCGTCAGCAGGGTACCGGTGGCAAGGCTTTGCGAGCCGATGGATCCGAGCAGGTTGAGCATCGGAAAGTACGCTGCGCGCGCGACGCCGATGCCGGCGTTGGCCGCGGCGACGCGCCGCTCCGCGGCCGCCACGTCCGGGCGCCGTTCCACCAGCTGCGAGGGCAGGCCGGCCGCGACATCCGGAAGCGCGTGGAAGCCTTCCGCGGTGCGCGCAGTCAGGGTGAAGCCGGACGCCTCGCGTCCGATCAGCACGGCGATGGCATGCTCGGTCTGCGCGCGGCGCAGGCGGGTATCCTCGGCCTGGGTACGCGCCAACTCGAGCTGGGCTTGCGCCTGATCGACGTCGGAGATTGCGGCCGCGCCGCCGTTATAGAGGTTGCGGGTGAGCTGCAGGGCCTTGTCGTAGTCGGCCACGGTGTGATCGAGCAGCTCCTGCTCGATGTCAAGTCCGCGCAGCGCAAAGTAATCGCTGGCAAGTTCCGCGTGCAATGACAGATCGAGCGCGGCGACATCACCGGCGCTGGCCTGTTCGCTGGCGCGCGCCCCGGCCACGGTGTTGCGGATCCGGCCAAACAAGTCCACCTCGTACGACAGGTCGCCACCGAGGATGAAAGTATTGCCGGTGCGCGTTTTGCCGGGTGTATAGGTCGGCGCGTAGATCGAACTCTCCCCGCGCGTGGCATCCGCCTGGGCGGTGAGGGTCGGAAACCAGGACGAGCGCGCGATGCGGGTCTGCGCGCGCGCTTCCTCAAGGCGGGCGAGCCCGGCCTTCAGGCTCTGATTGGCATCGGTCACCTGGACTTCGAGCGCATCGAGGTCCGCATCGCCGAACATGCTCCACCAGTGCCCGCGCGGGGCGCTATCGGAAGGTGTCGCGACCTTCCAGTTACCCGCCTCCTTGAACGCCTCGGGCGGTGCCGGCACCGTGGGGCGCTGGTAGTGCGGGGCGAGCGAACAGCCGCCCAGCGCACCGAGCACGGCAAGCGTCAGTGCCGGTGCGCCTCTCATCCTGGCTTTTCCGCGCTCGGCTGGCCGCTGGCCTGCGGCTGGGAGATACGCACCTGGGCGCCGTCGATGATCGAATCAGGCGGGTTGACCACCAGCGTGTCCGCCGCATTCAGGCCCGAGAGCACTTCGATTTCCGTGCCGAAGTCGCGCCCCTCGGTGATGCTTCTGAGGTGCACACGCTGCTTGGCATCGAGCACCGCCACCTGCAGCCCCTCGGTGCGAAACAGTACCGTGTTGACGGGTACGCGAAGAACATTGCTGCTCGCTCCGAGATCGAAGTAGACCTGCGCGTAGGAGCCCGGCAGCAGCTCGCCTTTTTCATTGTCGATCTGCAGCTCCACCTGCAGCGTGCGCGAGTTCGCATCGAGCGCACGCGCGGTGTTGGCGACCGTCCCGGTGTAACGGCGGCCCGGATGATCGGCAAATTCCATCCCCGCCGTGAGGCCCGGCTGGATACCGGCCGCATACGCCTGCGGTACGCTCACGTAGATGCGCAGTCGATGCGTGTCGGCGACGCGGAACAGGGCGCTGCCCGGGCTCTGCCCGGCATTGATCAGCGCGCCGACATCGGTGTTGCGTTGCGTGACCACCCCGTCGAAGGGCGCCAGCACGCGCTTGAATGACTCGAGCTCATCCAGGCGCGCAAGATTCGCGGCCGCCGACTGGCGCGCGGCCGCCTTGGCGGCCGCATCCCCGGCTCGCTCGTCGGCGTCCTGCTGCGACACGGATTGGCTGGCAAGCAGGCCCTTCCAGCGCTCATTGGTGGTGCGCGCCAGCTCGTAATTGGCCTGGGCGGTGCCAAGATCGGCCTGCGCCTGGCGCAGCTGCTGGTCCACTTCCGGAGTTTCGATCTCGGCCAGCACCTGGCCCTTTTTCACGTTGATGCCGATGTCCGTATACCAGACCTTCAGGTAGCCGTTGGTGCGCGCATAGATCGGCGCCTCGTAGAACGCCTGTACGCTGCCCGGCAGCACCAGCTTGCTGGAGGCCGGGCCCACATGCGCCTTGGTGGTGGTGACCGTGGGAATCGCCGCGTTGGTGGCCTCGTGCTCAAGGGCGTTGCGCGCCACCAGGCGGCTGACGATGCCCCACACCGCCAGCACGACGGCGACGCTGACGAGGATGAGGACGTAGCGCCGGGAGTGCGGATGGGCGGCGGGGTCAGTGGACGGGGGCTGGTCGGGCATCACTCACTCCGGCGGCCGTGAACGAGGGTAAATACCGCGGGCACGAAGAACAGGGTTGCCACGGTTGCAAAAACCAGTCCACCGATGACGGCGCGGCCGAGCGGGGCGTTCTGTTCGCCGCCCTCGCCGAGCCCAAGCGCCATGGGCACCATGCCGATGATCATCGCGAGCGCGGTCATCAGCACCGGACGGAAGCGGGTAAAGCCGGCCTCGAGGGCGGCGTGCAGCGCATCGGCACCGCCGTTCATGCGCTCGCGCGCAAAGCTGATGACCAGCACGCTGTTGGCGGTGGCCACACCCATACACATGATCGCACCGGTCAGGGAGGGCACGCTGACGGGAGTGTGGGTCAGGAACAGCATCCAGACAATGCCGGCAAGGGCGGCCGGCAGCGCGGTGATGATAATGAACGGGTCGCGCCATGACTGGAAGTTGACGACGATCAGCAGGTACACCAGTACGACCGCGCCGGCGAGACCGATCAGAAGTCCCGAGAACGAGTCGGTCATGGTCTTCACCTGCCCGCGCACGGTGACCTTGCTGCCGCGCGGCAGGCTGTGCTTCATGTCGGCGATGACCTTGTCCATCTGCGAGGACACGTAGCCAAGATCAGTCCGCTCGACCGCGCCATAGATGTCGATGACCGGGGTGGCGTCGTAGTGGCTCACCACCGCCGGGGAGACACCGCGTCGGAACGAGGCGAGGTTGGCGAGCAGCTGTCCGCCGCCTGCACCGCTCAATCCCGTGACGGGCGTGGTCTGAAGATCGGACAGCGAAGCCAGGCGAAACTGCGGCGTCTGGGCGACGACCGGGTACTGTGTGCCGCTCTTGGGATCGATCCAGAACGACAGCACCGTCTGGGAACTTCCCGACAGCGACACCAGCAGGTCCGAGGCGACGTCGGTTTCAGTGAGCCCCAGCAGGGAGGCCTTGCTGCGATCTACGTCGACGCTCAGCGTCGGGTAGTCGTAGGCCTGCTGGATGCGAAGGTCCACCAACCCCGGCACGCTGTGCAGCTTGGCGAGCAGCTCGCTGGAGTACTTAAGGTTCGGCGCGATGTTGAAACCGGAAACCTGCACGTCAATCGGCGAGGGCAGCCCGAAGTTCAGGATCTGACTCACGATGTCGGCCGGCAGGAACGCAAAGATCGTCCCAGGGTAGGTGGCGGTGAGCTTGTCGCGCAGCTTGCGCACGTAACCGGCCGTCGGACGGTGATCCTCGTTCAGGTTGACGAAGATGTCGGCATCGCCCGGGCCGACCGGGGCCGAAGTGGAGTAGGCGAGGTTGATGCCGCTGTACGGCACGCCGATATTGTCGACGATGGTCGAGATCTCGCTCGGCGGTATGAGTTGCCGGATCGTGGCTTCGATGTGATCGCACAGCGCCGCGGTCTCCTCGATGCGCATGCCGGTCGCCAGCCGTACGTGCAGCTTGATCTGGCCGGCGTCCACCGCCGGGAAGAAGTCGCGGCCCAAGCCCGGCAGTAAGGGCCCGAGCGGGAACGCCAGCAACGCAGTGGCTGCCATGGCGCCGAGGAACGGGAACGCAAAGCGCGTACCGCTCTTGAGGGTGCGCTCGAGAAGGGTGTGATAACCGTCGCGCACCTTGGTGAAGCGCTGCTCGAAGCGCCCCTGCAGGTGCTGAAAGAAGCCCTGGCGCTGGGCGGCGCTGCGCGGGTCATGCTTGTGCAGCCAGTATTTGGAAAGTGTCGGCACCAGGGTACGTGACAGCACGTAGGAGGCGAGCATGGCGAAC
Source organism: Steroidobacteraceae bacterium (assembly GCA_036513855.1). Lineage (GTDB taxonomy): Bacteria > Pseudomonadota > Gammaproteobacteria > Steroidobacterales > Steroidobacteraceae > 13-2-20CM-66-19. The sequence continues at coordinate 50,631 of DATBYD010000023.1, read as the reverse complement.
ACCACCGCCTCGGCCAACGGCACGAACAGGAAACGGGCGATGCCGGCGAGCATGAACATCGGTACGAATACGATGCAGATGGCAAGAGTCGAGACGAAGGCCGGAACGGCGATCTCGTGCGCGCCGTTGAGGATCGCCTCCTCGACATCCTCGCCTTTCTCGAGGTGATAGTTGATGTTCTCGATGGTGACGGTGGCGTCGTCCACCAGGATGCCCACCGCCAGCGCAAGTCCGCCGAGCGTCATGATGTTGATGGTCTCACCGAGCGCGGACAGGCAGATGATGGAGGTGAGGATCGACAGCGGTATGGAGATTGCGATGATGATGGTGCTGCGCCAGCTGCCCAGGAACAACAGGATCATGAGTCCGGTCAGCACCGCGGCGATCACCGCTTCGCGTACCACGCCTGCGATTGCCGCCCGTACAAAAATGGACTGATCGCCCACCAGGCTGATGTGGAAGTCGGTCGGCAGCTGGTTCTGGATGCCCGGCAGACGCTGCTTGATGTTCTTGATGATGTCGAGGGTCGAGGCGCTGCCGGTCTTCAGGACGCTCATCAAGACGCCGCGGTGACCGTCGCGGCGCACGATATTGGTCTGCGGCGGGTAACCGTCGCGCACGTGCGCCACGTCGCGCACGTAGATCACGGTGCCGTTACGGAGCGTGATCGGCAGGTCGTTGAGCTCGGCGACGGTTCTGGGGTTTGAGTTGACGGCGACGAAGTATTCCCGGTCGCCGATCTTCTGCGTGCCGGCCGGCAGAATCGAGTTCTGCGAGGCGATCGCATTGGTGACATCGTTGCCGGAAAGGTTTTGCGCGCGCAGCGCATCCGGGTCCAGGTCTACCTGCACCTGGCGCTGCAGTCCGCCGTAGGGGTAGGGCATCGAGGCGCCCTGCACGGTGGCAAGTCCGGTGCGGATGATGTTGTTGCCCAGGTCGAACAGCTGCGCCTCGCTCAAGGTCGGGCTGGAAAGCGCCAGCTGCAGGATCGGAACCGAGGAGGCGTTGTAGGCCAGGATGAAGGGCGGGGTGGTGCCGGGGGGCGCCGAGCGCAGCTGGGTCTGCGACACGCCGGTGATCTGCGCGAACGAGAGCTCCTCGTTGACGTTCGGCTGGAAGAAGTACTTGACGACCGAGGTGCCCGTCAGATTCTGCGATTCGGTGTGCTCGACGTCGTTGACGGTGGTCTGCGCGGTGCGCTCGGTCTGCAGCACCAGGCGGGTGGCCATCTCATCGGGCGACAGGCCGGTGTATTTCCACACCGCAGCGACCACCGGGATCTTGATGTTGGGAAAGATGTCGGTCGGCGTGCGCAGGATCGAGAACACGCCCAGGAGCATGATCAGAATCGCAAGCACGATGAAGGTGAGCGGGCGCCGCAGCGCCAGTTTGACGATCCACATGGCCGCGACACCATAGCGCAGCACGCCGGCGGGCACGGTTACGCGGGCGCGCGCTCATGTTACAGGTGAAATGCGGGCCGCAAGCACCCGGCGATCTGCGACGGCGAGAGTGCCGCTCAGCGGTGAGAATGCCGCAGCGACGCGCGCCGCGGGCGCGCAGGCGGCTTCATGTCGAGCGGTGCAGCTTCAGTAAACGGCCTCCACGGACACGGCGACGCGGTAACCAACTCCGCGCTCGGTGACGATGATGCTCGGCTCGGCCGGATTCTTCTCGATCTTGCGACGCAGCCGCAGAATCTGCACGTCGATGGCACGGTCGTAGACTTCGTTGTCGTAGCGGCGGCTGAGCTCAATCAGCTGCTCGCGCGTCACCACCCGGTTGGCAGTGGCAAGAAGCGCCGCGAGCAGGTTGAACTCACCGTTGCTGAGAGCGACCTGCGTGCCAGCGTGCCCGGTCAGTCGGCGGGTTCTCAGGTTCAGCTCCCAGCCCGGGATCCGGTAAGCGCGGCACACCGGCGCGCCGTGCACCTCCTGTCCGGCGTGGGTACGGCGCAGCACGGTGCGGATGCGCGCCAGCAGCTCGCGGGGACTGAACGGCTTGGTCAGATAGTCATCCGCGCCGAGCTCAAGCCCCATGACGCGGTCGGCCTCCTCGGCGCGGCCGGTGAGGATGATGACCGGGATCTGCGAGTCGGCGCGCAGCTGGCGCAGCAGCTGCATCCCGTCTTCACCCTGCAGACGCAGATCGAGCAGCACCAGATCGAACACCTGGCTGCCCAGCAGACTCATCAGCTGCGTGCCGCCCACGACGCCGGAGACGCGGAAGTCGTTCTGGCCGAGGTAGTCATCGACCAGCTGGCGGATGGCGGGGTCATCATCCACCACCAGCACGTGCGGGAGCGGCACGCTCACCATCGGCGGAGCCCGCCGTGAAGCAGGTACTGGTGGTGGAGCCTGACAGCCTGCACCGGGAGCTGATCCGGGAGTGGCTCGAGGCGGGCGGCGCTCGGGCGGTTTCGCCCGAGGCCGCCGCGCGTGCGCCGGGCGACATCGATGCGCTCCTGGTGGATGTGAACTGTCAGCAGCAGGCTCATGCGGTCCTCGTACCCTGGCGGCGCGCCTACCCGCGCGCCGCGATCGTGCTGGCCTCCGGCCGTTTCTCCCCGGGAGACATGGCGAATGATGCCATGGCGGTTAGACTGGGAGCGACACGCATTCTGGCCAAGCCTTTTACGCGCGCCGACCTATGGGCAGCACTCAACCTGCGGACCGCCCCGTCGCATCCGCATCCTCGCTAGCGAACGCCGAGCGGCGTGAAGGCGCGCGTGGCCGGGCGCTGCGCGTGCGGCTGGTGCTCATCGTAGCGGTGGTCTGCGCGGCCGTGTGGCTGTCGACGCTGTTCGACACGCTGCACGACCGCGAGGCGACGCTGACCATGGCCGAGCGGCAGCACGACAACGTCGCCGGCGCCCTGGCCGAGCAGGCGGCGCGCGCGCTGCAGGCGGTCGATCTCATCCTGCGTCAGGCGATGCTGCTCGACCCGGACGCCCCGGGTGCCACGGCCGCGCGCGAGGCCATCCCGGAGCTGATGCGCCGTCACATGAGCGGCGTACCCCAGGTGCGCAATCTCTTTCTTTTCGATCCGGCGCGGCAGTTGCGTATCAGTTCGGCCGCCTCCGGCATCGCCAACACCGACCTCAGCGACCGCTCGTACTACCTGCTGCAGCGTGATCATGCCGACCTCGGCCTGTTTGTGAGCGAGCCGTTCGTCAGCCGCGTCACCGGCGAGCCCACCTTCGTGCTGAGCCGCCGTCTCGAGGGGGGCGGATTCCGCGGTATCGTCGGAGCTGCGGTCGATGTCGGCTTCATCCGCCGCTTCTACCAGGCGCTCGACCTTGGACCCGGCAGCACCATCGAGCTGCTACGCAACGATGGCACGACGCTGGTCAACCGCGAGCGCAGTACCATCGAGCCGGGAGCCTCGCCCTGGCTCGCCGCGCTTGAGGTGCTCGGCAGCGCCGAGGCGGGCCATCTTAGGCTTGCTCATTCACAGCTTGGTGCGGCGCGAGTCAGCCTGCGCCGGGTGCGCGGTTATCCGGCCGTCGTGGCGGTCGCCCGCAGTGAGCACGACATTCTCGGCGCGTGGCGTGAGAAGGCTTGGAAGAACGTCGTGCGCACCTTCGTGATCACGGCTCTGGCGGCCATCCTGCTGGTGGCGTTTTTGCACCAGCTCGAGCGCCACGAACGCGTGACCGAGCAACTGCATCAGTCGCAGAAGCTCGAGGCGCTCGGTACGCTCGCGGGCGGCATCGCGCACGATTTCAACAACGTGCTGGGGGCGGTGCTCGGCTACGGAGAGCTGGCACTGCAACACAGCGCAGCGGGCGGCCCGCAGCGCCGCTACATCGATAACATCATCGTCGCCGCCAACCGCGCGCGCGAGCTGGTGGCGCGCATCCTCGCCTTCAGCCGCCCCGGCGTGGGCAGCGCCCGCCCGGTCTGGCTGCAGAAGATCATCGCCGAGGTCCACAGCCTCACGGCAGGCTCCCTGCCGCCGCGGGTCAGCGTCGAGGTCAGTGTCCCGCCGCGGCCGCTGGTCACCCTGGGGGATGCGGCCCAGCTGCACCAGATGCTGGCCAACCTGCTCACCAACGCCGTACAGGCGGTGAGCGATGGCGGCCGCGTGGTGATGCGGGCGGAACCGATCACGGTCGGCGAGGCGCGCGACTGCACGGTCGGGCGCGTGCATCGCGGGCGTTATGCGCGCATCGACATCACTGATTCCGGCGCGGGCATGACCGCCGCGCAGCTTGAGCGCATCTTCGAGCCGTTCTTCACGACCAAGCCGGTCGGTGCCGGCACCGGACTCGGCCTGTCGCTGGTGCACGGCATCGTCCTCGACCACGGCGCGGCACTCGAAGTCGCCAGTCAGGCCGGCGCCGGCACGAGCTTCAGCATCTACCTGCCCGTTTCCGATGCACAGCCCGAAGAGGAGCCCGCGCCACTGGCGCTGCCACAGGGCGACGGGCAGACCATCATGGTGGTCGATGACGAGGAGAGCCTGGTACACCTGGCCGAGGAGGTGCTCGCATCGCTCGGTTACGAGCCGGTGGGCTGCATCGGGGCTGACCAGGCGCTCGCGTTGTTTCGCGCGTCGCCCGAGCGCTTCGATGCGGTGTTGACCGATGCCGTCATGCCTGACATGTCCGGTACCGAGCTGATTCAGGAACTCAAGCGGCTCAAGCCCGGCTTGCCGGCGATTCTGATGAGCGGCTACGGCGGCCCCGACCTGCAGGCCCAGGCGCACTCCGCCGGGGCGCAGGCGGTGCTCGCCAAGCCCCTCACGCAGGCGGATCTGGCGCACTGTCTGGCGGTCGTGTTGGCCGTGAAGGGCGTGGCGGCGGCAGGTGTAGTGCACGCCTGAACGGGGTTTGCGGGGCGTGCGCCCGAGGGGATCTCTTTTACAATCCCTTGCATTCGCTGTTAAAGCCCGCTGCCATGCTGGTCGCCTGCATCTGACTTCCTGACAGGGCATGCCGCCAGACGCCACGGAATCCGAACCTGCAGGCCCCGGCCGCTTTCGCCGCCCGCTCCTCTTCGGAACGGGCGTCATCGTGCTGGTGGGACTCGGGTTTGCGGTGTGGTGGTGGTTCATCCGCGCCCCCGCACTGCACTATGTGACCGCCCGCGTCACGCGCGGTGACATCCAGCGTGCCGTCAGCATGACCGGCGCGCTGAACCCGGTGGTCACCGCCCAGGTCGGCTCCTACGTGTCGGGCAACATCAAGTCCTGGTCGTGCGATTACAACACACTGGTCAAGATCGGCCAGGTCTGCGCCCTCATCGATCCGCTGCCCTTCCAGGTCGTCGTCGATCAGGACGAAGCCGATGTCGCCACCGCCATCGCGCAGCTGGCCAAGGATCGCTTTGCCGCCAAGAACGCCGCGCTGATCTATGAGCACGACCAGAAGCTGATCGCCCAGGGCATCGTCTCCCAGGAGACTCTCGACACCGACAAGGCCACCGTTGATCAGGATCGCGCGCAGGTCGAGCTCGACAGCGCCACGATCGGCGACAAGAAGGCCGTGCTGCACGCCGCGCAGGTGAACCTGGCATACACCAGGATCGTGTCCCCGGTCGAGGGCATGGTGATCACGCGTTACATCGATGTCGGTCAGACGGTGGTGTCTAGCCTGCAGAGCTCGACCCTGTTCCTGATCGGCAAGGACATGCACAAGATGCAGGTGGACACCAACGTCAGCGAAGCTGACGTCGGGGACGTGAAACCGGGCGAGAAGGCCAACTTCACCGTGCAGGCCTACCCCAGCCGCACCTTCATCGGCACCGTGCGCCAGATCCGCGAGGGGCCAATCACGGTGCAGAACGTCGTCACCTACGATGTGGTCGTCGATGTGGCGAACGATGATCTGGCGCTGTATCCGGGCATGACGGCCGATGCGCACATTGTCACGGCCGAGAGCACCAATGTGCTGCGCGTGCCGCTGCCGGCGATTCGCTTCAACCCGGAAGGGCTCGCGCGGCCGGCGCGCGAGGCGGACAGCGGCCATGCGCGTGGCAGCTTCGGTGGGGGCGGCGAGCCGGCGGGCAGTGCCGCCGCAGCGGGCGCTCACGCCGGCGCTCATCCGCGCGGCGCTGGCGGGCCGCGCGCGCGGCTGTGGCTGCTGCGGGATGGAAAGCTCGTGGCGGTGCGCGTGCGCACCGGGCTGGACGACGGCACGCTGGTGGAGGTGTCCGGCGAAGGCCTTAAGGAAGGCGACACGGTCGTCGTCAATGCCGTGCGACCCAACGTGCCGCGCGCCGAGAATGAGTCCGGCAACCGCCCCGGCGCTGGCAACCAGGGCCAGCGCCAGGGAGCGGGGGGTGGTTTGAGGCTATGAGCGATGCGGCAGCCGCGAGCGGCGCCGAGCCGATCATCGTCGTGCGCAACGCGACCAAGATCTATCGGCTGGGAGACACCCTGGTGCATGCGCTGCGCGGCGTGAGTCTCACCATCCGCCGCGGCGAGTTCGTGGCCATCATGGGCGCCTCCGGCTCGGGCAAGTCGACACTGATGAACGTGCTGGGCTGCCTCGACCGGCCCACCGAGGGCGAGTACCTGCTCGAGGGGGTCAATGTCGCGCGCCTGGATGAGCCGGCGCTGGCGCGCATCCGCGGCCGGCGCATCGGCTTCGTGTTTCAGACCTTTAACCTCTTGGCGCGCACCAGCGCCACCGAAAACGTCGAGCTGCCGCTGTTCTACGCGGGGCAGATCTCGGGCAACAGCGCGCGCGTGTACGACATGCTGCACATGCTCGGGCTCGCCGATCGCACCAGGAACCTGCCCAACCAGCTCTCCGGCGGCCAGCAGCAGCGCGTCGCCATCGCGCGGGCACTGGTCAACGATCCGGCGATCGTGCTGGCGGATGAACCGACCGGAAATCTCGACTCGCACACCGCACTCGACATCATGGGCACCATCCGCGCCCTCAACCGTCAGCGCGGCGTGACCGTGGTACTGGTCACGCACGAGCGCGATCTGGCCGAACTCGCCGATCGCATCATCACCATCCGCGACGGGCAGATCGTCAGCGACCTTCTCACCGGGCAGGCGGCCGCTGAGCCTGACCTGCGCGTGCTGCCGCGGGTACGGCCGTTTCACGAGCGCCGCTACACGAGCCGCTACGAGGCGCTGGCACACGAAGCCGCGGCCCTCGGCTGGATGGCCGTGTTTGCCGCGCTGCGGGCCATCGGGCGCAACAAGCTGCGCGCCTGCCTGACCATGCTCGGAATATTTATCGGCGTGGCGGCGCTGATTGCCATGGTTGCCGTCGGCGAGGGGGCGCGCGCGGCAGTCGAGGCCCAGGTACAGAGCCTCGGGACGGATCTTCTGATCGTGCTGCCGGGCACGACCCGATTCAATGGCGTGCGCGCCGGCAACGGCAGCGCCGCATCGCTTCGGGTGCGCGATGTCGGTGAGGTGCTCGAGGAGGATTCAGCGGTCGCGGATGTGAGCTACGTGAGCCGCCAGTCGGCCCAGCTCGTCAATGGCAACAAGAACTGGAGCACCAGCGTGCAGGGGATCTCGCCGAGCTATCTGTCCATCCGGCGCTGGGCGGTCATCGCCGGGCGCAATTTCAGTGACGACGAGGAGCACGACGGCGCCGCCGTGGCGCTGCTCGGCAAGACCGTGATCGACAATCTGTACGGTGAATTCTCCGATCCGGTGGGCGCGACGCTGCTGATCAAGAATGTGCCGATGATCGTCATCGGCGTGCTCGCCGAGAAGGGACACTCCGCCACCGGACAGGACCAGGATGACGTGGTATTCATACCATTCACGACCTCCCAGGAGCGGGTGCTGGGCGTTGCCGCACCAAGCTCGGCGCAGTCACGCATCAACGATATCTTCACGACCATCGGGCCGCCCCCCAACCCGTTCGGCGTGCAGCCGAAGCTGGAAGGCTTCGTCAACACGATCTACGTGCAGGCGCGCAGCACCGCGCTGGTGAAGACGGCCCTGCAGCAGGTCACCAAGACGCTGGAGAGGGTTCACCGCATCCGGCCCGGGCAGAACGATGACTTCGTGGTGCGCGATCTCACCGAGATCGCTCAGGTGGCCGAGGAAAGCACCCGGGCGCTGGAGCTGCTGCTGGCGGCGATCGCCTCGATTTCGCTCGTCGTGGGCGGTATCGGCATCATGAACATCCTGCTGGTCTCGGTGACCGAGCGCACCCGCGAGATCGGCATTCGCATGGCGACCGGCGCGCGGCGCCTGCACGTGCTGATGCAGTTCCTGATCGAGGCGATGCTGCTGGCACTCATGGGGGGTGCGGCGGGCATTGTCGCCGGCGTCGTCGCTTCCGAGCTGATTTCCCACTTTGCCGAGTGGCCGATCCGGCTGCGGCCGGATGTCATCGTGCTGGCCTTCGTATTTTCGGCGGCCGTCGGGATATTCTTCGGCTTCTATCCGGCTCGCCAGGCCGCACGGCTGAACCCGATCGATGCGCTGCGCTATGAATAGCCGCTGGCGACGCGCTCTGCGCGCCACGGGGACGCCGCTTGCGCTGGCTCTGTTCGGCTGTGCGGTCGGTCCGAACTTCCATGCGCCGCCAGCGCCGGGCGTGCCCGACTATATCCGTGCCGATCAGGCGCCGCCCGCCGAGGAGCTTGCCAAGTCGGCTCAGCAGACGCTGCCGGGCACGCAGCTGTCGGCGCAGTGGTGGCAGCTGTTCCGCTCGCCGCCACTGCAGCAAGTGGTGCAGCAGGGCCTGGCCGGCAGCCCAACCCTGGCGGCGGCGGATGCGACGCTCGCCGAAGCGCGCGAGGCAGTAGCGGTGGCCCGCGGGGCGCTGTTTCCGCACATCCAGGTGGGCGGCGGGGTGCAGCACTCGAGTAGTACGAGCCCCGGGCCGCTGCCCTTGAACGAATACACGCTCGGCCCCTCGGCGAGTTACGCGCTCGACGTGTTCGGCGGCGCGCGCCGCGGGGTCGAGCAGCAGAGCGCGCTGGCGCAGCAGCAACGCTACCAGCTGGCCGCTGCCTACCTCACCCTCACCGGCGGCATCGTCAACGAGGCGCTGTCGATCGCCTCGACACGGCTGCAGCTCAGCACGACAGAGGAACTCATCCAGAGCGATCGCAAGAACCTTGCTCTCACCGAGCGCGAGTTCGAAGTCGGCACGGCCGCGCGCAGCGACGTGCTGACCGCCGACAGCCAGCTGGCCGCGGACCTGACGCAGTTGCCGACGCTCAGACAGCAACTGTCGCAGGCGCGCGATGCGCTCGCGGTGCTGCTCGGCCAGGCACCGGCGCAGGCGCAGCTGCACGACTTCGATGTCAAGGAGTTTACGGTGCCCGCGCAGATTCCGCTCAGCCTGCCTTCCGAGCTGGTGCGACAACGACCGGATATCCTGGCGGCCGAGGCGCAGCTGCACGCCGACAGCGCCGCGATCGGCGTGGCGGTGGCGCAGCAATTCCCAACTCTCACCCTGTCTGCGGCCATCACCCGCAGCGCCCTGCAGGCCGGGGATCTGTTCCATCAGTTCGACACACTGCGCACCGCCGGCGGCACACTGGCGGCACCGATTTTCGCCGGCGGGGCGCTGCGCGCCCAGGTGCGGGCGGCACGTGATGCCTACCAGGCGCAGCGCGATACTTATGAGGCAACGGTCATCGAGGCGCTCGGGCAGGTGACCGATGACCTGTGGGCTCTTGAGTACGATGCCGAACGTCTCGAGGTCGATCGGCACGCGGTGGATATCGCCTCCGAGGCGCTCAAGCTGCAACAGGCCAGCTATGCGGTCGGCAGGACCAACGTGCTGCAGCTGATCGACGCGGAGCGCACCTACGCGCAGCAGCGCCTCGCGCTGGTCACTGCACAGATCCAGCAATTACAGGACAGCGCGGGTCTGCTGGTGGCCTTAGGCGGAGCGTGGTGGCAGGATGCTGCGGATCCGGCCTCGCACGGCAACTGAGCTTGCAGCGCGGCGCGCGGCCGATCAGGGGCGCGAGTTGCGTGCCTTGAAGAAGCTCGCCACGCGCGCGGCGGCATCGGGAGCCAGTCCCTCGTTCTTGAAGATGTCCAGCGCGTTCGCGTCGTGCAGCGTCAGGCCGTTGCTGGCCAGCAGCGCGCGCTTGTTGACCTGGTTCGAATACCAGGAGTTCGCCAGGATATCCGTGGCCACAGCGTCGAGCTCCGCCTCGAAACGCTCATCCGCGAAGCAGAAATTCGCAAGGTGCATGTCGTGCGCCTCGGCGCCCGAGTAGCTGCGACAGGTAAACATCATCTCGCTCGCCTTGGCGGTGCCGACCCGGTGCGGCAGGCGCAGGCTCAGGCCCCAGATCGGGGTCAGGCCCCAGCGCGCATACGCGTCGCAGAAGCTAGCCGACTGCGCGGCGACGATCAGGTCAGCGGCCAGGGCAAGCTCGAGCGCTCCGGTGGAGCAGTGACCCTGCACCGCGGAGATAACCGGCTGCGGCAGGTTGGCGATCTTATCGATGACCTCGATGTAGTGGTGCGGCTTGGCGTGCGCCTTGACCTGGGCGAGCACCTCAGCCATGTCGTGGCCGGAGGAGAAATTGCCGCCCGCGCCGCGCAGGATCACCAGCCCGATCGTCTTGGACTCACGCGCGATCTTGTCGACATGATCTTCGAGCGTTTCGACCAGATCCTTGGAGAGCGCATTGAGCTTCTCGGGTCGGTTGAGCGTCAGGATCGCCGCCCCGTTCTTGGTCGCACGCAACACCAGTGGGCTCATTTGAACGTGTCCTCCGGAAGATTCCACCAGCCGCCGCCCAGGGCCTGGAACAGCCCGGCGGTGTCCGCATAACGATTGGCCTGCGCCTGCACCAGGGTCACTTCCGCCTGCTGGTACGCCTGCTCGGCGTTCATCAGCGTGACTACGCTGATCGAGCCGATCTGATACTGCTGGCGCGCCAGAGCGAAGCTTGCCTTGGCCGCACGATCCGCCTCGGCGCTGGCCTTGAGCGCATCGGCGTCCGCCTGCAACGCCCGCAGAGTGTCAGCCACATTCTGACAGGCGAGAACCACCGCAGCGCGATATTGCTCGGCCGCCTGATCGAGCGCGGCGTCCGCGGCGCGATGCTTGTGCAGCAGCGCTCCTGCGTCAAACAGTGTCTGTGTGAGCGATGCGCCAAGATCCCAGAATGCGCTGTAGGGACCGAACAGCTGGCCGATCTTCAGGCCGTCCGAGCCGGTATCGGCATTGATGGAGAACTGCGGCAGCATGTTGGCGAGCGCCACCCCGACCTCAGCGGAGGCGGCGTGCATGTTGGCTTCCGCCTGACGCACGTCGGGCCGCTGCTCGATGAGTTTGGAGGGCAGGCTCACCGGCAGAGCAGTGGGAAGGCTCAGGTCCTCGAGTCGAAAGGTATCCGCCGGTTCCCCGGCCGGCAGCCGCCCGAGCAGGGCGGTCAGGGCATCGCGGGTCTGTCCGAGCTGCTTCTGCAGCGGCGGCAGGGTGGCCGCGGTCTGCGCCTCGGCGGCCTGCTGCAGCAGCAGGTCGCCATCGCTCGCCATTCCCACGGTGCGCTGGCGCTGGACGATGTCGGTGAGCTGGTGCTGCAGAGCGAGAAGGCGTTCGGTGGCGGCGATCTGTCCGCGTAGCGACCCCTCCAGGATGGCGGTGGTGACGACGTTGCTGCTCAAGGTGACATAGGTGGCGATGAGCTGGAAGCGGGTGGCCTCAGCCTGCGCCCGCGCCGCCTCCACCGTGCGGCGGGTGGCCCCGAACACGTCAGGCAGGTAGCTCAGACTCAGCTGCGCGGTGTACAGATTGTAGATCGAGGTCGGCGCAACCGTCGGAGCGGTGAGGGTGTTGATGGCATATTTGGAGCGCGTGGCGCTGAAGCCGCCCTGCACGGTGGGGAAGAAGCTGGTCTGCTGGGCCAGATACAGCTCATGTGCCTGGCGCAGCGCGGCCTGCGCCGCGCCCATGTCCGGATTGCCCTTGAGGGACTGTTCGACCAGGGCGGTGAGCTTGGGCGACTGAAAGAGGGTCCACCATTGCCCCGGGATATCCACGCCGCCGGTAAAAGTCTGCGCCTCCCCGCCGGTGCCGGGGCTTGCCACCGTGCTGCCCTGGGCGGGAGCGCTGCCGTAGTCCTTGTCCGCCGGCGGGGCGGGGCGGTGGAAGTTCGGGCCGACCGCGCAGGCCGACAGGGCCGCGAGGGCGCCGAGGAGCGTCAGGCGCTGCGAGGTGTTCAGGACCATCGCGCCTCGCCATGCCGCCGCTCGGCCCAGTGCTCTACCACGTGATACATCGCAGGCAGTACGAACAAGGTGAGCACGGTGGAGATCGCAAGACCTCCGACCACGACCGTGGCGATGCCGCGCTGCACGTCGCTGCCGACACCGGTGTGCAGGGCGGCGGGCAGCATGCCCAGAGTGGCGACGCTTGCCGTCATCAGTACCGGGCGCAGCCGCTCGGTCGCGCCCTTCATGATCGCCTCGTGCAGCTCAAAGCCGGCCTGCCGCATGCGATTGAGATTCGCAACCATGATGATGCCGTTTTGAACCGCAACCCCGAACAGTGCGATGAAGCCTACGCCGGTTGCGACGTTTAGGGTCTCGCCGGTGACGTGCAGCGATACCAGGCCGCCGAGGGTCGCCAGCGGCACGACGCCCATGATCAGCAGCGCCTGGCGCAGCGACTTGGTACCCACGGTCAGAAATATCAGCATCATTCCCATGACCAGGGCGAGGATGACCAGCAGGCGCGCCTCGGCGCGGCGCTGGTTCTCGAACTGGCCGCCCCACTCGAGCCGGACCTTGTTCGGGTCGAAGTGCACCCGCGCCGAAATCTTCTGCTGGGCTTCCTCGAGGTAGCTTGTCAGGTCGCGGTCACGGTTGTCGATGCGGATGATGAGATTGCGCTCGCCGTTTTCGCGCGTAATGGTGCTCTCGCCGGATTGCACGCGGATGTCGGCGATCTGTGAAAGCGGCACCTGCGCGCCGCTCGCGGTATTTACCAGCAGATTCGCCAGGGCGTCCGGGCTATCGCGCGCTGCCGAGTTAAAGCGCACCGTCAGGTTGTAGATGCGCTCGCCGACGTAGACCGTCGACACCGGCGCCTGGCCCACCCCGGTCTGGATGACGTTCTGCACCTGGGCGATGTTGATCCCGTAGCGGGCCGCCTTCTCGCGGTCCACCTTGACATTGATCTGTGGGATCGGTGGCTCCTGGAAGATCGAGGCGCTGGAGGTGCCGCGTATGGTGTAGAGCACATCCACCATCTGGTGGCCGACCTTGCGCAGCATATCCAGATCGTCGCCGTACACCTTGATCACCAGCGGGCTGTGCGCGCCTCCGATCATGTCGTTGACGCCGTCAATGATCGGCTGACTGATGCCGATTGAGTAGCCGGGCAGCTCGCGCGCAAGCGTGGCGGCAAGCTTATCGAGGAACTGCTTCTTGGTTTCACCGCCCGCCCAGGTGTCGTATGGGGTCAATCCCACCGGTGCCTCGATGTGCGACATGGTCCAGGGATCGGTGCCGTCGTCGTTGCGGCCCGTCTGGGTTACGACGTAGGAGACTTCCGGGAATTTCAGCAGCGCACGGCGCAGGTCGCTGGCCATGTCGCTTGCCTTGTTGAGGGCGAGCCCGGTCGGCATCTGGACTTGCAGCCACAGGGTTCCCTCGTCGAGATCGGGCAGAAAATCTCGTCCCACGGTTGCGCCGAATGCCACCACCGCGAGCAGCGCGAATATTGCAATTCCGTAGATGATGCGCGGCTGCTCGATACAGGCGCCGAGCACCTGCTCGTATTTGACGGTCAGCCACTCGAGCCAACGGTTGCGATATACGGTACCGGGCTTGTGGAAGGCGAAGTAGGCGAGTCCGGGCACCAGCGCAAGCGTGGTCAGAAGCGCGCCACACAGCGCGTACGCCATGGTGTAGGCCATGGGAGTAAAGAGCTTGGCCTCGGCGCGCTGGAAGGAGAACAGCGGCAGGTAGGCAGTGATGATGATGAGACTTGCGAAGAATATCGGCCTCGTCACCTGCACGGCTGCCGCCTTAACCTCGCTTTCGCTCAGCTCCTCGCTCGGCATGGCCTCGCGCCGGCGCAGAATCGCCTCGGTGACGACGATCGCTCCATCCACCAGGATGCCGAAGTCGATGGCGCCGAGGGACAGGAGGTTGGCAGAGACTTTGGTGAGATTGAGGAGCGAGAAAACCGCCACGAGCGCCATGGGTATGGCGACTCCGGCCACCAGCGCGCTGCGCGGACTGCCGAGAAAGAGAATCAGCACCAGAAATACCAGTGCGATGCCCTCGACGATGGTGCGTCCGACCTTGTGTACGGTGGCGTGCACCAGATCGTCTCGATCGATGTAGGGCACGATGCGAACCCCCTCGGCTGCGAGGCGGCCGTTGAGTTCTTTGACCTTGGCGTGAATTCCCTTGAGGGTTTGCGAGGGGTTCTGGTACTTCAGCATCAGCACGATACCTTCGATCGTGTCCGGGTTGCTGTCCTTACCGAGGATGCCCTCGCGCTCCTGGTGGCTGAGCGTCGTGCGGCCGAGATCGCGCACCAGCACTGGCGTGCCATTGACCTGCGTGACCACGGTTGAGCCGATATCGCTGAGACTCTTGATCAGGCCCGCACCGCGGATGACGTAGCTTTGATCTCCGCGCGAAACGCGTCCGCCGGCAGCGTTAGCGTTGTTGTTGTTGATGGCGTTGATCACGTCCGTGATCCCGAGGCCATAGTGCTGCAACTGCTTCGGATCGAGATCCAACTGGTAGTCAGTGGTGAGGCCACCGAAATTGGTGTCATCAACGACGCCCTGGACCGACTTGAGTGCCGGAATCACCGTCCAGCGCTGGATCTCGGACAGTTCCTGCAGATTCTTGCTGTCGGACTCGAGCGTGTAGCGGTAGATCTCGCCTCCGGGACCTGCCACCGGGTCGAGTGAGGGTGCGGCGCCGTTGGGCAAAGTGACCTGATTGATGCGCTCGAGCAGGCGCTGCCGTACCCAGTAATCCTCGTATCCGTCGCGAAACAGCACGGTGATCAGTGACAGGCCGAAGGTACTCTCGGAACGCATCAGCAGCAGTCCCGGCGTGCCATTGATCTCGCGCTCGAGCGGCACGGTGATGAGCTGCTCGACCTCCTCAGCGGCAAGACCCGGCATCTGTGTGGTGACCTGGGCGGCCACGTCGCCGAGTTCCGGGTACGCCTCGACGTTCAGTGTCTCCCAGGCGTAGATCCCAAACAGGCTTAGCAGCACCGCCATCACGATGACCGCGATGCGCCGGTGCAGACAAAACTCGACGAACTGGTCAATCATTGAGCAGGATCCCGCCCTTGACGACCACCTGCTCGCCGGGCTTGATCCCGGAGCTGATGGCGACGGCGGAGCTGTCCTCGAGCAACGGCTCGACCGTGCGGCGCTCGAAGGTCCACGGTGCGGTAGCCACGAACACCGTGGTGCGATCGTTGTTCATCAGCAGCGCAGAGCTTGGCACCACGACGCGCTGAAGCTGCGGCCCCTCGAGGGTGACGCTCGCAAACATATTTGGCTTGAGCGCGTAGTCGGCGTTGGTAAAGGCGATGCGGGTCTGGTTGCGATGAGAATCCGCGTCGAGCACATCTGCCACGAACAGCACCTTGCCCCGCCAGGTACGCCCGGGGTAGGCCGTCAGGGTCACTTGTGCCGGCTGGTTGGCCGCGACCGATCCGAGATCCTTCTCCGGCACGAGGGCGGTGACCCACACGCTGGAGAGGTCTGCGACGGTCATGATCGACTGGGTCGGGTCATTGATCATGTTTCCGGAGGCGACCGAGAGGGCGGTGATGCTGCCGGCGAAGGGGGCGCGCACCGTCAGTAATCGCGAGTGCCCAGTCCCCTGCGCCGTCGCGCCGATCAACTTCAGTCGCGCCTGCGTGCGGGTGTACTCGGCGAGCGCCTGGTTGTTGTCGCTGCGCGCCTGGTCGAGATCGTGCTGCGAGGCGGCGCCGATCTTGAACTGCTCCTCCTGGCGCCCGAGGTTCTTTTTGGTCAGGTTGAGGGCGTCGGCCGCCTTGTCATCATCATCCCAGGCCTGTCCCAGCTCGGGCGAATCGATAACCGCAAGAGCCTGATCGCGCTGCACGCGCTCGCCGAGCGCAACCTTGAGTTCCACCACGCGGCCCCCCAGGGCCGGTAGTAGCGCGGCGGTGCGCGCCGGATCGGATTCGACGACGCCGGGAAGCGTCAGCTTCCCACTCACCGATTCGGCTTCTGCCGGCGCCACAATCACGCGCTCGCGCAGCGTCGAGCCTTCCGGGAGGTAGATCTTGCTGCCCTGGTGCACCAGCAGGGGCTTTTCAGCTTCACCCCCGTGAGCGCCCCACAGCCCGAAGCCGTGGGTCATCATCAGCAGCACCAGCAGCAGTCCGAGACCGATTCCCCCTGCTAGAAACGCGCGACCGCGCGGCGTCGCCGAATGATCGTGTGGATCGTGCGGCGCGTTGGGATCGTGTTCGTGTGCTTCCATTGGCGTTCAGGTCCAAAAGTGGTGCGTAAGTCTACTAGCACGCGTACGACAGGATATCGGGCCAGCTGCCCCCGGGGCGAAGAATGGGTCGCTCACCCCCCATCGATGGGTCGCGGATCTCTCTGAATCCCGCCGCGGCAAACGCGCCGCAGACTTCTGACAGGGCAAGCGGATATCGCATGTGTACCGGTACTTTACGGGCGGCGATTCTTAGCCGGCCGCCAGCCAAAGTCAACCTATACCATACCCCCCACCCTATGTGGAAATCCCGCGATACGGGCGGCGGAAAAGCCGGTCAGTTCGACTGCGCGGCGTGATAGGCCATGACGCGCTGCTTGGCGTTCACGCGGATGTTGGTATAGAAGAGGTTGTAGTCGAAGATATGGTAGCTGCCAAAGAGTGTGAGCGCGTCAGCGAAGCCGAGCCGCTGCTGCAGCGGAATGGAGACCTGCAGCGCTGCGCCCTGGCAGGTGGCACCGGTCAGTTGCGGCAGCGGAGCGCGCAATTCGGCGCCACTGCGAACGGCGGGCAGTGCCCCAAGATTCTGCTGCGCGGGGGCCGTGCCCCCCAAAGTCCAGTTGAGCGGGTTGACGCACACGAGTTTGAGCCCGGCGCCGTGCTGATAGCGGCCGTCGAGCCAGATGAGGGGGCTCTGCTCGCGCGAACTGTCGGCAGCGCCGGCCTTTACCGTGTTCCAGCTCAGCACACAGCCGGTCTGGGCGGCAAAGCGGCACACGGGCAGACCGGTGCGCTCGATGTCCATGGGCACGAAGTAGCCGACGACATAGGCGGCCACCAGGCGCTGCTGCAGGGGCTGGCCGGCGATACGCTCCTGCAGCAGGCGCAGGGCGTGCAGGGAGCCCTGACTGTGGCTGGCGATGATGAACGGCCGGCCGTGGTTTTGATGCGCAATGTAGTACTCGAAAGCCCGCAGCACATCCGCGTAGGCCAGCTGAAAGGCAGCCTGGGCCTGCGCGTCGTCATCCTTCATGAAGGCCGCGATGCCCGCCTGGCGATAGTGCGGCGCATAGATGCGGCAGCAGCCGTTGAAGGCGCTTGCCTGAAAGCGCAGCACGCCCTGATCGATCTGCGTACTGGCAAGTCCGGGCTCATCGTATCGCGCATTCCCGCCGCCGCTGAGATAGGTGGTGGGATGGATGAAGAACACATCCGCTTTCTGATCTTCGGGCAGCGCGGCATCAGTGATGCCGGGTGGAATCGTGTCCGCACCGCTCGCGCGCCCCGGCCACGCGGCCCAGCTGTCAGCGCGCGAGTAATCCGGAGGAGGGGGCGGCGCGGCTGGGCTGCGCGCACAGGCCCACGCGCAAAGCAGCAGCGCCGTTGCCGTTAGGGCTCGCAAACCGAACTTAGGCGTAGTAGTCGGCTGACACGGTTTCGTCGATGGCCGAGCGCTGCGAGCTTAGCGCGTTGAACACCGGCGTCAGCACACTCGCCAGCACGAGATTGAGTACCAGCGTGTAGAAGGCGGTATAGCCGGGGAAGGTATAGCCGTCCAGTGCTACCGGGAAAGTGGGCGTCAGGTGAACCGCGATGGCCATCCCGGTGCCAACGAAGGTGCCGGCGGCCCAGCCGATCAGCAGCGCCCATGGATTGAACCAGCGGGTGAAGACGCCGAACATCACGGCCGGCAGCGTCTGGATGATCCAGATCCCGCCCAGCAGCTGCAGCTGGATGGCAAATGTCGTCGGTACCCACACGACGAAAACCAGAGCCCCCACCTTCACGACCAGTGAGACCCATTTGGCCATCTGGGCCTCCTGCTTGTCGGTGGGGTTCTTATTGATGAACTCGCGGTGGATGTTGCGCGTGTAGAGGTTCGCAGCGGCGATCGACATGATGGCAGCGGGCACCAGGGCGCCGATCCCGATGGCGGCAAACGCGACGCCCACGAACCAGGCCGGGAAGCTGTGCAGCAGCAGCGCGGGGACGGCGAAGTTGTTGCCGAACTCCTTGAACCCTGCGGCGAATTCCGGCAGTCCCTTGACCCCGAGCGCGATGGCGAAAAAGCCGATCAGGGTCAAAAGCCCGAGCATGAAGGTGTAACCGGGGAGCATCGCGGCGTTGCGGCGGATGGCCCCGCCGCTGCTGGCGCTCAGGATGCCGGTCATGGAATGCGGGTAGAGGAAGAGGGCGAGCGCCGAACCGAGTGCAAGCGTCGCATAGGCGCTGTAGGCGCCGGTGCTGTGCGGTCCTGGCACCGCCAGCAGCAGCTTGGCAGCGGGAACGGCGCTGAAGATCTTGCCAAACCCCCCCAGCTGCATGGGTACCACGATGACCACCGCGAAGGCGGTGATGTAGATGAGGATGTCCTTGACGATGGCGATCGAGGCCGGCGCGCGCAAACCGCTGGAATAGGTGAAGGCGGCCAGCACCACAAAGGCGATTAACAGCGGCAAGTCCGCCGTCCAGCCTGTCCCGGAGATCCCCATCGCCCCGATTACGACCTGGATGCCCACCAGCTGCAGCGCGATGTACGGCATGGTGGCGACGATGCCGGTGACGGTGATCGCCAGCGCCAGCCAGCGGTTGCCGAAGCGGCCGCGCACGAAATCCCCCGCGGTGATGTAGCCGCGCTTGTGACACACGTGCCACAGACGCGGAAAGACCAAAAACAGGATCGGGTAGATGACGATGGTGTAGGGGACGGCGAAGAAGGCCAGCGCGCCGGCGCCGAAGGCCAGCGCCGGAACCGCGATGAAGGTGTAGGCGGTATAGAGATCGCCGCCGACCAGGAACCAGGTGATGAGCGTGCCGAAGCGCCGCCCGCCGAGGCCCCATTCATGCAGCAGGTCGAGATCACCCTTGCGCCAGTGGGCGGCCGCAAAGCCCAACCAGGTAATGAATCCGAACAGCACCACGAAGATGCTGAGCGCCACCCAGTTCACCTCGTGCACCGCCGGCTACTCCTGGGTGGCGAAGTAAACGATCGCGGTGAGCACGGCGCTGATCAGCACCCACATCATCTGGTACCAGTAGAAGTAGGGCACCCCGTGCCAATAGGGCTCGGCGCTGTTGTAGAAGGGGGGCCACAGGACCGCGACGAACTGGACGATAAACAGCAGGTACCACCAGCTCCACCCGCGGCGGTGTTTCTGCGTGCCGTTCATGGCGAGCTCCCCCTGTGCGATCAGTGCGCCGGAAACCTGGGCCGCCGGCGCCGCGGGCTTCATGGCCTAAGTGTAGGCCATGAAGCCGCGCAGGCGTATCAGCGGATCTGTCGGTCCTTGGTTTCCGGCAGGAAGAAGGCACCGATCACGACGGTCATCAGGGCGACGATGATCGGATAACGCAGTCCGTAGTAGATGTCCCCCGTCAGCGCCACCAGCGCGAAGGCGATCGGGGGCAGGAAGCCTCCGAACCAGCCATTGCCGATGTGATAGGGCAGTGACATGGACGTGTAGCGGATGCGCGCCGGGAACATCTCCACGAGCCACGCCGCAATCGGGCCGTAGACCATGGTGACGTAAATCATCAGGACAACCAGCAGCAGCAGCACCATGGGATAGTTGATCTGCGCGCCCTCAGCCTTGGCCGGATAGCCGGCATCCTTCAGCGAGCCGCTCAGTGCCTTGGAGAACTTCCCGCTGGCCTCCTTGAAATCCCCGGCCGACATGGAGCCGCCCTCGATAGAGGGCACCACGGCAGAACCGATGCGCACCTGCGCTACGGAGCCGACGGGTGCGGACTCGTTGTTGTAGGGGACGCCCGCCTTTGCCAGAGCCGCCTTGGCGATATCGCACGACTGCACGAATTTCTTCTTGCCGACCGGATCGAACTGGAACGTGCAGGCATTCGGATCGGCGATCACGGTGACGGGCGCACTCGCCGCGGCACTTTCGATCGCCGGATTGGCGAAGTGTGTGATGCCCTTGAAGATCGGGATGTAGGTGAGGGCTGCGATCAGGCAGCCCGTCAGCACGATCCGCTTCCTGCCGATGCGGTCGGAAAGCCGGCCGAACACGAGGAAGAACGGCGTGCCGATCAGCAGTGCCGCTGCAATGAGCAGGTTTGCCGGCTGCGCGTCGACCTTCAGTACCTGCGTCAGGAAGAACAGGGCATAGAACTGCCCGCAGTACCACACCACCGCCTGGCCGGCGGTGGCCCCGAGCAGGGCGAGGACCACGAGCTTAAGATTCCCCGCGCGCGCAAAGGACTCCGTCAGCGGAGCCTTTGAGATGGTGCCGGCCTGCTTCATCTCGACAAATACCGGCGACTCGGCCAGCTGCAGTCGAATGTAGACCGAAACGATCAGCAGCAGGATCGATGCCAGGAACGGAATCCTCCAGCCCCAGGTGTCAAACTCCGCGCCGAGCAGCGAACGGCACGCAAGGATCACCAGCAGACTCAGGAACAGTCCCAGGGTCGCGGTGGTCTGGATCCAGCTCGTGTAGCGCCCGCGTTTTCCAGTCGGTGCGTGCTCGGCGACATAGGTGGCGGCGCCACCGTACTCGCCTCCCAGCGCCAGTCCCTGCAGCAGCCGCAGGGCTACCAGAATGATCGGCGCGGCGACCCCGATCTGGGCGTAGCTCGGCAGTATGCCGACCAGGGCGGTCGAGAGGCCCATGATGACGATGGTGATGAGGAAGGTATGTTTGCGACCCACCAGATCGCCCAGACGGCCGAACACCAGGGCGCCGAACGGTCGTACGGCAAAGCCAGCGGCGAAGGCGAGCAGTGCAAAAATGAAGCCGGTCGTCTCGTTTACGCCGGAAAAGAACTGCTTGGAAATGACCGCAGCCAGCGATCCGTACAGATAGAAGTCATACCACTCGAATACCGTGCCGAGGCTTGAGGCGAAGATGACACGGCGATGCGAACTGTCGATTCCCGACTCATATATCGGCAGGTTGGTCGTAGCCACGGGTCGCTCCTGTGCCAGTTGTGATTATCGTTTTAAAGCCCTGAGCCTGACGGAGGCAGTATTTCACATGCCCCCGCAGACGACCAAGGACTATGGGAGCGCGCGGGGATTGGAACGCGTCCAAACCCCCGCGGGCTGCCCCGGCTAGCCCCTGGACCGTGCCCTACAACACCCGTGTTGGGGGAGTTTGTCTATTCGACCAAAGGCTGAAGGCGCGGATCGCGCCCCAATCCGCCGTAAAGGTCAAATCCGCGCTGCAGCCAGGCCCGCAGCGCCTCGTCGTCGGCCCCGAGCAACGGCAGCGTGCTGACGCTGCCCACCCATTGCAGCGATGCGAGCGCGATGTAGTCGGCATAGTTCGGCGAGGCTCCGCCGAGGTACGGGAACCGCGCCAGATGCAGCCGCAGCGGCTGGAATGCCTGCCTCAGGGCCGGAAGCCGCGAGGCACGATCGGCGACCAGCGCCTCCAGCGGGGCCTTGAAGCGCGCCTCACGGCTCTGGCGGAAGTACCCGCGGTCCTCCGCACGGGCCGCGTTGTGCACGTCCAGTACGTAGACGCCGATCATGCGCCGCTGAACCTCGATGGAAAACCACATATCGAACAAGCGCACCATGGCGTGTTCCGCGGGGCTGGAGAACAACGGTCTCTCAGGAAAAACGCGATCCAGGTATTCAACGATGTCCCAGCTCTCGGCCAGCTGCGTCTCGCCATCTTCGAGAACCGGAACGGTCTTGAAGCGTCCGGCAAAGACGCGCTGAATCTCGGTGAAGCCCAGCGGCACGGACTCGCACAAGAGTCCCTTGTGCGCCATCGCATAGCGCACGCGCCAGACGTAGGGACTTGCCGAGCGGCCGTTGGCGAGCACCAGTTCATAGAGGCGAAGAGGAGGGCGGGCCATGTGCGCGTCTCGGCGGGCTTATTGCGCAGGTGCGGCCTTGGCGCCGGCGTGTCCAGTGCGCTGCAATTCATCCTACAGAAAGGAGGGCGAGAATACTGTCCGCCAGATCTCCTGGTGCACGCTGGGCGGCGCAGGCGAAGTGAACAGCGTCTGCGTGAGCAGAATGGCTATAAGGCCAGAGGCGGGGTCCGTGACCCAGCTAGTCCCCAATCCGCCGTTCCAACCATAACTGCCCGCGGGAAGACCGGCAGCAGTCATCTCATGGATTACCGACATGCCAAGGCCCCACCCGCGCCCGTCGCCGAGAATGGACGCCCCTCCCAGACGTTGAGTCGCCGTCAGCTGGTCGGTTGTCATGGCGGCGATCGAGGCTTCGGACAGCAGGCGCCGTCCACGCGCCCGGCCTTTGGTGAGCAGCATATTGGCGAACACGAAAAAGTCATCGGCGGTCGACACAAGTCCTGCGCCCGCATCTGGGAAGGCCGGAGCGGCATTCCAGGCGCTGCTGGCCGGCGCGTCATAGAGTTCCGGGCGTCCCGCCTCGAGGCGATAGGCGCTGGTGAAGCGGGCCCGCTTGCCCTCGGGCACGAAGAACCCGGTGTCCACCATCTGTAAGGGCTCGAACAGGCGTCTTTGCAGAAACTCCGGGAGCGATCTACCCGACACTCTGGCGAGCAGCACGCCGAGAATGTAGGAGCCGGTGTTGTACAGCCACTGCTCACCGGGCTGCGCCATGAGAGGCAGCGTCGAGAGCCGCCGGAGCCATTCAGGAGGCGTCAGCGGGGAGGCCGGATCCGGCGGACCAAAACCGACCAGCTTCAGGGCCGAGATCTCCTGTTGAATCGGGTAGGTCTCGGGCCCCATGAGCACCCCGAGCCCGCAACGAAATGTCAGCAGATCCTGCAGGGTAATAGGGCGGTTTGCCGGCACCGTCTCGTGCAACGGACCGCCGATGCGCTTAAGAACGCGTCGCCTGGCAAGCTCGGGCAGCCATCTTTCTATCGGCTCATGCAGCTGCAGCGCGCCCTCATCTACCAGCATCATGGCCGCCGCCGCGGTGATGGGTTTGGTCATCGAGGCGATGCGGAAGATGCTGTCACGGCGCATGGGTTGTGAGCCCTCGTGCGCCATGGTTCCAACACCCACGAGTTCTGCCTTTTGGCCGCGGCCGATGAGCGCTACCGCGCCCGGCATGTAACCGGTCGCAATGTGCTGCTCGAGAATTGCACCCACCTGCAAGGCGATCACCTTCAGGTTGGCGGACGATGTGTTCACGGGGTCAGCGGCCCAAATGCTCGGTGGATGCCACAGCGCCTCAATGCCAATTCCGCTCAGAGCAGTCAAGAACCGTCGACGACTCATGTTCTCATTCTTGCTAAGAACGACGGATCGCGAAATCGACAGCTCGGTTGCTCGGTCCGCTGCGCCGCCGGAAGCGTCTCACACATATGTAGGAGCCATCCGACCGTGACAGTCGGGTACCGGCGCTTCAAATACCAATGGTCGCAAAGCTAATGTCTCGCCGGTACGAAATGCATCTATCTGGAGAAATAACTATGGACTGGAATCGCGTTGAAGGTAACTGGAAGCAGCTCAAGGGCAAGGCCAAGCAGCAGTGGGGACGCCTGACGGATGATGACCTCACGGCGGCAAACGGACGCCGGGAAGAACTCGCGGGCAAGGTCCAGGAACGCTACGGGCTGGCGAAAGACGCTGCGCAGAAGCAGGTCGATGAATGGGCCGGCAAGGCGGATGAGACCTGGTTGACTAAGCAGTAACTCCCACGCTGAACGGGAACACGCATGTGCGCATGCGTGTTCCCGCTACGGCCTGTGCCCATACAGCGCCAGAGTCGCTTCGAGCGGTGCCAGGAAATCTGTCGCTGAGGACGCCACGGCACGCATAACTTCCTAGTTCGGGAAGGGGTGTTGAGACTTCTGGCGGCCTGCCATCCATTTCTGAGGCGCGACAGCAGCTGCGGCGATATATGCTGTATTTTACATAATATACATTATGCGAAGTAGCATACCCAAGCCTGGGGTACATGGTTCTAGGAGCGCGGGCCGAATGCGCTGCCTTACGCGTGCATCGAAGTACGTGTCATCGATGAACGGCTTGGGAAGTCCCCGCGCCATGGGCGGATCTTGATTTTATAACGCCTCGCGCATGCCGGCACTCTCCGGCACATCGCGGTGCGCTTACTCTGTTGGTGTGAACACCACAGGAGCGCGTCCCATCTCGCTGATATCCCCGATCATCAGGATCAGCTGGTGGGGTACCCAGAGGTCCATCGCTGGCGCTCCCTCTTCGAGGTTAATAGTCAGCTTCGCGTAGATGGGGTGGGTTAAGTCGACCCGCACGCATGCAAGAATGAGTCGGAGTTCGCTTGGCGCTTTGCCGGACGGTGGTTTTTTCGCGAACGAACGGAACTCGCTGGCAACCTGTGGTGACAGGTCTGCCCGCAGGCGGACGAAGTAGCTATTTTGCGGAACGGCCATTTCGGCATTCTACACCGCTGCGCTTGCTATACGTTATGCGGAGTAGCATACCCGGGCCCGAAGTACCTCGGGCGGCCTGATTCGAGTCCTTTCCGAGCTCCCGCGCGGTGAGCGCGTCAGTCCGGCACTCTCCGGCATTCAGTCTCTGCCGATGCCCGAGCGTCCGTCTCTTGCCAGGTAATGCGCGGTTCTTGCGGGACAACTGACCAGGCGCGAACTAGCGCGCTTAATGGAAATAATCGATTCTCAGTTATTGGCGCGGCTGCGACGCTGGCCGGCGCGCGAGACGTCAACACAACGGTAGGTTACGAAATGAAACAGCTCATCGCTCTGCTCGCACTGGCCATCGGTGGATGCAGCGTCTACTCACCCGATGCGGGCCACGAGGTTGTGCTCATCGACAAGCCCTGGTTCTTCGGGCATGGCGGGGTCGAGGCCGAGCCGGTGAAGACCGGACGCACCTGGGCAGCCTTCACGACCGAAGGTGTTGACGTATACATGCAGCCGCAGCGTTTTGAGGCCGAACTGCCTGACACGATGACCTCGGACGGCGTGCCGATCACCTTCCACGCCATCGTGACGCTGCGGGTCGTGGACTCGGTGTCGCTCATCAAGAACTTCGGTCCGGACTGGTATAAGAACAACGTCGAGCAGCCGTTCGCCCAGCTCGTGCGGCAGGCGGTACGTAAGCGCGGGATGAACGAAACGGCCATCAGCACGACAGCGCTGGATGCCATCGACGCCGAGATCCGCGACGGGTTGCTGGCCTTCATCAAGGAGAAGTCCCTGCCGGTGCAGCTGGTCACGATGACCGTCGGGCGCGCCAATCCGCCGGATGCGATCAAGAACCAGCGCATTGAGACTGCCGCGCAGGAGCAGCGGGTGCAGACCGAGAAGCAGATCAAGCTCGCCGAGGACCAGCGCAAGGCGGCGGAGGAGTCGCGCGCTGCCGCGGACAACGCCTACCGACAAGCCCTCGGCCTGTCGCCGGAACAGTATGTACAACTGAAGCGGATCGAAATGGAGCGCGCCGTGTGCAACGAGGGCAAATGCACGTTCATCGAAAACGCAGGAGCAGTCCCGACGTTCTCTGTGAAGTAGAGCGGGCGCCGGCACCCTCTTCTCCCGGAGTCTCGTTGCCTTTCTCGTTCGAACGACCGCTGCCGGTGCACAATGCGTGATCGCAGGCCGCAACGGCCGGCCTGCCCGTCGGCAGAGAGTGCGACATGGCGCTTACCATCGAGGCAATCGATCACCTGGTGATCAACGTCAACGACGTGGCAGCTTCGGCTGCCTGGTATCAGACCGTCCTCGGCATGAGGCGCGAGGACTTCAGCCCCGGGACGGGCAAGCCGACGCGAACCGCGCTGAAGTTCGGGGGCCAGAAGATCAATCTGCGACCGGCGGCGGCCGCCCGAGCCGAATGGTTCACCGCCGAACGGGCCTGCGCCGGAAGCCAGGACCTGTGCTTTCTCACCTCATCGACCCCGGCACAGGTCGTGGATCATCTGCGGCAGTGCCGCATTGCCCTCGAGGCGGGCCCGATCGAAAAAGCGGGCGCGCGCGGGACGCTGCTCTCGGTCTACTGCCGCGATCCGGACGGGAATCTGATCGAGATCTCATCCTACCGCGCCTAGACCCCTCTGGCGGCCCGCGAGGCGCCCGCCAGGGGATTCTGTTAAGCGTGCGGATCCTGACCGTCCAGAGTCCGCCACCGCCCGTCCGTCGGCTCGCCGGTCCGATGTGACGCATTACCCCCTTGTACCCCGCCCCACTCCAGTAGATTCCCCCGCCATGAAACGGCAATCAGGCATCACGCTCGTCGAGCTGATGGTAACGATCGCGATCATGGCGATCCTGCTCGTCATCGGCCTGCCCTCTTATCAGTACATCACTGAGTCGTACCGCATGTCCGCTGAGGCCAATAACCTGCTCGGGGACCTGCAGTACGCGCGCGGGGAGTCGATCAGGGAGGGTCAGGGTGTCACGGTGTGCTCCTCGAGCAACAGTACGACGGCCACTCCGACCTGCTCGGGCTCCTCCAGCTGGCAGAGCGGTTGGGTCGTATTCTCGAATCCCACCGCTGCGGCTAACCCCGCTGCCGGGACGGTCCTGCGCGTACAGGCGCCCTTCACCGGGAAAGTGACACCGGACACATTCGTGGCGGGCGGCGGCCTGAGCTCGATCACCTACAACCGTGAAGGGTTCGCCACGACGGCCGCAGGATTTGCCAGCCAGCTGATCACCCTGCACGACCCGGCCGCTAACAGCGCATTTACACGCTGCCTGTGGGTTACGCCGGTCGGGCTCGCCTCGATCCAGACACATATCAATAACTTCTCACCGTTTGCCTGCACATGAAACCCTTCTACATACACCGCGCGCAGGGCTTTACGCTCGTGGAAGTTATGGTGGCCGTCATCGTGATCTGCATCGGGCTGCTCGGAATTGCCAAGATGCAGGCGCTGTCGCTGAATAACATGTCCACCTCGCGCCAGCGCTCGCTGGCGGCCATCGAGGCGGCGAGCCTGGCCGCGGCGATGCACTCGAATCGCGGCTACTGGGCCAGCACACCGCCGGCCACCATCACACTGGCGGTGGGTGGGAATGTCACCTCCAGCGACGGCAACGTGCTGGCCGGGCAGACCATGACCGATATCGCGGCACCCAACGCCTGCGTCGGCACCAGCGGCGGCGGCGCCAAATGCGTCCCGCTGAACCTTGCGGCCTACGATCTGGCGATCTGGGTCAACGACCTCGACACGCTGCTGCCGAATGCCACCGCGACGATATCGTGCCCGGCGGTGATCAATGTCCCGATCAGCTGCACGATCCAGATTGCCTGGACCGAGCAGGCGGTCTCGATGACCGCACAGGAAGCCGCTCAGCAGGCGGCGGGTAATGTCGGGCAGTTCGAGAGCCCCGGCTACGAGCTTTACGTCGAACCATGAACACCCTCCACCCAACTGCCGTGCGGCGCGCCGCCTCGTGCGAGCGCGGCTTCACCCTCATCGAGCTGCTGGTGACCATGGCCATCGCCGTGTTCCTGATATTCGGGCTGGTAACGGTGGTAGAGAACGTGCGGCGGGCCAACCTCACCCAGACAACGATGTCGCTGGTGCAGGACGAGCAGCGCTTCGCCATGACGATTCTCACCGATGTCATCCAGGCCGGCGGCTACTACCCGAATCCGGTGCCCCCGGCCACCACGCCGGTGTGGACACCGACCACTTCGCTGCTCGCCTACGCGAGCCCGCAGGGCTACAACTTTGCCGGCGGAGTGGCGTTCTCTGCCACCTCGCATGTCAACGGCACGCCCGATGCGTTCGGCGTGCG
The DNA here is from genome assembly GCA_036513855.1 of Steroidobacteraceae bacterium. Classification (GTDB taxonomy): domain Bacteria; phylum Pseudomonadota; class Gammaproteobacteria; order Steroidobacterales; family Steroidobacteraceae; genus 13-2-20CM-66-19. The sequence goes on along the minus strand of DATBYD010000023.1, from coordinate 22,612 downwards.
CTACCGGACCAACAGCGGCGATGGCGTGATCCTTTGCGACGGCAGCACCAACAACAGCGGCGCATCGGCGGTGTATGCCAACCAGTTCAGCATCGTCGCGCCGGCGGGCAACACGCCCGGCTATCTGCAGTGCCAGCTAAACGGTGGTGCCGAGGAACCGCTCGTCTATGGCATCTCGAGCATGACGATCTACTACGGGGTGAACCGCACCGCCCCCTCCACCAGTTACAACGTCGATACCTACCTCACCTCGGACCAGATGCAGGCGGTCGACTGGGACAACATCACCGCGATAAGAGTCGTATTGCAGTTCCCCAACCCGCTGTACAACGCGGGCAACCCTCAGGGGCAGGCGCAGTACCTCACTTTCGAGCGTGTGGTTCAGGTGATGGGACGCGCGGGGCCGTACACATGAAGACGCAGCACCTTGCGGCAGCGCCGCAGCGCGGTTTCGCGCTCATGACCAGCATCCTGCTGCTGTTCATCATCACCATCCTGGCGCTGAGCATGTTCCGCGGCTTTGCCACCCAGGAGCACATCGCCGGCAACCTGCGCGAGAAGGAACGTGCGCTGCACGCGGCGGTAAGTGCCGAGCAGTACGCGGAGTGGTGGCTGCTTCAGGGCACCAACGGCAGCGTCGGCACTGCCGTGGATTGCGCCGCCGGAACGATCGTCAACGGAAATGTAGGCGGGGGCGGTCCGGTCTGCACCCTGGCCCTGACCTCCTACGGCTATACGGTGAACAACCCCTCGACGTGGGGCATTTACACCTACTACACGCCGCCGGGGCTTAGCGTCTCGAGCGCGCTGAATGGCTACTTCGCCCTGCCGGCCTACTACATCCTCGATGTGGGCAAGGCGGGTGATGGCCTGGGCGAAGCCTACCAGATTGATGCATACGGCTACGGGGGCTCCGCTGCCACGGTCGCCGTTGTGGAAAGCACTTACGAGGTCCAACAGGGCGTCACTTGCCTGAGTTGCCCGACATTTTGAACTTTAGGGTGGTTGTTATGAACCGCAACAGCATGACCGTACTCCTGGCCGCCATCGTCGCGCTCGTCGCGCCGCTGGCGCTCCGGGCCCAGAACATCAGTGAGGATTTCACGGGCTCGACCACGACCAACAGCTGGTACTACTTCAACGGCGCCTGCCTGACCGCAAGCACGCTGACGGGCTCTGAGCCGGTGTCCGGCGCCGGCGGCCAGGTTCCCGGTTGCATTACCATCGCCACCAGCTACTACAACAAGAGCAGCGGCGAGGTGCTGGTCGGCGGCCAGACGCTCTCGAATACGACCGCCGATCCGGTCGGCCAGGGCGCGCTGCGCTTCACCAACGGCCGCCCGTATGGCTACAGCGAGAATGGCGGCGTCGTCTTCGCGGTCCCCTTCCCCACCGGCGGGGGCGTCGCGATCACCTTCAAGACCGTAACCTACCGCGGCGACTCGGGCGGTGGGGGCGGTGACGGCGCCGACGGCATCAGTTTCTACCTGATGGACGCCACCCAGCTCAACACCGCCACAATCACCGGGGTGGGCAGCGGCAACGGCAATGGCCTCGGCTCCTGGGGCGGAAGCCTTGCCTACACCTGCTCGAACAGCAACCAGCCCTTCAACGGCCTGATCGGCGGCTATCTGGGCTTAGGGATGGACGAGTTCGGCAACTTCCTGAACGGTTCGGTCAATACCCTGGGCGAGACCGGCACCAGCGTCGGCGGAGACAACACGGCCAGCGGCGGCGGTTATCAGCCGGGCCGAATTGGTATTCGCGGTGCCGGCAACGTCGCCTGGGCGACCCTGAACGGCGCCTACGGCGGCACCACGCCGCCCTCCAGCAACAGCACGCCGTACTACCCGAATTCCCTGGCCACCTCGTGCAACATCAGCGGCGGCACCTATCAGTCGAGCACCGGCTACTGCAGCGGCGGCCCCACCGATGCGATGTGGGCGGTGCAGAACACCTGCGCGAACGGCACGCTGTACAATTACAAGAATGTCGGCAATCCGACCAGCGCCGGCGCCACGAGTCTCACCAACAGCAAGAACACCGGCAATCCGACCGCGACCCCGGCAATTGCGCCGATTCTGGATTACACCGCGCAGCCGGGCGGCTACGTGGTGCTGCCCACCGGCACCCAGATCGCAAACGAGGCGGCCCAGACCCGCGCTGCCGCTACGCCGATCTTCTATGAGCTGAAGATCACCCAGGACGGCCTGCTGAGCCTTGCCTACGCCACCTGCCCGCCGGCCAGCTCCGGCTGCAGTGCCTACACCCAGGTGATCACGGATCAGAACATCACCACGGCGAACGGCCCGCTGCCGGCGAACTTCCTGTTCGGCTTCGCAGGCTCCACCGGTGGCGACACCAACATCCACGAGATCCTTTGCTTCAAGGCCATTCCGGCTACCTCGGCATCAAGCTCCGCGGGCGCCAGCGAGAAGCAGTCCGCCAAGCTTGAGACCGGCACGCAGGCGTACTTCGCCTACTACAACCCCGAGAACGGCTGGACCGGCCGGGTGACCGCGAATGGCCTCGGATTTGATACCTATGGCAACGTGATCGTGGCGGCGACGGCGAACTGGGACGCCTCCTGCGTGCTGACCGGCGTGACCGCGGCCGGCACCTGCGCGGCGACCGGGGTGGCCGGTCCGACCGCAGCTGAGGGGCCGACCAGTCGGGTGATTCTCACCTGGAACGGCTCGGCGGGCGCACCCTTCGAATGGGGCAATCTCACCGCCGCCCAGAAAAGCGCGCTGACGGCGGGTGACTCCACGAGCTCCAGCTGCAACTCCTCGACCGCCTACGCCAACTACGACCGCCTGAATTACCTGCGCGGCGATCGCAGCTGCGAGATCAGCACCACCGGCGTCGGCCTGTTCCGCCGCCGCAACAGCGTGCTCGCGGACATCGTCGACTCAAGCCCGGTGTGGGTTGGCGCGCCGATCCTGGCCTATCCCTCGGTGTGGTCGGACCGCACCAACAGTGGCGACCCGCTGCCGGAGAACGGCGGCAGCGCGCAGAGCTACTCCGCGTACGTCACCGCGACGGCGACCCGCGAGAACGTGGTATACGTCGGTGCCGACGATGGCATCCTGCACGGCTTCCGCAGCGGCTACTTCGATACCACCAATACCTTCCAGCCCGCCACCAACGACGGTACGGAAGTGCTGGCCTACATGCCGGGCGCGGTCATCCAGAGCGCCGCGGCGCAGATGATCCACTCCACCACGGCGGCCATCGACTACTCGAACGCGCAGTACGGACACAATTTCTTTGTCGACGCGACGCCCGGTACCGGAGATGTGTTCTTCAACAACCAGTGGCATACCTGGCTGGTCGGCGGCCTCGGCCCCGGCGGCAACGCCATCTACGCGCTCGATGTGACCAATCCCGGCAACATCCCCGCCAGCAGCAGCGGCAACTTCACCGAAGGCAATGCCTCGAGCGTCGTGGTCGGGGAATGGAGCTCCGCCACCATCACCTGCGTCAACGTGTCCAACTGCGGCAACAACCTCGGCAACACCTATGGCACGCCGCAGTTGCGCCGTCTGCACGATGGCAAGTGGGCGATGATTTTCAGCAACGGCCTGGGCAGCACCTCGGGCGATGCCGGCATCTACGTCGGTGTCCTCAATACCAGCACCGGGGCGCCGAGCTGGTACTACCTGAGCACCCACACCGGTAGTGCTGCAAGTCCGAACGGCATCGCCTATGCCTCGCCGGTCGATCTCGACGGTGACCGCATTGCCGACTACGTGTATGCGGGCGACCTGCAGGGCAACCTGTGGCGCTTTGACCTGACCAGCCCCACCGAGACGAACTGGGCCGTCTCGACCGGGCCGCTGTTCAAGACACCGAGCGGCGAACCGATCACGACCGCCCCGGTCATCGCCTCAGGCTCCCCCAACGCCGGGATGGAGCAGCAGGTGATGGTGCTGTTCGGCACCGGCCAGAAGATCCCGCTCAGCAACTCAAGCCCCGCCACCTATGCGACCGCCACGCAGAGCCTGTATGGGGTGTGGGACTGGAACCTGACCGCCTGGAACACGCTGTCCCCGACCGCGCAGTACGCCGCGCTGACCGCCACGCAGGCCGGTCTCACGACCATGACGCAGTCGAACCTGCAGTACCAGACCGTCACGATCAACACCACGACCCAGGACCGCGACATCGCGAGCAACGCGACCATCTGCTGGACCGGCCAGACCGGCTGCACCGGCAGCGCCGGCAAGTTCGGCTGGTACCTGAATTTTCCGGGTACCCAGGAGCAGGTCGTTTTCAACCCTGAGCTGGTGGAGCAGGCGATCACCGTGAATACGATCGTGCCGGCGGTCAATACCCCCACCTCGTGCACGGTCCTGTCCGACAGCGGCTTCACCTACGTGCTATCGGCCCTGACCGGCGGGGCATTCAACGAGGTGTTCTTGCCCCCGGATGAGCAGATCAATCCGAACGTCAACCAGAATGCCGCGTACACGGACCCGAACGCGATCGGGATCCAGACCAACGCCACCGGCAGCTCGCTGGTCATTCTCAACGCCTCCGGAACACCCTACCTCGTGTTCCAGACCAACCAGTCGGGCAGTGGCACCGGTAGCAACGGCAGTGGCAATTCCTCCAACACCACCAACACGCTGGGCACCAACCAGCCGGCCAATAACACCGGCCGGCGCGTGAGCTGGGTCCAGCGTCGCTAGTCGCGCAAGAGAAGCATCATGGAACCGCACCCCAAAGCAGCCTCCTCCCGCGGGTTTACCCTGATCGAGCTGATGATCGTGGTGGCCATCGCCACCATCCTGCTCGCGATCGCGGTCCCGCTTTACATGGACCAGACCCGCCAGTCGCGCCGGACCGAGGCCAAGCAGGCGCTGCTGGATCTCGCCGGGCGCGAGGAGCGCTACTTCAGCACCATGGCGAGCTACACCAACGTGGCGGCAAATCTCGGTTACACCGCCTTCCCCACGACGGTCGGCAGTGGCTACTACACGGTCACGGTCTGCTCTCCGGCCTCGGCGGCGTGCGGCTCGAATGCCCTCGCGGCGCCGTCCTACAGTTTCATCGCCACGCCGCTAGGCACCCAGACCAAGGACACCCAGTGCACCTCATTCTCGGTCGACTCGACCGGGCTTCAATATGCGACGGGCAGCCAGACCGCGGCGTTTTGTTGGGCAAATTAACTATATAGATCCCATGGATAGGGATCTCTCTTAATGCAGTACGGTAGAAATGTGCTGCTATTTTCGCAAAGCCTCGGCTGAGGGCCGCACGGACATATTTTTTTTCTAGAGCCTGCGGTATATTTCGGTCTTAGCCGCTTGAGCGCGCTAGGGATTCTACCGTCGACCGGATAACAATAACCAACCGACGCCGCCTCAGACCCCACCCGGAGGAGTCTCATGGACGACGGCAGGCGTCTTGCCGGGGGATTGATGAACAGCTCATGGGAACAATTCGAAGGCGCAGCGCTCGCGCTCGCCCGCTCGGGGACGATCAAGGAGCGCCTCACCGAGGCCTACCGTAATCACCTGGCGCTGGTGAATACCGATGAGCTTCCCGATGCGCTGCGCGCGCCGTTCCGTGCCTGTCACGACGCGCTCACCCACGAGCCGCCGCTGCGCGGGGAGGATGCGGTGCGCGCCACGGTGCGCAAGATGTCGAACCACGAGGCGGACGAGATCGCCGCCAACGTCGTGCGGCTGTTTGCCGCCCTGCTGCGTGAGAGCAGCCGCGAGGCGGCCGCGCTGCCGGAAGTGCTGGTCAGTGGCGCCGCGCGTGCCAAGGCGCACAAAAGCGTGCCGCAGCTGATCTCGCTCTACGCCGCCGAGGCGTGAGCGCTCACTCTATTTTGAACTCGATGGTGTCGAAGCGCGTCGTATCCTCGTGACGCGCCTGCCGGCGCAACGCGTCAACCAGCGCCCGCTCATCCCAGTCCACGATCTCGTTCGCCGCCTGCAGCAGCGCTTTGGGCAGATCGCGCTGCGTGCCGAAGGGCTTCATGAGCACGATTGGCTTGCTACTGGCCTGCGCAAACAGTAGCTGGAACATGAGCAGACTCTCATTCGTGTCGAGCAGGCTCGACAGGGCGATGATGACCTCCGCCGGGGCGATCTGCCGGCGCAGATCCTCGCGCCTCGCCTCCATGTCGCCAGCCGGCGAGCGGTCGGGCGTGCTGTAGTTGCGATAGAAGAAATTCTTCGCGCTCTCCAGGTACTCGAATACCCGCAGGTACTCATCGCTCGCCTCCCAGGCGTGCGTCACGAACAGACGAAGCGGATTGGCCTGCGACATGGCGGAAGTCTGGCACAAGGGCGGCGGGGACGGAACCGCAATGCGCGGCGGGCACGCTGCGGCCACCTGCACGAGGGGCCAAGCTTACGGTGCGCCGCGGCGGCCGCATGGGCGTGCCCAGCGCGATAGAATGCGCCCTTCGCGGCTGCCGCCGCCCCCCTGCAAGGTGCTCCCCACAGGTGCGAATCCTCCTCTACAACATCCGCTACGCCACCGGCACCGGACCGGCCTTTCACCTGCCGCTGCCGGGCGCGGGCTACCTGCGCAGCAACAAAAAGGTGCTGCGCGGCATTACCGACTTCATCCGCGCCGAGCGCCCCGATGTGGTCGGTCTGGTCGAGGTGGACAGCGGCTCGATCCGCACCGGCATGCTGAATCAGGCCGAGCACATCGCCGGTGAGCTCGGCCATTACTCAACGTTCCAGTGCAAATACGGCGCCGATTCGCTCAACCAGTTCATGCCCATCGTGCGCAAGCAGGGCAACGCGTTTCTGTCCTCCCCGAGCGTGCACGGCGAGCGCTTCCACTACTTCGACACCGGCATCAAGCGCCTCATCATCGAGCTTGAGCTCTCCGATGTGTGCGTGTTCCTGGTGCACCTGTCGCTGAAGTTCCGCCAGCGCCAATACCAGCTGCGCTCGCTGCACGACCTCATCGTGCAGTCGGCGAAACCGGTGATCGTGGCGGGCGACTTCAATACCTTCTGGGGTACGCACGAGATTTATCTGTTCATGCGGGCGGCCAACCTGCGCAGCGCCAACACTGCAGGTCTACCCTCCTTTCCCGCGCGCGTGCCGCGCATCGAGCTGGATTTCATCCTGGTGAGCGAGGGCATCGAAGTGACGGATTTCCGCGTGCCGGACGTGCGCTTCTCGGATCACCGCCCGCTGGTGTGCGATTTTCGCATTCCGGCCGGCATTACCACCCGCACCGCGAGCGCGGCCTGACGACGCCGATGAACGAGCCAAACTCGGCCGCCTGGAAAATAGAGCGGGACGCCGAGGGCATCGTCTGGCTCACCATCGACAAGCCGGGCACCTCCGCCAACGTGCTCTCCGGCGCGGTACTGTCCGAGCTCGACGGCCACCTCGAGTCCCTCGCCCGCGAACCACCGCCGGGTATCGTGCTGATCTCGGCCAAGAAAAGCGGCTTCGTGGCCGGAGCCGACATCAAGGAATTCACCGCGCTCACCGATGAGGCGAGCGGCTACCGGCTCATTCGCCGCGGCCAGCAGGTGCTCGATCACCTCGCCGCCTTGAGCTGCCCGAGCGTGGCCGCCCTGCACGGCTTCGCTCTCGGCGGGGGTCTGGAACTCGCCCTCGCCTGCCGCTACCGCGTGGCGGTGGGCGACGAGCGGCTCTCGCTCGGACTGCCGGAGGTGCTGCTCGGGATCCACCCCGGTTTCGGCGGCACGGTGCGCAGTGTGCGCGTGGCCGGCGTGCGCACCGCGATGCAGATGATGCTGACCGGCAAACCGCTGCGCGCCGAGCAGGCGCTGCGCGCCGGTCTGGTCGATTCTCTGGTGGCGCAGGATGAGCTGCGCAGTGCGGCGCGCGCCTTGCTGCTCAAGCCGCCAGCGCCGCGGCGGCCGCCGCTCCTGGAGCGAGCGCTCAGCGCCGCCCCGCTGCGCCCGTTCGTGCGGCGCTCGCTCATCGCGCAGGTCGCAAGGCGCGCGCCGCGCGCGCACTACCCGGCTCCCTACGCGATCATCGAGCTGTGGTCGCGCTACGGCGCGCACGGCGCTGAGGCCTTCGAGGCCGAGGCCCGCTCGATCGCGCATCTTTTCACCACCGAGACCTCGCGCAATCTGGTGCGCGTGTTCCTGCTGCAGGATGCGCTCAAGAGTGCCGGCGGCAAGAGCGGCGCTGAGATCCGCAACGTGCACGTGGTCGGTGCGGGTGTGATGGGCGGGGACATCGCCGCCTGGGCGGCGCTGCGCGGGTTCAACGTGACCCTCGAGGATCGCGCACTCGAGTACGTGGAACCGGCGCTCAAGCGCGCGCAGGAACTGTTCGCCAAGCGGCTGCGCGACCCGGCCAAGAGCAGCGCCGCGCGCGCGCGTCTGAGCGCCGACCTGGCCGGCGACGGGGTGGCTGACGCGGACCTCATCATCGAGGCGATCTTCGAGAATCTGGAGGCCAAGCAGCAGCTGTACGCGCGGCTCGAGCCGCGCATGAAGCCGCAGGCGCTGCTGGCCACCAACACCTCCAGCATCATGCTCGAGCCGCTCGCCGCCAAGCTCGCCCGCCCCGAGCGCCTGGTCGGTCTGCACTTCTTCAATCCGGTGGCGCAGATGCCGCTGATCGAGATCGTTCACGCCGCGCAGACCGATGCCGCGGCGGTACAGACGGCCGCCGGGTTTGCGCGGCGGCTGGACAAGCTGCCGGTCGCCTGCCGTAGCGCACCGGGGTTTCTGGTCAACCGGGTGCTCACGCCCTATCTCTACGAGGCCATGCTGGCCGCTCAGGAGGGCACGCCGCTGGCGCTGATCGATCGCTGCGCGGTCAGTTTCGGCATGCCGGTCGGGCCGATCGAGCTGAGCGATGTCGTGGGGCTTGATGTGGCCGCACACGTGGGCGAGATCATCGCGCGCCAGCTCGGGCGCCCCGTGACGCAGATCCTGCAGCTCAACGAGCTCATCGCAGCCAAGAAACTCGGCCGCAAGAGCGGGGAAGGCTTCTACCGGTGGCACGACGGCAAGGCGGTCAAGCCCGCGAGCGCCGGCGCCGCTCCCGCCGATCTCATCGACCGCATGATCCTGGTGCTGGTGAACGAGTGCGTCGCATGTTTGCGCGAAGGCATCGTCGCCAGTGCTGATCTGGTGGATGCCGCGGTGCTGTTCGGTACCGGCTTTGCCCCATTCCGCGGCGGCCCGCTGACTTATGCCCGCGCGCGGGGAGTTCCCGCAGTGGTGACGCGCCTCACGGAATTGGCCGCACGCTACGGGGAGCGCTTGCGCCCCGATGCGGGCTGGAGCGCGCTGGCTTAAAAACCGTGACCGGTCTCAGGTGCCGCCAAGACCCTGTGCTAACATCCAAAAGATGGCCGAAGAACAGGCAGCGTCAGTCGAATTGCTACGGATGCTCGCGCCGCTCGATGGAATGAAGCGCGATAATCTGGCTGCGCTCGCCAAGAAAGTCAGCGTCAAGACACTCTCGGCCGGTCGCGTATTGTTCAGCAAGGGCGACACCGACAAGCGCACCGTCTGGCTGGTCAACGGCGTGATCGAAACCGACGACGGCGCGCGCAACGTGGTGGTGCTGCGCAGCGGGACTCCCGAGGCGCGCAATCCCCTCTCCCCGCAGCTGCCGCGGCGGGTGACGGTGCGGGCGGTGGATGATGTGAACTACCTGTCGATCGACAGCGATCTGCTCGATGTCATGATCACCTGGGATCAGACCGGCAGCTACGAGGTCGAGGAGCTGCAGGCCCAGCTCGCCGGCGCCGGCTCCGATGACTGGATGACGACGCTTTTGCAGACCAACGCTTTTCACCGCATTCCGCCGGCCAATATCCAGGCCATCTTCCAGCGCCTGCAGCGCACCCCCTGCAAGGCCGGCGAGGTGGTGATCAAGCAGGGTTCAGAAGGCGATTACTTCTACATCATCGTCAACGGCAAGTGCATCGTCACCCGCGAGACCCCGCTCAGCCGCGACGGCATCAAGCTCGCCGAGCTTTCGGTCGGCGACACCTTCGGCGAGGAGGCGCTGATCGCCGAGGCCAAGCGCAACGCCACGGTCACCATGCTGACCGACGGGGTATTGATGCGCCTGAACAAGCAGGATTTCCGCGAGCTGATGAATGAGCCGCTGCTGCAGTGGGTGAACCCCGATGCGGCGCTCAAGCTCATCGAGCGCGGCGGCCGCTGGCTCGATGTGCGCCTGCCGAGCGAACATCAGAACCTCGCCATCGAAGGCTCGCTCAACGTACCCTTGTACCTGGTGCGCCTGAAGCTCTCGACGCTCGATCGCAACAAACCGTACGTGGTGTATTGCGACACCGGCCGGCGCAGCTCCGCTGCCGCCTACATCCTCGTCGAGCGTGGCTACGATGCCTACGTGCTGACCGGGGGCTTGAACAATGCCGGTCTGCCCCTCACCCGCGCCGGGGCTGCGGACAAGCCTTAACGGCTGACCAGCGCGCGCGACTACTTGGTGTGTCTCCTTCACCAAGCAAAATCAATGACTTAAGCTCTTTCTGTAAGAGCTTGTAACCCATTTCGCGTAAGGCGAAAAGCCATCGCACAAACTGCGCGCCGATAGCTAGCCGCGGCACGCCGCCCGCCTGCGCCACTGCAACACATACGGAGGCGCCTGGCTGCGGACATTGCCGCCGTCGCAGACGCACAGGTACCGTAGGAAAACCCCTTAGGCGCGCTTCGTCTTCGTCAGCTTGAACATCAGATCTGACGTGCTATTCACGTAACGCTGCATCGCGAAGATCTTTTCCTCCATGTTTTCTTCTGGGTTAAGCCATTCATCCCATGTGGCGGAAGAGCCCCAGTCGAAATCGCACGTGTAACCGGTATGTGGCGCGTTCGCATCGCGCCAGCTCTTCTGCAGATACAACGCCAGCCAGTTAGAAACCGCGGGCCATTTGTGGGTCGGATCGCCATAGGCGCGTTCATGTGCCCATGATGGAACGATAATGGTCGCTTTCCCGCCCCACTCCAGCACGCGGTAGAGTTCGTTGAAGAAGTGCACGCGCTGCTCGGGGACCAGGTGCTCGACGAAGTGACTGGAGTGTGCCTCGGCCACGGACTCATCGGCCCATGGCCACTTCTCAAACTCAGGTGGACCGGCGGGTGGTAGCTCGACAACCCGGGTAACGCCGGAGGTGTCTGGCAGCTCGAACATGTATGTGACACGCTTCGCCACATCTAGAACGAAATCGACGCCATCGAGGGCGATGGAATCCACACCATGGAAACCGGCGGCCTTGTTCGGGCCGCAGCCGAAATCGAGCTTAAGTGGCCCCTTCGGCCTTTCCTTAATCGCCGCAGCGCTTTCGACGTACCTCATGTCATCTCTCCGTTACCACATCGTGTCAGGTTGACCGTAGGTTCCACGCCCATCGTAGTGACCGACCAGCACGCGCGTATCAACGGCGCAGCGATAGCCATACTTGCGCGCAGCGCCCCAGAAGTATAGGTCTTGCGTGTCAAGTCCCTCCTTGCCAGCGATGCTCTTGAACCATGGTTTGCGCAGACGTTCGTCCTTGAAAAAGTTGATCTGCGCATCCCTGGTATCGCCGCAGATTTGCGCGCAGCCGCGTTCACCCTTGCATCAGAGCGCGAAGGCGCGAGTTTCTTACTGAAAGTGCGAGCGCGTGCTGATGCACGCTAATCGGCCCGGAGCTACATGGTGTGGGTGGCTTTGTCGCCCGACAGGGCGCCGGCCAGGTAAGTCTCGATTTTCTTCTGCGTCTGGCCGCGATCCTGCTCGCTGAACTGCACGCCGATCCCGGCGGTGCGCTTGCCCTGGTTGCCCTGGGCACCCTTGGGGGTGACCCAGATGACGCGTCCCGCCACCGGCAGCTTCTCGTCCTCGCCCATCAGGTTCAGCAGCATGAATACTTCATCGCCCATGCGGTAGTTGCTGTTGGTGGGTATGAACAGGCCTCCGTTCTTCACGAACGGCATGTAGGCCAGATAAAGGGCACTCTTGTCCTTGATGGTCAGCGTCAGCAGGCCCGGCTTGTTTCCGCTCGCTCTCAAATTCCTGTCCCCGCCCACATGTGCAGCGTGTGCATTCATCCCCTCACTCCGCTCGTGCGTTGCGCCGGTGCGAGGCGCCTGAAAATAGACTCAAGCGCCAGTGCTCGGTTGACCGACACGTCAAGTGTCGCGCGCAGGTCCCGTACCTCGTCAACCAACCCAAACAGCTCCCGTATATTCAAGAACGGGGCGGCCGATGACAAGTAGGGGGCAGCCCGCAGTTCTGTCAAAAAAGCGCCGGCCCGCTCAGCACCGCGGATGCGATCTGTGAGCCAATTCTCAAAGCACTGAAGGCGCAGGGCGAAATCCGCGCGCCCCCAGCGTTCCGCGGCGGCCACCGGATCGGTCTGCCCGCTGAGCAGTCCCTCCAGCGCAGCGCGTGTGTCGGCCCCGACCTGCGCCACGGCGGCCGCGTCCGCCTGCACGGCCAGCATGGGCGCCTCACCCAGGGCATCCAATGCCCCCTCCCACTCCCCCGGACCTCGAACCGAGGTGAGCCAGGCGATGGCTTCGGCGCGCTTCGGCGCGGCCACGCGCAGTCGCTGGCAGCGGCTCAGCACCGTCGCGGGAAGTCGCGAAGGCTGACTCGCCACCAGTACCAAGAGGGTGCGCGGCGGGGGCTCCTCGAGGGTCTTCAGCAGGGCGTTGGCGGCGAAGCGGTTGAGGGCGTCGGCGGGCGTGAGGATGGCGACCTTGTAGCCACCGGCGTGGCTGGTCAGGGCCAGCTCGGCGGACAGCTCACGCACCTGCTCGATGCGGATCTGGCGCGACTCCTCCAGCAGCCCCAGCCAGCTTAAGTCCGGGTGCTGCAGGGCCTGAGCGCGCCGGCAGCCGGTGCAGCTTGCGCACGGCGCCTCGGCAGGCTTCTGGCACAGCGCGAGCTGCGCTAACCAGATGGCGAGCCATTCACCGCCGGCGCCGGGGGCTTCGTGGATCAGGAGCGCGTGCGGCAGGCGATCCGCGGCGTGAGCCGCACGTAGCGTCGCGCACGCCGCGGCGAGCCATGGCGGCGCCACGTTCAGGGGCGGTGCCGCCGTCACGCCCGGCTCCTTGAGCGCAGCTCGAGCAGCCGCTCGCCGATGCGGCGCTCGACCTGCGCCAGGGGCGCGGCCGCGTCGATGACCGTAAAGCGCTGCGGCTCCCTGGCGGCCAGGGAAAGATAGCCCGCCCTCACCTTCTCGAAGAACTCAACCGTCTCCGCCTCGAAGCGATCCGCGCCCGCTCCGGCACGCGCGCGGGCGCGCGCGAGCCCCAGCGCGATCGGAACATCCAGGAGCACGGTCTGGTCAGGCACCAGGTCCTGGTGCACGGCGTTCGCCAGAGACTCGATGAGCGCTGCGTCGACCGAGCGCCCGCAGCCCTGGTAGGCGCGCGTCGCATCGGTGAAGCGATCGCACACCACCCATTCCCCGCGCGCGAGCGCGGGACGGATGAGGTTTTGCACGTGCAGCGAGCGCGCGGCGAACATCAAGAGCGTTTCGGTCACGGCCGAGACCGGCTCGCTGCCGCGCTCGAGCACGACCTGACGCACCCGCTCGGCGAGCGGCGTACCGCCGGGCTCGCGTGTCAGGCGCGCCGGGATGCCCTCGCGCGCCAGCCAGGTGCCGATGAAGCGGGCCACCGTGGATTTGCCGGCCCCCTCGATGCCCTCCAGTGTGAGAAACAAGCCGCGTGAGCTCATGGGTGGTGTGCGCCCTGCTGGTTGCGCAAGCGCACAAGATAGGCCTGCACGGCCAGATTGTGCCCTTCCAGCGTGCTCGAGAACTGGTGCGCCCCGTCGCCAAGCCCGGTGGCGACGAAATACAAGGCGTCGGTGTGTGCCGGCTGCACCGCGGCGAGCAGGGATTCGCGTCCCGGCAGCGCGATCGGCGTCGGCGGCAGTCCCTCGCGCGTGTAGGTGTTGTAGGGGGTGTCGCTGGTCAGGTCGCGGGTATGGATGCTGCCGTCGTAGTTCTGGCCGAGGCCGTAGATCACGGTCGGGTCGGACTGCAGGCGCATGTTTTTGCGCAGGCGGTTGACGAATACGCCGGCGATGCGGGCGCGCTCGCTCTTGAGCGCGGCCTCTTTCTCCACCATCGAGGCCAGAATCAGCGCCTGGTAGGGCGTATCGAAGGGCAGCTCGGCGCTCTTGCTCTGCCAGGCCGCCGCGAGCGCCCGTTGCAGGCTGTCATAGGCGAGCGCGAGGATCGCCACATCGGTGGTGCCGGCCGCGAAGCGATAGGTGTCCGGAAAGAACTCCCCTTCCGGGGCCTGCCCGGGGTGCCCGAGCGCGCTCATGATCTCTGCGGCGCTCTTGCCGGCGAGGGTGTGCACGAGGTGCGGATGCTGGCCGAGGGCCTGCAGAAAGTCGGCAAATGTCGCCCCTTCGACCACCGTGAGCTCTTCCAGAATGACCTTGCCCTGCGCGAACAGCTCGAGGATCTGCTCGGGGCTGGCCCGCGCCGGGATCTCGTACGCTCCGGCCTGCACGCGCGGCTTGAGTCCGCGCAGCCGCAGGTACCACTCGACCGCGCGGGCATCGCGCACGCTGCCGGTGGCCTCAAGCCGCGCCAGCACGTTGCGCACGCTGGTACCGGGGGCGACCTCAATGCGCGACAGCACCGCGCCCGGGCCGGGTGCCTGATAGGCATCCTCAAGGTGCAGCCAGCCGAGGATCGCCGCCCCCGCCAGCAGCACCAGCAGGATGAGCGCCAGGAGGCCCATGCGCCGGACACTAGCCATGGTGGTCCCCGCCCAGGTTCGCGCCGGGGGCGAGCAACGGCGCCAGCAGGCCCTGCAGGCGGCGGGTGAGCGCGCCCACGGCCCAGCCTCTGCCGGAAAGCTCGCACACCGGGCGGATGCCGGTAAGCGCATTGGTGAGGAAGAGCTCCTGCGCCTGCTCGAGATCTTCGGCCGCAAGAGGGCGCACCTGCGTGTCGATTCCGGCGTCACGGGCGAGCCTGAGCACGCTTTCGCGCATGACGCCGGCGACGCCGCAGCGCTCGAGCGAGGGCGTCAGGACAGTGGAGCGGTGCACCAGGAACACGTTGGACATGGTGCCCGAAATGAGCGCGCCGGAGCTTGAGAACATGAGCGCCTCGGCAATCGAAGGGTCGCTCCACTCGCGCCGCGCCAGCACCTGCTCGAGTCGGTTGCAGTGTTTAAGGCCCGCCAGCGCCGGATTCTCACCGAGCCGCAGCGCGGCGATGCGCACGCGCACGCCCTCGCCTGCCACCGCGGGGTCGGGCTGCGGCCAGGGGTAACGCAGCAGGATGCGCAGCTGCTGCTCCTCGCCGGTGAGTGCATAGCCGCGTGCTGCCGCCGCGCCGCGCGTCAGCAGCACCTTCACGATGGCGCGCCGGGCACCAAAGGCGAGCGCGGGCACCTCGCGCCTGAGGGCTTCGATGTGGTGAAGGGCAAACCCGAGCCGCCGGCAGCCCTCGCTCAGGCGTTGCAGGTGCAGATCGAACAAACGCGGACTGCCCTCCAGGCAGCCGATGGTCTCGAACAGTCCGTCGCCGTAGTGAAGGGCGCGGTCCAGCACCGACACCTGCTCGGCCGCGCGGCCATTCACCCACATCGCCTCAGGCGTCACCGTCCCCCCCGAGGGCTGCGAGCAGGCCGCGCGCCTTGGCGCGCGTTTCCTCCAGCTCGCGCTGCGGATCGGAGTCGGCGACGATGCCGGCCCCGGCGCGGAAGCTGAGCTGCTGCCCGTCGAGCGTCATGGTGCGGATCAGGATGTTCAGATCGAGTCGCCCGTCGCGCGAAAGATAGCCGAGCGAGCCGGTATAGGCGCCACGCCCCTCACCCTCGAGCTCCGCGATGATCTGCATGCAGCGAAACTTCGGGCATCCGGTGATGGTGCCGCCCGGAAACACCGCCCGCAACGCGCCGATGGGCGTCACCTCCTCGCGCAGCGTGCCGCTCACGTTGGAGACGATGTGATGCACGTGCTGGTAGGACTCGATGGTCATCAGTTCATCCACCCGCACGGTGCCGGCCTGGCACACGCGCCCGAGGTCGTTGCGCTCAAGATCGATCAGCATGATGTGCTCGGCGCGCTCCTTGGGGTGGGCCGCGAGCGCGCGCATCTCGCGCAGTTCGGCCTGCGGGCGGCGGCTGCGCGGGCGCGTGCCCGCGATCGGCCGCGTATCCACCGCCCGTCCCGTGACGCGCACCAGCCGCTCGGGCGAGGAACTCAAGATCGCAATGCCCTGCCACTGGGCGAGCGCTGCGAAGGGCGCCGGGTTGGCCGTACACAGCCTGCGATACAGCGCCGCCGCATTCGCCTCGCTCAAGGACACCTGCCACGGGCGCGACAGGTTCGCCTGGTAGATGTCCCCTGCCGCCACGTACTCCTTGGCGCGGTGCACGCGCTCAAGGTAGGCCCGCGCCGGCTCCTCGCGCACGCCCTCGATCCTAAGCGTGTCGGGCGGCGCGGCATCCTCTGCCGCCCGGCGGGCATCCGCCGCGAGACGCTCAAGCGCGCCGCCCGCGCCATCTTCCGCCACCGCGAACACGCGATCCTCCTTCAGTTCGTGTACCAGAGCGCAGGGGGTGCGCAGCGCAAAGGCCTGCCACGGCAGCGGCGTGCGCGGCAGCGCCAGGTGCGGCTCGATCTCCTGCGCCAGCTCGTACCCCAGATAGAGCGCCCAGCCGCCGGTAAAGGGCAGCGCCGGCGCGCCCGTTGCGGGCGCCGGTGCTGCGCGCTCGGCGAGCCACCACTCCTCAAGCGCGGCGAGGAAGCTGGTGGCGGTGAGGGTGACGCCGTGCATACCGAGGCGCCCGTCGGCGCCAAGCCACAGGCAGCCGGAAGGCTCGGCCAACAGCACGCTCGAGCGGCTCAAGGGGCCGCCAGCGGCGCTGTCGAGCAGCAGCGGATAGCGCTCGGGGAAGCGTGCCGCGAGGCGGCGCAGCACCTGAGGCGGAACGTTGAGCTCGCGGACGAGAGGTGCGCGCGTGGCAGGGCCTGCGAGGGGATCGCGCGTTAGGAGCTGAAGCGCCGGAAGATCAGCGAGCCGTTGGTGCCGCCGAAACCGAACGAGTTCGAGAGCGCCACGTCGATCTTCATGCGCCGTGCGGTGTTGGGAACGTAGTCCAGATCGCAATCCGTATCGGGCGTGTGGTAGTTGATGGTGGGCGGGGCGACCCCGTCACGGATGGCGAGCAGGCAGAAGATGGCCTCGACGACCCCGGCCGCACCCAAAAGGTGGCCGGTCATCGACTTGGTCGAGCTGATCGCGACCGTCTTCGCGTGCTCGCCGAAGGCGCGCTTCATCGCAACGGTCTCGGCGCGATCGCCCAGCGGCGTCGAGGTCGCGTGGGCATTGATGTACTGCACGTCACCCGGGTTCATCGCGGCATCGCGCAGCGCGTTCGCCATGGCAAGGCGGGCGCCCTCGCCATCCTCGGGCGGCGCGGTGATGTGATAGGCATCCCCGCTCATGCCAAAGCCGACCAGTTCCGCGTAGATGCGCGCGCCGCGCCCGCGGGCGTGCTCGAGCTCCTCGAGCAGCACCGCGCCGCCGCCGTCACTCAGTACGAAACCGTCACGGTCCTTGTCCCAGGGACGGCTCGCTTCCTTGGGCGCATCGTTGCGGGTTGACAGGGCCTTCGCCTGACCGAAGCTGCCCAGTCCGCAGCGCGTGGTGGCCATCTCACCGCCGCCGGCGACCATGACATCGGCATCGCCGTACTGGATGGTGCGCATGCCAAGACCGATGGCGTGCGTTGAAGTCGTGCACGCGGTCACGACGCCCAGGTTCGGGCCGCGCAGTCCGTAACGGATGGAAAGATGCCCGGCGATCATGTTGATGATGGTCGCCGGCACGAAGAACGGCGAGATCTTGCGCGGGCTCATCGCCTTCAAATATTCGCCGTACTCCGCCTCGATGGTGCCCAGGCCGCCGATGCCGGCGCCGCACACCGCGCCGCAGCGCGTCGGGTCAGTCTTGGAGAAATCGATGCCCGAGTCGCTCACCGCCTGCACGCCGGCGGCCACGCCGTAGTGCATGAAATCGTCCATGCGGCGCGCTTCCTTGGGCGTGATGTACTGCGCGACGTCGAAGCCGCGAACCTCGCCACCGAAACGCACCGGGAAGGCGGACACATCGAAGCGTGTCAGCGGGCCGATGCCGCTCTCACCGCGCAGCACCGCAGCCCAAGCCGAGTCGACGGTGCTGCCCACCGGCGACACCACCCCGAGGCCCGTTACGACAACACGGCGCTTGCTCACACGCTTTCCGTTGGCGCCCGCGGCGAAGCTCAGGACTTGCTGCGGCGCTCGTTGATGTAGTCGATCGCCTGGTGGACGGTTGTGATTTTCTCGGCGTCTTCATCCGGAATCTCGATCTCGAATTCCTCCTCCAGAGCCATGACCAGCTCGACGGTGTCGAGCGAATCGGCTCCCAGGTCATCCACGAACGACGCATCGTTAGTGACCTGTTCCTGTTTGACGCCCAGCTGTTCGGCAACGATGGCTTTGACCTGCTGCTCAACTGTGCTCATTAGCGGTTGGTCCTTGTGTAGGCTTTGAAAAAGTAAAGGCCGCCACGCCGCTTCTGGGGGCAGCGGGCGCGGTATTGTAGGGGAAGCCCCCCCGGGGTGCCACTCAGTCGCAGCCGGCGCGAGTGATTGTTTTTACAGGCGAAACTGCCCTCACCGTTCCGCTCGAGCCGCTGCGCGGTGCATGCCCTGTGGCGCGCGTCCAACGCGTCGCCTAGGCCATGTACATCCCGCCGTTCACGTGCAGCGTCTCGCCGGTGATGTAGGCGGACCCGGGCGATGCCAGGAACAGCACGGCCGCCGCCACTTCCGCGGGCGTGCCGAGTCTTCCGGCCGGGATCTGCGCCAACAGCTGCGTGCGCTGCCCCTCGTTCAGCACCCGCGTCATGTCGGTGTCGATGAAGCCGGGCGCCACGGCATTCACCGTGATATTGCGCGAGGCGAGCTCCTTGGCGAGGGACTTGGTGAAGCCGATGAGGCCGGCTTTCGCCGCCGCGTAATTGGCCTGTCCGGCGTTGCCGGTCAGCCCGACGACGGAGGTGAGATTCACGATCCGCCCGGCCCGCGCCTTCATCATGTGCCGCACGCACGCCTTGGACAGGCGGAACACCCCGGTGAGATTGGTGGCGATCACCGCATCCCAGTCCTCGGGCTTCATGCGCAGCAGCAGCGTGTCGCGCGTGATGGCGGCATTGTTGACGAGGATCGTGGGCAGCTCTGCGGCCGCCTCGAGCTCGCCCATCAGGGCATCGATGGAGGCCGGATTTCCCGCATCCAGCACCGCCCCGCGGCCGTTGCATGCGTGCGACGCGAGCTCCTGCCTGAGGCGCTCGGCGCCCTCGGGGCTGGTGGAGGTGCCGATGATCCGGGCGCCCGCCTGGCCCAAGGCGAGCGCGATGGCACGGCCGATGCCGCGCGAGGCGCCGGTAACGAGGGCCACCTGATTCTCGAGCATCATTCAAGCCCCCTTAGTGGCGGCAAGCGCCGCATCGACCGACGCAAGATCCTCGAGTGCCAGGAAACTCAGGCCCTCGCGCGCCTCGATGCGACGGTTGAGGCCGGTCAGCACCTTGCCGGGGCCGCACTCGATGACCTGTGCGACCTGCGCACTGATTGCGCGCAGCGTCTGCGTCCACAGTACCGGGCATGAGAGCTGGCGCACCAGTACCTCGCGGATGTCATCCGGGCTGTCGTGCGCTGCGGCATCCACCGCGCTCACGTAGCGTATCGCAGGCTTCAGCACGGAAACGCTGCTCAGCCGCTCGCGCAGGCGCTCGCCGGCCTTAGCCATGAGACTGCTGTGTGAGGGCACACTCACCGGCAGCGTGATGGCGCGCTTGGCGCCTTGGGTCTTGGCCAGCTCGATCGCCCGCGCCACGGCGGCCGCTTCGCCTGCAATGACCACCTGGGCCGGAGAGTTGAAATTGACCGCCTCCACCACCTGGCCCTGCGCGGCCGCCCGACACAGCGCGTGCACCGCCTCATCGGTGAGGCCGAGAATGGCCGCCATCGCCCCGCTGCCCTGTGGCACCGCTTCCTGCATCAGCCGGCCGCGAAAGCGCACCAGCTCCACGGCGGCTGAAAACTGAAGCGACCCTGCGCACACCAGCGCGGTGAATTCCCCGAGGCTGTGGCCCGACACCAGCGCCGGTGGGCCGCCGCCGCGCCCGCCCCACACGCGCCAGGTGGCGACGCCGGCGGCGAGCATGGCCGGCTGGGTGCGCTCGGTGGCGTTGAGGTCCTCTGCGGGTCCCGCGCTGATGAGCTTCCACAGGTCGTAGCCGAGCACCTCGGAGGCCTCATCGAAGGTGGCCCGTACGGAAGGCTCCGCGGCCAGTTTGGCCATCATGCCGACCGACTGGGAGCCCTGCCCGGCAAACACGAATGCGAATGACATGCGGGAAATTATACCGGCGCGGCCTTGGGTCTCAGGAAGGCCGCCACCGCGGTCCCGCCGGCGACCCCATACAGGTGCGCATTCACGACGACCGGGTCGCTGCCCGACAGCGGCAGCGCCCCGTACCAGTGCTCGTAGCCGAGTTTCACGGCGAGAAAGGCGCCCAGGATCCAGCCCTCGCGCTCACCGGCGCGCAGCTGCGCCAGCACCCCGGCGGCCATGACCCCGTGCAGCACCCCGGAGGAACCGACGTACCAGAGCACGGTCGAATCGAGCGACCACAGGCCAAGATCGATGGCCGCCATCGCGCCGAGCACGATGGCCAGCCAGCGGCGGGGCGAGTAGTCCCTGGCGAACAGCACCCACATGAGAACGAGCCCGAGACAGTTGAGCAGGGCATGCCGGACATCGAGGTGAACCAGATGCGCACTCACCAGGCGCCACCACTGCCCCTGTGCCAGCGCCGGGCGGTCGTAGCGCAGCAGGCGCCGCCCCGGCTCGCCCCACAGGGTGGGCAGCAGCATCGCCACACAGAGCCCCGCGAGAGCCACGCCCCGCGTGCCGTCGCAATTAAGAGACTTCAGCCCGACGTGCACGCGGTTCACAAAGGCAGGGGGGCCCCATTTGTTATGATTCCGACCCGTTTTTCACCAGCAGCCCCACCGATGAGCCGCATCCTCCGAAAGACTAGCAGACACCGCGCCCGCGGGCGTGCGGGCGGCTTCACCCTCATCGAGATCATGGTGGTGGTGGTCATCATCGGGCTGCTGGCGGCGGTCATCGTGCCCACCGTCATCAGCAAAGTTGACGAGGCGCGCGTCGCCAAGGCGAAGCAGGACATCCAGAGCCTGGAGACCGCGCTGACCATGTTTCGCCTCGACAACTCGAGGTACCCGACCACCGAGCAGGGCCTGACGGCCCTGGTGACCCAGCCGACCGATCCGGCGATCAAGCACTGGAAGCCGGGCGGCTATCTGCAGCGGGTCAGCAAGGACCCCTGGGGCAACGACTATCAGTACGCATATCCGGGCACGCACGGCAAGGAGTACGACGTGTACAGCCTCGGCGCCGACGGAGCGCCCGGGGGTGACGGCATTGATGCCGACATCGGCAACTGGAACATCGGCGACTAGGCTCGCCGTGTGCGCGGGCCGCCTGCGGCGCGCAGGAGCGTGCGCGGCAGGCTTCACGCTGATCGAGATCATGGTGGTCGTGGTCATCATCGGCGTCGTCACGGCCGGCATGCTGTTGTCGGTCAGTCTCACCGGGCGCGATCACGAGCTCGAGAAGGAAGGTGACCGCCTGCTCGCCCTCTTCACCTACGCGCGCGAGCAGGCGGAGCTGCAGACCCGCGAGTACGGAATCATGTTTCAGGATGACGGCTACGAGTTTCTCTCCTACGACCAGCGCACCGCCGCCTGGCGCAGCGTGTTCGAGGATGATGCGCTCAGCGCCCGTAAGCTCCCCGACGGGCTTGGCGTCAAGCTGATCGTGGAGGCGCGCCCGGTGGTGCTCAAGCGCCCGGCGGACGCCAAGAGCAAGACTCCCCAGGTGATGATCTTTTCCAACGGGGATCTGACCAGTTTCGCCGCCACGCTGGAGCGCGACGGCGGCGTGCGCAGTGTCACGGTCACCGAGGATGACAAGGGCGTGGTCATCCAGCAGCCCATGGTCGAGGCCAAGGCCCGATGAGGCGCGCCGCCAAGGGTTTGCGGGGCTTCACCCTGATCGAGGTGCTGGTGGCGCTGGCCATCGTCACCGTCGGCATGGCGGCGGTGCTCGGCACCCTCTCCTCCTCGGCCGATACCCTGGCGTACCTGCGCGACCGCAGCTTCGCCCAGTGGGTGGGACTGAACCAGATCGCCACCTTGCGTCTGTCCGGTCAGCAGACCGCGACCGGTAACAGCGATGGCGACACCGACTTCGGCGGGCGCAAATGGCACTGGCGCCAGGAGGTCGTGGCCACGCAGATCCCGGGGGTGGTGAGAATCGACATCAAAGTGCGCCCCTCCGAGGTGAAGGGCGATGACGATCACGGCTGGTTCACCACGGTGAGCGGCATTCAGGGCGATGCGGTGGGCGTTCCCAACGGCTACCAGCCCGACTGGGGCTCGCAGATGCTGCCCGGCCAGAACGGCCAGGCGCCCTCGAGCACCGGCAGCGGCGGCATCGGCTCGACGGGGACGACCTTCGGGGTGCAGGGCGGCTCGGGCTCAAGCCTCGGCGCTCCC
>DATBYD010000022.1:0-6186 GCA_036513855.1 Steroidobacteraceae bacterium | reverse complement strand
CCGCGGCGCTTCGCCATCGGCCAGCGCGTAGTGGCGACCCATGATGCCCTGCAGTTCGGGAAATTCGCCGACCATCGCCGTCAGCAGGTCGCATTTGGCGAGTTGCGCCGCGCGCGCCGTGGGCCCGCTGTCGCCGCCGCTGCCATCGCCGCCATCCGCGCCCAGCCGCGCGGCGATACCGGTGGCGATGACCGCGATGCGGTCGGTGCGCGCGCCCAGCGAGCCGAGCTTGTCGTGATAGGTCATGCTGTCGAGGCCGGCGCGGCGCGCGGCCAGCGGCTGCTTGCGATCCTGCTCCCAGAAAAAGGCCGCGTCCGCCAGGCGCGGACGCACCACGCGCTCGTTGCCGGTTCGCACGACATCCGGATCGGGGCTGTCGATATTGCTGATCGTGATGAACCACGGCATCAGCCCGGCGTCGTTCTCGATCGCAAAATAACGCTGATGCGCCTGGAGCGTGGAGATCAGCACTTCGCGCGGCAGCGTCAGGAAGCGCGCCTCGAATTGCCCCGCCAGCGCCACCGGCCATTCGACCAGCGCGGTGACCTCATCGAGCAAGCCGTCGGTGATGATCGCGCGACCACTTAAACCCGCCGCGAGCTGCTCGACCTGCGCGCGTATGTTGGCGCGTCGCGCGCCGAACGCGGCGATGACCTTGCCGCGCGTGAGCAGCGTACCGGCGTAGGCCGCCGGCGAGGCGATGCGCAGCGCCCTGGGCGCCATGAAGCGGTGGCCGAAGCTGAGCGCACCGGCCGCGACGCCCAGCACCGATGCCGGCACCACCTCGTGTCCGTACAGCAGCAGCAGCCAATGCACCGGACGCACGAATTGCGCCTCGCCGGCTCCCCAGCGCATGCGCTTCGGGATCGGCAGCGCGTCCAGGCTTTGCTGCACCAGCCCCGGCAGCAGCGCGGTGATCGGCTCACCGCTCTTGACGCCCTCGAAGTACAGGTATTCGCTGCCCTTGACGTCGCGCTCGCGCCGGAGCGTATCGAGCGCCACGCCGCAGCTCTGGGCAAAGGCCGTGGCGGCGCGCGTGGGCGCACCGGCGGCATCGAAGCTGGCGCTGAGCGGCGGGCCGCGCCGCTTGATGAGCTGATCGGGAGTCCTGCTGGCGAGCCGGCGGATACGAACCGCGAGCCGTCGCGGCGTGGCGAACGATTCGATCTCCGCGACCGGCAGCCCCGCCTGTGTCAGGCGCGTGCGCAGGCCGTCGGCGAAGGCCTGTTCGAGGGTGTGCAGGGCCTGTGGCGGCAATTCCTCGGTGCCCAGCTCAACCAGCAGATCGTGCCGCTCGATGCGCGTGGGCGGCGCGGGCGGCGCAGGGGGCGCGGGCCGCGCGGGGGCAATCATGCCCGCGCCTGGTCCACGGCCAGTGCGCCCTCGAGACTGGCGGCGACCGCAGCCGATGCGCCGGCGTCACGCAGCATCGGGAAACCGAGGGCTTCACGGCTCGCGTAGTAGGCCTGCGCGACGCCGCGCGCCAGCGTACGCACTCGCAGGATGAAACGCGCGCGCTCGGTCACCGAGATCGCGCGCCGCGCATCCAGCAGGTTGAAGCTGTGCGAGGCCTTGAGCACCTGTTCATAGGCCGGCAGCGGCAGGCCGGCTGCGAGCAGGTCGTTGCAGGCCTGCTCGTACTCGTCGAAGTGCCGCCGCAGCACCGGAACATTGGCGTAATCAAAATTGTACTTCGACTGCTCGACCTCGTTCTGGTGGAACACATCGCCATAGGTCACCCGGCCCTGCGGGCCCTGCGTCCAGAGCAGATCGAAGATGCTGTCCACCCCCTGCAGGTACATCGCCAGGCGCTCGAGCCCGTAGGTGATTTCGCCGGTGACCGGCCGGCAGTCCAGGCCCCCGACCTGCTGAAAGTAGGTGAACTGGCTGACCTCCATGCCGTTGAGCCAGACCTCCCAGCCCAGCCCCCAGGCGCCCAGCGTCGGCGACTCCCAGTTGTCCTCGACGAAACGCACGTCGTGCACGCGCGGGTCGAAGCCCAGCGCCCGCAGGCTGTCGACGTAGAGCTCGAGTATGTCGGGCGGGGAGGGTTTGATAACCACCTGGAACTGGTAGTAGTGCTGCAGCCGGAACGGGTTCTGGCCATAGCGGCCGTCGGTGGGACGGCGGGAGGGCTGCACATAGGCGGCGCTCCAGGGCTCGGGACCGATGGAGCGCAGGAACGTGGCGGTATGAAACGTGCCCGCCCCGACCTCCATGTCGTACGGCTGCAGGATCACGCAGCCATGCTCGGACCAGTAGCGCTGCAGGGTAAAGATCAGGTCCTGAAAAGTGCGGGGCTTGGCGCCGATCTTCGTGGTTTTCATCAGCATCGAGACGGTTTGAGGCACGCGCGAGTATAAGCGAGGCGCAGCTCTGGGCGCGGCGCGGTGCCCGACCCGGTGCATGAGCGGTGCGGGAGGCGGAGCAGGAGGGAGTGCCGGAAATGCCGTCGCCCCGCCACGGGGCATGAGACCAAACGCCGCTGCACAATATTGGCGCGCTCAATTTCCTCGCGCACTATACTGGTGCGGCGTTGCTCTCAAGGATGCCCGGATGTTTCCTAACTGACTGACTGAGCGGCCGATTTCACCGTTGCGGGATTGGCATGCAGGGTGCAGGAAGGCCGTTCCAAGCGCAAAACGGCCGGCGTCATAAGAATTTCCCCAGAAAAACGATCGACTAACGGAGGCGGTATGAGTTCGAGCGATGTCGTGAAGATGATCAAGGACAAAGAAGTCAGGTGGGCGGATCTGCGCTTCACCGATACGCGGGGCAAGGAGCAGCACGTGAGTATTCCGGCCCGCTATGTGACGGAGGAATTCTTCGTCGAAGGCAAGATGTTCGACGGCTCCTCGATCGCCGGCTGGAAGGGCATCAACGAATCCGACATGATTTTGCTGCCGGACGCATCCACGGCACTGATCGATCCATTTTTCGAAGAGTCCACAGTCGATATCCGCTGCGACGTGATCGAGCCGGCGACGATGCAGGGCTATGAGCGCGACCCGCGCTCGCTCGGCAAGCGCGCGGAGGCCTACCTCAAATCCACCGGCATCGCCGATTCGGCGCTGTTCGGACCAGAAAACGAATTTTTCATTTTCGACAGCGTGCGCTGGGGCGCGGATCTGCGCAGCGCGTTCTACGAGATCGACTCGATCCAGGGTTCGTGGAACTCGGGCACCACCTACGACGAGGGCAACAAGGGCCATCGTCCCGGGGTCAAGGGCGGCTATTTCCCGGTGCCGCCGGTCGATGCGTTTCACGACATACGCGCCGCGATGTGCAAGGCCTGCGAGGAGATGGGGCTGGTGGTGGAAGTTCATCACCACGAAGTGGCCACCGGCGGGCAGAGCGAGATCGGCGTCGGCGCCAACACGCTGGTGAAGAAGGCCGATGAGGTGCAGATCCTCAAGTACGCGTTGATGAACGTGGCTGCGAACTACGGCAAGACGCTGACCTTCATGCCAAAGCCGCTGGTCGGCGACAACGGCAGCGGCATGCACGTCCACCAGTCCTTGTCGAAGGAAGGCAAGAACGTGTTTGCCGGGGATAAGTACGCCGGCCTGTCGGAGACCTGCCTGTATTACATCGGCGGCATCATCAAGCACGCCAAGGCGATCAACGCACTGACCAACGCCACCACCAACAGCTACAAGCGCCTGGTGCCCGGTTTCGAGGCCCCGGTGATGCTGGCGTACTCGGCGCGCAACCGCTCCGCCTCGATCCGCGTTCCATGGGTGTCGAGCCCGAAGGCGCGGCGCATCGAGGTGCGCTTCCCGGATTCCACCGCCAACCCGTATTTCTGCTTCGCGGCCATGCTCATGGCCGGGCTCGACGGCATTCAGAACAAGATCCATCCCGGGGAACCGGCCGACAAGGATCTCTACGATCTGGAGCCGGAGGAGGCCGCGCACATCCCGACCGTGTGCCACTCCCTGGACATGGCGCTCGAGCACCTGGACCACGACCGTGAGTTCCTCAAGCGCGGCGGGGTGTTCACCGATGACGTGATCGATGCGTATATCGCGCTGAAGATGCAGGAGGTCACGCGCCTGCGCATGACCACGCATCCGGTCGAATTTGACATGTACTACAGCGTCTGAGGTAAGCGTGAGGCATGGCGCGGCATCCGCGGCGGTAATCGACACCCGGCGATGCGGCACCAGCGCCGAGAAACGCTTTTGTGCGCCGGGCCCCCCGGGGGCTATGCTTGCGGCCGATGCAACGCTCAGTCCCAATCACCCTGGCGGCACTGGCCGTACTGACGCCCCTGGCTGCAGCCATCGTCGTGGCGCAGACGATTACGACCTATCGCTGGGTAGACGCCCAGGGCGTGGTGCATTACTCGGATACCCCGCAACCCGGCGCGCAGGTGATTCAGCTGCAGTCGGCGCAAACCTACCACGCGACCCCGGCGCCGCCGCCCCCGCCGGCGGCGAAGGCGACCGCCACCAACACCGACCCGAACTCGCCCTACCAGTCCTGCGGTATCGCGCAGCCGGCGTCCGAGGCTTCGTTCTTCGCTCCCGAGTCGGTGCCGGTGTCGGTGCAGCTCGCGCCGGGCCTGCGGGCCGGGGACGACCTCACGGTGACGGTGGATGGCGCGGAGCTGGCAGCAGTGGCTCCCGGCCGCTACCAGGTGACGGCGCCCGAGCGCGGTGCCCACACCGTGAACGTCGCGGTACACGATGCCGACGGCAAGCAGGTGTGCCGCGCCGCCCCGGTCACCTTCTACGTGCAGCAGCCCTCGCTGCTGTCGCCGACCTCGCCCGCCCGCGGGCACTGACGCCACACCAGCGGCCGCGGCGGCGCGCCCTGCGGGAGGCGCGCGGTGGGACTTGAGCAGGTCGCGCCCTCACCGCTGTCGCACTTCGATCCGGCGGAGCTGCTGGACGTACTGTCCACCGGCGTCGTGGTGCTCGATGGCCACCTGTGCGTGGTCTACGCCAACGTCGGGGCGCAGGATCTGCTCGCGGTCGGGCTGAATAAAGCCCGCGGCCGGCCCATCACCGAACTGTTCGCCGACCCGATGGCTCTCGACGGCATCCTGCGCCGCTCGCTCGAGCGCAACGAGACCTGCGCCGGGCATGAAATCCTCTTGACGCCCACCGGGCTGGCCGGCAAGCGCGATCCGGTGGTGGTCGACGTGACCGCGACGCCGCTCGAAGGCCAGGTCACGGGAACCCACCTGCTGCTGGAGCTGGCTGACGCGCGCACGCGCCAGCGCATCACGCGCGAGAGCGAAATGCTGTCGCGACTCGATGGCAGCCGGCTGATGATTCGCCAGCTCGCGCACGAGATCAAAAATCCGCTCGGCGGCCTGCGCGGTGCGGCGCAGCTGCTCGATCGCGAACTGCACAATGGCGCGCTGAAGGAATACACCACCGTCATCATCAACGAGGCCGACCGCCTGCGGGCGTTGGTGGACAGCATGCTCGGCCCGTCGCGCCCGCCGCAGATGGCGCTGGTCAACATTCATGAGTTGTGCGAGCACGTGTTCCACCTGCTGCGCAGCGAGGCCCCGTCGGGCGTCGTGATCGACCGCGACTATGACCCGAGCCTGCCAAACGGCCTGTTCGATCGCAACGAGATCATCCAGGCGCTGCTCAACGTGGCGCGCAATGCGCTGCAGGCCGTGGAGCCGGCGGCCGGCCACGTCACCCTGCGCACGCGCGCGCTGTCGAACATCAATATCGGCACCGAGCGCCATCGCCTGGTGGCGAATCTGCAGATCGAGGACAACGGGCACGGCGTCCCGCCGGAGCTGACCCGCAGCGTGTTCTATCCGCTGGTCACCAGCCGCCCGAATGGCACCGGCCTGGGGCTGGCGGTCGCCCAGGATCTCGTCACCCGCCACCGCGGCATCGTCGAGTTCGAGAGCCGTCCCGGCTGCACCGTTTTTTCACTGTTACTCCCGCTCGAGGCTACCGAATGAATGCACAACCACTGCGTGTCTGGCTCGTTGACGATGACACATCGATTCGCTGGGTGCTGGAACGCGCGCTGAAGAATGGCGGCATGCTGCCGAAGGCCTTCGACGCCGCGGAGCCCGCACTCGCGGCACTGCGCAACGACACCCCCGATGTGTTGATTACCGATATCCGGATGTCCGGACAGTCGGGACTCGACCTGTTGCGCCGGGTGCATGACGCGCATCCCGAGTTGCCGGTGATCGTAATGACG
>DATBYD010000021.1:0-3562 GCA_036513855.1 Steroidobacteraceae bacterium | reverse complement strand
GGTTCCAGTCCGCCGTGGCCGAGGTGATCTGGAAGCCCCAGGGGGTCTGGTATTCGATCTTGAGGCTGCCGAGCGTGAAACGGTCGCGCTGCGGCTCGGCCGAATCGAAGATCTCCCAGTGAGCCTCGGTGCTCGGCACGCTCGGGTGGGTCGGATTGCCATTCACGTCGACGGCGTCCGGGGCACCCTGCTGGGTCAATTGCCACATCACCATCGGCGTGATCGACAGGCTGTCAACCGGCTGCCACAGCAGCGAGGCACGCGCCGAGGAGATGGTGGTGGTGTTCGCGCCGTCGATCTCCTCCTGCAGCGGCGCGGTGTAGAAATTCGCCGGTCGCGTCACGAACGGAAAGGTTCCCGCGTCCGGTACAACCGCTCCGTCCTGGATGACGAGGCGTTTGATCCAGCCGCTGTCAGAGAGCTGTGATCCCACGATGCGTAACGCCGCGGTATCTCCGATTGGCAGGTTCACCATGCCGTTGAGCTTCTCGTTCACGCTGCCGCCGGAACCGGTGTAGGACACGTCGGTCTCGCCCGAGGCTGCGAAGGTGCCGAGCTGCGGAGCGTTGGGCACCAGCTTGACGGTGCCGCCCATGGAGCTCGAGCCGTACAGGGTGCCCTGGGGACCACGCAACACCTCGACTCGGTTGAGATCGTAGAGAGTGGGGTCGATCTCCTCCTTGCCGAGCTGCGCCGAGGCCGGTGACGACAGCGGCGTTTCGTCGAGGTAGAAGCCGACCTGCGAGGTGTTGCCGCCAGCGGAGTTCAGGCCGCGCATCTCGAATTCCGTCTGCCCCGGTCCGGACGTGCGCATCGAGATGCCGGGTACCGACTGGGCGAGGGAGTTGAAGTCCACGATGCCACGGTCGGCGATCTCTTCTGACGACACCGCCGTGATGCTCGCGGCAGTATCCTGCACGGTGGAGGTACGTTTTTCCGCCGTGACGGTCACCTCGGCGAGCTGATCTCCGGCGTCGCTGCTCGCGGCGCCGGCGGCGTACGCGCCCTCGACGAGCGCCAACCCCAATGCCATCGCGATCGCCGGCGCGATCATTGCTGCCGTTCTCGAGATCATGGTGTCGCTCCCCTTATTGATTGTCGCCTGAATGAGCACAGCTCACCGGCACCGTGGTGTTATTACGTTATTATATAGGCAGATGCAAGTCGCAGAACGTCGGGCGCGCTTGTTGCTAATGCGCCAAACCCCATCCTCCAGCTCGAAAGGCTCGCCGGCCGTGAAATCCCCAATCCTTCAGCGGCTGCTCGGCGCGTGTGCGTTGACCCTGGCGCTGGTGTCGCTTGTATCCGCGCGACAAACTGCGACACCTGCGACACCTGCGACCAGCGCCATGGATCGCGACCTGATCGAGGTCACCATCCCGCAGCTGCACCGCTATTACGCCGAGCACAAGTACACCGTCTCGCAGGTCGTCGACTGGTATCTGGCGCGCATTGCCCGGTACAACGGCGTTTATAAACCGATGGAACAGGTGTTCGACACCGAGGCGCGTGCGCTGGCGGCTCGCGAGGACGCGGCGGGCGCCGCGGCCCATGGCCCCCTGTGGGGAGTGCCCATCGTCATCAAGGCCAACACCAGCATCCAGGGCAAGGTGACGACCGATGGTTGGGAGGGGTTCGTCGTTGCAGGTCACGAGCTGGTTGCGCCGCGCGATGCCACGATCGTCGCGCGCCTGCGCGCCGCGGGAGCGATCATCCTCGGTCACACCAACATGCCGGACTTCGCCAACTCCGATACCAGTCGCAGCAGCTCCTTCGGCCGCACCGGCAATGCCTACGACGTGCGCTTCTCCCCCGGCGGCTCCTCCGGAGGGACGGTCACGGCTGTGACGGGCAACCTGGCCGTGCTCGGTAACGGCACCGACACCGGCAATTCGATCCGCATGCCGGCCGCGACCAGCGCGCTCATCGGTGTTTTCCCGACACGCGGACTGGTCAGCATCGCCGGCATCGCGCCGCTCGACTGGTTACTCGACAACACCGGGCCGATCGCCCGTACCGTGTCCGACGCGGCGGTCGCCCTCGGGGTGATGGCGGGTGAGGACCCGCTCGATCCGCTCACCCAGGGCTCAGCCAGCAAGGCCCAGCCCGGGCCATACCTGCAATATCTCAAGCGCGACGCGCTGCGGGGCAAGCGCTTCGGTGTACCGGCGTTCGTGCTGGAGGGCATCGGGATTCCCTTTCGCGGCACGCCGGTGGTCGTACCGGAAGTCGCGGCCGCGAAGCAGGCGGCCAGTGAGGCCGTGGCGCTTGATCCGCGCACCCGCGCGGCCTTCATGAAAGCGCTCGAGGAATTGCGCTCACTCGGTGCCACGGTCGTCATGGATGATTCCGTGCTGCCGGCAAGCTTTGCCCACACGGCGGCCCGCGTGAGTACCTATGCGTATGGGCGCGAAGGCACCGACCTGTTCCTGAAGGAATTCGGCCCCGCGGAGTACCGCTCGAGCGCCGACTACGAGCGGGTGATGGGCGCACCGCTCGGTGCGCCCATGATCGGCACCGAGCCGAGCAAGGCGGAATTCGAATACGGGGACATCAAGATCAGGCAGCGTACGCTCGAGACGGATCCGGACGCGGAGCGCAACTACTGGGGTCCGCGCCGGCGTACGCTGCAGGACTACCTCGACACCATGGAGCGGCTGCACCTCGACGGCTACGTCTATCCGGCGAGCCAGATGCCGCCGGTCGATGAGACGATGCCCCAGGACGGCAAGGTCACCGACGGGCCGCACTCAGCGACCAGCTGGGTGAACATGCTGGGCGTTCCCGCGGTGGTCGTGGTCGGCGGCTTCTATGAGAGCGGACTGCCCTTCGGCATGGAGTTCTCGGCACGCCCCTTCCGCGACGGCGACCTGCTCGGCTTCGCCTATGCCTGGGAGCAGGCGACGCATCACCGCCATCCTCCGGTGCTCGTGGAGAGCGGCCTCCTGCCGATCAGATCCGGAAGCGCTCCTTGAGCTCGCCGGCCATACGGCGGCTCACCGGCAGTGGCGTCGCGCAGCCGCGCAGGTGCATGAAGTACTGACCCTCGGCGTTGCGCTCGATGCGCTCGAGGTAGCGCACCGCGACCAGCGTGTTGCGGTGAATGCGCACGAACGCCTGCCCGAACTCGCTCTCGAGCAGCCGCAGCGAGTCCTCGATGAGGTCCTCGCCGTTCACGTGGCACACGGTGGTGTACTTCTGGTCGGCGAGGAAGTACTGCACCTCCTCGAGCGGAATGAGCCGCAGCCCCTCGCGGCGGCGCGCGGCGATATGGCTGCGGCGCGCCTCGCCGGCGGCGAGCTTCTGCAGCTGCGCGCGCGTCAGCCGCCCGGCACGCGTCAGCGCCGCGGCGAGCTGCTCCGGGCGCACCGGCTTCATCAGGTAGCCCACCGCGTGCGTCTCGAAGGCCTCGACCGCGTACTGGTCGAAGGCGGTGGTGAAGATCACCGCCGGCGGCTCCTCCAGTACATTGAGGTGGCGCGCGGCCTCGAGGCCGTCCATGCCGGGCATGCGCACGTCGAGCAGCACCACGTCCGGGGCGAGCTCGCCGGTGCGGGTGAGC
>DATBYD010000020.1:0-2439 GCA_036513855.1 Steroidobacteraceae bacterium | reverse complement strand
ACAGGTGATTGAAATAAACGCTGCCGAGCGTGTCGTCCGGACCGATGTCGACCGTCCGCTGCAGGATGATCGGACCTTCGTCGAGTCCCTCGGTCGGACGGAAGATGGTGAGCCCGGTCTGTGTATCTCCCTTGATGATCGGCCAGTTGATCGAGCTCGGCCCGCGGTAGCGCGGCAGCAGCGAGGGGTGGTACTGGATCGTGCCGTGCCTGGGCACGCTGATGAAATTGCGCGGCACGAACTGCACCACGTAGGCCATCACCGCAAGATCCACCCCGAGCGCGCCGATGGCCGCGGCAGCCTCCGGAGTTTTCAGTGAAGGCAGCTGGAAGAGCCGCAGGCCGCGCTCCTCGGCCGCCGCGCGCAACGGATCGGGCTTGGCGCCCGGCTTCTCCGGGGCGCAGAACACGCCGGTGACGGTGGCGCCGCGGGCGAGGAACGCCTCGAGCGCGCTCTTGCCGAATGCCTGTTGTCCGATGATGGTGAGCCGCATAGCTGGGGCGAACACTACCTTACCAGCCGACTGCCTCGCCATCCTTCCTGAAATCCGAGCCGGCGCGGAAGTAGCCGTGCCCGGGATCGCCGAGGACCATGATGATCTGGCTGCCGCCCATGCCTTCCCCGTCGACGGCCCGCACCGTGTGCCCCATGGCGGCGAGCTTTGCGCCGACGAGATCATAGAGCGGGGTCTCGAGATTCAGCACGTTCGGGACCTGGCTGTGCCTGAATCGCGCCATGTCGGTCGCCGCCTGGAGGTTGGCGCCTAGATCGAACAGGTTGACGAGCAGCTGCGCGTGACCCTGTGCCTGCATGTCCCCGCCCATCAGCGTGACGGTCATGAGCGGGGCACCGTCGCGCAGCACGAAACCCGCCGACAGAGTGTTGAAGGGTCGCTTGTGAGGCGCGATGACGTTGGGACTCGAAGGATCGAGCGTGAACAGCGCCCCGCGGTTGTGCAGCACGAACCCGTAGCCGGGAATCGTGATGCCGGAGCCGAATCCTTCGTAGTTGCTGTTGACCCAGGAAACCATGTTGCCTTCAGCATCGGCGGTCGAAAGCACGATGGTGCCGCCGGAGAGCTCGGCATTGCCGCGCGGTCCGGGCGTCGAGGCGTGCTGCGGATCGACCTTGCCGCACAGCGATGCCGCGTGCTGCGCCGACAGCAGCTCGCTCACCGGAACGGCGACGAAGTCCGGATCGGCGTTGTAGCGGTACAGATCGGCGTAGGCGAGCTTCTTGGCCTCGATGAGCAGATGCCAGTACCTGGCATCTGCAGGCCCGAGCGCGGCGAGCGTCTGGTGCGGCAGCCACTGCGGCACGCACACCTGCAGGATGCTGAGCATTTCGTCCGCCGCCCATGCCTGTGAGGGCGGCGGCAGCTCGAGGATGTCGTAACCTTGATAGCGAATGCGCGCCGGCTCGACCCATTCGCCGTGATAGCCGGCGAGATCCGCGAGCGTCATGGTGCCGCCGAGCGCGGTCGATCGGGCGACGATCGCCCGCGCGATCTCGCCCTTGTAGAAGACATCGGCACCGTGCGCCTGCAGCAGCCGCAAGGTGCGTGCCAGGTCGGGGTTGCTGAAGATCTGCCCGGGCGAGACCGGCTGCCCGTTCGGGTACCAGGTCTTCACCGATTGCGGGTCGAGCTGAGTGCAGCAGCCCTTGAGTGGCAGCGCCTTGGGCAGCTGCCACTCGGCGGCGATGCGCTCGGAAACCGGAAAGCCGTCCTGCGCGTAGCGCGCGGCGGCCTCGAGAACCTCGCGGAAGGTGAGCCTGCCGAAGCGGCTGAGCACGGCCTGCCAGCCCCATACCGCGCCGGGCACCGTCACCGGGAGAATCCCGTAGGTCGGCATCCCCGAGCTCGGCCCCCAGTTGTGCGGATCGGCGTGGTAGCCGAGCTCGTTCAGGTGCGCGAGCGTCGCCCCGCTGGGGGCCGTGCCGCTCGAGTTCAGTACGTAGACGCGGTGATCCCTGGCGATATAGATGAGGGCGAACATGTCGGAGGCCACGCCGACGCTCATCGGCTCCACCAGACTCAGCACGCCCGCGGTCGCCACGGCGGCGTCGATGGCATTGCCGCCCTGTCTGAGCACCTGCAGGCCGGCTTGCGCGGCCAGCGGCTGGCTCGTAACCACCATGCCATGCGTGGCCATTACCTCGGAGCGGGTTTGTGCCGGCCACCCTTGCGCGCGCACACCCCTCACGGCGGCGCAGAAGGCCGGCTGCGGTGTGGCAGTACACGCGGCATCGAATGGCGCAGGCGTCTGTGAGCCGGCCGGGGTTGCGGCGAGCGCGGCCGCCAGGCACGCGGCGGTGGCGACGATGCTGCGGGTGGACATCACTGGCGGTTGCATCGAGTGTCCGCGCCTGCCGTCACGGTTGTGGATGCACGGCTGCACCGCTCACGCGCTTCATGATCACCTCATTGTACTTGTGCAG
>DATBYD010000019.1:0-3501 GCA_036513855.1 Steroidobacteraceae bacterium | reverse complement strand
GGGGTGGGCTGGTTCAGCGGTGCATGCGGTTTCTGCAGCCACTGTCGCCGCGATAACGCCTTCGCCTGCGAAAATATCCAGGGCGCCACTGGAGTGACCCGCGACGGCGGCTACGCCACGCATATGCTCGCCCATGCCAGCGCACTCGCACACGTACCGGCCGAGCTCGACCCGGTCGCGTCCGCCCCGTTGCTGTGCGCCGGAATCACGACCTTCAACGCGCTGCGGCACTGTGGCGCGGGCCCCGGAGAACTGGTGGCGATCCACGGAGTCGGCGGCCTCGGTCATCTCGGAGTTCAGTTCGCCGCGCGCCTGGGGTTTCGCGTCGTCGCCGTGAACCGTGGACGAGACAAGGAGGAGCTGGCGCGCAAGCTCGGTGCACACGAATACGTCGACAGCACCGCCGGCGACCCGGCGGCTGCGTTGCGCGCTTTGGGCGGCGCCCGGGCGATACTGGCGACAGTGACCGACGCTGCGGCGATGCAGGCCATCGTGGGCGGTCTCGGCGTGAACGGTACCTTGATGGTCATCGGTGCGGTCGGCGCGCTGACGGTCAACTCGCTGGAACTGCTGGCGAAACGGGCCGCGGTGAAGGGTTGGTACTCCGGAACCGGGGTAGACTCGGAAGACACGCTGCTCTTCAGCCAGCGCCATCAGATCACGTCGATGAACGAGGTCTTTCCCCTGGAACAGGCGCAGGCAGCGTACGAGCGCATGATGAGCGGCAAGGCCCGGTTTCGCGTGGTTCTCGAGGTGGGCCAGTCAACACCCGGGTGATGCCCGGCCCTGCCCCTCGCAAAACGCGATGAGGAGCGAGCTCATTGGCGAGGATCCGGGAGAGTGGCATGCCACCGCTCGAGCAGTGGGAGCGCTTCTTTGATCCTGAGGAAATTCTGGAGGCGCTCGGCTGTCGCGACTTGTCGGGCGATGTGCTCGAGCTTGGCTGCGGTTACGGCACGTTCACCATCCCGGCCGCGCGCCGCGCGTGCGGGACGGTGTATGCACTCGACATCGACCCGCTCATGGTTGCGGCTACTGCGGAACGAGCCAGGCGGACCGGCGTCCACAACGTCGTTGCGGAGCAGCGCGACTTCGTTTGTGGCGGTAGCGCGCGCGCCGCGTGCTCAACAGCGTATGTCATGTTGTTCAATATCCTCCACCTGGAAGATCCGCTCAGCCTTGTGCGGGAGGCGCACCGCGTGCTGCGCCCTGGCGCAATCCTGGGAGTCCTGCACTGGAAGCCTGACGCCACCACGCCGGGCGGCCCGCCGCTCGAGATCCGGCCGTCGCCGGAGCAATGCCGGCAATGGGGAAAGGCAGCGGGGTTCCGCTGGATACGAACTCCGGAGCTGCCTGGATCCCCGTGGCACTGGGGCATGATGCTTGAGCGAGCGTAACTCGATGTGTCGCACCGACCCCATGCCGCTGGTCGGACGTTGTCGCCGCGCAGGCGCTACTCCCGCGCAGTCGCCACTCCTTATATAGGCCCTGATCCTTATATAGGGCCCTGATCCTTAGGCGATGATCGTCAATCGGCGCGCGCGATCTCAACGTCCGCCGGAATCACCGCGACGCCCCGCTTCGAACAGGAACCAGGTGCGCCGCTCCGTCTCGTCGATCCACACCTCGATGAGACTCGCGGTCGCGATGTCGCGGTACTCCTCGCACACGTTGTGCGCCTCGCGCAGGCGCCCCGCGAGTGCCTTGTTGTCCTCGCGCAGCTCGGCGAGCATGTCGGACGGCTCCACGTACTCCGCGTCGTTGTCGGACACTCTCTTCATGGCGGCGATCTGGCCGATCGAGCGCAGCGTGCCGCCGCCTACCTTGCGGACGCGCTCGGCGATGGCGTCGGTCATCGCGAAGATCTGGTCGGCATGTTCGTCGAACAGCAAATGGTAGTCGCGAAAGTGCGGGCCGCTCAGGTGCCAGTGGAAGTTCTTGGTCTTGACGTACAGCGCGAAGACGTCCGCGAGAATGGCATTCATCGCGCCGGAAATTTCCTTGGTCGCGGTCGCCGACAGGTCCGTGGGCGTAATCAGCGGCCGGCGGGACGCGTCGTGTGTGTCGTGGCTCTTGGTCGAATCCGGGCGGCTCATGGCAAATTGTCCTTTTGATGCGGCGGTGCCTTGGCCCCTGATCATACCGCCGCACGAAACGCTGATGTCACCCCCTTAAGGCCGCTGCAGACCGCACGCCTCGCGTCGGGGCCGCGGGACGGCAAGTACCGACCCCCGGTCCTGCAGCGGCTCGGCCACGCCTCAGTTGTCGAACGAGCGCGCGCGCCGCCGTGCACGCCACCAGTGAACGATGCGCCGTTCGGCCGGAGGCGTGTGCCCGTGCACTGCGCGCTCGTCGCCCGTCTGCGGATAGCCGGCATCCTTCGAGCGCCAGGTGGCTGCCACGACATAGAGCGTAAACAGAGCGCCAACAACGAAAAGGCCGATTCCGGGCTCGCTCACCGTCGCTCTCCGCAAACACGCAACGAGCGCACAGCATAGGGCGGTGCCCGGGAGCGCCCTGTTAAGAAATCGGCTTGCCGGAGTTCTGCGAGCTCGGCCCGGCTACTGGAGCCGCGCCATCCACACGTCCGCGTCCGGCCAGACCGGCAATGTGCGTGCGCAACGGAAGCCGCTGTCCGCATCGGCGCGATCGGGCAGCTCGTAGCGGCGCGTGGCGGCTCGCTTGTTGGCGGGGTTGGGCTCGAGCCACGAGCCGCCCTTGAGGACCCGGGTACTGCCCACTCCACGGGTGTCGACCCATTGCCAGACGTTCCCGGAGAGCCCGCGGTAGCGGTCGCCGATGCCGCCGACGGGTCCGTCGGTCACGTGCGGCGCAATGTTCATCGAACGCGTCGTGGGACCGAAGTCATCACCCCACGGGAAAATGTTGTCCTGCGGTCCGCGCGCGGCGTACTCCCACTCATCTTCACTCGGCAGGCGCGAGCTCCTCGAGCGACAGTAGGCCTCGGCATCCTGGAAGCTGACGCCGACGACGGCTGAATCATCGTCCAGCGGCCGCTGTTTCAGCGCGTTGCGCCAGCTGCCGCCGGCCACGCGCTGCTCGTGACGGTCGCTGCCGGGCGCCATGGCGTAGGCGAAACCCACCTTCTCGGCGTGCGTGAGGTACTGCACGCCGTCGGCAAACTGCCGGAAGGCGCGCACGCTCACCGGCGTGGCGTCGAGCTCGAACGGCGCGAGCGTCACCTGGCGCAGTCTCTCATCGGCATAGTCCCGCGGCTGACAGTCGGCCGCGTACTGCTTGCACAGCGCGAGTGCCGCGCCAATCTGCTCCGGCGTGCTGCCGAGTGCGACGCGCCGCGGGGCGCTGGCGATCAGGTGACGGATCGTATCGGGCGGATAGTCGTGTGCGCTGTCCAGCTGCGCCGTGTCGATGCCGAGCGAGCGCAGCAGCGCCACGGCGTGGGCGCCGGCAACCACAGCAGCTTGCGCGGCGGGCGCGACCGTGGGAGCTCGGACCGCCGCGGACGTGTGCGAGCTGAAC
>DATBYD010000018.1:0-4647 GCA_036513855.1 Steroidobacteraceae bacterium | reverse complement strand
ACCCTGATCAGCATCATCTGCGGCCTCGTCAACCCGACCAGCGGCGTCGTCAAGGCCGACGGCCACGACATCATCCGCGACTTCCGCGCGGCCCGCGCGAAGATAGGTCTCGTGCCGCAAGAACTCTCTACGGATATGTTCGAGACGGTTTGGGACACGGTGAGCTTCAGCCGCGGGTTGTTCGGTAAAGCGCCCAACCCGTCTTATGTCGAGAAGGTGCTGCGCGACCTGTCGCTGTGGGACAAGCGCGACGAGCGGATCATGAATCTCTCCGGAGGCATGAAGCGCCGCGTGCTGATCGCCAAGGCCCTGGCGCACGAGCCCACGATCCTGTTTCTCGACGAGCCGACCGCCGGCGTCGACGTGCAGCTGCGCCGCGACATGTGGCAGATGGTGCGCGCGCTGCGCGAGAACGGCGTCACCATCATCCTCACCACCCACTACATCGAGGAAGCCGAGGAGATGGCCGACCGTATCGGCGTGATCAGCAAGGGGGAGCTGATCGTGGTCGAGGACAAGACGGTGCTCATGCGCAAGCTAGGCAAGCGGCAGCTGACGCTGCAATTGCAGCAACCGCTGACGCAGCCGCCGCCGGGCCTGTCGGGATATCCGCTGGCGCTGTCCGCGGATGGCCACGCGCTGGTCCTGACATTCGATGCCCACAGCCGCGAGACGCGCATTCCCGCGCTGCTGAAGACGCTCGCCGAGCTGAACATCGAGGTCAGGGATCTGCACTCGAGCGAGAGCTCGCTCGAAGACATCTTCGTCGACCTGGTGCGGGCGCGCACATGAACGTGCACGCCATCCGCGCCATCTACCGCTTCGAGATGGCGAGGACGTTCCGCACGCTGATGCAGAGCATCGCCTCCCCGGTGCTGTCGACCTCACTGTACTTCGTGGTCTTCGGTGCCGCGATCGGCCGGCGCATGGGAGCGATCGATCACGTCAGCTACGGCGCGTTCATCGTGCCGGGCCTGATCATGCTGTCGATTCTCAGCGAGAGCGTCTCGAACGCCTCGTTCGGCATCTACCTGCCCAAGTGGTCGGGCACGATCTACGAGCTGCTGTCGGCGCCGGTGTCATATGTCGAGGTGCTGCTCGGCTACGTGGGCGCAGCGGCCACCAAGTCCGTCATGCTCGGCATCCTGATCCTGGTGACGGCGCGTGTGTTCGTCCCCTACCAGGTTGTGCACCCATTGTGGATGGCCGGCTTCCTGGTGCTGACAGCGGTGAGCTTCAGCCTGTTCGGCTTCATCATCGGTGTGTGGTCGAACAGCTTCGAGCAGCTGCAGATCGTGCCGCTGATGGTGCTTACGCCGCTCACCTTCCTCGGCGGGGCCTTCTACTCGATCAGCATGCTGCCGCCGCTGTGGCAGAAGATCACGCTCTTCAACCCGGTGGTCTATCTGGTCAGCGGCTTTCGCTGGAGTTTCTTCGGGGTCGCGGACGTAGACGTGATCGCGAGCACCGCCGCGACGCTGGCATTCCTGGTGCTGTGCCTGCTGCTGGTGCGCTGGATATTCAAGAGCGGCTACAAGCTCAAGAACTAGACCCCGCCAGCGGCCACAGGCCATGACGCTTACGTGTGACGCATGAGGCCGGCAATCATCGCGCTGACGCTGTTTGCCGCGCTGCTGCATGCGACCTGGAATGCGGTGCTGCGCAGCGGCGTCGACCGCTTGTGGTCGGTCACGATCATGAGCTTCGCGACGACGGCGGCGGCCATCCCGCTGATACTGCTGCTGCCGCTGCCGCGGTCGGATTGCTGGCTGTATCTGGGCATCTCGGCGGTGCTGCAGGTCGCCTACAGCATCCTCCTGGCCTATGCCTACCAGCACGGCGAGCTGGCACAGGTCTACCCGGTGGTCAGGGGCAGCGTGCCCGTGCTGGTAACCGTCGGCGGGTTCGTGCTCATGGGTCAGCGCCCGAGCCACACGGCGTTGCTCGGCATCGCCCTGATTTCCTTCGGCATCGCGAGTCTTGCGGTCGGCAGGTTGCGCACGGAGGCGAAATCGCTCGCCTTGTCCGTGGCCACCGCGATGGTGGTCGCCTGCTACGTACCGGCCGACGCCATCGGGGTGCGGCTGGCCGGCAATCCGCAAGGTTATGCAGCCTGGATCTTCCTCATCTACGGCGTGCTGTTGCCGGCCGCTTTCGTGCTGCTCAGGGGCGCCATCGCGGTGGATCTGCGCGCCGCCGAGACGAGGAAGGCCCTGGCGGGCGGAATCCTGACGCTGGCGAGCTATGCGGCCATCATCACCGCGCTCGCGCTCGGGACGGCGGGCCCGATCGTGGCGTTGCGCGAGACGAGCATCGTGTTCTCTGCCGTGCTCGGTCGCGTCGTCCTCGGCGAACGTCTCACGCGGCGGCGCGTGCTGGTCTGCGTCGCCGTCGCGCTGGGCGCGGTATGCATCGGCTGGACACGGTGAACTGCCGATAGATCGTCCGGACCTGCAATGGGTGAGAATCGACGTATGGCCGGGGTAAGATCCGGCAACGCCGCCTGAGCGGCGGGTACCAGGGGGTTGCCGTGATCTTCGAATCGATCGCAAGCGGCGGCTGCCGCTCGTATCTGGTCGGCTGCGCGGACACCTGCGGCGCCGTGGTCATCGATCCGGAGATCACCCAGCTCGACCGCTACCTGGGTTTGGCGGCCCGACACGGGCTGCAGATACGCTACCTGATCGATACTCACACGCACGCCGACCATTTTTCCGCCGCCGCGGAGCTGGCGCGCCGCATGAGCGTGCCGGTCGTGATGCACCGGGCGAGTCCGGCGCCGTTCGTGGGCATCCGCGTCGAGGACGGCGAGCTGATCGCCGTCGGAGGTTTGCGCCTGAACGTCCTGCACACGCCGGGGCATACCGCGGACTCGATGTGCCTCGTCGTCGAGGACCGCGTGTTCACCGGAGACACGCTGCTCATGGGTGCCACCGGCCGTACCGATCTGCCGAGCGGTGATCCCGAGGCGCTCTACGACAGCCTGTTCCAGCGCGTATTGCGCCTCGAACCCGCGCTCAAGGTATTCCCGGCGCACGAATACAAGGGCCGCGCTCACTCGAGCATAGGCGAAGAACTGGCGGGCAATCCGCGCCTGCAGTCGGGCGACCGCCGCACCTTCGTCGACATGATGCGCAATCTCAACCTCTGCGCGCCGACGCACCTCACGGAAGCGCTGCGCGTCAACATGAGCGGCGGCAAGAGCATCGCGCAGCTGCTGGCTGCCGCGGCTCTGAAAGTGCCGTTCATGTCGCTCGCCGACCTGAGGAACTATGTGCAAGCGCGCGACCCGGATCTGATCATCCTCGACGTGCGCGAGCGTGAGGCATTCGAGCGCGCGCACCTTCCCGGGGCGAGGCACCTGCCGCGCGGACAACTGGAGCTGCGCGTCAACGAGGAGCTGCCGGATCCGACCCGGCGCGTGCTGGTGTATTGCGAGCTCGGCCAGATCTCGACGCTCGCCGCCGCGACACTGCGGGAAGTCGGGTATCAGCGCGCCGTGGCGCTCGACGGCGGCATGCGTGCCTGGCGCGAGGCCGGGTATCCGGTCGAGGGTTGCGCGAGCGTGGCCGGTTAGCCGCTGGTGAGCGCGATGAATTCCGGGTTGTCGCGCAGCGACGCCATGTCCGGGTCGTTCCTCATCCAGCCGAAATTCAGGTGGCCCCGGGCAATCGCCTGCCGCACCAAGTCCAGTGCGCGCTGCGTTTCGCCCAGCCGCGCGTGCAGGCATGCGCAGTTGTAGAGCATCATCGGGTCGTCAGGGCTTATCTCGATGGCGTTGGAACCTTCGCGGATGGCGTCTTCCTTGCGGCCCGCCTCGGCAAGCGTGACCGCGTAGAACATTCGCATCCGCGAATCGTCGGGGTTCTGCAGGATGTAGTTCGGCAGCCGCTCGAGCATCTGGTCGCGTGCCGCGCGCGCTTCAGCCGTGCGCCCCAGCTTGTCGCAGGTCATGGCGAGATCCGCATAACCGGAGATGAACGCCGCCTTGAGATCGATCACGCGCCGGAAGAGTGCGTAGGCCTGCTCGAACTCACCGTTGGTAAAATGAATGCGCCCGAGCGTCCAGTGCGCGACGAAGTCATCCGGGGCGAGCTCGATGGCTTTGCGGCTCGAGGCACTCGCCTCATCGAGCTTTCCCCAGATGAAGTAGGACAGGCCCATGGCGGTGTAGGCTTCCGGCAGGTTGCCGTCATACATGAGCGCCTTGAAGCTCATTTCCTGAGCGCGGTTGCGATACTTTTCGTCCCGGGCGAAATACTGGTACATCTGCCCGTAGGCGCTCGAACAGGCCGCATAGGCGGCTGCGTAACGCGGGTCGAGCTCGATCGCCCGCTCGAAGAGTTGAATTGCATGGTCGACGCTGCGCTTGGTCAGGCGGTACAGATAGTCCTGGCCCCGCAGGTACAGATCGTAGGCCTGCGCGTTGACGGTCTGGCGCTTGGTCAGCGAGACCTTCTCGGAGAAGGACAGCTTCAACTTCAGTGCTTCGACGATCTGCTTGGCGACCTGCTCCTGGATGTCGAAGATGTCATCCAGCTTGCCCTTGTAGGTGTCCCCCCAGATCTGGCGGTTGGTTTCGACGTCCACCAGCTGCACCGTAATGCGCACCGAATCCTGGAAGCGCCGCACGCTGCCGCCGACGAT
>DATBYD010000017.1:0-2736 GCA_036513855.1 Steroidobacteraceae bacterium | reverse complement strand
AGATGCACGCCGATGAAATCCACGTGCTGCGCCAGCTCGGGATACGCCAGCCACACGTGCCAGGTCTCGGCGGTGCCCACCGGCGGGCCGATCGCTGCGCGCGCACGGTCGAGATAGCCCTCGAGGTCGACGAGCGGCAGGTCACCGCGCAGCAGCACCTCGTTGCCGATGATGACCCGCACCACGTTCTGGTGCGTGTTGGCGAGGTCGATGACGGTCTGCAGCTGCTCTTCGTTCTTGTCGTGGTGGCTGTCGAGCCAGGCGCCGAGCGTGACGTTCAGACCGTGCCGGTCGGCGAGCTCGGGGATGTCGGCGAGCGTCTTCTCGACGCTGTAGGTGCGCACTGCGTTGACGTGCCCCTCGAGCAGCGCGAGGTCAGAGTCGATCTCGGCGTCGGTCGGCATCTGCCCCTGCGTCGGGTCCTCGTTGGCGCGAAACGGCGAGAAGGCGAATCCCTGGATCACCGCCGGCCACGGCGGCTCGCGCGTCGGCCGGTTCAGGTACGCCCACACGGCGAAGGTGAGCGTGGCGAACACCGCCGCGATCAGCAGGCTCGGAAAGAATTTCATGGCCCGCGGACCTCAGCCATCGGTCCGGCCTCACCAGCTGCCGGTGCTGGCCATCGACTTCCAGGGTTCCGCCGGCGCCAGCGCCGCGCCCCGCTGCAGCAGCTCGATGGAGATGTTGTCGGGTGAGCGCACGAAGGCCATGCGGCCGTCGCGCGGCGGCCGCAGGATCGCGACGCCGTGCTCGGCGAGGCGCCGGCAGGCGGCGTAGATGTCCTCCACCTCGTACGCCAGGTGGCCGAAGTTGCGGCCGGGGCCGTAGCCTTCCGGGTCCCAGTTGTGGGTGAGCTCCACCTGCGCGGACTCGTCGCCCGGGGCGGCGAGAAACACCAGCGTATAGCGCCCCTGCGGATAGTCGCGGCGCGAAAGCTCCTTGAGCCCGAGGGCGTCGCAGTAGAACTTCAGCGAGGCGTCGATGTCGGTGACGCGCACCATGGTATGCAGGTACTTCATCGCTCTCCTCGTACGTAATCTTAATTCGTGCGCACAGCTGCTTGCCGCTTGCGCCGCCGTGTCAGCCTCCGGCATAGGGAACCGCAGGCATCGGGCAGGCCTTCACCCGCTCGGGCTCGCGGTGCCCGATGTCGCGCAGATAACAATCGTCGAACACCGAGCAGTAGCACACCCGGACGCCGATCCTGCCATGCACCACCGCCTGCTCCAGGCGCGGCCAGCGCGGATCCTCCGCGGCCTGCGCCCAGGCAAACAGGCTGACGTCGCTGCCGGCCTTGACCATCACGCCGCGCACGTCTCCGGAGAACCAGTAGTTGGTCTTCGGCAGCGCTGCCTGCGGCTCCTGCGTGCAGCACACGTCGAGCAGGGCGTGCAGGTTGGCCACCGGCCGGCCGGCGAAGCTGAGCTCCACGGCGCGCAGTCGCGCCGGCCCGATGCCGGTGTTCTCCAGCGACACGTAGACGCCAGAGCGAACGCCGCGCCCGTCGTGGAAGTCGAAGGTGTTGCCGTAGGCAAGTTCGATATTCGGGTAGCTGTTGGCCGCGACCAGCTTTTCCATCGTCCTGCCGTTGTGAATGGCGAGCCC
Source organism: Steroidobacteraceae bacterium (assembly GCA_036513855.1). Classification (GTDB taxonomy): domain Bacteria; phylum Pseudomonadota; class Gammaproteobacteria; order Steroidobacterales; family Steroidobacteraceae; genus 13-2-20CM-66-19. The sequence continues at coordinate 1,131 of DATBYD010000017.1, read as the reverse complement.
CAGCGAGACGAGACTGACGAAGAATGCCGACAGCGCGAGGCTGATGTCGAGCCAGTGAAAACCGCTGCTGTGCCCCCGGTGTCCGTGCGCGTGGCCGTGCTCCTCCATCTAGAACATCTCCGACGCTCCCGGCGCCTTGATGTCCACCTTGCGCCGCGAGGGAATGAAGTCGCCGGTAATCATCTCCTCGTAGCTCTGCCCCGGACCGACCATGGGATAGACGCCGGCGTCCGGGTCGATCATCACTTCGAGGAAGGCAGGTCCTGCGAAGGCGAGGAACTCGGCCACCACCCGCGGTACGTCCTGCTTGCGCTCGAGGCGCACCGCGTAGCAGAAGCCGTCGGCCTGCGCCGCCTTGACGAAATCCTTCTTGTGCAGCGAGCGGTCGCTCGCCGACAGGCGGCCCTTGAAGAACAGCTTCTGCCACTGCTTCACCATGCCGTCGCCGAAGTTGTTGAGCACCACCACCTTCACCGGCAGATCGTAGGTCGTGACGGTCTCGAGCTCGCCGATGTTCATCCTGATGCTCGAATCGCCGTCGATGTCGATCACCAGGCGCTGGGGTTGCGCGATCTGCGCGCCGACCGCCGCCGGCAGACCGAAGCCCATGGTGCCCATGCTGCCGGAGGTGAGCCACAGGCGCGGCGTCGTGAAGTCGCAGTACTGCGCGGCCCACATCTGGTGCTGCCCGACCCCGGTGGTGATGATAGCCGCGCCGCGCGTGTGGCGGTTGATCTCCTCGATGAGGTAGTACGGCTGGATGAGCGGGCTCGCCCGGTCGTAGTTCATCGCGTAGACGCGCTTGAGCTCGGCGAGCTCGGCGATCCAGACCGCGAAGTCGCGGCGGAATTGCTGCTCGCGGCCGTGCGCTGTAAGCGCCTGCAACGCCGCGGCGAGCCGGCCGAGGTGACTCCAGTGCACGCGCTTGACCTTGTTGACCTCGGCACGATCGACGTCGAGGTGGGCGATGCGCCTGGCGTTCCTGGCGAACTTGTCCGGCACGCCCGCCACGCGGTCATCGAAGCGCGCACCGACCGCGATGAGGAAGTCGCAATCGTCCACCGCGTAGTTGGCAAAGGCCGCGCCGTGCATCCCGAGCATGCGCAGTGACAACGGGTGGGTGGTGTCGAT
>DATBYD010000016.1:0-13940 GCA_036513855.1 Steroidobacteraceae bacterium | reverse complement strand
CCCGCCACTTCTCAAGCGCCGGTGCGGCTCTCCGCGCGGCTGGATGAGAAGCGATGACCTCGCTCCACGCAATATTCCAGCCACTTGTTTAACATCATGTTGCGGGCCCAACGCTGACCCAGTTCACGCTCCGCGCAAGCGCGCAAGCCCTTGAGCTCGGTCCGGGCGTTAGCCCCCACCCACTGCTGCGCTTCGACGAGATGTGCGTCATGGTAGATACGCACGCGCATGTCGGGGTACTGCTGCGCCCCGCGCGCATCGGCCAGCAGGTAGGTCAGGATGAAGCTGCTGGTGTACGGGGAGCGCTCGGTGATGCTGAGAACGAGGTCACAGTCTCCGCGAACCTTCGAGATGCACCGCCCGGCCAGCGCCTTGAGATCTCCGGCGAGCCAGCCGAGGCGGATGAAGTTGCTCTCGTACAGTCCCATCAGCGCAACAAAGCTGCGCGGGCGGGCGCGCCAGGAAACGACTGTCTGTGTATCGGTGCAGAGCACGCCCCGACTATAACGCACGAGGCTTGCGCTGCAAGCCGATCGGAGTGCGAATTTGTGTGCTTGCGCAAGTTGCGGACGCTTGCAAGTTTCGTGCGACCCTGCGATCGCGCACACGCAGCGTGCGCTACGTGCAACAATACGCAGCTGCGCCGTCAGGGTCGCAGCCGGCGTTCGATTCCGCTGGTGTTCAGAATGCGGCTGGCGATTTCCTCGATCGAGCACTCGGTGGTGTCGAGCGAGGGCACGCCCAGACGCGCGAACATTGCCTCCGCGGCGCGCAGCTCGTACTGCACCTGCTGTCGCGAGGCGTAGCGACTGTCCGGGCGGCGTTCGTTGCGAATCTGCTGCAGGCGCTCCGGCCTTATGGTCAGTCCGTACAGCTTGGCACGAAACGGGTCGAGTTTTGCCGGCAATTTGCCCGCTTCCAGATCCTCCTCGGTGAGCGGATAGTTGGCGGCGAACACCCCGTATTGCAGCGCCATGTATACACAGGTCGGAGTCTTGCCCACGCGCGAGACGCCCACCAGCACCACGTCAGCGTGGCCGTAGTCCCCGCCCGAGCCATCATCGTTGGCCAGCGCGAAATTGGTGGCGTTGATGCGCGTGGTGTAGGCGGCCAGATCGGCCATGCCGTGCGCGCGGCCGGCGCGATGCGTGGAGCGCGTGTTGAGCTCACGTTCGAGCGGACCAACAAATGCGGAAAACAGGTCGAGGAACAGCCCATTCGCCTTCATCACGACATCACGCAGTTCATCCTGCACCAGCGTGCTGAATATGATCGGGCGCACGCCCTGCTCCTGCGCGGCGCGCTCGATGCGCCGCACCGCCTCATGCGCCTTGTCAAGGCTCGACACAAATGGCAAAGTCACCGGCCGAAACTCCAGCCCCTCGAACTGCGTCATGAGACTGTGGCCGAGCGTTTCCGCGGTCACGCCGGTCTGGTCCGACACGAAGAAAATGGTTCGACGGCTCACGGTGGCAGGTGACTCATCAGGCCCGGTGCGAGGTGTCCGCAGTGTTTCACCGCGCGCGCAGCGTAGCAAGCGCCCGTCGCCCGTTTGACCAGGAGTAGCGTTGAACGCCTACGTCGTCCCGTTCGAGCAGCTCGGCATGCACGACATCGAGAGCGTCGGCGGCAAGAACGCCTCGCTCGGCGAGATGATCGGCGCGCTCACCAAACTTGGCGTCAAGGTGCCGGGAGGTTTCGCCACCACCACCCGGGCCTATCGGGAGTTCCTGCAGCAGGACGCGCTTGATGAGCGTATCCGCGCCGAGCTGGCCGCCCTGAACGTCGATGACATACACAAGCTTGCCGCCAGCGGCGCGCGCATCCGCCAGTGGATCCTGGCGACTGCCCTGCCGGCGCAGTTCGGTGAGGCGGTGACGCACGAGCTGCGCCGCATGAGCGGGGGGCGCGACATCGCCGTGGCGGTGCGCTCCTCTGCCACCGCGGAGGACCTCCCGGACGCCTCCTTCGCCGGCCAGCAGGAGAGCTTCCTCAACGTGCGCGGCGAGGCGGCGGTGCTCAAGGCGCTGCACGAGGTGTTTGCCTCGCTGTTCAACGATCGCGCCATCTCCTATCGCGTGCACCAGGGCTTCGACCACGGCGCGGTAGCACTCTCGGCCGGCGTTCAGCACATGGTGCGCAGCGATCTTGGCGCGAGCGGGGTCATGTTCACGCTCGACACCGACTCGGGCTTTCGCGGCGTGGTGTTCATCACCGCATCCTGGGGCTTGGGCGAAACGGTCGTGCAGGGTGCCGTGAACCCCGATGAGTTCTACCTGTACAAGGCGGCGCTGCGCGCCGGCAAGCATGCGGTACTGCGCCGCAATCTCGGCGGCAAGGCGGTGAAGATGATCTACGCGCCGGCCGGCTCGGCTGAGCGCGTGCTGACGGTTGACGTGCCGCAGGCCGATCGACAGCGCTTTTGTCTTGGCGACGAAGACCTCGTCACCCTCGCCCGCCAGGCGCTGATCATCGAGGAGCACTACGGGCGTCCGATGGACATCGAGTGGGCGCGCGACGGGGCGAGCGGCGAGATCTTCATCCTGCAGGCGCGCCCGGAGACCGTGCAGAGCCGCGCCGGCCGTACCATCCAGCGCTACGCGCTCAAGGGGCACTCGCGCGTGCTGGTCACCGGACGCAGCATCGGACAGCGTATCGGCGCTGGCAGCGCGCGCGTCATCAAGGACGCCAGCGAGATGGCGCGCGTGCAATCAGGAGACGTGCTGGTCGCCGACATGACCGATCCGGACTGGGAGCCGGTCATGAAGCGTGCGGCGGCCATCGTCACCAACCGCGGCGGCCGCACCTGTCATGCGGCCATCATCGCGCGCGAGCTGGGGATACCGGCGGTGGTCGGTTGCATCGATGCCACGCAGCGCATCCGCGAAGCACAGGAAGTCACCGTGTCGTGCGCCGAGGGCGACACCGGGCAGGTCTACGAGGGCCTGCTCGAGTTCGAGCGCAAGCAGATCGAGCTCGATTCACTGCCGAAGATCCCGGTCAAGATCATGATGAACGTCGGCAACCCGGACCGGGCCTTCGACTTCGCCGCCATCCCGAACCATGGCGTGGGACTTGCGCGCCTGGAGTTCATCATCAATCGTATGATCGGCGTGCACCCGCGCGCGCTGCTCGAGTTCGATCGCCTCGACGGGGAGGTGCAGCAGCAGATCCGCACGCAGATGGCCGGCTACTCCGACCCGGTTGGTTTTTACGTCGAGAAGCTCGCGGAAGGGATCGCGCAGATCGCCGCGGCATTTGCGCCCGAACCGGTCATCGTGCGCCTGTCGGACTTCAAGTCCAACGAATACGCGAACCTCATCGGCGGGGCCGCCTACGAGCCGCACGAGGAGAACCCGATGCTCGGCTTTCGCGGGGCAGCGCGTTACGTGGATGAAACCTTCCGCCCCTGCTTTGAGCTCGAGTGCCGCGCGCTCAGGCGCGTGCGCGAGAGCATGGGCCTGCGCAACGTGCAGGTCATGGTGCCGTTCGTGCGCAGCGTGGAGGAGGCGCGCCAGGTCACCCAGCTGCTGGCGCAGAATGGACTCGAGCGCGGCAAGGACGGCCTCACGATCATCATGATGTGCGAGCTGCCGACCAACGCGCTGCTCGCCGACAAGTATCTGGACTACTTCGACGGCATGTCGATCGGTTCGAACGATATGACGCAGCTCACGCTCGGGCTCGACCGCGATTCGGCGATCGTGGCGCGCCTTTTCGATGAGCGCGACGAGGCGGTACGTCAGCTGTTGTCGATGGCCATTAGCGCATGCCGCAAACGCCACAAATACGTCGGCATCTGCGGCCAGGGACCGTCCGATCACCCCGATTTTGCGCGCTGGCTGCTCGAGCAGGGCATCGAGAGCATGTCGCTCAACCCGGATACGGTGGTGGAAACCTGGCTGTTCCTGGCGCAGACACCGGCGCTCGGCAAGTCCGCCTGATATTCAGGGCCGCGACAGATCGCGGATGTTCGCCTCCGAGCTCGCCCGCTCGTTATCGTCGAATGGCTCGATCAGCAGCTGCTCGATGGTGGCGCGCTCGAGGCAGCGCGCGTTGACGCTGTAGCCATCGGGGTTGGAGCGCGGCACGTAGAAGGATTTGACCCCGCAGTGGCGGCAGAACAGGTGCTGCGCGGTGCGGGTATTGAAGGTGTAGGTGCTGAGGCTCGCCGCGCCGCGCAGCAGACGAAAGCGCGTGCGCGGCACGATCAGGTGCAGAAAGCCGCTCATGCGGCAGATCGAGCAGTTGCAGTCGCTGACCGTGATGCGCGCCGGCGCGTCCACCTCGAAGGCGACCGCGCCGCAATGACAGCCACCGCGGTGCGTCACCCGCGCTGCGGCCTCAGTTGCCACTGCCCGCCCAGGCCGGTGCAAACAGCTTCGCACGGTAGTGGCGCAGCTCGCGGATCGACTCGTGAATGTCCGCCTGCGCCAGATGCGTGCCCTGTTTGACGAAGCTCTCCGACACCGGCAGCGCCCAACGGCGCGCCAGCTCCTTGAGGGTGCTGACATCGAGATTGCGGTAGTGGAAGAAGCGCTCGAGGTCGGGCATCAACCGCGCCAGGAAGCGCCGATCCTGGCAGATGCTGCTGCCGCACATCGGCGAGCTGCCGGCATCCACCAGCGGTGCGAGAAACTCGAGCGTGCGCGACTGCGCCTCGGCGAGCGTAACGCGGCTGGCGCGCACCCGCGCCAGCAGCCCCGAGGAGCTGTGCTGACGCTGATTCCATTCATCCATGCGCGCGAGCACTTCCTCGCTCTGGTGGATCGCGAGCACCGGCCCGTCGGCGACGATGCCGAGCTCGCGGTCGGTCACGACGGTGGCAATTTCGATGATGGAATCAGTGTCGGGCTTCAAGCCCGTCATCTCCAGATCGATCCAGATGAGGTAGTCGCCGCTCGGCATGTCAGGGTAAGTGGTGGTAGCGTGTCTTGCGGGCGAAGGAAACTAAGTGTAACAGACGGGCGCAGGCCGTCTTGCAATGAAGCAGACGTTGGTTGGATGCGTGATCGCCGCCTTCGGGCGGCACCTGATCGTGCGCGCGCACGACGGGCGGCAGCTGAAGGCGCGTCCGTTCGGACGGGCGCTGGGTGCGGTGTGCGGCGATGAGGTGCGCTGCAGCCTCGATGCGCACCACGAGGAAGTGCACGTCGTGGAGGTGCTGCCGCGGCGCAGCGCACTGTGGCGCGCCAACCGGCGCGGCGGAGCGGAAGCTGTGGCAGCCAATCTCACGCAGCTGGTCGTGGTGCTCGCCCCGCTGCCGGCCCCGGACCTGTTCGTCGCCGACCGCTACCTGTGCGCGGCCAGCGCCGCTGGCATGCTGGCGACGCTCATCGTCAACAAGAGCGATCTGCCGGCCGATCCGACACTCGCCGCTGAACTTGGTGCCTACGCGCAGGCAGGCTATGCGGCCCTGACCTGCTCGGCCGCGAATGACAGCGGCATCGATGCGCTGCGCGCAGCGCTCGTCCCGGGCGCACGCTCCGCGCTGGTCGGGCAATCCGGTGTTGGCAAGTCCTCGCTGGTGCGGCGCCTGGTGCCACAGGCGCAGGTCGAGATCGGCGCGCTGGTGCGCGAGGAGGAAGGCCGCCACACCACCACCGCGTCGCGACTGTTCGAGCTTGCCAACGGCGCGGCTCTCATCGACTCACCGGGGGTACGCGATTTTGTGCCGGCGGTGGAGGCGCTCGATGAGCGCACGCTCGGATTTCCCGAAGTGCAGCAGCTGGCGCCGGGCTGCCGGTTCGCCGATTGCCGGCATATGCGCGAGCCCAGCTGCGCGGTGCGCGCCGCGGTCGAGAGCGGCGCGCTGCACCCGCGCCGCTACGAGAGCTACCGCCGGCTGCGCCGGCTGCGTGAGGAGCTCACCGCGGCACGCGGCCCGCAACGGGCGCGCTGAGCGGATGATGGCAAGTCCGTGCGGCGCGCGGTTGTCAGCCGACCGACTGGCGGCCGGCGAGTGCGTGCGCGAGCGTGCCGCCATCGACGTACTCGAGCTCCCCGCCGACCGGCACGCCGTGAGCGATGCGGCTGGCTCGAATCGCGCGGCGCGTCGCCAGCTCGCTCAGGTAATGGGCAGTCGCCTCGCCCTCGACGGTCGAGTTGGTGGCAAGAATCAGCTCGTGCACGCCGCCTTCGGCGAGTATGGCGTCGAGTTCCCTGACACCGAGCTGCTCGGGTCCGATGCCGTCGAGCGGCGAGAGGTGGCCCATGAGCACGAAGTAGCGTCCGCGATAGCTGCCGGAGGACTCGATCGCGACCACATCGGCCGGCGACTCGACCGCACACAGAAGCGTGGCATCGCGCTGTGGGGCGGCGCAGATCACGCACAACTCCCCTTCGGTGAGCATGCGGCAGCGCTGGCAGCGGCGCACCGCCTGCAGGGCCGCGCCGAGCGCCTCGGTGAGTGCGCGTGCCCCCGGTCGTCCTTCCTGCAGCAGATGAAACGCCATGCGCTGCGCGCTCTTCGGACCGACCCCGGGCAGCGTGCGCAGGGCGTCGATGAGCCGGGCGAGGAGGGGCGAATGCTTCATCAGAACGGCAGCTTCATCCCCGGCGGCAGCTGCAGCCCCGCCGTGACGCTCGCCATCTTTTCCTGCACGCGCGCCTCGAGCTTGTGTACCGCATCGTTGGCGGCCGCGGCGATCAGATCCTCGAGCAGCTCGCGGTCCTCGCCACCCACGGCCGGCTCGATCTGCACGCGCTTCACTTCGTGCCGCCCGTTCATGGTGACCTTGACCATGCCGCCGCCGGACTCACCGATGACCTCGATGCTGGCGATCTCCGCCTGGGCCTTCTGCATGTTGGCCTGCATGGCCGCGGCCTGTTTCATCAGGTTGTTGAAGTTACCTGCCATGAGAGCGTGCCTGTCAGGCGCCCAGCGCCGCTAAGTGAGAGTGGGTCATTTTACCGGCCGCACGGTCTCCGGGAGCACCGTGGCGCCGAAGCGCTCGCGCAGTCCCTTGACACCCGGATCCTCCTCGAACGTGCGCCGCGCGGCGGCGAGCTCCGCCTCGGAGGCGCGCAGCTGCACCTGGGCCGGGGTGTCGGCAACCCCCGCCGCGGCGCTTTGAAATTCCAGCCGCACCGTCGCGCCGAAATGGCGCGACAGCGCCTGTGCGAGCTTCTCTTCGGTCGCGCCGGTGCGCAGCAGCTGATTACGCGGGTCAAGTCCCAGGCGCACCAGGGCGCCCTGGCGGCTGATGAACACACAGTGACTGGCGAGCTGGCGGGCGGCACCGGACAGCTCAAGGCGGCTGAGCAGGGCCGGCCACTCGGTCGCCTCAGGCGTCGGGGCGGGCGCGCCAGTGCCTGCGCCGGGGCTGCCGGGCCTGGGCTCCGCGGCGGCGGGACGCTGCTGCACGGCCGCTGCGGCGGGGCGAAACGCGATCATCCTCAGCAAGGTCATCTCAAAGCCGCTGCGCGGCTCGGGGGCGAGCGCCAGGTCGCGCCGGCCGGTGATCGCCGTCTGATAGAACAGCTGCACGTCCTCGGGCGTGAGCACTGCGGCCAGCCGCTCGAGCAGCTCCGGCGCGTACAGCTCATCGGCCGCATAGCTGCTCAGCGCCTGCTGCAGCCCGATCCGCACCAGAAGAGCGGCCAGCTCATCGAGCACCTGCGCGTGGTCGGGGGCGAGCTCCTCGAGCGCCTGCGCGCAGCGCAACAGCTGCGCGGTATCTGCGCGCGCCAGCGCTTCCACGATGCGCACCACGTGGTCGCGCGAGATCGTGCCCAGCATCGCGCGCGCCTCGGCTTCCACTGCGCGCCCGCCGCCAAAGGCGATCAGCTGATCCAGCAGCGACAGGGCGTCGCGCATGCTGCCGTCGGCCGCCTGCGCAATCAGCGCCACGGCCGCGGCGTCCGATTCCACGCCCTCCTCGGTGAGGATGTGGCGCAGGTGCGCCGCAATCTCGGCGGCCGGCAGACGCTTGAGGTTGAACTGCAGGCAGCGCGACAACACCGTCACCGGCAGCTTCTGCGGATCGGTGGTCGCCAGCAGGAATTTCACGTGCGGCGGGGGCTCCTCGAGGGTCTTCAGCAGCGCGTTGAACGAATGCGTCGAGAGCATGTGCACCTCATCGACGAGGTACACCTTGAAGCGCCCGCGCGCGGGGGCATACGGGACGTTGTCGAGCAGCTCGCGCGTGTCGTCCACCTTGGTGCGCGAGGCCGCATCGACCTCGATGAGGTCCGGGAAGCGCCCGGCGTCGATCTCGCGGCAGGCGGCGCACACCCCGCACGGGTTCGGCGTGACGCCGGTCTCGCAGTTCAGGCACTTGGCAAGGATGCGCGCGATGGTGGTCTTGCCCACCCCGCGCGTGCCGCTGAACAGGAACGCGTGGTGCACGCGGCCGCTCTCCAGCGCGTTCACCAGCGCGCGGCGCACGTGCTCCTGGCCGATCAGTTCGGAGAATTTCTTCGGCCGCCATTTGCGCGCAAGCGCGGTGTAGCTCATCCGATCCTCGCTGTCATGCTCTGGAGGCGGCCCGCACCAGCTTTAGCTCCGGCACCCGACATCGCCGCTGCCGCTGCTGCCTTCCGGCCCTGACGGGATTCACGACTGGTCGTCGCGGAGAAGCCGATGCGAGCCACCATTTGAGTCTGCCGCTTTTTGCAGGTGGCGGAGAGGGTGGGATTCGAACCCACGAACACCCGTTAAGATGTTACTGGAATTCCAGTCCAGCGCCTTCGACCGCTCGGCCACCTCTCCAATCAACCACTTGCGCGAGCTTAAAGCATGCGCCCGCCCCCGCGCACCCGTAAACGCACCGGCACGGCGCTCAGCGCCGGGTCAGGCCTGCGGCACGCGCGGGGTCTGCGGCACCTTGAAGGAAGGCGGCTCATCGAGACAGGGGTCCTTGGAGCCACGCGGCGGCGGCGCGGGCTCCTTCAGCTGCGGCAGTCGCAGGGCGCTGGTGTTGTCGGGCGCGTCCACTCCGGCCGGAATAATCAGCGACGGCACGCTCTGCGAGCGCTGGTAGGGCTGCGTCTCGTGACAGGTCCTCTTGTCGATCGCCCTGAAGATGTGGCAGCCGGATCCACACACCAGCGCAACGAGCAACACAATTCGCCAGGCAGCCTTCATTCAGCATCCTCAATTTTGGCAACAAAACGCACCTGCACCCGCGAAGCCCGCGCGCTCTAGGGCAGCACCCCGGCGGCGCGCGCCGCACTCGCAACGCCCGCCCGGTACTGCTGTGCCAGCGGCGTGAGCGGCAATCTTACCGCAGCGCCGATCATGCCCATCTGCGTCAGCAGCCACTTGACCGGGATCGGATTCGCCTCGACAAACAGCTCCCGATGCAGGCCGCTCAGGAGGGCATCGATCCGAGCCGCAGCGGCCGCATCCTGGCGCAGCGCCGCGGCAACCATGTCTGACATCCCGCGCGGCGCAACGTTCGCGGTAACCGAGATCACGCCGCGCGCGCCGGCCTCGAGCGCCGCGCGCGCACTGGCGTCATCCCCGCTGAGTATCGCGAACTGCGCCGGGCACAGCGCCACCAGCTCGCGCACTCGTGCGGCATCGGGCACCGCCTCCTTGAGGCCGACGATCCCGGGCAGCTGCGCCAGGCGCGCCACCGTCGCAGGCTTCATGTCAACTGCGGTGCGCGCGGGCACGTTGTACAGCAGCAGCGGTTTACGCGCCGCCGCGGCTGCCGCGGCGAAGTGCAGGTACAGCCCCTCCTGCGCCGGGCGATTGTAGGCGGGTGTCACGAGCAGTATGCCGTCAATCGGCAGCTCCGACAGCCAGGCGACCCGCTCGACCGTGGCCGCGGTACTGCTGCTGCCTGCGCCGGTGAGCACCGCGAGGCGGCCGCGCAGCTGCGCGCACGCCCGCACCGTCAGCTCGCGCAGCTCCGCATCGCGCAGCGTCGCCGACTCACCGGTGGTGCCGCCGATCACGACGCCCTGGCTGCCGTTGCTGGCGTGGAAATCGAGCAGCCGCGCCCAGGCTTCGAAGTCGACGGCGCCGCTGTCGAGCATCGGGGTCACGATCGGAACCAGGCTGCCTGAGAACATGAGATCTTCAAACGCGCGCGGGGGGAACCGGTGATGTTACGAGTGAAAGTTGCGCCCAAGCAAGCCTTAAGGCCGCAACCGATGCGCGCAAGGTCGCAACCCATCGCCGCTCCCGGTACACTCCCGCTCGAGCGTCCGCCGGTAAACCCAACCGCCCCTCCAAAGATGAAGCAGCACCTGGCCGTTTCGGCGATCGGCAGCGACCGCACAGGGATGGTCCACGAGCTGACCCGTGTCATCAGCGAATCGGGCGGCAACATCAGCGAAAGCCGCATGGCGAGCCTCGGCAACGAGTTTGCGATGCTGCTGCTGGTTTCCGGTAACTGGCACGCGCTGGCGAAGCTTGAAACCGAACTCAAGCGCCTCGCCGACACCAGCAGCCTCAGCATCCACCTGAAGCGTACCGAGCCGCGCACGCCGCGCACGGACATGCTGCCGTATTCGATCGACGTCGTGTGCCTTGATCAAAGCGGCATCGTCTCCGGGCTGTCCGGTTTTTTTGCCACCCGCGGCATCGACATCGCGGAAGTTTCGACCCGCAGCTACCCGGCCGCGCACACCGGCGCTCCGATGTTCGCCGTGCAGATGATCGTGAACGTGCCGAGCCGCATCCATGTGGCGCACCTGCGCGAGGAGTTCATGGAATTCTGCGATTCGCTGAATCTCGACGCCATCCTGGAACCGGTCAAATCCTGAAGCGATGTCCAAGCTAAAACCCGGCGGCAAAGTGCCCAACTTCTCGCTGCCCATGAACGGCGGCGGCACCTGGAGCCTGAAGGACGCCGCGGGCAAGAAACTGGTCATTTATTTCTACCCGCGTGACATGACCAGCGGATGCACGCGCGAAGCACAGGACTTCCGCGACCTGGAAAAGGCCTTCCGCAAGGCCGCAACGCAGATCGTCGCCGTATCGCGCGACTCGGTCGCCTCGCACGATAGGTTCGCGGCCAAGGAATCGTTGCCCTTCCCGCTGCTCGCCGACGTCGATGAGAAGCTGTGCAAACTCTTCGACGTCATCCAGGAGAAAAGCCTGTACGGTAGAAAGTACCTTGGAGTGGAACGCAGTACCTTCCTGTTGGACGGCAGCGCTCGTCTTAAGCAGGAATGGCGCAAGGTCAAGGTCCCAGGGCACGCGGAGGCAGTACTTGAAGCAGCGCAGCGTTTATGAGCCGGGTCCGACGGCAGCCTCGGGCGAGTCGGCGGAAGTGAAGGGCCGCTCGCGCGCCGGACGGCGCCTGTTCGTCTTGGACACCAACGTGCTGATGCACGACCCGACCTCCATCTTCCGCTTCGAAGAGCACGACGTATACCTGCCGATGGTGGTGCTGGAAGAGCTCGATGCCCACAAGACCGGCCTGTCGGAGGCCTCACGCAACGTGCGCCAGGTCAGCCGCTTCCTCGACGACATGATGCGCGATGCCACCAAGGAGCAGATCGACCGCGGCCTGCAGCTGCCGAGCGGTTACTCGGGCAACCACGGCAAGAAGCCCTCCACCGGCCGCCTGTTCTTCCAGATCCGACGGCTCACCGGCCCGCTGCCCGAGGGCCTGCCGGGCCAGGGCGTCGACAACACCATCCTGGCGCAGACACTTGCCCTGCAGAACGAGCAGCGCGAGGCGCGCGTCATCCTGGTCTCCAAGGACATCAACCTGCGCATCAAGGCGGCGGTGCTGGGCGTGCACGCAGAAGACTACTACAGCGACAAGACGCTCGAAGATGCGGACGTGCTGTACAGCGGCGTGTCGGCGCTGCCGACTAACTTCTGGGAACAGCACGGCAAGGACATGCGCTCATGGAAAGATGCCGAGCGAACCTTCTACGAGGTCACCGGCCCGGCGGTGCGCGAGTGGCATGCGAATCTGGGCGTATTCGAGGACTCCCCCGAGGGCATCGAGGGCATCGTGCGCCGCATCAGCGGCGACACCGCCACCATCGAGTTGACGCGCGACTACCGTAACGAGCGTCACAACGTGTGGGGCATCACTGCGCGCAATCGCGAGCAGAACTTTGCGCTCAACCTGCTCATGGATCCGGAGATCGACTTCGTCACGGTGCTGGGTCCTGCCGGCACCGGCAAGACGCTGCTGGCGCTCGCCGCCGGCCTCATGCAGACGCTGGAGACCAACCGCTTCGTCGAGATCATCATGACCCGCGTGACGATCCCGCTCGGCGAGGACATCGGCTTCCTGCCCGGCACCGAGGAAGAGAAGATGGAGCCGTGGATGGGCGCGCTCATGGACAACCTCGAGGTACTGACCGGCTCACAGGAGGGCGGCAACTGGGGCCGTGCCGCCACCAACGATCTGCTGCGCAACCGGATCAAGATCCGCTCGCTGAACTTCATGCGCGGCCGTACCTTCCTCAACCGCTTCCTGATCCTCGATGAGGCGCAGAACCTGACCCCCAAGCAAATGAAGGCGCTGATCACGCGGGCCGGCCCCGGCACCAAGCTCGCCTGTCTGGGCAACATCGCGCAGATCGATACCCCCTACCTCACCGAGATGACTTCGGGTCTGACCTACGCGGTCAACCGCTTCCGCGGCTGGCCGTATTCAGGCCACATCGTGCTGGTGCGCGGGGAGCGCTCGCGCCTCGCCGACTTCGCCTCCGACACACTCTAGGTGTACCCTTCGGGGAGCGCGCGCCGATCCGGCGCCGTGGCGCTTGTAAGCTTATGTAATCATGGAGAAACTCCCCCGGCCTGCGGCGGTCCAACTGCGATGATGTCGCGCCTGCCAGTCTTTTTCGCGAGCGCCCTGCTCGCCGCCACGACCCTGGCCGCCGCGGACGAACCGACCCCGCCACAACCGCTGCTCAGCATCCCGCAAAATGGCACCGATCTGCCCGACCTCGGCAGCCCCGCGCAGACCTACCTGTCGAAGACCGACGAGTACTACCTCGGCGCCATGGTGACGAGGGAGCTGCGCGATCAGAACGCGCTGCTCGAGGATCCGGAGGTCAGCGAGTACATCAACGGCATCGGCCAGCGGCTCGCCTCGCAGAGCGCCATGGGCGGGGAGTACTTCCACTACTTCGTGATCAAGGACACGCAGATCAACGCGTTCGCCGTGTCGGGCGGCTTCGTGTTCATCAATGCCGGGCTGGTGCTCGCGACCTCGACCGAATCGGAGCTCGCCGGCGTCATGGGTCACGAGACTGCGCACATCACCCAGCACCACATCGCGCGCATGCTCGCCGACCAGTCCAAGCAGAGCCTGGTCACCGCGGCCGCCATGATCGGCGCGATCCTGCTCGGCTCGCTCGCCGGCGGCGGTCAGGCCACCGAGGGCGCGCTGGCTGCTACCCAGGGGCTGGCGGTGCAGCACGAGATCAACTTCACGCGCGACAACGAGTGGGAGGCCGATCGAGTCGGCATCGGTTACCTCGCCGCCGCGGGCTTCGATCCGAGCGGGATGGGCGACATGTTCGAAAAGATGGCCCGCCACGAGGGGCTCGCCGCCACCTACATCCCGGCGATGTTGATCGATCACCCGGTCGACTCGGACCGCATCGCCGAGCAGCGGGCGCGCGCCGCGCAGTTTCCACCCCGCAAGGGCAAGGACTCGCAAAGCTATGCGCTGATTCGCGAGCGCGTGCGCGTGCTCACAGCGATCGGCGACGTCGACCTCGCCGCGCAGTACGCCCAGAAGATTGCGCACGGCGAGGATGATCTCGGCAACCGCTACGGGGAGGCGGTGGCTCTCATGGCCGAAGGTCACGCCGAAGAAGCGGTGACGATCCTCACGCCTCTGGTGCAGCAGCACGAAGGCCTCACCTTGCTGCACGCCGCCCTCGGCCAGGCGCAGGCCAAGGCCGGACATGTGACCGAGGCGCTGGCGACCTTCAAGCGCGCCGAGCAGCTATTTCCGCGCAACCTGCCGGTGACGGTGCGTTATGCGGAGACGCTGATGGCGGCC
>DATBYD010000015.1:0-2437 GCA_036513855.1 Steroidobacteraceae bacterium | reverse complement strand
GGCATCGCCGCCGGCCCGATGAGATACCTGCGCAGCCGCCACCGGTCGACCAGATGAGACCTCCGCGACTGCGGAAATCGCTGACCGTCAACGCGGTGTCACTGATGACGGCGACCGTTGCCACCAATGCGTTCGGACTCGGCTTCTGGGTTGTGGCCGCGCACCTCAAGCCGCCCGGGCAGGTAGGGCGGGCCGCCGCCGCCGTTGCCGCCCTCACGCTGCTGGCGACGATCGCCCAGCTCAACCTCACGAACGTGTTCATCCGCCTGCTTCCGACTGCGGGCCGGATCGGTAAGCAGCTGATCTCGCGCGGCTATCTCGCCGTGGCGGGTTTCGCGGTCGCGATCGGGATCGTATATGTGGTCAGCGGCCTGAGCGCGAGCGTCCTCAGCGCTGACTGGGGCACGCGAGCCCTGTTCGTGGTTGCGGTTCCGATACTGGCGATCTTCGCGCTGCAGGACTCGGTGCTCACGGCGCTGCGACTCGCGCCATGGGTCCCGGTTGAAAACGTCTCGTTCGCGGTTAGCAAGCTCGCGTTGTTGCCGCTACTCGCGCTGCTGGCGGGTGAGGGAGGAATCGTCCTCTCATGGGTGCTGCCCGCGGCGGTTTGCGTGATCGTCGTGCATCAGCTGCTGTTCCGCCGCGTGTTGCCGACCCTTGAGGGTACGGATGGCACGCTCCCGGGTCGCCGACGGCTGCTCTCGTTCGTCGCCGGCGAGTACGTCGGCAACATCTGCGCCACCGCGACCATCCAGTTGATGCCGCTGCTGATCATCTGGCGGCTCGGGCCGGCAGCCGCCGCGTATTTCACGCTGCCGTGGCTGATCTCGATGGGAATCAGCTTTCTGATGTGGAACGTCTCGTCTTCGCTGGTGGTCGAGATCGCCGGTTCCCACGCACGCCACGATGAGCTGATCCGTCGCAGCTTGCTGCTGTGGGCGGCGATCGTGCTCGGGGCCCTTCTCGTATGTGTGATCGGCGCGCATCCTCTGCTCGAACTCGCCGGCGCCGGTTACGCGGCACACGGCACCACCCTGTTGCGCTTGGTGGGGCTGAGTACTCCCTTTGGTGCCGTCGTCGCGCTCTACAGCACGCTGGCGTGGCTCGACCAGCGGGTGTGGCTTCTCGCCGGCTTTCTCGCCGTTTCAGGAGTTGCCCTGCTCGCCACGACCCTCGTGCTGCTGCCGGACCTGGGGCTGGTTGCGGTCGGCTGGGCGAACCTCGGTACGCAGGCAGCGGCCGCGAGCGTGATGGCGCCGCTCGTGGCACGACGGCTGCGACAGGGTCAGCTGGTGGATGCGCGATGACTCCCGCCGGAGTCCCGCCCTTCTCGGACGAGCAGTTACGCCACCGTTACGGCGCGGCGATCGGCGCGCTGCCCGAGGATGCTTGGGCGTCGCTGCGCTGGCTGCGCCGAGGCCACTTGGTGACCTCCCCGCTGTTGCCGCTGGCGCTGCGCCGTACCCTCCTGCGCCTGGGCGGAGTGAAGCTCGGTGCGATGGTCTGGGGGCTGAAACACTGCTGGCTCGAGGCGCCGCAGATCAGCATTGGTACCGGCTCGTCGATCGCCGCGGGGTGCTGGTTGGAGGGCAACGGACGGATCGAGATCGGCTCCAACTGCCTGCTGGGTCCAGAGGTGCTGATCCTGACATCGATCCACCCGCTCGGTTCCGATGGCGAAATTGGCCGCAAGAGCGAGGCGCGTGACGTGCGTATCGGAGACGGCTCCTGGCTGGCTGCGCGCGTGATGATCATGCCCGGCGTGACCATCGGCGCCAGCGTCGTTGTGGCCGCAGGTGCCGTCGTGACCAAGGACTGCGAGGCCGGCGGGCTGTACGCGGGCGTGCCCGCGAAGAAGCTCCGATGATCCGGCCGCGAATCCAGCGAACCGAATGGACCGCGCACGCGGGCATCGCCTGCAGCGTGATGGCCGCGGCGCTCCTGTTAGTTGCGCCGTGGCATTGGCTGGCGCTAGCGGGCGCGCTCCTGCTCGCCTGCGTTCCGGCGGGCGCCGCCGTCATGTGCTGGGTCGACACCGGCGAGAACGCGGCCCAGGCCGGGCTGACGCTGGTGGTGAGCCTGGCCGTGATCGCGATCGCGAGCGCACTCATGATCTGGACCGACGCCTGGCATCCGTGGGTGCTGCTCGTGCTCGCCGGCGCCAGCACGGTCTCCTGCGCGGCGCGACTGCGGCAACGGGCGAGCCAATGAACCTCGACGTTGGCGTGGTGACGCCTCCCAAGCACCGCCTCCCGCTCCGTGCGCCCGCCGACCGCGGTAGACAGACGATCGGGCGCGTCCAGCCGCAACTGGCTCTCCCGTTCCTCGGCATCGGCTCCTGGGCCTACGGCGTAAGCCAGCTGCGCCCGTCGGAGATCGGAAGCTACGGGCTGCTCGCGAGCGCCAACGTCTGGTTCGTACTGGGGTTACTCGTGTT
>DATBYD010000014.1:0-55893 GCA_036513855.1 Steroidobacteraceae bacterium | reverse complement strand
CGCCCGACCAGAGCTATCGCAAGAAGGGCGCGCAGATGGTGCCGATGTTCGGCATCCCGGCCGCCACCAACACGCTCACTTCGCGCCTGGCGCGCATGACCGGAGCTGCGGTGTTACCGTATTTCTTTCAGCGTCTGCCGGGTACGCAGGGCTACCGGGCGGTCATCCACCCGCCGCTCGAGAACTTCCCGAGTGAGTCTGCGGTGGCCGATACCGAGCGCTTCAATCACCTGATCGAGGCGCAGGTGCGCATCGCGCCCGAGCAATACCTGTGGATACACCGCCGCTTCAAGGGACTGAGCCAGGACTATCCGGATTATTACGGTCCGCAGGCACCGCGCGGCGCGTGACCGGGGCGCCCGCAAGCTGCGATCTGCTCGTCGTCGGCGGCGGTGTCAACGGCACGGGCATCGCCCGCGACGCCGCCGGGCGCGGACTTACGGTGCTGCTGGTCGAGCAGGACGATCTGGCCGCGCACACCTCCTCTGCCAGCACCAAGCTGATTCACGGCGGCCTGCGCTACCTCGAGGAGTTCCATTTCGCGCTGGTGCGCAAGGCACTGCAGGAGCGCGAGGTGCTCCTGGGCTCAGCCCCGCACATCATGCGACCGCTGCATTTCGTCATGCCGCACGCCGCCCACCTGCGTCCGGCCTGGATGATCCGCGCTGGCCTCTTCCTCTACGATCACCTCGCCCGGCGCGCCCGCCTCGCCGCCTCCGCCGGCGTGGATCTGCGCACCCATATCGCCGGCGAGGCTCTGCAGCCGGGCTACCGGCGCGGCTTCGTCTACTCGGATGGTTGGGTGGACGATGCACGGCTCGTCGTGCTGAACGCGCTCGATGCACGCGCGCGCGGCGCGCTCATCATGACCCGCACGCGCTGCGAGCGGCTGCGCGCGCACGCCGGCGGCTGGGTAGCGACACTGCGTGCCGGCGAGCAGGGCTTCGAGGTCCAGGCGCGCGCGGTGGTGAACGCCTCGGGACCCTGGGTGAGCGACTTCGTCGGCAGCGCCACCCCGGTGCGCGCGGCGCACCAGGTGCGCCTGGTGAAAGGCAGCCACATCGTGGTGCCACGCCTGTTCGCGCACCGCTTCGCCTACATCTTCCAGAACGAAGACCGGCGCATCGTGTTCGCGATCCCCTACGAGCACGACTTCACGCTGCTGGGAACGACCGACGTCGACTACCACGCCGATCCGGCGCTAGTGGGCATCGAGGCCTCCGAGGTCGCCTACCTGTGCACGCTCGCCAACCGCTACTTCCGCCAGCCGATCACGCCGGCCGATGTCGTGTGGAGTTATTCGGGCGTGCGGCCGCTGCTCGCGGACGAGTCCACGGACCCGATGAGCGTCACGCGCGACTATGCGCTCGAGCTCGACCGGGCGCCGGCACCGCTCCTGTCCGTGTTCGGCGGCAAGATCACCACCTACCGCCGTCTGGCCGAGGATGCCGTGAATCTGCTCGCCGCGCCGCTTTCGCTGCGCGCACCCGCCTGGACCGCCGGCGCACTGCTTCCCGGCGGGGACCTGCCGGAGGGCAGTTTTGCCGTGTTCCTGCGCACGCTCGAGCGGCGCTATCCGTGGCTGCCGGTGCGCATGCGCCTGCGCTTCGCGCACGCGTACGGCACGCGCATCGAGCGGGTGCTCGGCGGCGCCACAACGCTCGCCGCTCTCGGCCAGGAGATCCTGCCGCAGCTCTATGAGCGCGAGCTGCAATACCTCTTGGACGAGGAATTTGCGCGCAGCGCCACCGACATCCTGTGGCGACGCTCCAAGCTCGGCCTGCACCTGCTGAAAGCCGATACCGGCCCGCTCACCCGCTGGCTTGAATCAAATGGGACACGTGAGCGTCGCGAAGTGACACGCATGGTGTGACCGGGATCGCGTTTTCAAAGGTCTGGCGCGCTGCCGCCGCTAGCGGCGGGCGGGCGCATGCTAGCGTGCCGCCAGGGCTCAAGCCGCGCGCCTATGCCGATGTCCGACTCAGTACTTGCCGCCGTCATCGCCGGAACCGCGACGCTGTCCGCGTCGTTCCTGCAGCTTCGCTCGGCGCGCCTGCGTGAGGGCGCCAGCCGTCCGCCGTCTGCGACCCAGCGCCGCAAGAGCCGTGTGCAGCGCGCGATCCTGCTCGCGATCGTCGTGGCAGCGGGAGTGTGCGGCTTTGCCCTGTCGCAGTGGCTGGCCGAAGGCACGCGCGCAGCCCAGGACGCGCTGCAGCGCCAGCTGCAGGCGCGCGTGACCGAGATCAGCCGCACCGCCAATCAACTCGAGCTCACCCGCGGCAGCGAGCGGGCCGAGATCGAAAGCGGTGTGTTGCGCAGGATCGGCGCCGAGGGTGTAGTCGTGATGGCCACCGTAGCCGCGTGCCGGCCGGCGGCGAACGTCGCGGCGGAGGCGACCCCCGGCGCCGCCGGGTGCAGCGAGGCTGAGGCGAACGCGGTGACCTTGTGCGCCAGCATCCCCGGCAATGCCAGCGTTACTGAGATCGCACTGTTCAGCAAGGCGGCCGACTCGCAGGCGCCCTGGAGCGCCAGCCGCGTGCTGCCCGGACAGGAGTCCGGCCAAGCGCGGTTTGCGGAGAAATACGACGAGGGTGCGCCGGATGCGGGCCTGCGGCAGGTGTGCCAGGGATTCACGCACTGGTCGGCCGAGCACGCCCGCCTGGTGCGCATGATCGTGCGCTACTCTCTGCCGAGCTGACCTGCGCATAATCCCCCGTTGCAAACGCAGATTCCGGGGGAGCTGTTGATCTCACCGCCGCCACCTCTGGCGAGCACACGCGCAGCGCTCGTGCTGATCGTGCTGGCGCTGATGCCGCTATGGGCGGCCGGCATGTTTGGGCGCGGACTTTGGACCCCGGATGAGCCGCGTGAAGCGGACATCGCCTGGCGCATGAGCCTGCAGAGCGATCGCGCCCTGCCGCAGCTCGCCGGCACGGCCTTCCTCGAGAAGCCGCCGCTGTCGTACTGGATGTCGGCGGGCGCGGTGTCGCTGTTCGGTGATTCCGCCGCCGCTGCCCGCGCGCCCAACTTTCTGTATGCCCTGATCGGTGCACTGTGTGTCGGGGCGCTCGCGCTCGCCATGCAGTCGGATGCCATGGCGGCAGTGATTGCAGCGCTGGTGGCGATGAGCGCGCTGCTCGCTTACCGCGCAAGCGTCTGGCTCGCGCCGGACTCGTGCCTGATGGCCGGCTGCGCGCTCGCGCTCTTGGGCGCCTGGCGCGGCTATCGTGCGCCGGCCGGGCTGCAAAAGGCGCTCGGCTACGCGCTGATGCATCTTGGGGCCGCGATCGGCTTCATGGCCAAGAGCGCACCGGGCTGGCTGGTGCCGGGGCTGGCGCTGCTGACGCTGATCATCTGGGAGCGGCGCTGGTCGGAGCTGCGCCGCTGGGAGCTGTACGCAGGATTTGCGCTGCAGGCGCTGATCATCGGGCCCTGGCTCATCGCGGTGGCGCGCACCGCTCAGGGCACGGATGCGCTGCGCACACTGTTCTGGAACAACATTATCGGGCGCTTCACCCACATCGCAGCTCCCGCCGCGCTCGACTACACCAGCGGGCATCACAACCCGCCCGGCAAATACCTCCTCGAGCTACCGGTGTATCTGTTGCCCTGGACAGTGGTGGTGCTCGCAGCGCTGGTGCGGGCCTGGACAGGCGGGCGCAGCCAGGATGCGTCCGCGACAGCCTGGCGCTTCGCCCTCGCCGCCACCTTACCGTTCCTGGCGCTGCTGTCGATCGCGGCCACCGCGCGCGATATCTACGCGGCACCGGCGCTGTTCGGCTTTGGTCTGTTGGCCGGCCTGTGGGCTCACGCAGCCCAGCGCTCGCCGAACTCGCTCGACCGACTGGCGTTACGCCTGACCCGGGTGCTGGTGCTGCTCATTGCCTGGGCGCTGGCGTTAGGCCTTGCGGGTTTCTCGGCAGCGCGCGCCGCTGCGCAGCTGCCGCTGTGGGCCGCCGTATTCGCGCTGCTCGTCGTGGCCCATGTGTCCGTTTGGCTCGGCGCGCGCGCACAGCGCGCGGGTGAGGTGCAAAAGAGCCTGGTCTGGACTTACGCCGGCTATGCCGCCTCGTTGGTGCTGGCATCGCTCGTGGTACTGCCGATCATCGATCGCTGGCAGAATCTGCCCGCGCTCGCGCGGCGCATCCATGCCGACACCGCACATCAGCGGCTCGCCCTCTTGAATCCCGATGAGACCACGATTGCCATGCTCGATCACGGGCTCGACACGCCGTTCACGATCCTGACGAGCGATGGCGCAGGGCCCGCGCAGGCGGTGGGCGGCTGGTTCAGCGCGGAAGGAAGCGACGCGCGCATTCTGGTCCTGATGCCCGGCCATGGTGACGGGCCGCTGACGCGCTGGTTACGGCATTTCCACCACGGCCGCCTCCCGGATCAGGGCGTTGCGGCGAGTCTCGTCGCGGCTGGTCTTGCTGCCATGGCCACGCAATACGAGCTGCCGCAGGGGCGGCGCTACGCGCTGCTCGCCCCAGCGTCGCAGGTCCCACCCAACGCCTCACTGCCTCGATAGAGAACACCTATGTCGCAAACCGCTACGGATCTGTCGCGCAATCTGCGCAACCGCCACATCCAGCTCATCGCCATCGGCGGAACCATCGGGGTGGGACTGTTCTTAGGCTCGGCCAAGGCCATTCACGCCGCAGGTCCCGGCCTGCTCATCGCCTACGCGCTGGGCGGGATCGCGATCTTCTTCATCATGCGGGCGCTGGGTGAGCTTTTGACTTACCGCCCCGTGGCCGGCTCGTTTGCGACCTACGCGGAAGAGTTCTGCGGGCCGTTCGCAGGCTTCGTCACCGGCTGGTCCTACTGGTTCATGTGGGTTGCCACGGCCATGGCGGAGCTGACCGCCATCGGCATTTACGTCGGTCACTGGTTTCCGAGCGTGCCGCAGTGGCTGCCGGCCATGATTGCACTGCTGGTGCTCTATGGCGCGAACCTGCTCGCGGTGCGCGTGTTCGGCGAGCTGGAATTCTGGTTCGCGCTGGTCAAGGTGGTGACCATCGTGGCGCTGATCGTCGCAGGCGTTGCCGTGCTCGTGTTTCACGTCGGCAGCTTCGGGGCGACCGCGAGCTTCAGCAACCTGTGGACGCACGGGGGCTTTCTGCCCTTCGGCATCGTCGGGGTGCTGCTCACGATGCAGATCGTGATGTTCGCCTACACGGGCGTCGAGCTGATCGGCGTGACCGCAGGTGAGGCGCAGGATCCGCAACGCGCGCTGCCCAAGGCCACCAACGGCGTCATTTTTCGCATCCTGATCTTCTACCTCGGCGCGCTCATCGTGATCATGGCGGTGGTGCCGTGGGACCAGCTGAGTCCAAGCGTCAGCCCGTTCGTGTACGTGTTCGAGAAACTCGGTGTACCGGGAGCGGCCGGCATCATCACGCTCGTGGTCATCACCGCGGCGGCCTCCTCGTGCAACAGCGGACTGTTCAGCACCGGGCGCATGCTCTGGTCGCTCGCGCAACGCGGCCAGGCCCCGCGCCCTTTCGCCGCGCTCAACGCGCACCACGTGCCCGCCGCGGGCATCCATGTCTCCGCCGCAGTGATGCTGCTCACGGTGGTGCTGAACTACGCAGCGCCCAGGCAGGTATTCATCTGGGTGACGAGCATCGCGCTGATCGGAGCGCTTTGGACCTGGGGCATCATCCTGGTGTCGCATCGCAACTACCGGCGTGCCGTGCGCGCCGGTCGCGCCAAGGCGGCGACGTTTCGCATGCCGGGGGCTCCGGTTGCGAACTGGGTGGTGCTGGCATTCCTGGTGATTGTGACTGCGCTGCTGGCGTGGGATGACGACACGCGCGTCGCGTTATACGTCGCCCCGGTGTGGTTCGCACTCCTGGGCGTCGGTTACCTCAGGCTGAAGAAGCCCTCGCCGTGATTGCGATTGGCGCCGCGCGGCGCGTGCGCTCGCCGCGCTCCTGAGGCGATTCCGGCCTGCATTGCGTCGTGGTATCACGAGCAAGGAACTGCTCACGATTACCGGGCCGGCCGGATTCTCAGTAAGATCGCACCCTCGCGCCCGTAGCTCAGTTGGATAGAGCATCAGGCTTCGAACCTGAGGGTCGGGAGTTCGAATCTCTCCGGGCGCGCATTAAATCAATAACTTATGAGATACGTTGCACTCACCTACCTAGCGCTGTAAGCCCCTTGTAAGCCACGACCAGCATTGGCCTGGCCTTAGTTTCCTTCGAATCGAAGGGGAGCCAACCTGCAAAAAGTGCCCCGCCACGGAACCCGCACCGAGCTGCGGTATATCCCGCTGGCTGCACCCGGAAACTACGGCCGACACGCATCGATCAGTTCGCCGAGCGTTTCGAGATCGTTTAGCCGGCCGAGCCGGAGCCAGCCCCGCGGCACACGGGTTCACTCGGCGAGAAGTTGATGGGGTTTACGCGGGGGCCATGGACCCCGGCGCGGTTTCCGAGGTGCACACCACGCTTCCCCCGCATAAAAAAATCTGCGTGTAACCGAACATGAGTTGCAGCGCCTATGCATGCATGTGCAGAGGGAACGCGCGCCATGGCCGGCTTTCTGGACTGAGGTATGACTTATTGCCGCGGCGCGTGTTGGCGGCGTTGCTGCCAAGGCGGCATGGCAATTCGCCCCGCTGAGATCATTGCGACTGCCTCTGAAGAAGCAACAGATATCCGAGGCCAAGGGCGTAGAAGAGGGCTGCGAATAAGCCCCAAGCATAGGCAAGTCCGACTAATGCGACGGCTGGAATCATGAGGCGTCGAACAACCGCGCGTGTGTTCGCCCGAGGAACAAGCACGGCCACCAGCAGCGACCCCACGGCCAGTCCAGAGAGGACGAGTGCAAGTGAGCGAGACTGCGGGGTCGAAAAGACCCATGCCAGGGTGAGACGAGGCGGAGCGTAAACCAAGATAGCTAAGGCGGCCGCCGGGAGGACCGTAAGAATGGAATACATACCCGTGGTTGCACGACGCAGTGTAACGAAGCTGCCGATGACGCCGGGTTTCTTTGACGCCAGCGCGAACCGGACACCCCACACTTGAAAGCATCTACCTAGCGCAATTATCACGAACACAAGGCCTAGAGCCGTTCCCACAAGCCACCAAATAGAGGACGGTGGATGTCGCAGGATAAATGCACAGTATCCGACCAGACCAAGAATCATTACCGCATTCAAAAGGTGACCCACTGGCTGTATCAAGACCCTTAGCTGCTGCCCGCAACTCTTACAGTAGAGTCGTCGCGGAGATCGCCGATACCAGACGTCCCCCTTTTCACGCAATGTCACTTTCAACCCGCCTATGTATGGGATCACGGTGCCACAACCTGGACAATTGCGATTCATACGACCCGACGACTGCGGTATCGATAACTTCTGATCATAAGACGTAAGCGAACTTGTGAGTTTAGTGGTCAACCCGTTGCACACGCTTCTCCCATGTCTCGATAAATACGTGACACGGATCCACTACGTCGGCCAACCGCCGCGCGTCCCCCTCGGTAGGTTCTGCCGTGACGAAGACGTTGCCCGATCGCGAGACTAGCCTCAACTGCAGCCCCTTAGTTCGCAAGATTGTGCGCACCGATCCCAGCAATACCAATTTGCGGGCTTGATCCCAGGAGATAGCAACCGGCGCTTTTGGTGTAGTCACACTGGCTCGACGCTCGCGTTCAACAACCACTTGTTCCGCAAGTACCGGGTCGCCCGCAGACGTGGCGCTCCGGACTGCGGTCCACTGTTTCGGAAGTTAAGAGGTCTCTGGAATTCGGTGTCGTATCGCCACACAGCGGACCTGCCGTCGCGGGAACGCTCAAGGCGACTAAGGCCATTGTCATGAATATACGTATAGGCAACCTCCGCTACTCCCAAGCAGGCTTGGCCAACTTGGCTTTCTGCCTTAACAGGGCGACAAATTCGTCGAATCCAACAAGAGAGCTAGAGAAGCCCACCTTTTCGCCGTTCTGGAATTTGACTCCGGCGAAACGTGCACCCCTGCCGATTTCCACATTGACTTCTGTTATCTCCGAGACGCGATAGCGCTTGACGCTAAATGCCGACTCGGAGAGATACTCGTCATCGATTTCGATCGAATACCGGTAAAAGTAGATGCTCACGAAAACTATACAGAGCACGGCACACAGCACTACCGACCAGCCGCCGATTCTCATCGATTGCCTCAGCATCAGGGGATTGAGAAGAAAGAGCCCCGCCACTGCGAGTACCAACCAAGGCAGACTCCTGGGGTATTGAATCTTCATTGCCGCAAACTGTTGCTCTTTAGCACGACCTACTGGGTAGCATGTAAGGGGTATGAATATATCCCCCCGGCATCAACACCACGCTCCTCACGCAGAGTTGGTTCCCGCCGATTGCCGGCATTCGATGCGCTCTCCGCAGGCTTTGCAGTACAGAAACTTGTAGCGCCACATCGGCATGGCTCCCGCGCCGCGGTGGCAGTGAGGGCATTGCAGGCCTAGAACGCGGCTGCCCAGAGCAAAGAAGACAATGATAATGCTTCCATAGACAATAACCTGCAGCAGCAGCACAGGTGCCTTGCTGACGTACGCGCTTACAACGCTCAGGACGACCACTACACCAATCCACCAGAAGAGGATGCCGAGCCAAAATGCATGCTGCCTGCGCGCAAGTTCGTCCATAAAATCACAAGCGGTTCCCGCCATGGAATCTGCTCCGATTACTGGACGAGACTCTGCTCCAACGTTCCTAGCGATCCGCACGCATCACGGTCCTTCGAACGAATGTTAGGTGGCGCTGAGTGAGCCATAGAGTACGCAAACCACAATGATTCCAACCACTATCAGCAAGCCGATCCAAAGGGGTTTTAGACCTGACGGGGCGCGCCGATCGATGTCCGCAACGGCGTCGCTAATAAACATTTCGGGATTGGAACCCTTCCCGCGAAGGGCGCGCACTCCTGCGACCCCCCACCACAGCAAACCTGCACCGAATATCAGCAATGCAACCGAAACCATCCATGAAGGGAATGGATTCGCGGTTGTGAAGAGTTCCACGGCGCGTGCGATCGCAGCTACCCCGAGGATGAGTCTACCAACGGTCAGAAGCACGAAGCGGCCTTTGGTTGCCACCGAGCCCTCTAACGGTGAAGCTCAGGCGCGCCGAGTGAGGCTTGGCGAGCGAGGACACCCCGGCATGCGAAGCAATGACGGGGCGTCGCCTGGAGCGCTTGGTTAGACATCCGAGCCCTCCGAGGCCGGCGCGCCAAATCGAGCGACCACGCTGCGACAAGCTTTAAGAACCTGCTCCCGATACGTTGCTTCAAAATTGGCAATTTTTCGATCTTCTCGTTCCAGGGCTACAGGATTCCAATACGCCCTAGCGACCGTGGCCGGAAAATTGTCACCTTCACTCGCGACTGCGCCAAATACTACGAAGTCTTCATCGCGGCTCCAATCGGAGACCAAATCGTGCGCGAGTGACGCAAGGAGTCTGCAGCCGTCAAGAATGCCCGCGTCTCCTGCAACCACCGATTCGGCGGTCGCTACTGCGGTCTTAGACGCCCACTGGCTAGCGGAGCTCATGTGTATCGCTCTCGGATGTCTAACGTCGAGCTTGAGCGGCCGGCTGCCGACTCAGATCGCGCGCTGTGCGCGCACAATAGTCCCAGTGCGCACAGCGCGCCTGTTTGCCTCTCACGGCCGCTCCAAGCGTTGGTTAGACCATCGAACCAGTTGTTCTCCACATTACATCTCTAAGCCACGCTCCAGCCGAGTAACAGAGCGGAATGAGAGTGATTAGTCCAAGCGTCATCGCGGTGGACTCATGGTGGTGCCCGCCCAATAAGCCAACTATTCCGGTGCCGATACAGAGCCAGGATGCCAGTGTCCCGTTAAGAATTCGGCGCTGTTTCGCAATGGACGCTGCCACAAAGCCCCCGACGATCGAGCAAAACAGTCCGATCCCGAGCTCCGCAGCGTAAAGGGCTGGAGAGGCATAAATCGCTTCGGCAGAGGCTCGCACTGAAGGAGCGCCCCAGCCATGCCATAGCCCGCGGCTTGAGCCGGCGTACATAAGGAACGTCGCACCGATCACGGCGGTCAAGAGAATGTCGACAAAGCCACCAGCGACAATCGCAACGAGGGAAATACCGCGCATAGGTTTATTCGATGGTCTAACTGTAATTAGGCGACCGAATTGTCACCTTACATTACCCCAATACTGTCGCATAACGTCGCGCGCTCCCACCCACCTACGGGCGCCGAGCAGACCGCGTACCAAAAACGTGACGGGGCGCAACATCCAGGTCGAGTCCGGTGCGTCATCCAGTCCTTGGCACCAGCCGGTACTGCATGGACGGCCGCGCCCAGCGGCGCGACGATGCGCACATGCCGCTTGAGCAGTACGGCGAGTTGTCAGCCGGCTGCGTGCTTCAGGTCCGCGTCGAGAGCCAAGTAAGCGTACACGCACGTCTCGAGTGTCATCTTGTAGTGCCTGGGAGGCCGGATCGCGAGAGCACTGGAATCGGGCAGTGGTTGATGTGAGGTGTGCTCAGCAATGTCAGCCGACTCGGGCGCTGCGCGCGGGCATGCCGTCGGGCTCGCCCGCTCGCAGTCGCTGGCTAGCAGGTTCGCCGAAGCAGCGATCGCGGAGAGGCAGGCGGCAACGAGGGCGCTGAAGAACTTCATGCGGTTGCATTTTACGACGGAAACTAAAACGCTGCCCGAAAGCGGCGCGCAGACGGGCAAGCCGGGGTTAAGCGTAGAATCCGACCCGCAGCGCTTCGCTGCTGGGGGTCAACATGAGAAGAGGAACACTGAGCGGTACGGCAGCGCTCTGTGCTGCGGTATGCTTTGCCTCGGTCGGCCCGGCAAAGAGCCCGGAAGATCCAGCGTCGCGCCTCAATCATGCACGCAGCCTGCGCTGCACCTTCACGTCGAGTGTCGCGACATGGATCAGGAGCGGGCACCGAACCGTCGAGCAAACCAACGACAAGGGCTCGGCTCAGTACGACAACATCGACTTGGCCAAGGGCACCGCGAGAATCATTGCCAACGCGGGCGCGGGCGACCTTGCGGTTTGGAGAGAGCGAACGTTTGGCAGCCTTTGGATGCTTGAACGGACGCCGTCGGGCAACGTCGTCGTTACGACGGTCTTCCCCATGTATGCAGAAGGCACGGATGAGTTCGTTGCACTGGAGGCACGGCATTCGATGACAGGGCAAATTGTTCTTGGCGAAGAGACATACGGGACCTGCAGGGTCTCGGATTAACGCGCCCTAGCTTCACCGCGTGAGCGCGGCGAAGCGCGCCGCGGCGCTGGCGGAGAAGTTCGCGCGCAAGGGAACAAGCCAATGATCGAACGCGTGGATTACTCGGCGACCGTCGCGTCAAGGTTTGATTTCCTCAAAGAGGTGTACACGGCTGCCCGAGCAGCGCTCCCCGCGCTCGATTACGTCCCGATCAAAACGGACGCCCAGGGCTTTCGACTGCAGTTGCACCTGTCGATCGTTGAAATGACCGGCTCGTGCGTTGCGCTTTTTGCTAACAGGATGTTTTCCGCGATTCCCATCCTTACGCGAGTGAGCCTAGAGGCTATGGCGGATCAGATGAGCCTGACGCGCGATCCGACCTACGTTCAGCGCTTGATTAGGATGTTGGTAGCTGAAGGCCGCGACCTCCCCGCCCTTATGAATCAGCACGGCTTCGACATGCTGCCTAAGTTCCTCCGGGAACCCGGCACGCGGGAATTTCTCAGACGGTTGAAAGACGAGAGCCGCAATCTGCAGAACAAGGCCGAACCGCGGCTTACCCCGGAAGATAAGTTCCGGGCTGAGGGGTCGCGATTCCGACTGTAAGCGTTTGATTCCACTCGCCGACTTATGCCCCCTGCTCCGCCAGTGCCCCCAAAGATGCCCCCGGCCCAAGGTGACAGCGCGGGTTGACCGCTGCTTGAGTGGACCTGCGCCGCGCAACAGTTTAGCGGGTCGTGTTTTGCGGCCGGGTCACAGACACGCGCGCGACTTTGGTCCTGCTTAAGACGCTCTCGACGACTTGCGTGTCGCCAGTAAGGAACCCCTGCCGCGATCATTAATAGTCGCCGTTAGGTCAAGATTTCTACTCGGGCCAATGGACCGGCGACCGACACTGCGGGTGCACACCACGCTTCCCTCCGTAGAAAAAAATTCAGCGTGCAACCGAACATGGATTGCAGCGCCTACGCATGCATGTGCAGAGGGCGCCCGCGCCGAAACTCATCGAGCCGAAGCCGAAGCCGAACTGAGCTGGCGGCGCAGTCGCAGCGGCCCATTCGGTGAGACGACGGCGCTAGCGCCCTATCGGGCTTCGAGGAGTGCGGTTGCTGATCGATCAATGCGGTCTGAGGTACCACCAGCACAGCCTTCACGCCAGCGCGCTCAGTACCTTATAGCGACAACGAGAGCCAGTATTGCGATAACTAGCACGAGCACGAAGAGCATCGTGCGAGACGGCAGCTTCACGGGAACCTGTACCGCCACGCGAGAAAAGACTCGCCATGGCGTCTCCCACGTCGGTACAGCAACCACCCACGCATCACGGCCCGCTCCAGCGAATATAAGGGAGTTCCCCGTCCCTGAAGCGGCGCGAGCCGCACGGCATCAAAGTGCCAAGATTGAGTTTGCGGATCAATCTGAACCAGAGAAGGGGAACTCATGAACGAGATTACTACCGTCGGCGCGGACCTGGCAAAGGAAGTGATCGTGGTGTGTGCTGGGGATGCTCAAGGGCGCACCGTGTACTTCAAGCAATTCAGTTTTGCCGGTTTTGCTGAGTGGGCGGCGAAGCTGTCAGCGTGCACGTTCGGGATGGAAGCATGCAGCACGGCGCATCACTGGGCGCGGTTCCTGAGTGCGCACGGCCATACGCCAAAGCTCATGGCGGCAGAGTTTGTGGGGCCATTTCGCAAGAGCCAGAGTACAAAAAATGGCGACGGTACGCTCCGCAGCGTCACGCCTAGCCACCCTATCCCGCCACACCGAGACGCGCAGCAAGATCGAGCATGAGGTCAGACCGAGTACGGTGAAACCCTGGCTAACAATCAGGCGTCGCTTCCCAACGCAGCCGACTGATCATCGGCCGCGTGCCGTCGCCGTCCCGCGAATGAGGACACCGTACGCGACTATTATCTTGGCCCGGACGAACACTCAGCTGTGTCCCACAAGGCCGCGTAGAGAGATGCAGTCTTATCCTCAGCCTAGCCCTGTACGCTTGCGCTTCAGCCAGAGCAGAGCTCCGCCGCAAAATATCGGATCAAATATGTGCGCTCAGCTATTGACGGGGATCTCCGTAGAGATTGTTAGACATCGCCACCGGCGGTCTCGCAGAGGGATTTAAGGCCCGCTCCAGACCGTGTACTTTGGTAGCCCAAGTTCGCGAAACAGCGCTGCGCCAACGTCACAATACTCAGCCTGCGCGTTACGCGTTTCCACGAGCTTGAACCAGTAAGCAGGCTGTCCGGGAAGGCCGATGTCGTTGTGCATCAGCACGTAAAACTCAAACGCCACCGGTGCATTCGAGCCGAAAGTGTCCCCTGGCCGTAGCGGTCGATCAGCCACGACCAGCGCCGGTGGTGCTCCGGTAAGAGATCGTAGCAGCCGGAAGTCGTGGAGTAAGCAATCGGCTCCCCCAGACGTCGTGAGATATAGCGATTCCTGCAGATCATTCCAGACCCCCACGATGCCGAGGCCGGCGGCGGGAGAGCCAGCCGATAAGTAGACGCTCGTCACGTCGACGCTATGCGCGTTGAAATTGTCTCTATGTCCAACAACCACTGTAGCGTGTTGGCCCCTGACGCCGAGGTCTATGTGGTTGATCCCGCGATGGACTTTCACGACAGCATAGTCGTGAAGATCTATCGCAGATGCCGGACTTGCTGCGAGAACTAAGGCAACGACGGCGGTGAGGGGCCGGAGGTACGGCATATCCTGGCGATGTCTAACTACCTTTAGGCGACCCAATGGTCGCCTTGCATTACCCCAATACTGTCGCATAACGTCCCTCCATCCCACCCTATCTCCGGGCGGCGGAGACCTGGCGCCTCAAAGGTGTGACGGACCGCAAACGTGCGGGTCAGTCCAGGTGCCCATCCAGTCCCGAACACCTGCGGCGCGCGACCACCAGCCGTTCACGGCCCACTCCAACGATTGTCAGGCGGCCGGAACGCCGAGCAACAAGTGCCAGATAAGGATATACCCATAGAGTCCCCATACTGCGAACACACAGACATTCGCAATCTTGTGCAGCCGCAACTGCGCTCCCTGGGCGGCAGAGCGCTGTGCGAGTTGCGCACGATGAATAAAATAGAGCGTGACACCCGAGGCAATTAGCAGCGCAACAACGGCCGCAAACGCGACGGGGTGATTGCTGATGAGGTAGCCACGCAGGAAGTTTCCGTGGTTGGGCACAGCGGCTTCCCAAGTGGCCGGGAGATGTTTGCCGTGAAGATCGAGACTAGCGACAGGATCCGCGGCCAAAAACGAAGTGACCCCGACGAAGCCGCCAAGCAGCGGCACGACTACAAGCGCTTCCAATACGTAGACGAGCGGAAAAGGTAGCCTGCTGAGCATCACGTCACCTCGCGGTGAAGTTGTGCGGCCGGGCGCAGGCGCCCGTTTGAGGCCGCGGGCGCACACTGTCTTCTAGCGCCCGCGGCGCTTAACCACTCACGCATCACGGCCCCCTCCAACAATTGTTAGGCTGCGATCCTGACACGCTAGCAGCTCGAGACCTGCCCAGCATAAATCGTAGCCACCTGTCCCTTCACTGACTTGATGAATAGCCAATTCAGCAGGTCGTAACCCCCTTCGCAATCTCCCGGCACCTTCGTTTGAAAGTTATATGCTTTCCAGACACCCGCGTGGTGTGAGGGAGTACCAAGGTGCTGCTGGATTTCAGCGTCAACGGCACCCAGCCACACGTTAGTTTCCAGCGAGGCGGGCTCCAATTCCGCTGGCAATGGCGGGCAGTCGGCTGTTGCCTTTCCATCGTCGATCCGACTGGCTGCAAATGAAGTGACCCTTCCCTCGGGGCCGCCCATCTCGCCATGAGAGATGATCCAGATTCTGTCCGCAGCATGTCCGTGGGGGATTGAGTAGCAAAGCCAGTAGATGCTCCCGCCTGCGTCGCCGGTATGCGCAATTGCGCCGGCCGAAGCTGCCTTCAGAACGGCAGTTAGCGTTGTCGTTTCAAACGTCACTTGCAATGTGCCCAGAGTGATTCCTTTTGTGGGTTCCCTTTTCATTGAGGCCGGCCAATCCATGGACTCAAAAGGCAGACTAGGCGGAGGTTCGGCGTTCACGCTTACAACAAAGGTGACCACGGCGCCAAGCAGCAGCAAGCGTTTCATGAGCAGCCTAACTGTGATTAGGCGACCCAATAGTCGCCTTGTACTACCCCAATTCTGTCGCATAACGTCGCCGGCTCCCACCCCGACCAGGACGCCCGTGCAGGTGGTGGCTCAAAAGTGTGATGGGCCGCAACATGTGCGGGGCGGTCCAGTGGCCATGCCATCGCGGCTCACCGACTTCGAACTTGAAACCTGTGCGCGTGCTCTGCGTGCGCTGGCGTTTCAGGAGGGCAGCAGCGCCGAGAAGGTCAGCGACCCGGCATTACGTGCGCCGGTGCAGCAACGAGCGAAGTGCGCCGCGGCGCTCGCGGAAAGGTTCGAGGCGGCGCGCAGGAAAACCAGAGCGTAAGATGCTCCGCGGACGGTCCGGTTGACGTAGGCGGCATCCTGTGCAGGGGCGAATGCTTCGATGACTATCAAGACGGTCAAGACCGTTGTGGAGCGTTTTATCCGTCAAAACGCATGTGAGGTCTTGGCGTTAAAGGGCGCTTGGGGTGTGGGTAAAACTTACGCGTGGCAACAGTTAATCCAAGACCTCAGGAGTGAGATTCAGCCGACAACGTATTCCTACGTGTCTCTATTCGGCATCGCCTCTCTTGCCGATCTGCGTGTTGCCATACTCGCGAACGCCAGGCCCGCAGAGACACTTGGGCAGCCAATTACCGCGGACGCGCTCAACCGCAACTGGTTCAGATACGGCACATCATCCCTTTCCACTTGGCTTAATCGGCTGTCCCAAGTCGAAGGCCGGTCTGCCCTCAAGGGCGTGAGTATCGCCTTCGACGCGATTGCTCCATCGCTCGTGCGGAACATGCTCATATGCTTCGATGACTTAGAACGCCTCAATGCGAGCCGCATTCCGCATGACCAGCTCTTGGGATTCATTTCGAACTTGAAGGAGACAGCCGGTTGCAAGATCGCGATCATATTTAACGACGCGCTATTACCTCAGCAGTCCAGTGACTATGACACCTACCGAGAGAAGGTCGTCGATATAGAATTGAAATTTGACCCCACTGCAGACGAGGCCATCGAGTGGGGCTTGTCGGCAGACCTCCCATTCCGGGACAAGGTTAAGAGTTCAGTCATAGCCTTAGAGATAAAAAATGTGCGCGTGCTCCGCAAGATTTCCCGAATCATCGCATTGCTCTCTTCGAGGCTGTCGAACCTGCACGAAGCTGTTGCGGGCATGGTGGTGAACTCGGTCGTCCTTCTTGGGTGGGCGTATTTCGACAAATCTGGTGATGCCCCTGGGGTAGGCTTCCTCCGGAGTTGGAACCACGTGGCAGCCACAAGCAGAGAGAAAAGGGATAAGGAACCCAAGCCACCGGTGCAAGAAGTTCGCTGGGCAGCGTTGCTGAAGAACTATCGCGGATTCACGCTTTGGGACGACATCGACACTGCCATACAGAAGGTTATTGAGCATGGCTACGTCGAGGAAAGCGGTTTCGACAGCGAGGCCACCAAACAGGACGCGCTCGCCAGGTCTGGGGACCTTCAGTCTCGATTCGCGGCAGCATGGGGCCTCTTCCACAACTCTTTCGATAACAACGAAGATGAAGTGGTCAACGCTATGGACGTGAGCTTCAGAAACGTCGCTGCCTTTCTGTCACCCGGCAATTTGAACGGGATGGTCGTTCTACTGAGGGAGTTGGGTCGTGGCGCCCTCGCCGATGCGCTAATTGAGTACTACGTAAAGACAAGGCAGGGCGAGGAAGGCGTATTTGATCTCGACGATTCAACGTGGGGAAGCAACGTGACTGACCAGACGATCCGTGACACGTTTGCGGCCCAAATCGCTCACACCAGCAAGAACGTAACTCTGCGTAAGGCCGTGGAGACGATCTCCGGAAACGCGTGGTCACCGGAACACCAGGCGGCTTTGGTCGCTGCAACCGATGACGATCTTTATCACTTGTTTAAGGATGAATTGTCGGTCTCCTACAACACTGCGATCGCTGCTTGCCTGCGTTTCAATCAACCGCCAGTCCAACATGTTGCAGAGCGGACCATAGCGGCGTTGCGACGGATTGCAAGTGAGTCACGAATTAACGCGGCACGGGTCCGGCGATATGGCATTAGCATACGTTTGCCTGTAGGCAGCGCCGACGCGCAGCCAGATACGCCGGGGTCCGGCGAATAAGGAGCGAACTTATAAAAGCAGCAACGAGATGACGGAGGGGCACAAGCCCTGGGGCCGAGTTCGCCGGAGCCATACGGCGCCGAACCGGCGACAAACCCTCTCGGGCTCCGCCCAAACGGACATCCAAGCCCGGCAGCAGCACTAGGCGCACTGGTACAGGGACGTACCTAACACTATCTAACGCCTTGCTATTATTGAATATTCCTGCCAATCCATCACTGGAGCGCCTGCGGCTCCGTTACCCGAGGCGCACCTCGACATAGGCGTCGAAGCGCGCCCCCGATTTGAACCTGCGTCGCGGATTGGTGCCGCGCTGAGGTTCTCCCGATAACACGAAGAGCGGAGACGCCTGCCGTGCACTCCCGAATCGTCTACCGTTGATTGCGCTCCGCGCGCGATGCGGTACCGCGTGCGCTGACGATGGCGCTAAACTGCTTCTTCCTACACCTTCGGCCACCCGGGGTCACGATGGGTCAGCGGGAATCACAGTTGCCAGCGCCACTTACGGCAGAGGATCTTGGTGCATACATTAGCTCACAGGACGATTTCGCCTTCGAGCGCGAGGTTTACCACAAGGCCAACGGTTTAGGCTTTTCAACTGATCACGCAGGACTGTACGAAGACCCCGTCACAAATAAGGCGCGGCAGTACGACATTCGGGCGTCGAAGACGGTCAACGATCAAAGGATCTGCTTGACGATTGAGTGCAAGGGGTTGAGCGCGAGTTATCCGTTGCTTGTGTCCTGTGTGCCGCGTTCCCTCGCAGAGAGTTTTCACGAGGTGTTGTACACGGATACGGTGCAGGGCGTCGGGGGCAGCTACACACGCGTTGCTCTCAAAAAGCGGTTGCATCGCGCGGGCGACCCGGTCGGAAAGTCTATGCGTCAGGTCCGCCGTGACCACAGGGGCGAGCTTACAAGCGGCGACGAGGTGTTCGACAAGTGGATGCAGGCGCTCGCATCGGCAGCCGACCTCATCCGTGACGCAGCGGACCAGCTCTCAGCGCCTGCGAGTGGGAAGCCAAGATATGTTGCGGTACTGCCAGTACTCGTCGTATCCGACGAGACGTTGTGGGTTGCCGACTACGCGTCGAACGGACGCCTTCAGCGTGCTCCCTTCACCGTCTCCGATATAACTTTCTATCTCGGTCGGAAATACGAGCTACCACGGGAGCGGCTTACGTTCACGATCAGTCACCTGCATGTTTATACACGCAGCAATGTACACACGCTTTTTGAGCAGATCGCGGGCGGTGGAGGAATCTGGCCTGAGCTGTTCGACTCGTAATCGGCGATTCCAGCATCCGCATGAGATCCCTCATTTGCCGTCCCGATCTCAGCCCTCGATACTCACCGTCCCATGGCAAGTCTCGCCGAGCGCCGCTTCCGCTGCATAGCCCATGGGGAAGTCCGTGTGCGCGTAGCGCGCGGGCAGTTCCCGGCTCGTTGCCCGATCGCGGGCTGCTCGCGAACCTTCTTGCGAACTTGGGACGGCAAACCTCTACCACACGCGCCGGCGATGCCCCCGTCTCGTGCTGTGCGCACCACGCGCGAATGCCAACCCGACGAGTCCCTGCCGCCTGATGAGGTGCGTGCCGGGATTCTCCAGCTGCTCGCGGCGATGCCCTACGGGGCGAGGCGTCCGACTGCGTTAGCGCTTGGCTTCAAGGGTAAGTGGGCTCTCCATAGCGTCCGCTCGATCGGAAAGGGCCGCGGCCACCTGTTCGAGGCCGTGCGCAGGCGGCTGAGCCGCAGGCTGCACCAGTTCGAGCGGGGCCAGCTCGTTCTCGTCCCTACGGGCCTCAGCGGGCCCGGAAAGCGGGTCTACGAGGCGATTCCCAGCTCACTCCCGGCCGCTCGGCTGACTGTCGGGGTAGGGGATATACGCGGCGCAGAGGACCCCACCGGATAGGTGTGGCTGCCACGCCGCGCGCGCGGTGGCAAAGGTGTTGTGTTGCCACTATTGCCTCTGTTGCCACGACTATTTTTTAACTCCATAGCTCATGAAATGCCGTGAATTGCAGCGTCTTCTGTCTGTTTCATTGCCTCTATTGCCACTATTGCCAGTAATTCATAGAAATTAGGATCAGCGATTTTTGACGTGCAATGGAACCACGGCAATGCGGCAATGCGGCGGGCGCCGCGGTCATCGCCGCATGCCCTGCCACAGGTCGATGACGTCGTCGGCGATGTCGTGGTTGGCGATGATGTCCTGGCGCGCCTTCTGGGCTTCCTCCCTCAGGCCTGCGGCCGTCGCTGCCGACCACTGCACGGCATTGCGAAGGATCCAAAGGCGGGTTGCGCGGCCCTCCATCCATATCTTCTGTGTGCTCGCCTGCATGCCGACCTCGCGCAAGACAGCAGCCACAGCGTTCATGCGGGCGCGGCGATCGCGCTCGGGTTCGTCCCGCTTTTCTGGAACCAGTACGCGCATGAGGTCATTGGCTGCGACGATGCTGTATGGGCAGGTTTTGACGAATTCCACCGCCGTCTGCTGCTCATCGGTGCGCCCGGAGGCGATCATCTGGCGCTTGATCTCATTCAACGGTGCTTGCTGGCCGGGGTTGAAGCTGGAGATGTCGCGCGTGCGCAGCAGTTGCCATACCCCGGCGAGCAGCTCCGGATCCTCGACCTTGCCGTACAGGCTGGTGTAGTACGCCTTGTCGCGCGGTTTGTCCGCGCACCGGACCACGTAAACGCGGCGGTCGCTCTCCGAGAGCGGCAGCGCGTCGTCACGGTTTGTGAACATGAGGAACCGTGCGCAGAAGCGTTCGGTCCAACGCCGTTCGTGTTTTTCGTTGAGCGTGATGCTGGTATCGGTCAGAAGACCCTTCAGACGATCCCGATGGCTGTACCGCTCATCCGCCGGCGCTCTTACTTCGTGCGCCGCCACCAGGATCTTGCCCGACAGCACGCTGTTGAACGGATCGTCCAAGAGGCGGTGCAGGTCAACTTCCGCGGCATGCCGTTCGCCCCACATCCGGCGCAGAACCTCCGCAAGCCAGGAGCGGCCAGTGCCCTCATGGGTGGCGACTAGGAGCAAGTGGAAGTGCGGGCGCACCTCGGGGCGCTGGGCCGAGTGCGCCAGCCAGTCGAGCAGATCCTCACGCTGACAGGCATCCGGGATCAGGTACTGCAGGTGCTCCACGAACGGCGCGGCCGCTGCGATATCCGTCGCTGGCCACGCCGGTGGCGACCAAATGTTGAAGTGTCTCAGTCCGAGCTCGGTGAAGAACTGAGCCTTCCCAGGGTCGAAGGTGAGACGGTCAACTGCCATACGCCTCTCCGATTGTGACCAGAGCACGGTAACTGGCACCACCTCGTTCTCGATCACCACCTTGTTGTGGGCGTAGGCAGCGCGAAACTCACCTGAGCGCAGCCTTCTGTAAGTGTTGCTGGCGTCCACGATCAACGGACCGCGGGCGACGTGAACGAACCGCTCGAGCATCTCCTCGAGGGTCAGCGATTCGGGCGTCGAGGCCGCATCCGCTGCCTGCGCGGCTTCCAGATATTCCGTAATACGCTTGCCCAAAGTGAGCGATTCGGGAGTGCGGGCATTGACCGCATCTATCGCTTGCTGGCGTTCGAGGTCTTCAGCAACGCGCCTGCCGATCGTTGGCCTCGCCTCTGCAGAATGTTCTGCGGTACCATTACCATCGGCGCCACGCCCAGGGCCGGGATCGTTTTCGCCATTGAGGAGTGAGCGTTTTTTGGTCGCCGGCGCTTCGCCCCCGATACGCTCATAACCGTTTGCCGCCGGCTCGTGGAGATATGCCGAGGTCGGCGGGCTCTCGTCGTCGGGCGGCGTGTCGGACATTACGCTCATGGCCGCTTTCTCAGTACCGCGGCGTTCACTCTCACCAGATCGCGAAGCCACCGGAGGTTTTGCAGAACTCGGCGAACTGGCGGAGGTCAGCCTCATCGATTAGATACAGCCACCGCTTGTCGGCAGACTCCGGTGGTTGCTTTTTGTGGAGCGCGACATATGCGGCAACTTTTCCCTCAGCGATGTCTGCCAGCAGCCGATTGCCGAGAATTTTAGCGGATTGTGCTGAAAGCCCGTCGCCGTCGTTGGAGTACCAATGCTCACACTCGGAAGCCAGATGCGGATGCGTTTCCTCGATGTAGCACGCAATCGGGTGCCACAACGAGATGTTGGCACCAAAGTACCCACCGACCCTTGCCGTCGGGGCTTTCCCATACACGTCCATACCCATATTTGACCTCTCTTGCGTAGCTGGATGTTAGGGTCGGGATAAACCTGGTTCGACTACGCGAGCAGCAGCTCCCACATCACCGGTTGATTGATTGATCGTGATGTATTCGGGACCGCCGCACCGCGATGCAGGTATGCAAGTCCGTACGGCCTGCAGCCGCAAAATGAGCTGGCGCATGCACTTCCACTTCGCGGCGGCGCTCACGACCGCGCACCCGCCGAAGTCGTGAACTAGCACCCGGCCGTCATCGAGTTTGCGAATGCTGAGGCTCGGGCTGCGGTCCGGATGTGACGGGCAACACGCGAGCCAGCGATCTGATGCGGTCTGCTTTACGCACTGAAGGTGCTCGAGCAGTTTGGCGGCGGCGCTCATGACGCGTCTCCGGCCGGCAAGCGCCAAGCCGCAAGTAGTCGCGCTCGCTCGCTGACTTCACGACGCGAGGTCACGAGTGCGGAGAAAGTTTTTCGGAGCCTCGCGCGTCGCGCGAGGGGATTGTTGCGGGTGTGGGGTATACTCTTGCGTGTCAAGTGTGCTTCTCCTGTTCGGTAAGCTCCCCACAGCCACCGGACGCTTCCGAAACGTGCCTCCGCGGCGGCGTAGCGGCCGCCGCGGATTCACTCAGACTCTCGAGCCTCCTGGACCGCGACACGTCGCGCGCGGCGATTCGTCAGGGCCGACGGTGATGCAGCAGCGTCGCCATTGCCTCCGCTTCGCAACCAAGCCTCAACCTCATCGGCGCGGTAGAGGATCTTTTTGCCAGCCCGCATGAACGGCGGGCCGCCACCTTCGCGTCGATATGCCTGCAGCGTTTTCGGGTGGAACCTGTATCGCGCGCACGTCTCCTTCTCGGTTAGGTAGACCGGCTGCGCAGGAGCTGCCTGATGCGGCCGCGACTCGCATGTCTGCAGCAGCTCGGCAAGACGTGCAGCCACCCGCTCGGTAACCGAGTCAGCGATGGCGTCGATAAAGTCTCCGGCAGTGCTGTGCTGAGCGCGGTTCATGCTGATACCTGCTCCTCGCCAGTCCGGCGCCGCGAGCCAGGTGTGCGATGCGGTGGGCGAATGAGCGGCTCATGCGAGTACGAGAGTCTCCGCACAGCGGCGAGGACATCCGCCCATTCGAACAGCGTGAGTCCGCCGGGGCCCTCGAACCGCGTCAGGTGCGGCTCGATCGCGCCCCACTGCTTGTCAGAGGCTTCGAGCCGAAGCTTCGCGATGTAGCGCGAGACAGGATCGCAAAGTTTGATGTTTGGCATGCACGGCCTCCGAAACCCTGGAACCGAGCATGGCGTACCTTCGCTTGAGCTGGTGCGCGACTAGCTAGCTAAATGCGTGCCTCAGTGCTGCGCGGGCCTGCTTTTGCGATTCCGCAGTCGCCGCACCTGGCTGGTGGAAAGGGAAAGCTGGTCTGCGAGCTCCCTGGTCACCTTGGTAATCTTAACGCCGGTCCTCCGCTCGTGGTTTGCAAGCCGAAGCGCTCCGGGTGACGGTCGCCCCTTCTTTCGCTCCGCGCCGAGCCGGCCCGCGCGCACGTGCCGCTCGTGCTGGCGGTCCAGGAGATTGATAATCTCCCCAGCGGCGACGCGAGTGATGAAATCCAGCCCGACGCGCACCATCTTGGGCACATCACGCGCGTCAATAGCGTCCAGCATGTCGGTCTCGAACTGCTCGGCGGTGAAGATCTGCTGCCACTCCGGCACGACTCGCGCTGCGTTCACGATTTCAACGATTGCCTGCTGTTTAGACGTCAGCAGCAGAGCGCCGGGCTCATGCTGAGCGCTCATCGGTGAGCCCTCGCCTTGAGATCGACGACACTCGCGCGCGGCTTCTCCTTGGCGAACTGTTCGGCGAGAGCCGCATGCGCGGCGACGAGCTCGCGCTTGATGTCGGCGGCCTGGCCCAACTGCACGTAAACGCGCGAGGTGATGTCGGTCCGATGGCCGAGAACGGTGCCGATCAGCTTCGTCGACACTCCTGATGCGCCCAGCCAGGAGCCGAACGTGCGGCGCAAATCGTGCAGCCGCAGCTCCTTCAGCCCCGCCGCCTTGCGCACGCGCTCCCAATGGTCCTTCGGATCGAGGTGCGTGCCCTCGCGCGTGCCGCAAAACACGTACGCATTGCCCTTGATGGGCGGCAGCCCTTCGAGCAGCTCGACCGCGGGCGCGCAGAGCGCGACCTTGCGCGACTCGCCGCGCTTCACATGCCGCAGCGTTATCGTGCCGGAGCGCGACTCGTGGCCCCGCTTCGGCAGAAGCTCCACGTCGGCCAAGGCGAGCTTGAGCAGCTCGGTGCGCCGACAGCCGGTGTGGAACAGCAGCCACACGTAGGCACGCGCGTAGGGATCATTGAGCCCGTTGACCGCATTGGCGAAGGCCGCGAACTGGTGCGGCTCGAGGATGGTCTGCCGCGGGTGCTCCGGGTGCAGCTTGATCGAGGCGAACGGGTTGTCGAGTGCTCGCGGGATGCGACCATTGGCGACGCCGAAGTTCCACGCGGCGCGCAGATTCTGCAGAGCTCGATTTGCGTTGTGGTCGTGCTTTTGGCCGCGCTTGCCGGCCGCGAGTTTGTTGTGCCAGCGGCGCACGTCCTCGCGCTTGAGGTCCACCAGTGCCCAGCTCTTGAACTCGCGCTCGGAGTGCAGCCGCCACAGTGCCCTCGCGTTCGCCCGCGAGCCCGCCGATACGTTGTCGGTGGCGAGGTGCTCCTGCTCGTAGTGCTTCCACACGTCGGCCACGGTCACCGAGCGCTCGCGCTTCACCTGCGCGAACCAATCGACGCCGCGCTCAGCCTCACGCAGCACCTCGCGGGCGCGTTTGAACGCATCCGTGAAGCTCAGGACCGTCGAGCTACCGAGCTTGAAGATCCGCTGCCTGCGCGACCCTTTGACACGGTAGCGCACGACGTAGGTGCGGGCCCCGTTCACGGTAACGCGAAACCCGAAGCCAGGGAGCCGGTGCTTGCCCCCGTGCCAATAGATGCACCAGCCGGCCCCTGAGGGCCGGTAGGGCAGGCGATTGACCGATCGGGCGGTAAGATGCTTGCCAGCCATGTGCGGCCCTCCTGTCAAGCCGTATGCGGTCAGGGGGCGCGTTTCGTTGCTAGCGAAGCGCGTCGCCCGCATCAGTCATGTAAGCCGTATGTAAGCCAACAGCCACGGAACCCATGAGATACCGCGAGGAGCCTAAGTCATGAAAGGCCTAGAATCACCGCGAGAACACAATGCATCATGGTGTTGGGAAGTGTACCACAGGAATGGCCGTAACAGACTTCGAACCTGAGGGTCGGGAGTTCGAATCTCTCCGGGCGCGCTTTCTAACTCAATCACTTGCGCAGTTCTGACTCCTGTCTGTTTGGTCTCTGCTACCAAAATGCTACCACTCGCCTCGAGCAGCACCGTTGAGACCTTCTCGCCGGCCTCTTCCAACTGCTGAGGCACCGCGTCCGCGTACTGATCGAGCGTGAACGCCGCGCTGTGATGGCCTGCCAGAGTCTGCGCAACCTTCGCGTTCACGCCTGACTGAATCAGCGCGGTGACGAAGAAGTGCCGAAGCATGTGGAACGTGCCCTGGATGGCCACGCGCTCCGGGTGCTCCTTGTCGGGTCCGGTCCTTTTCAGTAGCGGCGCCCACACGCGTGCTCGCCAGTAGGGCGCGCGCACCAAGGGGAAAGCGGACTCGGCAGGCGGAAAGGCTAGGCCGCGGGCGGCGGCGGTGCCGCCGCACCTCCAGTCGCATTATTCGACATGCACGAAGTCTGGATTCGGTGCGAGATCGGTTGCGCCCGGCCTCAGAGCACAATTGCGCTGACATCAACTGCATTCCTCGCAAATTGACGTCCCGCGCTCGACGAATGTCGGGAGTCTCAGACGCTCTGAGGAGCTTCAACTGTGAACGGACATGGAATATTGACCAGGTTTGGAGTGACCCCCTGCGGTGAGACAGTCGGTGGTCAACTTTGGAAGTCCGTTGACAGTCAGAGCCGCCCGCAGCGAGTGACCGTTAGGTGCGGTGACGCAAGGACAGGGTTCCGGTAAGCTCACTGCTACAGTCCCACGGGCACTTGGGTGGAACGGAGCCGATAGCGTCGCTCGCTCATGGCTGCAGGGGAAAACGATGCACACCACCATGATGCGCACGACGCGCTCGTGGCCGACGCGCGGCGTCGCTCTGCTGGCAGTGTTCGCGCTTGCAGCCTGCGGCGGCAGTGGCAGCCGTACGCCCCCCACGACCAGCAACATCTTCACCGTCGGTGGCGGCGTCGCAGGGCTGCGCGGCTCGGGGCTCACCTTGCGGGACAACGGCGGCATTCCGCTCGCCGTGATGGGCAACGGGCAGTTCTCCTTCCCGACGTTGGTCGACACGGGCACCTTCTATGCCGTCACGATCGCAACGCAACCCACGAATCCCACACAGACCTGCACCCTGGTCAATGGCAGCGGTACGGTCGCCGATGCCAGTGTGATTTCAATCGATGTGTACTGCGCGAACCCGGCGGGTGGCTTTCTGTACCTGGCAGCCAGTGCCGAACCGCTTGGGGAGTCAACCGTGAGTGGCACGGTTTCGCCCTACAGCATCAATCCGACGACGGGTGTGCTGACGGCGGTCGGCGGCGCGATTGCGACCGGGATCAACCCAAATAACATCGCTATCGATCCCCTCGATCGCTTCATTTTGATCGGGAACGGCTGCAGCGTTTTGTGTGGCCCGGGAACGATCTCTGCCTACACTGTGGATCCCGCCAACGGGTCGCTCACACCGGTGGCCGGCAACCCGATTACGGCTCCGACGGGTGGCGGTACCGACATCGCCATCGGAGCCAGCGGGCAGTTCGTATATGTCACAGCCCTTCCATCACTGGCTCAGCAAGTGGGTGAGGGCATTTCTCTGTACAGCATCGACCCGCCGACCGGCGTGCTTACGCTGATCAACGAGGATGAAGTCTTTTCGGGCGAGTTGCCGGGCCCGACCGTCATCGCTGCTGGCGGGCTCCTGGCATATACGTCGTTCGGTACTACCCTTGATCCGCTGTTCATAAACACAACTACGGGTGCGCTAACGGAAGCGCAACCGAACAACTCACTCAACGTGTCCGGTTCCTTCGACTACATGGCCATTGACCCGACCGGCAGGTTTCTCTACACGCTGGATGAAACGGGGACGCAGATCCTAGGCTATGTTATTAATCCGACTACAGCTGCCCTCACACCCATCGCCGGGAGCCCGTTCGCCCTGGGGATCACTGCAACCAATGGTCCCTCGATGGATCCGACTGGAGCCTTCCTCTATCTGCCGTACGCCACGGGGATCAATGCCTATGCCATCAACCCTGGTACGGGCGCTTTGACAGTGGCGGCCGCCCCTGCGATCACAATCGACGATCCGGGCCTCTTAAGCTTCGATCCGAGTGGAACCTTCGCCTACACGCTGTATGGCGATCAGGCGTCGGAATTGGCAGGCTTCACGATCAATACGTCTACCGGTGCTCTAACGGCGGTGAGTGGCAACCCGCTGGTGACGGCCGTTTATTCGAACGCTATCGCCGTTTCACACTGATCGCAGCCTCGAG
Source organism: Steroidobacteraceae bacterium (assembly GCA_036513855.1). GTDB lineage: Bacteria > Pseudomonadota > Gammaproteobacteria > Steroidobacterales > Steroidobacteraceae > 13-2-20CM-66-19. The sequence goes on along the minus strand of DATBYD010000014.1, from coordinate 28,615 downwards.
GTCTACCCGATATGCGACGGTTAAGCCTGATTCTGTTCGTTGCCTTGCCCCTTGACTCCACTCCTACCGTCAGTGGAAGCGCGTTCACTGATCCTGCTACCACCGTGCTACCACTCTGAGCCGAACCAACCAGACGCAGCCGAACAACGCGGACGGAACTACGGGCGAAATCCGCCGATTAGCATGCAGTTGCGTCCAGCTGATTCGGACTAGAGTTACCTTCGAACCTGAGGGTCGGGAGTTCGAATCTCTCCGGGCGCGCCAACTTACACGGGTCCATTCCGATTGGATAGGTGGCAGAAGCGCTAGCGCGACGAGGGCCCGAAGTTTCACCAACGGCATCTGGCGTCACCCAACGGGGGTGGGCGTCGATATGACTAACCGACTGGCTTGACGCTGACGCTGCCGTCCGTGCCGGCATCCCGGCGCCGGGTAGGGCCCGTAGGCGGGATTCTGTGACGTGATCGTACCCGGCCGACCGGTTGGCATGCAGCGAGCCGCGATAGGATGGGGACGATCCAGCTCCTGCCGCCCGCGCGAAGGAAATCCCCATGCGATTCGCATCGATCCTGCTGATGAGCCTGACGCTGTCGGCCGCGCCTTGCCAACAAGCCCGTGCGGGCACTACCGACAACGTGCGCATCGCCAAGCGCGTGTTCCTCGAGAATCTGGCTAACGGTCGCTTCGAGCGGCTCGATGAGATGTACGCACCCAATTTCGTCGCACACGGTGCGTCGGTCAACCACACGCTCGCGCAGGACACCGCAGCGACCAAGTCCTGGCACGATGCCATACCGGATCTGAAGGTGTCGGTAGAGCGCACGGTCGCCGATCGGGATATGGTCGCGGTGCACTGGAACGCGACCGGCATCAACACCGTGGCGGTGGGTGAGATGCCCGGCAAGGGTGCGCGAATGGGCATCGAGGGGATGACTTTCTTTCGCTTCTCCGCCGGACGCATCGTCGAAGAATGGAGTGTCGTCGATATTGCCACGCTCAGAAATCAGTTGGATTGAACGCTGCGGCGGCACGCCAATCACAACACGTGCGTGTCTGACTGCGGCCGGGGCTGCAGGCGCAATCCGTCGACGCCTCGGCAAGTCGTCCGCCCCACGATTGTGTTATGTTTGTTGAACAACGGGCGAATCAGAAACTTCAACGCTCTCACGTCGCCTGTCATGCCTGGTTGGTGCACTGCAACGTAAGCGTGGTGCGCGGCCGCCGGCCAATCACAAATCTGGGGAATCAAGATGAAATCCATACTTGTCAGAGCAGTTGCGAGTCTGTGCGTCGTAGGAGCGTTGGGTGTCTGGGCGGCTTCCGCGAGCGCGCAGACGACAGAGGTGAAGGAAAAACCGAAGCTTTACACCTATGTGGCCAACTGGGTCATCCCGAGGGCCCGCTTCGATGACATGGAGAAGGCCAGCACCGCGAATCAGAAGATCCTCGACGAGCGCGGTGGCCAGCGGGACCATTCTCGGTTACGGCGATGGCACGATCCTGGTTCATCAGGTCGAGGGAGCCACGCACAATAGCTGGTGGATTGCCAGCTCAGAGGCTGGATTGCTCAACGTGCTGGACCAGCTCCACCAGAGCAAGACCGGAGCTCCGGCGGTGCTGGCGAGCGCGACCAAGCATTGGGACAACCTCTACGTCAGCCGATTCTACGGCTGGCATCCGGGCACCGTGAAGGGTGGTTACGTACACGGGGCCTCCTACAAGCTCAAGGCTGACGCACCGAACGATGCGGTCGATACCGTCAGCAAGGCTTTTATAGTCCCGCTGTTCGAGAAGCTGATGAGCGACGGTACGGTTCAGGCCTACCAGGTCGCCGAGGAGAACATCCATACTGCGGACCCCGCGCTGTTCTTCGTCTTCTACATCACCTCGAATGCCGAGGGACTCGACAAGGTGAATGCAGCTTTGAGCGCGGCAATCGGTGCCAACTCATTGGCCGGTCCCGCTTTCGGATCCATGGTGGACTTCACGGCGCACCGCGATGAACTCGGTCGCTCGAACGCCTCCTTGAAGTGACCTGTCGCTGACCGAGGAGCCAAACCCCGCTGGCGGGAAATGCGCCAGCGGGGTACGGCCACGATGACGTGGCGCGTTTCAATCACGGCAACCCCTCCTTTTGAGCGCGGATTGATCGGGCGCAGGCCGCCGGCGGCCTTTGACGATGCCATGAGGTAATCCGGCCAGGCGCGCGCGCCACTAGGTCGCCAGCGCCAGTCAGGCGCTGCCGGGCGCGTGCCGCGGTGATTGCGTGCGCCGTGCACGGAAGGGGTGCCGGGGGCGTGATCTTGCTCACGGATGGGCGTTGAACGGCCCCGCAGAATGCCTACCTGGGCGAAAGGCATGCCCTAAAGCGGTGTCGGCCATGAGCATGATTCAACTCGTCGTCTGCAGCGCCCTTGGCTACCTGCTGGCCGGGGGGGCGCTCTACAGCATCAGGCATGCTGTCGACTGGCTTCAGCACCGCGACATCCGCAATCCGATCCGCGCGCTAATCCCCGCCATCGTCATCGGCCGATTCATCAAGTACGCCGCCCCGGTGGGAGCGGGTGCCATCGTGATCACGCTGGGCGCGTGGGCGGTAGGGGACTACATGGCGGCAAGGGCCGCGCGCAGCGCGGCAGCGTCGGCCGGCTTCGATACCCCAGCGGCGATGCCGGTGGCGAACCTCAACACTCCTGCAGAGGCGTCGGCAGACTCATCGGCTGTCGAGGGCCCGGCCGACCCCGCGGCAGGCGCTGCCGACCCGTACGCCGACCCTGACTTCAAACTGCCCCACCGGCCACACCCCGCGGCCGGCCCCGCCAGTCTCAAGGAAAAGCTGTTGCAGCGTTCCGAAGCCAAGGCCCGCGCCGACCTGCTCAGCGAGACTCAGCAGCACCTGCGACGCTCGCAGTACGATTGCGAGGCCGCAGATCGCGCCGCCAAGTACCTCAAGTCGGGCCTGGATGTGTGGGGGTTCGCGGCATGGCAGGCCAAGTACTTCCCGACGGCCGGCTACCGGGGCGCGACGCTGGCGCAGTGCAAGGATATCCAGGCCCTCCTCGATCCCTCGGAGGTGGATCTGAAGTCAACCGTCGCGCAGCAGAATCACCCCTGAGCCGTCGCGGCTGAGAGGCTCGGCGCAAGCGTCACCTTCGGGTGAGGCACAATCTCTTTCAACACGGCCCCGCCGCTGGCTCGAGCTGCCAAGCGACGACATGGCGATTCCTCAATTCAGTCACAGCCGGGTTCAGGGCTGCACGAGCTAAAACTGCACTCGAACCCACGGAGCTTGCCGAGAGCTGAACCCTGCCCGGCCGGCGTCCCTGCCTGATGAGTCAGCGGCGGTCAGGCGCGATAAACCTGTGGCGCCCGCGGGAATCAGAAGAACGCGAGCGACTCGGGCGTCGCTTTGAAGATCCCGATGCAGCGACCGTCCGATTGCGCGATCAGCCAGTTGTGGCCAATGAAGGTGTCCTGGGCGATGCGGCCGCCGGGGGGAAGGCTGTGATAGAGCTTTCGGGTCCCGTGGAAGTCCAACCAGTAGATCGCAATCACCTGGTCACTGCGATTCACGAACGTCATCCCCGTCGCCTGTTGCGAAGGAACGGACGGGAAGTCCGGCTCGTGGGTGCACGCCTGCGCGGCCGGCAGATCCGCACAACTGCCCATCCCAGGCTGGTCGGAAAGTGCGCAGGCGACGCTGTAGCCGCTCGGTCCCTCCTGAACCGGGTGACTCGGCGGGTCGGCCCAGGCGGCGACACAAGACAACGCCGCAAGACCCAGCAGAACTCGGCTGATGACTGAAACTCTCAAGCAGGTGCCCTCGTGCCGGATGCGCAGCCGGTCATTTAGCCCAAGGCCACCCGGGCAGCAACCGTGTTCGTTTAAAGATGCGAACCCGATCAAGCGCACGCCCGCCGCGAGGATCGGCGCAGGCATCGGCAGTCTGTGCGCGCCTCCTCGGCAGCGCCGCCGGGAGTGCGTCGAGCTTGAGCGTCTAAGCGGCTGAAAAATGATGTGTCGTCCGCCACCGGGCACCAAATGTCGTGGCTCGAGGCGTCCGTGCGACACAAGATATGGTGTGACGGGCGGTCGAATCATCGTATTCTCTGGCCGCTCTTGGACCACTCTCTAGCGGGAGATCTCATGCCGCACGAAGAACTGCTGGCTCTGCTCACCCGGGCGCGCACGGTGCTCGAGCGATACCTGTTCGAGGAAGGCGGTGAAGCGGTTCGCGACGATGTCGCCGAGGTCTGCATGGCGATAGACGACGCGCTGCCCGACGAGGCGGCCGTGCCCCTCAGAAGAGTGGAGCTGACACGTTCCGAGGAAAAATCCGCCGCCTAGGCAGATTCGTATCCGCAGCGTCTGTATAGAGGTTACAGCGCAGGGCCGCCGCAAGGCGCCCCTCTCGTTTCCCACGCGTTGCGCGGCGCACCTGCGCAGTCGAAACCGTAACCGCTGAAACAACACCGGCTCACTCTGCAACATCGGGAGGCTGTATCGTGAAAACTCGTCTCGTGGCAATTCTTTGCAGCTCGGTTGCCGCACTGGCGGCACTGTCTGTCCTGGAAGTCAGACACGCCCGCGCCGACCCCGTCGCTTCGACGTGCGTGCGAATGGCAGTCCCCGCTCAGATCTGCGAATACCAGTTCTCTGATGGCACCAAGTGCGTGGTGTACGGACTCACCGGCACTTCCGATCACGCGCAGGTCGGCAGCAGCTCGGGGATGCAGTGTAAGTTTCAGTAGCGCGGCAGCGGCGCGGACCGCCGTGCCGCGCTGCGGACTGCGCCCGGCGTGCGGGCCAGCCGATCATGGCGCGATGCCCGCTCAGGGCTCCCCGCTCAGCGTGCGCCCATAGTCGCTGAGCAGAATCTGCACGCCGAGGTAGCCGATGAACTGCACCTGGCCGGGTGAATTGCCGGCGAGGCTGCGGCCGGCCATGAACAGCAGGACGAAGCCACGGTGCAGCTGGTAGCGGCCGCCGACATCGAGCGTCGTCACGTCCGGTGACGTGCCCATCACATGATCGTTGTAGAGCTCGGCATCGAGTTCGAGCCTCGGCGTGACGTGCCGCCCGGCGACGAACCCGAGGATGCGCTCCTCGGAGCCGTGTCCCGGGTAGTAGCCGGCCTCGAAATCAAGATTGAACGGGCCCACGCTCTTGGCCACCTCGAGCGGCAGCAGCAGGCGCGATCCGGGCGCTGCGAGGCCCCGGCGCTGACTCGACAGCGAGCCTGCGGTCTCGAATTGCGGAAACACCGACAGCTGCCAGCCGTCCTCGCCCTGATCGAAGAATCGCCATTTCACTCCCGGGTAAGCGTTGCCCCAGCCGCCGACCGTGGACTCACCCTGGCGGGTCTGCAGCAGGTAGGGGATCTCATAGGTGAGCTGGACTCGCTCGCCCAGGCCGAAGTTAAGATCGATCTGCGGAAGCTGGTAGGAGGCGACGCCGCGCTCCAGCGTCTGCATGGAGGCGATGTTGATCTCCCAGTTACCGTTTCCGGGAGTTCCCGGATCGTTGGTCAGGTACGGAGGCCCTGCGTCGGCGCGCGCGCCGGGGGAAACGATGAGCGCTGCGCAGACCGCGGCAGCGGATAGCTTTGTAGCGCAAACCATTCAGGCACTGCGTACCACGATTTCGCACCGTCTGTCATCATGAGCTCCCCGTCCCCTCGAGCTTCGCAACGAAGGCAGCATGACTGACCCAAAGGCCGCCCCGCCCGCGCGCGGCGCCACCAAGCGGCGCTGCCGCTGGGCGCAAAGCGCCGATCCTGACTATGTGCGCTACCACGACGAGGAATGGGGACGGCCGGTGCACGATGACCGCCGGCTGTTCGAGATGCTCACGCTCGAGGGCGCGCAGGCCGGACTGTCATGGTCGACGATCCTGCGCAAGCGCTCAGGCTACCGCCGCGCGTTCGCCAACTTCGACCCGCGCCGCGTGGCGCGCTACGATGCGCGCCGGCGCCAAGCCCTGCGCCGCGATGGCGGCATCGTGCGCAACCGCCTCAAGATCGAGTCGACCGTCAGCAACGCGCGCGCCTTTCTCGCCGTGCAGCGCGAGTTCGGCTCCTTCGACCGCTACCTGTGGTCATTTGTCGCTCGTCGGCCGCGGGTGAATCGGCCACGCCGCGGCCAGGTCGTGGCGCACACGCCGCTGAGTGACGCCATCTCGCGCGATCTTGCGAAGCGCGGCTTTCGCTTCGTCGGTAGCACGATCGTGTACGCCTTCCTGCAGGCGGTCGGTGTGGTGAATGATCACTCCCGCGACTGCTTTCGCTGCCCGAAGCAGCCGCGGCGAGCCCCGGCCGGCCGCGCGGGCGGGCGAAAGTAGCGCAGGTCGGCGCGCGCTGCTTAAGATAGTGGTCCATATCAACCGTTGTCAGGACTTTGGCTATGAAGGCACTTGTTGCGTTGGCATTTATTGCAGCCGTTGGCGTCGGACCGGCTTATGCCGACTGCCCCTATCCTGCGGCGCCGGACAAGCTCCCGGATGGCGCCACGGCGACCATGGAGGACATGGTGGCCGGACAGAAAGCCGTCAAGGAGTACGAAAAAGCGATCAACGATTACAACGCCTGCATCGACAAAGCGCTCGATGATTCGATCAAAGAGGCGGGCGACAAGCTCAAGCCCCAGCAAAAGACCGACATGCAGCGGGTCGAGGCGCAAAAGCACAACGCCGCCGTCGATCAGCTGCAAAGCGTCGCCGATCGTTTCAACGAGCAGGTGAAGGTCTTCAAGGCCAGGACCGCCGACAAGAAGGGCTGAGTGCTCAACCCAGCCGAGGCTGACCGGCTGATCGGGCAGAATCTGCAGTGTCTGCCGATAGAGTCGCTGCCGCTCGCGCAGTGCGCAGGCGCGGTGCTGCGCGAGAACATCTACGCCGAGCGCGACCAGCCACCTTTCGACCGCGTCGCCATGGACGGCGTGGCGCTCGATAGCCGCTCGGTCGCGGCGGGCACCCGCTCGTTTCCGGTTCAGGCGACCCAGGCGGCCGGGGACGCGCCGTTGACCCTGGCCACGGCGGCGGACTGTATCGAGGTCATGACCGGCGCCGCGCTGCCGGCAGGCTGCAACAGCGTGGTGCCGGTCGAGCAACTCGTGGCGGCCCAGGGACGGGTGGGACTTGCGGTCCACGTGCGGGTCGAACCGTGGCAGAACGTGCACCGGCGCGGCAGCGATACGCGCCAGGGCACTCTGCTGTTGTCATCCGGTCAGCGCCTGCGGGCGCCCGAGGTCGCCATCGCCGCCTCCGCCGGCATGGCCCGCATACGGGTGAGCAGCCAGCCCATGCTCGCGGTCATCTCGACCGGCAACGAGCTCATCGAGCCCGGCGAGCCGGTGCTGCCTCATCAGGTGCGCCGCTCGAACGCCTACGCCATCGTCAGCGCACTGCGCGAGCACGGATTCCAGCGGGTGGCGGACGATCACATCCGCGATGACCTGGCGGAGCTGCGCGCGCGGCTGCGCTTTCACCTTAAGACCCACGACGTGCTGGTGCTCTCCGGTGGCGTGTCGGCGGGCCGCTTCGATCTGGTGCCCAGGGCGCTCGAGGAACTCGGCGTGCGCCCGATCTTCCATAAAGTGGCGCAGCGGCCGGGGAAACCCTTGTGGTTCGGAGTCGGCCCCACCGGGGCGGCCGTGTTCGGTCTGCCCGGCAACCCGGTCTCGACACTGGTGTGCCTGACGCGCTACGTGCTGCCGGCGCTGCGCAGCAGCCTCGGTCAGAGCCCGCCGCCCGTTGAGCGCATGGCGCTGGGGGCGCCGGTCACCGTGACGCCACCCCTGACGCATTTCATTCCCGTGCGCATCGAGCAGGACGACTGGGGGCGCGACTGGGCCATGCCCGCTCCCACCAACGGCTCGGGGGACTTCACCGCGCTGGGCGGCACCGACGGCTTCGTCGAGCTGCCGCCCGGCCCGAATACCTATGTCAAGGGGTTCGTGACGCGCCTTTACCGCTGGTCGTAAGCTTGCCTTGAGCGCCGCCCGCCCCCATCCACCTTGCCGCCTGCCCTTTTGCGCCAATAGCCAGCCGGGCCGTCCGATGTCCATACTGCCAACGTGTCAACACGCGACGTCATCGTTCCCCTGACCGCGCTGCCCGCGCCCCGCGATACGCTCGGCCGCCCGATGCGCGATTTGCGCATCTCGGTCATGGACCGCTGCAACTTTCGCTGCCCGTACTGCATGCCGCGCGAGACCTATCACGAGCGCTACCGCTTCCTCGGCTCGCACGAGCGGCTGTCGTTCGATGAGATCGTGCGGCTCGCGCGCCTGTTCGTGCGGCTCGGGGTGCGGAAGCTCCGCCTGACCGGCGGTGAACCGCTGCTGCGCGCGAATCTGCCCGACCTGATCGGCGACCTCAGCGACATCGCCGGCGTAGAGGACGTGGCGCTCACCACCAACGGCATTCTCCTGGCGCGCTACGCGAGCGAGCTCAAGGCGGCCGGCCTCAAGCGCGTCACCGTCAGCCTCGACAGCCTCGATGCGCAGGTGTTCGAGCGCATGAGCGGTGGCTTTGGCGGCGTGAACGAGGTGCTCGATGGCATCGAGCATGCGCGGCGTGCCGAACTCACCCCGATCAAGGTCAATGCCGTCGTGCAACGCGGCGTCAACGATCACACCGTGCTCGAGCTCGTCGAGCGCTTCCGCGGCACCGGGGTGATCGTGCGCTTCATCGAGTACATGGACGTCGGCAATCGCAACCACTGGCGCTCGGAGCTGGTGGTGCCCTCCCGGGAACTGGTGGCGCAGATCGGCGCACGCTGGCCGTTAAACGCGCTCGAGCCGGAGTATCGCGGTGAGGTCGCCCGGCGCTATGCGTTCGAGGACGGTAAGGGCGAGCTCGGCTTCATCTCTTCCGTGTCGCAGCCGTTCTGCGGCGATTGCTCGCGCGCGCGGCTGTCCTCCGATGGCATGCTTTATAGCTGCCTGTTCGCCACCCATGGCACCAGCCTGCGCGATACGCTGCGCGGCGGGGTGAGCGATGATCAGCTGCTGGAACTTATGCGTGCCGTGTGGCTGAAGCGCTCGGACCGCTACAGCGAGCAGCGCGCGATCCTGCGCCGCGCGGCTCCCGAGGAGCGCAAGGTCGAGATGTTCTACATCGGTGGCTGATGGCGCGGCGTGCTCTTACGCACCTGGATGCGGATCGCAGGCCCACGATGGTCGACGTCGGCGCCAAGACCGTGACGCATCGCGTGGCGCTCGCCGAGGCGCGCATCCGGCTGCCGCGCAGTGTCGGACGCGCCCTGCGCGAGAGCGGCCACCGCACCAAGAAGGGCCCGGTGTTCGACACCGCCGTCATCGCCGGCGTGCAGGCCGCGAAACGCACCCACGAGCTCATCCCGTTCTGCCACCCGCTGGCGCTTGAGAACTGCCAGCTGAGCATCGAGCAGCCGAGCCTCGTGGAGATCCGCGTGCGCTGCGAGGTCTCGGTGCATCACCGCACCGGTGTTGAGATGGAGGCGCTGACCGGGGCTGCCGTGGCGGCACTCACCATCTACGACATGTGCAAGGCTCTCTCGCACGACATCGAGATCGTAGGCCTCCGGCTGCTGGCGAAGTCAGGTGGCCGGCGCAGCATCGCGGCAAGGAAGCGCGGGTAAGCCCGATGGCCGCGCACGCCCCGGGCAGCCACGATGTTCCGCCGCTCTACGGCCTGCTGCTCTCCGGCGGCCGCAGCACCCGCATGGGCCGCGACAAGGCCACACTCACCTACGGGGGCGACACTCCGCAGCTGGAACGGGCCATGGCCCTGCTCGCCCGCCACGTCGCGAGCGCCTATGTGTCCGCGCGCGCCGATCAGGCGAGCGAGCCGCTGCGCGCCCGCTTTGCGCAGATCACCGACCGGCACGAGAACCTCGGCCCCATTGCCGGCCTGCTCGCCGCGCAGGCGCAGCACCCGGAAGTTGCCTGGCTGGTACTGGCGTGCGATCTGCCGCTACTGGATGAGTCGACGCTGGAGCATCTCACGCGCGCGCGTGATGCGGCGCGCGGCGCCACCGCCTATCGCTCGAGCCACGATCGGCTGCCCGAGCCCCTATGCGCGATTTATGAGCCGCGCAGTCGCGAACCGCTGCTCGCCTATGTGGCATCCGGCAAGCAGTGTCCGCGCGGCTTCCTGCTCGGCGCCGATACGCTGCTGCTCGATGAGCCCGATCCGCGCGCGCTCGACAACATCAACACGCCCAAGGACTATGGCTCGGCCACCCAGCAGGTGATGAGCAAGGTGCCCCGGTGAGCGAGTTGCGGCACATCACGGTGCAGTACTACGCGTTGCTGCATGAGCAGACCGGGCGACGCGAAGAGATGCTGATGAGCAGCGCGCGCACGGCGGACGAGCTGTACCGGCAGCTCGCGCAGCGCTATCCGTTCACACTCGCACCCGAGCTGCTGCGGGTCGCCATCAACGGCGAGTTTCGCGAGTGGACCGCGCCACTGACCGACCAGGATACGGTGGTCTTCATACCCCCGGTCGCCGGCGGCTGAGGGACGCTACTGCGATGGTGGCCTTCCAGTTCACGCACACACCGATCGAAACGGCGGCCCTGCACGCGAGGCTTGCCGATCCCGCCTGCGGCGGATACGCCGCCTTTGAAGGCTGGGTGCGCGATCACAATGAGGGCGCACGCGTGCGGCAGCTGCAGTACGAAGCCTTCGAAGCGCTCGCCGTGCGCGAGGGCGAGCGCATCGTCGCCGAGGCGATCGCGCGCTTCGGCGTCGCGCGCGCCGCCTGCGTGCACCGGCTGGGGAATCTGGCCATCGGCGAGCTCGCGGTATGGGTGGGCGTGAGCGCAGCGCACCGCGAGGAGGCATTTCGCGCCTGCCGCTACATCATCGACGAGGTCAAGCACCGCCTGCCGATCTGGAAGAAGGAGTTCTACGCGAACGGCGACTCGGGCTGGGTGAATTGCGAGCGCTGCGCCGCAGCGCCCGGCACCGGGCATCCGCACGATCACGCCTAGGCGCGCACCTGTCCTGTACCACGCACCAGGTACTTGTAACTGGTGAGCTGCTCGACGCCGACCGGCCCGCGCGCATGAAAGCGGTCGGTGGAGATGCCGATCTCCGCCCCCATGCCAAATTCGGCGCCGTCGGCGAACTGGGTCGAGGCGTTGTGCAGCACGATGGCGCTGTCGACGCGCGCGAGGAAGCGCTCGGCGGTCGCTGCATTGTCGGTCACGATCGACTCGGTATGCGCTGAGCCGTAGCGCGCGATGTGCTCGATCGCGGCATCGACCCCCTCGACCACCCGCGCAGCGATGATCGCATCGAGGTATTCGGTGTACCAGTCCTCCTCGCTCGCCGAGCGCACGCGCGCATCGGCCTTCTGCACCGCGGCATCACCGCGCACCTCGCAACCCGCATCAAGCAGGTCTTGCACGATGGGCGCAAGGTGCGTGGCGGCGCAGGCGCGATCGATGAGCAGCGTCTCGGCGGCGCCGCAGATGCCGGTGCGCCGCATCTTGGCGTTCAGCGCAATGACGCGCGCCATGTTCAGATCCGCATCGCGGTCGATGTAGACGTGGCAGTTGCCTTCCAGGTGCCCGATCACCGGCACGCGCGCCTCGCGCTTGACGCGCTCGACCAGCGATTTGCCGCCGCGCGGCACGATCACATCCAGATACTCACTCATGCCCGAGAGCATGTAGCCGACCGCGGCGCGATCGCTGGTGGATACCAGCTGGATGCAGGCCGCCGGCAGCCCTGCTGCCGCCAGCCCGCCGAGCAGGCACTCGTGCAGCGCGCCGCTCGAGTGCCGGCTCTCCGAGCCGCCACGCAGGATCGCCGCGTTGCCGGACTTCAGGCACAGCGCGCCGGCATCCGCGGTGACGTTGGGGCGGCTCTCGTAGATGATGCCGATGACCCCGAGCGGAACGATGACGCGCTCGATCCTGAGCCCATTCGGTCGCTGCCACTGCGCAAGCGTGCTGCCGATCGGATCGGGCAGCGCGATCACCGCATCGATGCTCGAGGCGATTGCCTCGATACGCGGCTCATCGAGCCGCAGCCGCTCCAGGCGCGGCGCGCTTAAGTGCGTCGCGCGCGCGGCCGCCAGGTCGCGCTGGTTGGCGGCCAGGATCGCCGCACGCTGCGCACGCACCGCCGCCGCGGCGGCTGCCAGCGCTGCGTTCTTCTGTGCGGCGGGGGCGTGCGCCAGCAGCGCGGCAGCCGCGACCGCCGCCCTGCCGAGTCCCTCCATGAGTTCACCGAGCTGCTGCGCGTCCATGAGCTTCAGCCGGCTGGCTGCGCGGCGGCCGCCGCGCTCGCCAGTTCCCGGCGCATGAGAACCAGGTCATCGCGGTGGATCATCTCGTCACGGCCACGAAATCCCAACAGCTCCGCGATCTCGGAGGACTTGCGGCCCATGATGCGGGCCGCGTCCGAATCGGAGTAGGCGATGATGCCGCGCGCAACTTCCGCTCCATCGCTGTTGAGTACGCTCACCGTGTCGCCGCGGTCGAAGCGTCCACACGCGGCGGTGACGCCGGCGGGCAGGAGGCTGCTGCCCTCCTGCAGCGCGCGCAGCGCGCCATCATCGATGGTGATCGCGCCGGCCGGGCGCAGCGTGCCGGCGATCCATTGCTTGCGTGCTGCCGCCGGCGTCGCCGTGGCGACGAACCAGGTACAGTCGGCGCCTTCTTCGATGCGGCGCAGCGGGTGTTTGTGGGCGCCGGCGGCGATGCACAGGTGACAGCCGGCGGCCACCGCGATGCGCGCGGCGACGATCTTGGCGCTCATGCCGCCGGCGCCGAGCCGTGAGGCGGAGCGCCCCGCCATCGCCTCGATCTCGGGGGTGATCGCGCGCACTTCGTGTATGAAGCGCGCGCTGGGGTCCTTGTTCGGATCGGCGCTGTAGAGTCCGGCCACGTCCGACAGCAGCACCAGACAGTCCGCCCCGGTCATCTGCGCGACGCGCGCCGCCAGACGATCATTGTCACCGTAGCGGATCTCGGCGGTGGCCACGGTATCGTTCTCGTTGATGACCGGCAGTGCGCCCAGTTCCAGCAGCGACTCGAGGGTGGCGCGTGCGTTCAGGTAGCGGCGGCGGCGCTCGCTGTCCTCCAGGGTGAGCAGGACCTGCGCCACGGTGACCTCGTGGCTCTCGAGCAACTCCTTGTAGGCGTGCGCCAGACGGATCTGTCCGACCGCGGCGGCGGCCTGACTCTCCTCCAGTCGCAGCGTGCCGTGTTTGAGGCCCAGACGCCTGCGGCCGAGCGCGATGGCCCCCGAGGAGACGAGGATCACGCGCTGCCCGCGCTTGCGCAGGCGCACCAGGTCCTCGATGAGAGTCTCGAGCCAGGCCCGGTTGACGCGCGCGCTTTCGGCGTCCACCAAGAGCGCCGAACCCACCTTCACGACAATTCGCCGTGCCTGTGTGAGGGGTGCCGCTGAGTCGGGACGTCGGCCGGTCATGAAGGAAAACTATACGCATTCGGACTGCGTTGCCCAAGGCGACTGCAGCCCCTACACTAATCGGGGGCAAAATGACGACAGGGTGGCTTCGCGGTGAGCAGAGATTACGAGCCGGTGCCGGGCCAGTGGTACGAGAACCTTGAAGAAGAAGAATCCTTCCGCGTGCTGTCGGTGGACGAGGACACGGAGCTGGTGGAGATCGAGTACCTCGACGGCGACATAGAGGAGATGGACGTGGAGAGCTGGCATGAGATGGACCTGGAGAAGATACCCGAGCCGGAGGGCTGGTCTGACGAGGAGGACGAAGCGGAGGATGACGAGGACTGGGAGGATGAGGAAGACGAGGATGAGGACGAGGATGATTTCGACGACGACGAGGACGAGGGCGACGAAGAGCGGGACGAGTATTGAGCCCACCCGGCCTCGATAGCTGGTACCACGAAAAAGAATCCGCCTGGCTGTACCGCCAGGTCGCAGCCGCCGAGTCCGATCCGCGCAAGAGTCAGCTGTTCCTGAAGCTCGCAGCCGCCGCCGAGGAGCAGGCGGCCAAGTGGCAGCTCGCGGCGCAGCGCGGTGCCGCGCCCGCCCGCCCCGAACGAATCTTTCAGCCCTCGCTGCGTGCGCGCATCGTGGCGCGGTTGTTGTCGCGCTTCGAACCGCGCTCGCTGCGCGCGGTGCTGGCCGCCATGAAGCTGCGCGGACTGTCGATCTACAGCTCGCCGGTGGCAGTTCCCGGACATGCCATGCCGACGAGTCTTGCGGAGGTCGGCGCCCGCCATCGCAGCGCGCTGGGCGGAAGCTTGCGCGCGGGTGTGTTCGGTGTGAACGATGGGCTGATATCAAACGTGAGCCTGGTGCTCGGCGTCGCCGGCGCCGGCGCCGCCCACGGCTACGTGCTGACCGCCGGTGTCGCAGGACTCCTGGCCGGCGCGCTCTCCATGGCGGCCGGCGAGTACGTCTCGGTGCGCTCGCAGCGCGAGATGTACGAATACCAGATTGCGCTCGAACGTGAGGAGCTCGCCGAGTATCCGGAGGAAGAGGCCGAGGAGCTGGCGCTCATCTACCAGGCGCGCGGCATGGAGATCGGCCAGGCCCGCGAGGTCAGCCGCGCCTTGCTCAGCTCACCGGCGGCGGCGCTCGATGTACTCTCACGCGAGGAGCTCGGCCTGAACCCCGATGACCTCGGTTCGCCCTGGCAGGCCGCCACCGCCTCCTTTATCGCCTTCGCACTCGGCGCCGCCGTTCCGCTCGCCCCATTCCTGGCAGGGTTCGCCAAAGGGCGTGCCATTGCCGGCTCGGCCGCGATCACGCTGGTGGCACTCTTTGCGGTGGGGCTGTCGCTGTCGCTGTTCACCGGCCGCCAGGCGGTGCGCGGGGCGCTGCGCATGGTGCTGATCGGCGGAAGTGCCGGTACCGTGAGCTTCCTCGTGGGACGGGTGCTCGGGGTTGCGATCGGCTGAGGGCGGCAGGCGGCAGAATGCGCTCGGCGCCGGGCAATGGCCTGTCTAATGACCCTTGAAAAGCGGCGCGCGAGCCCCACGCTGGCGGGTGTCAGGCTGTAACGGTAGAGTGCCCTCATGAAACGCATCGTGTTGTTCCTGGCGACCAACCTCGCCGTCATCTTCGTGCTGTCGATCGTGGCGCAGGTCACCGGCCTGAACGATTATCTGGCCGCGCACGGCGGCAGCCTCAGCGGGCTTCTGGTATTTGCCGCTTTCTTCGGCTTCGGCGGCGCCTTCATCTCCCTCGCCATGTCCAAGTGGATGGCCAAGAGATCCATGGGCGTGCGCGTCATCGGCCAGTCGGCCGACCCGACCGAGCAGTGGCTGCTCAGCATCGTGCAGCACCATGCGCAGACGCTCGGCGTTGGAATGCCGGAAGTCGGCATCTTCGATTCCCCCGAGCCCAACGCCTTCGCCACCGGCGCCAACCGCAACTCGGCACTGGTGGCGGTGAGCACGGGGCTGTTGCAGCGCATGAGCCGGCCGGAGGTCGAGGCGGTACTCGGGCACGAGATGACGCACGTCGCCAACGGCGACATGGTGACCCTGACCCTGGTGCAGGGCGTGGTCAACACCTTCGTGATCTTCCTGTCGCGCGTCATCGGCAACATCATCGACCGCGCCGTGTTCCGCTCAGATGACGGGCGCGGCATCGCCTCCTTCATCACGGTCATCGTCCTGCAGCTGGTGCTCGGAATCCTGGCCAACATGATCGTCATGTGGTTCTCGCGGCGGCGCGAGTTCCGTGCCGATCGCGGCGGCGCACAGCTCGCCGGCACCGACAAGATGATTGCAGCGCTCGAGGACCTCAAGCGCGTGCACGAGCCGCTGCCGTCCAAGCAATTCGCCGCCTTCGGCATTGCCGATGGCGCCATCGGCGGTGGAATCAAGCGGCTGTTCATGAGTCATCCGCCCCTGGATGAGCGCATCGCGGCCCTGCGTACGCTCCAGAGCGGCGGCTCCGGCATACATTGACGCCAGAGGCGCCGCAGCAGCTGCGGAGCCGGCTGCGTGAGATTCTCGGATCAGACGAACTGCTGACCGCGCCGAACGAGTGCGCCCCCTACCTCACCGACCACCGTCACCTCTATCAGGGCCGCGCGCTCGCGGTGGCGCTGCCGCGCTCGGTGGCCCAGGTCGCGGCGCTCCTCGCCCTGTGCAACGCAGCGCGCACGGCAGTGGTCCCGCATGGCGGCAACACCAGCTACTGCGGAGCTGCCACGCCGGATGAGTCCGGTACGCAGCTGGTGCTGTGCCTTAAAAGGCTGAACCGCATCAGAAGCCTCGATCCGGCCAACTATTCGCTGGTGGCGGAAGCCGGCTGCATCCTCGCGCACGTGCAGCAGGCGGCCGATGAGGCCGAGCGCTTCTTTCCGCTCAGCCTGGGCTCCGAGGGGAGCTGTCAGATCGGGGGCAACCTCTCGACCAATGCCGGCGGCACCAGCGTGCTGCGCTACGGGATGATGCGCGAGCTGGTGCTCGGGCTCGAGGTGGTGCTGCCGGACGGGCGTGTGCTCGAGGGGCTCTCGGGGCTGCGCAAGGACAACACCGGTTACGATATCAAGGCGCTGTTCCTCGGAGCGGAAGGCACGCTCGGCGTCATTACCGCGGCGACTCTCAAGCTCTTCCCGAAGCTGCATGGCCAGGCCTGCGCCTTCGCCGCCGTGCCGGACATCGCCGCTGCGGTCACTCTGCTCGGACGGTTGCGCGAGGCGAGCGGGGATCGGCTGAGCTCGTTCGAACTTATCCCGCGCATCGGCATCGAGCTCACCACGCGCCACATCCCGGGCGTGGGCGATCCGCTGGCTGCGCCGTACGAGTGGTACGTCCTCGCGCAGCTCAGCTCAGCGCGGGCCGCGGAAGGGCTCGATGCCGTGCTGGAGGACATCTTGGCAGAGGCTCTCGCAGAGGGGCTGGTCCTCGATGCGGTGCTCACGCGCAGCGAGCGCGAGCGTGCGGCGCTGTGGAAACTGCGCGAGAGCATTCCCGAGGCGCAGCGCAAGGAGGGGGCGGGCATGAAACACGACATCTCGCTGCCCATCGACGCGCTGGCGCAGTTCGTCGCACAGGCGGAGCCGTGGCTGGCCGCCAACGTTCCCGAGGGCCGCTTGGTCGCTTATGGCCACGTCGGCGATGGCAACCTGCATTTCAACCTCACCCAGCGGGCCGGCGCCGACGCTTCGCGGTTCCTCGCACGCGAGGCACAGGTCAAGCGCTTCGTCCACGACCTGGTGCGGCAATTCGGTGGCAGCTTCAGCGCAGAGCACGGCATCGGCAGGCTCAAGGTGGCCGAACTCGAGCGCTACGCATCCGCGGTCGAACTCGATCTGATGCGCTCGGTGAAGCGCGCCTTCGACCCCAACGGGATCATGAACCCGGGCAAAGTGCTGCGTGAACCCTAGCAAGGAGTAGCGGATGGCGGTCGGGCGAAAGATTCTGTGCGGCCTCCTGCTCGTGAGCGTCGCGGCGTGCGGCCACCGAAGTGGCGCCCCCGGCGCGCAAGCGGTCGCCGCCGCCAGCTCTGCCACCGCGCCCGTCGTGCCGGCCGATCCCGGCCAGGGCCCGCGCATCACCATGGCGCCCGACAACGTGCACATCGAGTACCACGTGTACGGGCACGGCGATCCGGCCGTGCTGCTGGTGCACGGCTGGGCGGCCAACGAAAACTACTGGAATGCGCAGATCGAGCCGCTCGCGGCGCATTACACGGTCGTGACACTGAACCTCGCCGGACACGGCGCCTCGGGCAGCAACCGCAGCGACTGGTCGATCGCCAATTACGCGCAGGATGTCGCGGCGGTGGCGCACGAGATCAAGAATCCGCAGTTGATACTGGTCGGCCATTCCATGGGAGCCGCCGTCGCACTTGAGGCCACGCCGCTGATCGGCGCACGGGTCATCGGTGTCATTGCCGTCGAGGCACTGCGTTCGGTCGGTCAGCCGCCGCTCGGCGCGAAGGACATCGATCGGCGCGTCGCGCCGTTCAGCGCCGACTTCATCGGCGAGACCCGCAAGCTCGTCACCGAATCGCTGTTCGCCCCGAACTCGGACGCCGTGCTGCGGCAGAAGGTGGCCTACGACATGTCGCTCGAGCGGCCGGCGGTCGCGATCCCCAGCATGCGTTCGCTCTTGTCGATGGACCTGGCGGGACTCTTGCCGGCCATTCACGTGCCGGTGTATGCCATCAATTCGGATCTTGCGCCGACCGATGCGGCGCGCATCAGGAAGTCATTGCCGGACTTCAGCCTCGATGTGCTCGATCACAGCGGACACTTCCTGATGATGGAGGATCCGGCGCGCTTCAATCCCCTGCTGCTGAAGGACGTGGCCGCCATCACCGCGCGCGCCTCTCACTGATCCAGTTCATCCGAATCCGGGACGATCGAGCCGCAGCGAACTTCAAGCCACCCGAGCTCAAGCTCGATCTGCTGCGCATCCATCTGCGCCCAGGCCGTGGCCAGCGCCCGATCGCCGTCCTCTTCGCGCAGCGTGAGCAGCAGCGCGTCACGGTCGAGCGCGAAGGGCCAGTCGCGCCCGTGCAGGCTCAAAAGCAGCGTGCGGCCATCGGGAGTCACGAAGCGCACATGACCACCCTGCTCGTAGAGATCGAGGTTCAGCAGCAGCTGCAGGTCGTGCGCGCGGCCGCTCGCAGACCAGCCGATGCGGCAGGCGTACAGGCGCGCCTCGTTGGGCTCGAAGCGGTTGAAGCCGATGACCTCCTGCTGCAGCTCGCCGTCGCTTAAGCGCAGCACGCGGCGGCGGTACCAGTACAGTTCCTCGCTGATCAGCAGCTGGTAGTCGAGAAACCGTGCCGCCCCGGCGCTGACATCCACGCAGGTGCGGCCGACCGTGCCGCCGCGAAACTGATCGCCGCTGTGCGTCAGCAAAAGATCGCAGCCCGCTGCGGGCACGATATCCTTCCAGCCGAGCTCGGCGGCGAGCTGCGGGCGATAGTTCAGGTGCGTCCAGTGCGCCGGTATTGCGAAGGTATACAGCCGCGCGCGCACCGTGTGCACCTGCTCGGCCACTGGCTCAAGCAGCATCAGCAGCTGTCGTCGTGGTTCCTGCGGGTCATCATCGAGGAACTCCTCAAGATAGAGCACGTGCGCGCCGAGCCATGCGACGTTCACCGGCGCCACCACGGTACGCACGCGCCGTTCGCTGGTCTGCGGCCAAAGCGTCGCGCCGCGCTCCAGGCTCAGGACCACCTGCTCGCTCGAGTCGCGCACCCCCGGCCACAGGCGCTGCAGCGCGGCGACATCGGCCGCATCCGCCGTTGCAGCGGCCGCGACCCACACTGCAAGGAATCCGACCATGGTGTCCTCAGGGCATGTCGACGGGCGGCTTAAGGTGCCTTTCTCATGCGCACCAGTCCTTCCTGGGCGGAGCTTGCGACCAGGCGGCCGTCGCGGGCAAAGACATTGGCACGGGCAAAGCCGCGCGCGCCTGAGGCGCTCGGGCTGTCCATGGCGTACAGCAACCAGTCATCCACGCGCAGCGGACGGTGGAACCACAGGGCGTGATCGATGCTGGCCATGAGGATGGTGGGGTTCAGCAGCGAGGTGCCGTGCGGCAGCGTTGCGGTATCGAGCAGGAAGAAATCCGAGACGTACGCCAGCAGCCGCCGATGCAGCATCTCATCGTCGGCGAGCGCGCCGACGGTGCGGAACCAGATCTGGCGCGCGGGCGCGGCGCGGCGCGGCTGCAGGTAGTCGAGCGGCTGGACCGGGCGGAATTCGAACGGCCGCGGCTGCTCGAAAAAGCGCCGAACGCGCTCGGGCAGCCGCTCCAGCACCTCAGGCGGCGGCCCGGTTGCGTCGGACAGGCTCTCCGGCGCTGACACCTGCGGCATGTCCAGCTGGTGATCGAAGCCGCTCTCGGCGACCTGGAAGGAGGCCGTCATGTTGAAGATCTGCTGTCCGTGCTGGATCGCCACGACGCGGCGGTTGGAGAAATGGCGGCCATCGAGGCTGCGGTCGACCTCGTAGACGATGGGCGCGTTACAGTCGCCGCGGCGCAGAAAATAGGCGTGCAGCGAGTGCGCCAGGCGAGCCTCGACGGTCCTGGCGGCCGCCGACAGCGCCTGGCCCAGCACCTGTCCGCCAAACACCTGCGGGGCGCCGATGTCGCGGCTGGCGCCGCGGAACAGATTCACCTCCAGCTGCTCGAGCTCGAGCAGCTGGAGAAGATCCGCGAGGCGCTGGTCCATTCGATGCGCGCGCGCCTCAGCCGAACTTGAAGGTGCCGTGCATCAGTGCATTGTGGCCGGGGAAAGTGCACAGGAACTTGTAGTCGCCGCCCTTTTGCAGGATGGAGGTCGGGAAGGTCACGCTTGCGCTTTCCCCGCCGCCGACCAGCTTGGTGTGCGCCAGCACTTGCTTGTCCCCGGGTGCCACGTAATCGTCGGCCGCTCCCGCGCCCATGCCGGCAGTGGCCACCGCCGCCAGGTCGGGTCCCTTCACCAGCACCCAGTTATGGCCCATGGCGGTCTTTGGCAGCTTGCCGCTGTGGTGCAGCGTGACGGTGATCTCCTTGCACGTCGCCGGCGCCGACAGCTCCTGCTTGTCGTACTGCATCTGGTCGCTGCCGCTGATCTCGAGCTGGCACGGGTCGGCGTGTGCAGTCAAGGGCAGTGCGAGCGCACCGCACACAAGCGCAGCGCCGAGCGTAGTGCGTAGGACAGTCATCGTGATCTCCTTCTTTGGACTTAGCTGATCTCAATCCGGGACGCCCAGACGCTGGTGCATCACGGGGCTGGTGGTGGTGTATTGCAGGAACTGCTTCTTTTGCGGATAAAGGTGGTGCTGGATTGCAAACGCGGCCAGCGCAGCCTCATGGAACCCCGACAGGATCAGCTTCTTCTTGCCCGGATAGGTGTTGATGTCGCCAATCGCGAAGACCCCCGGCAGGCTCGTCTGAAACTTCTCCGGATCGACCTTCAGTGCCTTTTTCTCGAGCGCCAGCCCCCACTCGGCGATCGGGCCGAGCTTGGGATGCAGGCCGAAGAACACCAGCAGCTGGTCGGCGGCAAGCTCGTGCAGCGCGCCGTCCGGAGACTTGATGTTGACCCCGCGCAGCGTGTTGCCCTCGACGATGAGAGAGTGTGGCAGCGCCTCGAAGCAGCGCATGCGCCCGGCGGCGACCTGCTCCTGCATGCGCGCCACCGAGGCGGGCGCGGCACGGAACTCGCGCCGCCGGTGTACCAGACTCAGGCTCGCACTGCGCGGCAGCAGCTCGAGCGTCCAGTCGAGCGCTGAGTCGCCGCCACCGAATATCACCAGGTGTTTGCCGGCGAGCTCCGCTGCGCCCCTGACGCGGTACTGGATGGCGCCACCTTCCCAGGCATCGGCCCCCTCGATCCCGATGCGCCGGGGCTGAAAGGAGCCCAGTCCCGCGGCGATCACCACCGCACCCGCATCGAAACTGACGCCCGCGGAGGTCGCCAGGTGAAAGCGCCCTCCTTCGCGCGGCGCGAATTCCACCACCTCATGCCCGAGGTGCAGCTGCGGCTTGAAGGGCTTGATCTGGTGCAGCAGCCGGTCGACCAGCTCCTGCGCTCCGCACACCGGCAGCGCCGGGATGTCGTAGATCGGCTTATCCGGGTAGAGCTCCGCGCACTGCCCGCCGGGATGCTGCAGCGAATCCACGACATGGGCACCCATGCCCAGCAGGCCCAACTCGAACACCTGGAACAGCCCGCAGGGCCCGGCCCCGACAATGACGCACTCGGTGGTGATCGGCGCGGAAGCGTCGCGGGTAGATTCAGTCGGGCTCAAGGCTTTAACTTTCGCAGGGGTCGAATCGTGCTGCAGGCATTGTAGAGAATCTGTCGCGCGCCCGCAGGGCGCCTCGTACCGACGAGGGAAAGATGCGCGCCCCTTGCAGCCGGCCTTATAGTACAAGCCGTATGATCAAACTCAACCTCAACGGCCCGGACACCACCGTCGGCGTTGACGCCGACACGCCGCTCCTGTGGGTACGGGAGGTGCCGCAATGTGGCTCGCTGGCGCACACGCCGCAGCCCTCCGACGCCGACCTCGACGCGGCCATGTCCGGGAACCTGTGCCGCTGCGGTACCTATCAGCGCATTCGCGCAGCGATTCACCGCGCCGCCACACTCAAGGCCGGCGCTCGAAAGGAACTATCTTGACCTCGAACGCAAAACTGCACGAGCGCCGCCAGAAAGCCGTCCCGCGCGGCGTCAGCAATTCGCTGGAGGTGTACACCGAGCGCGCCGCCAACTCCGAAATCTGGGACGTCGAAGGCCGCCGCTACATCGACTTCGCCAGCGGCATCTCGGTGCTCAATACCGGACATGTGCACCCGAAGGTGAGCCAGGCGATTGCAGCACAGCTGGAGAAGTTCACCCATACCGCCTTTCAGGTCACGCCCTACGAAAGTTACATCGCGCTGGCGGAAGCGCTGAACGCGCTCGCCCCGGGTGCCAGCCCGAAAAAGACCATCTTCCTCACCACCGGCGCGGAGGCGGTGGAGAACGCGATCAAGATCGCGCGCTTCCATACCAAGCGCTCGGGCGTGATCGCCTTCGCCGGTGGGTTCCACGGCCGCACACTCGCCTGCATCAGCCTCACCGGCAAAGTGCAGCCGTACAAGGCAGGCTTCGGGCCGATGCTGCCGGAGATCTATCACCTGCCCTTCCCGATGCCCTATCACGGCGTGACGGTCGAGCACTCGCTGCAGGCGCTCGAACAGCTGTTCAAGGCGGACGTTGATCCGGCGCGCGTCGCCGCCATCATCATCGAGCCGGTGCTCGGCGAGGGCGGCTTCTACCAGGCCCCGCCGGAGCTGTTGCGGCGGCTGCGCAGCGTGTGCGATACGCACGGCATGGTGCTCATCGCCGATGAGATCCAGTCCGGTTTCGGCCGTACCGGGCGCATGTTTGCCATCGAGCACTCCGGCGTCGAGCCCGACCTGATCACCATCGCCAAGAGCGTGGCGGGGGGTGTGCCGCTGTCTGCCGTCACCGGCAAGGCCGAGATCATGGATGCACCACCGGCGGGCGGACTCGGCGGCACCTTCGCCGGCTCACCGCTGGCGTGTGCAGCCGGGCTTGCGGTGCTGGAGGTGATGCGCGAGGAGCAGCTGCTCGCGCGCGCGCAGGAAATCGGCCGCTTCATGAGCTCGCGGCTGAAAGGTCTGCAGGCGCGCTTCCCCTGTGTCGGGGAAGTGCGTGCGCTCGGGGCCATGGTGGCCGTTGAACTGGTGAAAAACGGCCGGGCCGACGCCCCCGACGCGGAGCTGACCAAAGCCCTGGTGCAGGCCGCCGGCCGGCAGGGGCTGATCATCCTCTCGTGCGGCGTGTACTCGAACGTAATCCGCTTCCTCGCACCGCTGACCATCCCCGACGCGCTGCTGAAAGAGGGCTTCCGCCTGTTCGAGCTGGCGCTCGATGAGGCCAGCGGAGGCGCCATGAAGGTGCAGGCCGCCGGCTGAAGCGACGCCGGCCGGCAGCGCGGCCGCGCGCTTCAGGCGCGTCCGGCGTTCGAATCCGTCGGGGTGTGGAAGTACTCGCTCTCCGAGGCGAGCTGCTCGATGAGGCGGTTCAGCTCTGCCATGCGACCCTGGGCGGTGCTGATCGGCATGCAATCCTGGCAGCGCGGATCACCGCAGGGCTGGCGCGAGTACAGCCAGTATTGAATCGCACCGGCCAACAGGCCATCGGCGATGTCCCACAGATCCGCATCTTTGTCCTTGTCCGCGATCCGGTTTCCCAGATCCACCGCCTTGGAGAAAGCCGCGTCAAACGTATCAGCGAGCTCGTTCATGGCTTTTCGCTGCCCTTCATCTTTGAGGCCTAGTATAAGACAAAAGCGCGCGCCGACCGGACCGACCGCGTAAAGGAACCGCGGGCGCTGCCGAACGCGCAGCCGGTCACACGCTATAGCCCCGGTTATGGGAAGCCGGCCACAGAAGAGCGGCCCTCAGGCCGCGCATGATGGACCGCGAAGGATCAGTTAAAGGATGAACTGATGAAGTTCCTCATGAGCCGTCGCGGCTTATGTCGCATGCACGCAAATCTAATGGCCGAAACCGTACCCTCGCACCCTGCTGCAGCGCGCGTAACGAGCGCGCAACGCCCCCAGCGATGGCGCATGCGCGTGCCGCGTCTGGGCATCGCCTGGCGCTTGCTGCTCGGTCTGGCGGCGGTCGCCGCGGTGCTCGTCATCGGGGAGAGGCTCGTCTCACGCAGCACCCACGAAGCGTTGGATGCGGTGCGCAGCATGCAGAACGAGCATCAGCCGATCGCCAGCCGCGCCAGTGCGGTGGTCGAGAAGCTGGTGGCCTTCGACCGCGCGGTCGGGGAATACGTGCAGGCGCGAGGCGGCGCGAACTTCGGCGCGGTCACCGCGGCGGGGCAATCGCTCGAGACAGCCCTTTCCGCCTACTTTGAAGTCGCACCCGCTCCGCCGGTTAGTCCCGGCGCCGAGGAGCTGCGGGCCCAGGTCACGCGTCACATCGCCAACGCACGCGAGCTGGCCAGCCGCGCGGCGCAACGCGCGCAGTGGGCCGAGCAGCGCCAGGCCGCGCTCAACCGGGTGTACCAGCACATCGTTTCAGCCGGCGGCACCGGACTTGCGATCAACGGCAACCAGGTCGTGGCGCGACGCTCGCTCGCCGAGCTGGCATCGGCCATCAACGCGGTGCGCGGTAGCGCGGACACGGCGGCGGTGATCAAGCTGCGCGAGCGCGACTTTACGGCCGTGCTGAATGCGCACCTCGCAGAATTTGAAGCTTCACCGGGGCGCTCCTGGCTCGACCTCGTGCAGCAGGACTTCCGCGATGCAGCACGTCTGCGGCTCGACATGGAGCGCTACGATGCGCAGAGCGCGCCGCAATGGAACAGCCTGTTCGAGGACAGCGCCGCGCTCATGGAGGGAGTGCAGAAGCAGCTGCAGCAACCGGCCGACCGTGCCCTGCTGCAGGCGGCCGGCCACGCCGCGGCGGCGGCGCGGGTGGCGGACGAAACGCTCAGGAAATCCGGCGCCGCGGTGCTTGGAGTGCTGCTGTTTGTCTCGGCGCTGCTGGGCGTCAGCATCAGCCTGCCGGTGCGCCGCCTGAGTGCCACCACGCGGCTGTTCGCAGGCGGCGATCGAGCCGCGCGGGCACGCCGCGGCGGCTCGGCAGAAATCGATGATCTCGCCGAATCGTTCAATGCCATGGCGGATCGCATCGCCTCGGCGGAAGCGGAGCTGCGGGCTCAGCAGACCGAACTCGAGCAGCGCGTCAGCGAGCGCACGCGCCAGCTGCATCATCTGGCGCACCACGACCCGCTCACCCAGCTGCCCAACCGCCGCAAGCTCGCCGCGCACCTGGAAGAGGCGCTCAAGCGCGCCGGCACCGAGCAGCGCCTCGCGCTGCTGTTCGTGGACGTGGACAATTTCAAATCGATCAACGACACGCTCGGCCACAGCTTCGGCGACCGCGTGCTGCAGAGCATCGCCCGACGGCTGCATGCCGCCACCGTCGAATCGGGAGGACTGCTGGCGCGCCTGGGCGGAGATGAGTTCACGGTGCTGCTGGAGGGGGTCGGCTCCAGCGACCAGGTCGAAGCGCACGCCGAGCAGATCGTGGCCACGCTGCAGCAGCCGCTCATCGTCGACGGCCGCGTGCTCACCACCAGTGCCAGCGTCGGCGCGAGCCTGTATCCGGATCACGCCACGGATGCGGAAGGACTGCTGCGTGCCGCCGACGTCGCGCTGTTCCGGGCCAAGGAGCTCGGCCGCAACCGCTTCGCCCTCTACAGTCCCGCACTCTACGATGCCGCCGCGCAGCGCTTCCGTCTCGAGCAGTCGCTGCGCCGGGCGGTCGAGGGCGGCCAGCTGCTGCTGATGTACCAGCCGCAGGTGTCGCTGGACAGCCTGCAGACGATCCAGGTCGAGGCGTTGCTGCGCTGGCGCAAGTCCGACGGCCGCATCGCCGGCGCCCACGAGTTCATCCAGGTCGCCGAGAAGACCGGCATCATTCACGAGCTGACCGACTGGATACTGAACACGGCCGCGACGACGGCCGCCGCCTGGCGCGCGCGCGGCTGGCACCAGGCGAGCGTTGCGGTCAACGTCTCCCCGCCGCAGTTCTTCGAGCGCGACTTCGTGGCGCACGTCATGCGCACGCTCGAGGTCACCGGACTGCCGGCGAGTGCACTGGAGCTGGAGATCACCGAAACCGTGTTCCAGACCGGTCAGGGCACCATCGATTCACTGCGTCAGCTGCGCGCGCTCGGGGTGTCGATCGCTCTGGATGACTTTGGCATCGGTTACTCCTCGCTCACCTCCCTCGAGCAGCTGCCCATCACGCACGTCAAGCTCGATCAGCTGCTGGTGGCCGGCGTCGATACCAATGCGCGCTCGGCTGCGATCGTGCGCTCCATCGTTACCCTGTGCCATGGCCTCGGCCTGCAGGTGGTGGCCGAGGGCGTCGAGCGTGCCGCGCAGCTGGAGTTTCTCTCGCACTGCGGCCCGATTGCCGTGCAGGGCTATCTGCTGGCTTACCCGGTGGAAGCCGCCGATGTCCCGGGCGAGGCGAACGCAGCTTCTGCACGGGCACGGCAGGCGCTGGGCGCGGCGCGGCCTGCGCGCCGCGAGGAGCCCGATGCCCCGGGCATGACCGACGGCCCGATACGGCGTCGCGCTCATTGACATCAAAGGCGCCGCCGCCGCCGCGCCGCCGAACAAGAGCGAAATTGCCCGCTGAGGCGTGAGCGCAGGCACTCGATCCAGCCCATACCAGCACGGCGCGGGATGACTTGCTAGACTTTCGCCCGTGTTGCTGACATCCCAGGATATCTATCTCTTTCGCGAGGGCACTTACGTCCGGGCATACGAGAAGCTCGGAGCTCACGCCCAGCCTCCCGCCGCAGGCGCAGCCGGCGGGACACACTTCGCCGTATGGGCACCGAATGCGAGCGCGGTGTCCGTCATCGGCGACTTCAACGGTTGGAATCGCGGCCGCAACCCGCTCGCGGTGCGCGGCGACTCCTCCGGGATCTGGGAGGGGCTCATCGAGAGCGTGGCTCCAGGCGCCCTCTACAAGTACCACGTCGCCGCTCAGCACTCAGGCTTTGCCGTGGACAAGTGCGATCCGTACGCCTTTCGCACCGAGCTGCCGCCGCGCACCGCCTCCATCGTGTGGGAGCTCGATTACCTGTGGCAGGACAAGGAGTGGCTCGCCCGTCGCGAGCGGGCCAATGCGCTCGGCGCCCCCTGGTCGATCTACGAGTTGCACCTGGGATCGTGGCGGCGCAGGTCAGAGGAGCACAACCGCTATCTGACCTATCGCGAGCTGGCGCACGCCGTCGCGGACTATGTGATCGAGCTTGGCTTCACGCACGTGGAGCTGATGCCGGTGACCGAACACCCCTTCTACGGCTCGTGGGGATACCAGGTGACCGGCTACTTCGCCCCCACGGCACGCTACGGCACGCCGCAGGATTTCATGTACTTCGTCGATCACCTGCATCAGCGTGGCATCGGCGTGATCCTCGACTGGGTGCCGTCGCATTTTCCGAGCGATGCGCACGGACTTGCGCACTTTGACGGCACGCACCTCTACGAGCACGCCGACCCGCGCCAGGGATTCCATCCGGAGTGGAACAGCTCCATCTTCAACTACGGCCGCGCCGAGGTGCGCAACTTCCTCGCCAGCAGCGCGCTGTTCTGGCTCGACACCTATCACATCGACGCGCTGCGCGTGGATGCGGTGGCCTCGATGCTGTACCTCGACTATGGCCGGCGCGAGGGCGAATGGATCCCCAACCGCTTCGGCGGACACGAGAATCTCGAGGCGGTGGAGTTTCTCAAGCAGCTGAACCTTGCGGTTTACCGCGATCATCCCGGCACTCAGACGATCGCCGAAGAATCCACTGCCTGGCCGATGGTGTCGCGACCGACCTATCTTGGCGGTCTTGGCTTCGGGCTGAAGTGGAACATGGGCTGGATGCACGACACGCTCAACTATCTGCAGCAGAATCCGGTGCACCGCAAGTACCACCACAGCCGCCTCACCTTCAGCCTCTGGTACGCCTTCACAGAAAACTTCGTACTGCCGCTCTCGCACGACGAGGTTGTGCACGGCAAGGGTTCGCTGCTCGGCCGGATGCCGGGCGATGAGTGGCAGCAGTTCGCGAACCTGCGCCTGCTGTACGGCTACATGTGGACCCATCCGGGCAAGAAGCTGCTGTTCATGGGCTGCGAATTCGGCCAGCGGCGCGAGTGGAACCACGAGGCGAGCCTTGAGTGGCACGTGCTGCAATACCCGCTGCACGAGGGCGTGCAGCGCTGGGTGCGCGACCTCAATCGCTTCTACCGCACGACGCCTGCGCTCTATGAGCTCGACTTCAGCAACGCAGGTTTTCAGTGGGTCGACTGCGACGAAGCGGACCTGAGTGTGATCTCGTTCCTGCGTCTGGACAGCTCCGGCGCGCCGATCCTCATCGCCTGCAACTTCACGCCGGTGCCGCGCGCGGACTACCGCATCGGCGTGCCGCGCGGCGGTCGCTGGCGCGAGCGTCTCAACAGCGACGCGGCCGACTACGGCGGCAGCGGCCAGGGCAACCTCGGCGCGGTGGAGGCGACCCAACAGGGCTCCCACGGCCGCCGCTATTCGCTCAACGTGCGCCTGCCGCCGCTCGCGGTGGTGGTGCTGACCCCGGACGCATGACCCGGC
>DATBYD010000013.1:0-10672 GCA_036513855.1 Steroidobacteraceae bacterium | reverse complement strand
CTCGACACGCTCGACTACCACGTGATCGGCGATCCCGGGCGTTACGGCCTGGCGCTCGACGCCCGCCCCAATTCCCAGGGCACGAATTACCTGCGCTTCGGCCTGAGCCTGCAGGATGATTTCCAGGGCAACGCCACCTACGACGCCGCCATGCGCTTCGTGATGTCCGGCATCACGCGCAACGCCGGTGAATGGGTGACCGACTTCGAGGTCGGCACCACCTCGCTGGTGTCGACCGAGCTGTTCCTGCCGCTGGCGCAGTTCTCCGGCTGGTTCATCATGCCGCACCTCGCCGACGAGGCGCGCGACCTGTACTGGCTGCAGGGACAGAGCCTCGAGGCGGAATATCGCGTGCACACCTTCGACTACGGCCTCGATTTCGGACGCCAGTTCGGCAACTGGGGGGAGATTCGCACCGGCGTGCTGAGCGAGCAGGGCCACTACGTGCTCGAGGTCGGTGACGCCTCGGACCCGAACCTGCCGGAGCAGAGCTTCACCCCGTTCAAGTTCCGCGAGTATTTCGTGCGTTTCACTTACGACCGTCTCGACGACCTGAACTTTCCGCACAACGGTCAGCAGGCGACCCTGCAGTGGAACTCCGACCGCAACGCGAGCGGGGTGGGACAGAACGCCGACCAGGTGACGGTCAGCTATCTCGGCGCCTACTCTTTCGGGCGCGACACGCTGTCGTTCTCCGCCTCCGGCGGCACCACGCTCGAGTCGCACATCACCGACCTCAACCTGCAGTTTCCCCTTGGGGGCTTCCTCAATCTCTCGGGACTGCGGGCGTATTCGCTGCTCGGACCCGACTTCGGCATCGCGCGTGCGCTCTACTATCGGCAGATCGGCCGCGGCGGCCCGGGTTATTTCGACGTGCCCACCTACATCGGCATGTCACTCGAGGTCGGCAACGTGTGGCAGACGCGCAGCGCGGCGAGCTTCGGCAACACGCAGAAGGATGCCAGCGTGTTCCTCGGCCTCGACACGTTTCTCGGCCCGCTGTATGTCGCCACCGGCTTCGACGACCACGGCCACCAGGCGTTCTACCTGTTCCTCGGGCGCACCTTCTAGCGACCCCGCGGGCCTGGCTGTCAGGGGTCCCCGGTCGGCACGACCGCGGCCGTCTCGACCATCAGCACGACGACGCGCTCCGGCGCGCGCGTGCGGTGGCGAAGGCCGCGCGGAACGACGAACCCCTCCTGCGGGCCGAGCTCGATCGAGCGGTCTTCGAGGTCGATGACGAAGCGCCCTTCGAGCACGAAGAAGAACTCATCGTCCCGGTCGTGCTTGTGCCAGTGGTACTCGCCCTGCAGCACGCCGAGGCGGACGACCGAGTCGTTCACCCTGCACAGCGTCTGGTTGTACCAGCGATCATTGCAGCGGGCGACGAGTGCCGGCACGTCGACGACGCTCAGGGGTGCGAACCTGACGTCGAGATGGGTGACATAGGGGTACTTGGCGGTATCGGTCATGATCGTCTCCGTTCACGGCACTGGGGGCAGCAGCGCGCATTGCCGTGCGCGCCGTGCGGCGACGGCGCGCTACAGCCCGCGGCTCTCGGCCAGCTTCTCGATCTTCTGGAACACCAGCGCCGGCTTGTCGCCGCCGCGCGAGTACTCATGCCGCCGGCTCATCTCGGTCATCGCGGCGTCACGCTCGGCGGGCGTGGAATACCAGTGCAGTCGCTGCCATTCCGGACCCAGGAGCTTGCGAAACGGATCGCCGCCCGGAAGGCTCACGCGTACGCCGTAGGGGCGCAGCCGCTCGATCGGCGGGGTACGCAGGTTCTGCGGTTGACTGATGCCCATGAGGAACAGCAGCTTACGGCGCCATCCGCCGGTGCGGCAAGCGGGCGCTCTTGAGTCGCATGGTGATCATCCCCACACTGTCCATCCGCGAAAGTCGAGGAGGCTCGCAGCCATGGCGCTGTTTCGCAAGAAATCGACGATGCCTACCGCGGACAACGCACTGCCCGGACGCAGCGCGCCGCTGCAGGTTCCCGAGACGCACTTCGTCAACGGACGGCGCATCGTGCCGCCGTTCCCCGCCGGGATGCGCGAGGCGGTGTTCGGCCTCGGATGCTTCTGGGGAGCGGAGCGGCTGTTCTGGGAGCTGCCCGGGGTGTACTCGACTGCTGTCGGCTACGCCGGCGGCTTCACGCCCAATCCGACGTACGAAGAGGTCTGCACCGGCGAGACCGGTCATACGGAAGTCGTGCGCGTCATCTACGATCCGGCGAAGACCAGCTATGACGAGCTGCTCAAGACGTTCTGGGAATCGCACGATCCCACGCAGGGCATGCGCCAGGGGAACGACGTCGGCACACAGTACCGCTCGGCCATCTACGTTACCGACCGCGCGCAGCGCGAGGCCGCGGAAGCCTCCAGGCGCGCCTACCAGGCGCGCCTCACGGCGGCCGGCTACGGCGCCATCACCACCGAGATCCGCGACGCGCCACAGTTCTTCTACGCCGAGGACTATCACCAGCAGTACCTGGCGAAAAATCCGCAGGGTTACTGCGGGATCGGCGGATGCGGGGTCGCCTTCAATTCCGCGGAAGTTAAGGCGGGTGAGCAGGCGTAAGAGCCGGCTCCGGGAAAGGCGGCGTCCCTTGCGGGACGCCGCCCCTTCTCAAAGCACTCGCGCAGGGCTTACTCGCTCCACGGAGTGCCGGGCAGCGCGGCGGTGCCCTCGATCTGCACACCGCGGAGGCTCGCCGGCGATAGGCCCAGTGCTTTCAGGATGGTCGGGGCCACCTGCGCGGTGGCTACCGGCACGGTAACCGTGCGGCGCTCGAGCGAGGGGTGCGAGACGAGCAGCATCACGTTGGTGTCATCGTGCGCGAAGCCGCCGTGCTCGGCGTGCTTGGCGGTGCTGCCGGAGTAGGTCACCCCGACGTTGGAGGTGACGACGATGTCCGGCGTGCGCGGATCGTCCCTGGGCGGCAGGCCGGGCGGGTTGAACAGCTGGGTGATGGCCGGGCCGTAGAAGATCTGCCCGACGCCCGCCACGTTGTTGCTGGTCGGCGAGCTCGATTCGATCAGCGCAGCCTCCGTGGCCGCATCGCAGGTCGAGCGCAGCCACAGGAGCGACACGTCATCCTCGGTCGGACCGATCTGATTGCCGGCGTTGGACTCTGAGTCCGGCAGGCAGCTATCGACGATCTGCGAGGGTGCGGTGGTTACCGGGCCCGCGGACGTGATTCCGACATAGCGCTTCGTGTCGATTGGGCTCTGGCCGTGCTTGGCGGTGATGACGATCAGCGTGGAGTCGCGCAGGCCATGTTTGTGCAGCTCTTCGACGAACTGGCCGATCGTGGCGTCGACGTACTGGATCTCATTCACCAGCGCCAGGTTCGGAGTACCGCTGGCGTCGCTGTAGCCACCCACGCCCACGGCGGGCTCGATGAGCTTCTGTCCGACGCTTACCGCCTGGAAGTTCATGCCGAAGATGCTCGGCACCGGCGCGCGCGCCGAGCGGTTGTGCTTCCAGCCATCGATCTGGTTCAGGATGCCGTTGACCTTCAGCTGGTCATAGCACTGGATGTTGATGAACGAGTTGGTCCAGGCCGTGAGGTCGGCGTTCGGATCCTGCACCTGGTCGCAGCGCACGCCGGTCGGCGTCGCGACCCCGGGCAGTCCCACTACGTTGGAGTTGATCTCCGGGGCGTAGAAGTCATCGAGGTTGTGCGGCAGGTTCACCGGCGAGCCGCTCTGCGGGCCCGACACCGCGGAGTAGGCCGGATGCTTGTCCGACCAGGCAGCATAGCCGCCCGCCTGATGGATCACGCTGAAGATCGTGTTGAGGCGCACGAAGTTCCACGGATACACCGGCGCGCAGCCGTGCGCCGGATCGCGCACCAGCCTCTGCGGATCGATGGAGGCGGCCGTGCCGTCCGTCAGGCCGGCGCCCGGGGCGCCGCCGTTCACCAGCCCCTGATTGATGTCTATGCCTTCCTCGTACTCGGTCGTCGTGCCGAGGAACTGGCCCGGGGTGCAGTTGCCGGCCAAAAGGCCGTTGCCGGTGGTCGCCGCGGGCGGTGCCAGCGAGCGGTCATAGGCCACGTCGTAGTACACGCCGAGCGAGCGCGGCAGGCCGCCGCTCACGATGGACATGAGGCCGGGGAAGGAATCCGACGGGCGCGAGGTGTTGGAGTCGAGATAATCGACGCCGTGCTCGCGCAGCTCCGCGAGGTGCGGGCAGTAGGATGCGCCGTTGTTGACGGACGCGACCCCGTGCGCGCAGTTGATGAAATCGACCGAGTGCATGCCGTCGATGCTGATCAGGAGCACGTGCTGAATCCCTTCACGATTCAGACCGGGCTCTGCCTGCGCCGTCACGGCAAGCGCGCTTGCGCCGAGTGCCAGGCCCGCGGCGAGTGTCGCAGTGGTAGGGAAAACGCGCATAAGTGGCTCCCTTGTTAAAGCTTGGGGAACCGGGAGGTTAGGGGCGCGCGGTTGCAGCTGTATGACGCCCGCGGTGGATCGACATCAACGGCTGCCGAATCCGGGCAGTTATTGCCGGATCGGGGGCTGCGGGGTGCCGTTCAATTCCGCGGCATCGGCGGCAGGTCCGGCAGGGGCTGGTCTTTGAGTGCTGTTGAGACTCTCTTGAGATTGTTCTGGTGAGGCTCGTGGTAGGCCCACCAGATGGACACCCAGCCTTTCCTGACCGAATCCGCGACGTACTCCTCGAGCGTTCCGTTGAGGTAGTCCGCGTCGTGCGAGCGCAGGATGACCTTGCGCAGGTAGTCTGACGTCGCATCGATCAACGTCGTTGGGTAACCGCCATGCGCGATGACCTCCGGGTTGCCGTGGTCGGGGAAGATCCGCGCGACGTTCCACTGCCGGAACTGCTGCAGATTCCGGTAGTGCGCCACGACATGCTCCGGCTCGGCGATGAACGTCACGGTATCCTCGAGCGTATCGCCCGCGAGCAGAATGCGCTCCTGCGGCAGATAAATGACCAGGCCGTCCTCGGAATGGACGTTCACCGGTCGCAACTCGACCCTGATGTTGCCGATGTACAGATTGGTGGCGGCGGAGATGCCGATATTGGGCACGGTCAGCGGATTGATCGCCGGCGGTCCCCACTCGGTGCCGGCTTCGATCGCGGCTTTCTTGTCCTCGAGCAAGCGGATGGTCCTGTCGGTCGCTATCCGGTCGACATCGGCGTAGACGGCGTTGCCACCGACATGATCGAGATGCCAATGACTGTTGACGAGGATGAAGCGCCTGACGCCGGCTCTGGCGAGATAATCCCTCACCCATCTTGCTTCTGCGACGTTCGGGAATGTGTCGTAGACCAGTGCCTGATCGCCGCTGCGAATCACATAGGTTGAAACGCCGACATCCAAGGCACCGTAGTCCGCCCAGTTGTGGGTGCCCGGCGGGCGTGGTTCCTGCGCGGGCCGGCCGTCGTAGAAACTGGTGAGATGATCGTTGATCTGAAACACGCGCAGGTTCATCTCACGGGCACTTGCCTGGCTGACCGCCAGGCACAGCCCGGCAGCCACCAAGGCACGTGCGACCCGGGCGGCTGCAGGTGAGGACCTTGACATGGATGCTTCCCCGCAAGAAAAGACGGTAGGCGCGTGGTCGCCGCTCAGCCGAGCGTCGTCTTCTTTTAACGAAGAGCATATTACCGCGACGGACGTCGCTCCAGCGTGGCTCGTGGCGGCCATCTGCGCCATCACCCGTGGCCACTTCCCAACCTTGCTGGCGGCCCCTGTGGCAACGCTCGGGCGAGCTCGCCTACACTGCCGGCGCGGCGATCACCGCGAGCGCTTACACACGATGCAGGCTTCCAACAACCACGGTCCGGCCGCGATCGAAATCCGGTCGATCGACTATGTGCCCGATGACGAGCGGCATGGCGGGCTCGCCAGTCAATTCAGCTTGTGGCTGGCGGCCAATCTGCAGATCACCGCGATCGTGACCGGGGCGCTCGCCGTGGTGTTTGGCGGCGACGTGTACTGGTCGCTGCTCGGCCTGCTCGCAGGTCAGCTGATCGGCGGTGCGGTCATGGCGCTGCACGCGGCGCAGGGCCCGCAGCTCGGCTTGCCGCAGATGATCTCCTGCCGCGTCCAGTTCGGCGTCTACGGTGCGATCATCCCGATGGTGGCGGTGTGCCTGATGTACATCGGCTTTTCCGCCAGCGGTTGCGTATTGGCCGGTCAGGCGCTTGGTCAGCTGCTCGGTGTCGATGATGGCGTCGCCATCGTGCTGTTCAGCGCCTGCATCGTGGTGGTGACGCTGTTTGGCTATCGCTTCATCCACCTGGTCGGGCGGGTGTCGAGCGTCGTCGGCGTTGTCGCATTCTCTTATATGTTCTATCGGTTGTTTGCGGGTCACGATGTCTTTAGCCTGCTGGCCGAGCGGCATTTCTCGCTGAGCAAGTTTCTGCTGGCGATGTCGCTGTCGGCGTCCTGGCAGATCGCCTTCGGCCCGTATGTGGCCGACTATTCCCGCTACCTGCCGCGCGATACCCCGGCGCCCCGGGTATTCGCTGCCGTGGGACTCGGATCGGTCATCGGTTCGCAGATCGCGATGACCTTCGGGGTTCTGGCCGCGGCTCTGGCCGGTAAGCAGTTCGAGCACCACGAGGTCGCCTACATCGTGGGTCTCGGCGCCAGCGGCGTGGCCGCGAGCCTGCTGTACTTCAGCATCGTTTTCGGCAAGGTCACGGTGACATCGCTGAATGCCTATGGCAGCTTCATGTCGATGGCAACGATCGTGAGCGGCTTCCGACGCGGCCTGCGCATCTCGTTGTGGCACCGCTTCGGCTACGTGCTGGCGATGATCGGTGTTTCGGTACTGCTCGCGCTCACCGGCCGTCACTCCTTCCTGAAGGAGTTCGAGGCCTTCATCCTGTGCCTGCTCGCCGTGTTCACGCCGTGGAGCGCGATCAATCTGATCGACTACTATTGCTTCACCCGCTCGCGCTACGACGTGCCGGCGCTGTCCGACCCCGACGGCCGCTACGGCCGGTGGAATGCCACCGGCATCACCATCTACCTGATCGGCATTGTGGTGCAGATTCCGTTCCTCTCGACCTCGTTCTACACCGGGCCGCTGGTGGCGCCGCTCGGCGGTGTCGACGTCTCGTGGCTGGTGGGTCTGCTGGTGCCGGGCGCGCTCTACTACACATTCGGACGGGCCTCGCGCCGCCGCGCCCCGGCGCAGCTGGTCCTGCCGGCCTGAGGCATCGACGCGCCGAGGATCATGGATCGACCTGCGGAGCGAACTGCCCTGAGCCTGCGCGCGACGTCGCTCGCATTGCGGTGGGGCGTGCTGCTGGCAGCATCGCTCGCCTTCATTGTCCCGCTCGAGCTGATCCGCCTGCCGGCAGCCCTGCTGCTCGGCGCGATGGGCGCCGCGATCCTGGTCGCGGCCTTCGAGGGCAATCTGACGGTGCCGCGCTGGCCCTACGTCCTGGCGCAGGGCCTGATCGGCTGTCTGGTGGCGCGCAGTATCGGCACCGCCATCCTGGTGACCATGGTCCGGCAGTGGCCGCTGTTTCTTGCCGGTGTTTGCTCGGTGCTGGTCATCAGCACATCACTCGGTGCCCTGCTGGCGCGCTGGAAAGTCCTGCCAGGGACTACCGCGGTGTGGGGCTCCGCGCCGGGCGCCGCGACCGTGATGGTGCTGATGTCCGAAGGTTTTCGCGCCGACCCGCGGCTGGTGGCCTTCATGCAGTTCCTGCGCGTGATGCTGGTGGCACTGGTAGCCTCGATCGTCGCGCGGCTGTGGGTCGCGCACGGCGGCGTCGTCAGGCCTGCCGTGAACTGGTTTCCCACTGTGCCCGCCGGCCCATTGTGGGCCACGATCGCCCTGGCGGTCTTCGGCGCCATCGCGGGCGCCAGGTCCAGGATCCCCGCCGGCCCGCTGCTCATTCCGCTCATCGCCGGGATAGCGCTCTCCTGCACCGACCTCCTCACCATCACGCTGCCGCCGTGGCTGATGGCCGGCTGCTACGCCGTCATCGGCTGGTCCATCGGACTGCGATTCACGCGCGAGGTCGTGCGCTATGCCGCGCGCGCCCTGCCGAAGGTCACCGCCGCCATCCTCATTCTCATCGCGCTGTGCGGCGGTCTGGCATGGCTGCTGCACGTCACGGTGGGTATCGACCCGCTCACCGCCTACCTCGCCACCAGCCCTGGCGGCGCCGATTCGGTGGCGATCATTGCCGCCGCTTCGCAGGTGGATCTGCCGTTCGTTATGGCAATGCAAACGGCGCGGTTCATCCTCGTGATGCTGACGGGGCCAGCACTGGCCAGGATGGTGGCGCGGTGGCTGGAGAGGAACTAACCCGGCGAAGTCGCGACGCGCAGTTCCACGGCCCGCGCCTCGCGGCCGAGCGTCGTGACCACGATGAGCGCGACCGCGACCACCGCCATCGTCCACGAGAGGATGTAGGCGTAGTCGCCGCCGTGCGCCTCGGCGATGCCGGCCTGGAAGGGTGACATGCGCGACGCCGCGAGGTTACCGAGCTGATAGGCGAAGCCCGGCAGGATCGCGCGCACCGAGGGAGGCGACAGCTCGTTCAGATGCGCCGGCACGATCCCCCAGGCCCCCTGCACCATGAACTGCATAAGAAAGCCGCCGAGCGCCAGCAGCACCACGGTCTGTGCATAGGCCCACAGCGGGATCATGGGCAGCGCCAGCAGTGCCGCCAGCACGATGGCACGCCGGCGGCCCAGGCGCTCCGACAGGGTGCCGAAGAAGATCCCGCCGGCCAGCGCTCCGAGGTTCATGACGATGGCGATGTTGCCGGTGGTCTCGGGGGACAGGTGATGCTGGCTCTGCAGGAACGTGGGATACAGGTCCTGCGAGCCGTGCGAGAAGGCGTTGAAGCAGGCCATGAGCAGCACCAGGTACAAGAGCGTCGGCAGGTGAGTCCTGGCCGCACGCCACACCGCTGCCGCCGAAGCGCGCTGCGTTGCCGCGCCCGCCAGCCATGCCGGGGATTCCGCGACCCCATAGCGGATGTACAGCACCAGCAGCGCAGGGCTCGCGCCGATAATGAACATGCCGCGCCAGCCCACGTGCACGAAGACATAGGCGAAGACGAGCGACGCCAGCAGGTAACCGATGACATAGCCTTCCTGCAGCAGGCCGGAGAAGAAACCGCGCCCCTTGGCCGGCAGGGTCTCGAGCGCCAGCGCCGCGCCCACTCCCCACTCACCGCCCATGGCGAAGCCGAACACCGCGCGCAGCACGAGCAGCGTCGCCAGGTTGGGAGCGAAGGCGGTGGCCAGCTGCGCTGCAGCATAGCTGACGACGTTAAGCATCAGGATCGGACGGCGGCCGTACTTCTCCGCCAGCCAGCCGAAAAACAGCGCGCCGAGCGGGCGGAACGCGAGCGTGAGAAAGATGCCCTCGGCCACCGACTTGACGTCGGTATGGAACTCGCTGCTGATCGCCTTCAGGCAGAAGACGAAGATGAAGAAATCGAAGGCGTCGAGCGACCAGCCGAGGAGCGAGGCCACGAAGGCCTTCAGTTGTGCGCCAGTGAGTTCTCGCAGAATGCCAGGCACAGCGCCTCCCCCGACGGCCGAAATACAAGCCTAACACGGGCGCAGTTGGGCGAGAATGGGGCCATGCCGTGTTGGACTGCCGGCCGCATTGCCGGTCTTGCTGTCGTGCTGCTCGCCGCTGCTGCGCCGGCTGTGGCGGCGGCGCCATTCTCCTTCGATGCCGCGCCGGGCCGGCTGCCGAAGGACGTGGTGCCGCTCGACTACACGATCGTGGTAACGCCGGACATCCGCGCGGGGACCATCGCCGGCAACGAGACGGTGAAGCTGCGCGTGCGCAAGGCCACCGGCGAGGTCGTCTTCAATTCGCTCAACGAGAAGCTCCGCGATGTGCGCCTGGACGGCAGGCCGGTGAGCAACCTGCGCTCCGACGACGAGCAGCAGCTAAGCACGCTCGCGCTGGCACAGCCGCTGGGAGCTGGCATGCATACGCTCAGCTTTTCCTACGTCGCCAAGCTCGAGACGCAGCCGCACGGGCTGTTCGTGCAGTCGTTCGTCAAGGCCGACGGCACGCGCGAGCAGATGCTGTCGACCAAGATGGAGAGCACGGATGCACGGCGCATGTTCCCCTGCTGGGACGAGCCGGCCTTTCGCGCCACGTTCCAGTTGACCACAACGGTGCCCGCCGACTGGGCAACGGTCTCCAACATGCCGATAGCACGGCGCACTGTGCACGGAAGCCTGGCCACCGTGACCTTTCGGCGCTCCCCGCGCATGCCTTCGTACCTGGTCGAATTCAGCGCCGGCCATCTCGAGCGCATCAGCGCACGCGCCGGCGCAACCACCCTCGGCATCTGGGCGGTGCGCGGCCGGGAGGCGGACGGCGGCGTGGCGCTTGCCAACGCGCGCCAGATCCTCGCCGACTACAACGATTATTTCGGCTATGCCTTTCCGTTGCCGAAGCTGGACTCCATCGCCGTGCCGGGCGGTTTCAGCGGTGCAATGGAGAACTGGGGTGCGATCACCTATAACGATCAGTTGCTGCTGGTGGGCGCCTCCAGCACCATCGCCGATCGCCAGGCGGTGTTCGCCGTGCAGGCCCACGAGATGGCACACCAGTGGAACGGCGATCTCGTGACCATGGCGTGGTGGGACGAGCTGTGGCTTAACGAGAGTTTCGCCTCCTGGCGCGGCACA
>DATBYD010000012.1:0-4061 GCA_036513855.1 Steroidobacteraceae bacterium | reverse complement strand
GGCGCTGTACGCCATCTCGCTCACCGTCGTGTTTCTGTGCCTCGCCGCGCTGTACGAGAGTTGGTCGATACCTTTCTCGGTGATGTTGGTGGTGCCGCTCGGCATCATCGGCACCATCACCGCCACGCTCTGGCGCGGACTTGGTAACGACGTCTTTTTTCAGGTGGGCCTGCTCACCACTGTGGGACTCTCGGCCAAGAACGCGATTTTGATCGTCGAGTTCGCGCTGGAAAACCACGCGCGCGGCATGCATCTGATCGAGGCGACCGTCGCGGCGGCCCGCCAGCGCCTGCGGCCGATCCTCATGACCTCAATGGCCTTCATCCTCGGCGTGCTGCCGCTGGCGATCGCCACCGGTGCGGGCGCAGGCGGGCGCATCGCCATCGGTACCGGCGTGATCGGCGGCATGGTGACGGCCACGGTGCTTGCCGTGTTCCTCGTACCGGTGTTCTTCGTGAGCGTGCGCTCGCTGTTCGGCGATCGCCAGAAGCACGAGGAGCCGTCGCAGCCGCCACAATCGCCACCGCCGTCGCGGCAGCCGGCGTCGGGGAACTGAGGATGGCATGCAAAAGCACTTGTTTCCTCGTCGCGGCGCTGAGCACACTTCTCGGCGCCTGCACGTTGGAGCCGCATTATCATCGCCCGCCATCGCCGGTGCCGGCACTCGACGGCGGCACGGCGGGTGATCCGGTGGCCGCCGACATCGGCTGGCGCGAGTTCTTTCCCGATCCGCAGCTCCAGCAGCTGATCGACTTGGCGCTTACCAACAATCGCGACCTGCGCGTCGCAGCCTTGAATGTGCAGAGCGCGCAGGCGCAATACCGCATCCAGCGCGCCGAGCTGTTTCCGACCGTCGATGCGAGCGCGGTCGAGCAGGTACAGCACGTTCCCATCCGCGTATTGACGTCTGGCTTTCCGCCCTCCCTGTTATCGGGGGCCGGCCCTCTGCCCACGAACGGGGTCACCGAGCACACCTATAACGTCGGAATCGGCTTCACGAGTTACGAGTTGGACCTGTTCGGCCGCATCCGTAGCTTGAGCCATGCAGCCCTGCAGCAGTACTTCAGCTCGGGCGAAACGAGGCGCAGCGTGCAGCTGACCCTCGTGGCGGAAGTCGCCACGGCCTACCTCACGGTACTCACCGATCAGACTCTGCTCGACATCACCCGTGATACGTTGAAGAGCCAGTCAGAGTCGTACGCGCTGACCGAGAAGATGTTCAGCGGCGGCACGACCACGGAGCTTGCGCTGCGCCAGGCTGAGACCACGGTCGACACGGCACGCGCCAACCTTGCTCAGTATGTCCGGCAGGTGGCACAGGACCGCGATGCGCTGCAGCTCTTGCTGGGCGCGCCAATTCCGGACGGTATCGATTTTTCCAGCGGCCTGGACCGGGGCAACATGGTCGCCGAGCTGGCGGAGGGCATTCCGTCAGATGTGCTGGTACGCCGGCCCGATGTACTCGCCGCCGAGCATCAGCTCATGGCGGCCAACGCAGAGATCGGCGCGGCGCGCGCCGCGTTCCTGCCCGCCATCTCGCTCACCGGCAATTTCGGCACCGAAAGCACGCAGCTGTCGGGCTTGTTCAAGGCCGGTTCGCGTGCCTGGACCTTCTCACCGGATATCAGTCTCCCGATCTTCGCGGGCGGCGCCAACGTTGCCAACCTGCAGGCGACCAAACTCGCCCGCGAGACGGCGGTCGCGCAGTACGAGAAGGCAATTCAGAGCGCCTTCCGTGAGGTCGCCGATGCGCTGGTCGCCCGCGGCACGCTCGATGAGCAGCTCGCGGCTCAGCAAGCTCTCGTGACGGCCTCGGCCGTAGCCTATCGGCTGGCCGACATGCGCTACCGGGGCGGCGTTGACAGCTACCTGACCGCGCTCGTTGCGCAGGTCTCGCTCTATAGCGCCCAGCAGCAGTTGCAAACCGTGCGGCTGCTGCGGCTGCAAAATCTCGTGACGCTATACAAGGCTCTCGGTGGAGGACTGCGGGAGCACACCGCGACTGCTTCGAACTAGCGCCCGCAGGGTGTATCGTTCAGCTGGCAACAGGGGAGTTGGCATGGCGGAGACGGCGACAGCCGGAGGCGAGTACTCCACTAGCGGTGCGCATTCGTGGATCGGCGAGCTGTTGCTGCGTCTTCTCGGCGCGGCGCTCCAGATCGTGGCGACCTGGGCGGTGGTGCGTGCGCTGACGCCGGAGGAGGCTGGAGTTTATTTTCGCGGCTTCGTGATCGCCTTGGGCTTAAGCACGCTTTTGCGCGGCAAGTACGAAATCTACCTGGCGCAACACATCATCGGGCGGCGCGCCATAACCACGGGTATTCCCAATGGCGTACTGTTGATCCAGATTGCGCGGCGCATGTTGCTGCGCTCCAGTCTCCTGTGTGCAGTTCTCCTGGTCGTGATGGCTGACCTGGACATTCAGGCCCCGCAGCTGCAAACCCTGTTGCAGACCTATCTGCCCTTCGTGCTCGCCATCCCCTGCGTCAGCCTGTCCAGCCTGTTGGGCGAGGCGCTGCGCGCGGCCAATCGGACGCTCGGCATCGTCGTGGCCGCCTACGCCGTGAACCTCTCCATCCTCCTCGCCGTGGTGCTCGCACCTTCCGACGCGTCGCTCGCGCTGTACTCCTGGGCGTTCCTGCTCGGGAGTGTCTTTTCTATGGGAGTTGCCGCGGCGCTCGCCTGGCGGGCCTTCCCGGTGGCGCGAGGCGAGGGCTACTCCCTGCCGATTTGCCGCGCGCAACTGCAGGGCGTGGACTCGCGCGAATTGATCGGCCTTGCGCGTGGGCTGCTGCTATGGGGACCCCTGTGCGTCTTGGCGGTCTGGGCGGCGCCGATACAGATGGCGCAATATGCAGTGGCCGCGCGCACGGCACTGATCGTCGATATGTTTCTGCCGGCATTGAACCTGACGGGCGGGCGCGAAACCTTGATGGCGACGCAGCCGGTCCAAGCGCCGCGGCGCCTGCTGCTGCGGCAGCTCGCCGCGGCGCTGATCTACAGCTCAGCGTTCGTCGTGCCGCTCTTGCTGCTGGCACCGGCAACCCTGGCGCTGTATGGGAAGCCTTACGATTCGCAGTTGGCGGTGTATGCGCTTCTTCTCGGCGTGCAGTGGGCCAATGGCGTCGGCCGTCCGGCGGTGCGGCACGCGGTGGTGGAGTGGGATGCCCGGCGGATCGGCGTCGCCGTGGGATCCGGCGCCGTGGCGGTCGTGCTGATCTGCGCGCTGGGAGTGAGCACCTACGGCGCCCTGGCCGCGGCGGCGGCCTCGCTCATCGGCGCCTTGATCTTCAACGGTCGGGCGATCGGCATGGCCCTTTTGAAACCGGCGTGAGGTGTTAGAGACGCGCCTCGAACTGCGAAGTTATGGGCCTAACAGGATGCAGAGACT
Organism: Steroidobacteraceae bacterium; assembly: GCA_036513855.1. Classification (GTDB taxonomy): domain Bacteria; phylum Pseudomonadota; class Gammaproteobacteria; order Steroidobacterales; family Steroidobacteraceae; genus 13-2-20CM-66-19. Next base: position 670 of record DATBYD010000012.1, on the reverse strand, counting down.
CCGCGGCGGAGGTCGCACCTTCTCGCTCGGCCCTTGGCCAGACTCAAACCTTAAGGACACGTAGAGGAGATCATCTTGACCGCCGTCACCTTCATCGTGTGGGTTTTATCCTTTCCAGGGACAGCGACGCCGGTGATTTCCACCTTGTGGCCGAGGTGAGGAGTAAGGTTCGCTGTTGTCTCCGCAATCACGACTTCTTTCGGCCCTTTCTCCAAATCCGTGAGCTTGAAGGTTCCGGGATCATCTCCCTTTGCCAGACACCCCGTCATGCTGTGCTCTGCGGGCGCACCTTGGGCTTCGGCGCGTACTCCGAAACCCAGTACGCACGCAGCAAACGTCATTGGGACAATGAGAGCTTTCATGTGAGACCTCCTGTTTACACGCCTTGCCCTATCTTCCGGTCTTTTTGCGTTAAAATCCACACGCCAAAGGTCGCGGCTGGTGTTTGAGGGAGTAGGGCATGAAGATAAGAACCGCGGCGGCGTTAGGGGCTGCTGCCATCGTGGCCGGCCAAGCGATCGTAGCCCAACCCAACGTCGATGACTACGAACACGCCCTTGGCCTGCGCAGCTCCTGGTCGGGTCTGACGGAGAATATCGCCGAGCCGGCGCAATGGATCGAAGGCACGCATCGCTTCATCTACCGCAAGACCGTACCTGGCGGATTCCAG
>DATBYD010000011.1:0-17095 GCA_036513855.1 Steroidobacteraceae bacterium | reverse complement strand
GTTCAGAGCCTGCTCTGTGGCCGTGTTGCTGACGTAGTTCAGGTTTTGAAAGAGACTGTCGACCGAGCTGTGCTGGGCGTAGACGTTATAGGTCCAGACACCCTGGGCATCCCCAAAGTCCCCCTTGATGCCCGCCACCTCACGGGCCGAGTCGGTGAGGAAGGTTGCCTGGCGGTCACCGCCCTCAACGTTGCGTCGCAGCGGGTAGACGTCAAGTCCCCCGTAGCTCACGCCGTTGAAAGTCTCGGCCGGGTTGCCCTGCGCGGCCTGATTCGCGGCGTTGCAGAATACGCCCCTCTCCGAAGCGTTCAGCAGCGGATCGGCGCACGGAATGAACACCCCGTTGCCGAAGTCGCCGCTCGGGGCGATCTGGGCCACCGAAGAGTTCCTCATGTACATCACGCTCGTGTACACGTTCACGTGCGAATTGATGTCGTAGTTGGCAAAGCCGCCGGCGGTCCAGCGCTCGTTCGGCGTCTGGTAGTAGTTCAGCGGACCGTAGTTGTAAAGGTCTTGGGGTATGGTGAACGGCCGCATCGTGCCACCGGTGGCACCATCGACGGTGTAGCCCAGGGGCGGACCAACCGGGGTGTAGCTCGGGAAGCCATAGATCAAGAACCTGCCGCCCGCGCCGTTTTTCGCAGACGTCGAGGAGCCGGCACAGGCGAGCCCCGTGGGGGCGTAGGTGTTGTTGCCGCTCAGCGAACAGGCGCTGTAGTCGAACTGACTCTGCAACGCCGGGCTCTGGTTGTCATAGGTGACGTAGGCCGTCGCATTGCCCTTGCTGTCAGCAAAGTTCGAGCCGACCAGAATGGATGCGTTCTTGCCGAACGCCGTGTTGACATTGCCCGTGGGCACGTTGAAATCATCTGCGGCGACCAGGGCGTTGATGCCCGCCTGGTTGTCGTTGTCGTGCTGGTTGAAGTGGTAGCCCGCGTCCACCTTCACACCGTCAAAATGCGTATTGAGGACGAAGTTCACCACACCGGCGACCGCGTCCGCGCCGTAGACCGCGGAAGCACCGCCCGTGAGGATGTCGACGCGCTCGATCAGCGAGGCGGGAATCTGATTAATGTCCGAGTAGTTACGGCCGCCGAGCGCCGAGCCGGGACCCAGACGCAGACCATCCACCAACACCAGTGTGCGCTGGTTGCCAAGACCGCGCAGGTCGACCGTGGCCGTGCCATCCGCACCGTTGGAGGTGGTCGAGTTCATGCCCGCGAACACCATGGGCAGATTGTTCAGCACGTCCTCAACGCGGGTCAGGCCGGTCTGCTGCAGGTCGACCGCCGATACCGAGGTTACCGGGCTGATCGCGGTTTCATTGGGCGTCTGCAAACGCGAGCCGGTCACCACCACCTCTTCCATCGGTGCTGGGGCTGCCGCGGGCGCCGGTGCTTCCTGCGCGTGCAGCGCGGAGATTCCGGCTGCGGCTGTGGCCGTCGCCAATGCGAAGCGCACCGCCCGTCTCAAGCTGTGACTTTTCGCCATGTGTGATTCCTCTGAATTGATTCGCGATTTGTAATAATTAAGAAAAGTCACGGCGCCCCGCATCTCTCCCAAATCCATCCCTCGGGCGCGCCGCTACGACTTAAGTGCATTAATACCACGCTGTTTCCGTGTTGCCAACCTGCCCCACATGATGAGAGCCGCGAGCGCGCCTTTTTCGGCAGCAGAACGAGCACGTGCCAGCGGCTGTTGCATACTCGCCACATGCGGCTTTTTATCCCAATCGGGGGGCAGACGCGCTATGCACGCCATCCTCGGCGCCGGTATTCAGCGAGGGGGAAAATGCCGATCACTTAGTCTGAGTTCGCTGCGCGCCCCCCGGCCTTCCATTGAAACCCCGACTGCCGCGGCGCTCGGCGACGCCCGGGGGGGCGTCCGCTGCGGCTCCGGGATCCCCTCGCGGCCGGCCGGGAACGCGTTCCCCAGCTCGTCTGACATACCGGCTGCCCACCGGGATGCGAGGGGCAGCCTGCATAGCGACTGATCAGGCGGCAATCGGTGGGCTGGCGGCTCTGAAGGGCACGCCGAGCTCCAAGGGCTTGGGCGCGGCCAGAGCGGTTGAGCGAGGCAACCCCGGGGATTTACCTGCAGCGGTATCCACCATTTCGGCACCAAGCTCCGTGCCCCAGAAGCCGAGACGTGCGCGGGGCCAGCCGCAGATTTTCATGACTATGGGCCCCTTCGTGCGGGATTCGGTCGGTAAAAGCGCTCATTAGGTCGGGATGTCTCCATGAATCGCCCAACGCCGCGGCCTGCGGTCCGACTCGCTCGGTCCACACGGAGAACAGGGAGACGCCGGTGCCTGCGCTCAGGGGCTTGGCAGGCCCGCACCTCCACAGCATTGCGGGGGTCTCATCAGTCTTCTTCAGGGTTCCCCAAGATACTGCGCCAGGGGAGCAAGCTGGCTGGCGTAATGACGCGCGCGACCCAAAGAGCGCGAGTGGAGCGCCTCACGTACCTGCCACACGCTGGCAGTCTTAACACTGGCTGCGCGGCCGGCAAACTCCAGGCACGCCTCATCCCACTCGAGGCCGCAAAAGCTCAGCAAGTGCTGCGCGGCCGCGCGCGGCTCGCGCACCAAAGTATCGTAGTTGAATTCCAGGATGTCCGTGCCGTAGAGCGCCTGCCAGTGGGCCATCAGCCGGCGGTATTGCCGGTAGTAGTGACCGATATCCATCAGGTCGAGCGCGTAGGCCATGCGCTGATCGAGGTGCAGGAAGAAAATCGAAAGGCAGGTATCGAGCGCGTCGCGCGTCGTGTGCACGATGCGTGCCTCGGGGAACAACGCCTTGATGAGCCCGAGGTAGAGAAAGTTATCGAGCCGTTTGTCTGTCACGCACGTTGCGCCGGGGAATAGTCGCGCGATGATCTGCAGGTACTCCCCCGCCAGCTGCGCGAGGCGCTCGGGCGTGACGCTCGCCATCGAGGACGGGAACGGTGCGAGCGCGCCCTGCACCATTTGCGGCAGCAGGTCGAGTTCCCCGCCGCCGGCCACGGTGGGATTTCCGGCCAGCAGCCGTTCGGTGAGTGTCGAGCCCGAGCGGAACATGCCGCAGATGAACAGCGGCCGTGGCGTGCCCGCGGTGACTTGCGCCTGCGGGGCTCGCCGGTGCGGAAAAGCCTGCATCAGTTCATCGACTAAGCGCTCGTGGGCAGCACGGTCGTAGTGCGCGCTGCCCCTGGCAGCAAGCTTGCTGGCACGATTCGCCGCCGTGGCCGCCGTAAATGCGATCTCGTACTGCCCCCCAGCATCGTGCAGCCCGGCGAGGACGAATCCAAGGCTCGCCTGGTCGGCTGCGGTCGCGGCGGGGTGAGTGAGTGCGGCCTGCAGCCTCGCAATAAGCGCAGCGTCGTTGGATGCGCTGAGTCGCGCATAGCGCGCCAGCGCCTCAAAGGCGTGCGGCTCGAGCTTCAGCATCCGCTCATACACACCGCGCGCCGCCTCGCGCTGCCCCAGGTCCTCATGCAAATTGGCGAGGTTCTGCAGAGCCGGCAAATAGTTCGGGTTAAGCGCCAGCGCCGCGCGCAGTTCGCGCTCCGCCGCGGCGTCCTGGCGCAGACAGTCGCTGTAAATCACCCCGCGGTTCAGATGCACCTCTTCCGGTCGGCTGATCCCCGCGCGCAACGCTTGGGCGTAGGATTCGAGCGCCGCGTCGAACTGGCGCAATTGTCGCTGCAGGCGACCTAAGTTGTACCAGCAGTCCGCCAGCTGCGGCCAGCGGGCGAGCAGGCGCTGGTAGGCCGCAACCGCCTGCGGCAGATTGCCCTGAGCGGAGAGTCGCTGCGCCTCGCGCACCTGAGCCGCGACGGTTTCCGAAGGGGTCATCACGCCCTACCAGAGCCTGTTACGCCCACACACATGGCGCCGCCGTGCGGCCGACGCGCGCCGCACTAGCGTGACCACATGCGCAAGAGATTGGCAATGACGTATTCGAGCTGCGTGCGATTGCGCCAGTCCATTTTCAGCCCTTCCAGTGCCCGCACCTCGTTGAGTGCGTACAGCAGCTCGCGCTGCCACTCGTCGGGGATCTGGCTTTCGATGAACGTGATCATGACAAGACGCGCACCCGATCTGACGGGCACCACCTGGTGCACGTGAGTTGACGGATAGAACACGGCGGAGCCGGCGTTGCCTTTGATTCGTATGACTTCCGTACCGAGGTGAATCAGCAACTCGCCGCCCTCATAGTCGGCAGGATTTGCGATGAACATCGTGCACGAAACGTCCGAGCGCAGCGGTTGCAGACCCATGGGAAGGAACGCCGAGTCAATGTGCGCGCCATACTTCATGCCGACTTCGTAGCGGCACAGCGTCGGCACCGCAACCCGCTGTGGAAAAGCAAAATTCTTGGCATCTTCGCAGCGCTGCAGCGCGCCAAGAGCGATCTGCCCCGCTTGGCGTGCCAGCGGGTCATTGGCATCGCCGATGACATTGTCCTTCGTGACGTTGTGAGGATTGGAGTGTTTGCCGTCGATGAACTTTGCCTGACGAGCAATCTCCGTAAGGGTCTGCACCTCCGCGGGAGCGAAGAAGTTCTCTACTTGGAGGAACATTGCCGATCCGTCAGTGCTCGATGGGACCACAAGTATAGAGCCCGGCCCGGGCGTTGCCAGTGGGCCGCCGCGGCCGGCGCTGTGCATCTGCGGGCTGCTCAGCGCTCAGTCAGTTTCACACGTCCACAGCTCTACCTCGGCGCAGCCCTGCACGGCCCGCCACGCGGTGAGATTCGAATCCTGCGCGATGAGCCTCTCGATCGCTTGCGATTTGCCGCCGCCCGCCACCACGAACACGGGCTGTGCGAGGTGCGCCAGAAATTGCGGCGTGACACTCACTCCCGACATGCCATCGGGGCGCTGCACGGCGATCGCGAGGTGCCCGCGCGCGCTCTGAAGGTCTGCGGCCCCGAACAGCGATGCGGTGTGTCCGTCGGCGCCGAGTCCCAGCAGTCCGAGCCCGATGCGCGCGCCGGAGCTCAGCAGCGCTTCAAGCTGGCGTTGGTAGTCGCTCGCGGCCTCCTCGAGCGGCAGCTCGGTACGCACGCGCATCACGGCCGAGGGCGCGAGCGCCAAGGCATCCAGAAGCGGCCGCGACTGGTGGTAGTTGCTCGCCGGTGAGTCGGCGGGGACATAGCGATCGTCCGAGAACAGCACGCGCAGTCCCTCATGGTGCGGCAGCGCGCGCTCGGCGAGCGCGCGATAGGCCGGCAGCGGGGTGGTGCCCCCCGACAGCATGATCGCGGAGGGGGAGTCGGCGGCGATGGCGCGGGCGAGGCGATCCTCCAGCGCCGCATCGAGCGCGGCGCGCGAGGCGAAGCGGCACAGGTTCAGTGTCGTCATGAGCTCGTGCGTGGGCGCTCGCCCACCTGTGCTTTCAGTTCGAATGAGTGGCCCTCACGCAGGGTATGCAAGCGCACGCTCGAGCCGGGTGCCAGGCTTGCGATGCGCACCAGTGCATCCTGCGCACTGCGCGGTGCGGTCCCATCGATGTCGACCAGCAGGTCGCCCGGCTGCAGGCCGGCCCGTTGCGCAGGACTGCCCACGTACAGGTTGGCGATCACGACCCCGCCCTGGCTCAGCCCGAGATCCCGCGCCTGCTCCTCCGGCAGATCCTCCGGCACGATGCCGATCCAGCCGCGGATGACGCGACCGTGCGCGATGATGTCCTTGAGCACCCCGCGGACCATGTTCACGGGGATCGCAAAACCGATGCCCTCGACGCCGATGTTCTTGGCGACGATGGCGGTGTTGATGCCGATCAGGGAGCCGCTGGAATCGACCAGCGCCCCGCCGGAGTTGCCAAAGTTGATCGGCGCGTCGGTCTGGATGAAATCCTCGAGCGGGGCGATGCCGAGCTGCTGGCGGCTGGTGGCACTCACGATGCCGTGAGTGACGCTCTGCGACAGTCCGATCGGGTCGCCGATCGCGAGCACGATGTCGCCCACCTTCAGCTGGTCGGAACGTCCGAAAGTGGCGACCGGCAGGTCCGACAGGTCGATCTTGAGGACCGCAAGATCGGTGTCCGGATCGCGGCCGACGACCTGCGCCGGCGCGACCCGACCGTCTGCCAGCGCCACCCGAACCGAGTCGGCGTTGGCGATGACGTGATGATTGGTGATGATGTGACCCTCCTTGTCGACGATCACCCCGGAACCGAGGCTGCGTTCGATGCGCTGCCGGTAGCGCGGCATGTACTCGCCGAACAGCTCGCCCAGGGATGGCGCCAGTCTCTCGGTGACCACCCGCGCGGTATACACGTTGACCACCGCGGGCGCGGCTCGCTGCACTGCGTCTGCATAGCTGACGCGTGCCGGCGCCGGCAGCGTCGTCGCCGCAGCGATCAAACCCACCGCGGGCGCATTCGCGCGCACCGCGCCGCGGATCAGGTCCGGGCGCAGCGCCACGAGCAGAAAAGCGAGGGCGAGGCCGCCCACCACCGATCCTGCGACAAAAACAACGGCACTTCCTAAGCGCCTGAACATCGTCAAACTCCGGGGAAAACCCTGCGTCGCGTACCGGCTGTGGTGCGCCCGGGAGGGGTGTTCGTTTGTGTATAATGCGCCGCCCCCCGCAAGGTATGAAATCGCCCGTGCGCACGCCGTGTTTCGCCGGCTGCACGAAACACCGGCGAAAGTGGAGACGGTTCGGATGACGGATCACGCAGCCCTCGTCACTGACGAGGTTGACCAGAGTCGGCGCAAGTTCCTGACCCGGGCCACGGTCGCCACCGGGGCGCTCGGTGCGGTGTTTGCCGCCGTGCCCTTCATCGAGTCCTGGGAGCCTTCCGAGCGCGCCCGCGCCCAGGGCGCCCCGGTCATGCTCGACCTCTCGAAGCTTGAGCCCGGACAGATGGCCACCCCGGTGTGGCGCCGGCAGCCGATCTACGTGGTCCGGCGTACGCCGGACATGGTGGCGCGTGTCGCCGGACATGATGGGGATCTGAAGGACCCGAATTCGGAGCATTCCAACCAGCCGCCCTATGCCAAGAACCCGCTGCGCTCGCGCTCTGCCGAGTACCTCGTCCTGATTGGCATCTGCACGCACCTCGGCTGTCTGCCCAAGCAGCGCTTCGAGAAGGGCGAGATTTACCCGAGCTGGCCGGGAGGTTTCTTCTGCCCCTGCCACGGTTCGCGCTTCGATCTGGCCGGACGGGTATTCGAAGGTTCGCCCGCCTCGATCAACCTGAACATTCCGGCGTACTCCTACCCGAACCCGACCACGCTTGTGATCGGCAACGACGAGAAGGGAGCTGCCTGATGGCCGTGCCAAGCGCCGCCGCGGCCTCGCCCGCGAAGAAGGGCCTGTGGGCGTGGCTCAACAAGCGTCTGCCGATCAGTGAGTTCATCTCCGAGCAGCTGACCGGCTACTACGCGCCGAAGAATTTCAACATCTGGTACTTCTTCGGCTCGCTCGCCCTGGGGGTGCTGGTGTTGCAGCTCGTCACCGGCATCTTCCTCACCATGTTCTACAAGCCCGGTGAGCTCACCTCGTTCGACTCGGTCGAATTCATCATGCGCGAGGTGAACTACGGCTGGCTGATCCGCTACCTGCACTCGACCGGCGCGTCCGCCTTCTTCATCGTGGTGTACCTGCACATGTACCGCGCGCTGCTGTACGGCTCGTACAAGGCGCCGCGCGAGCTGCTGTGGCTGTTCGGCATGGCGGTGTATCTGGCGCTCATGGCCGAGGCGTTCATGGGTTACGTGCTGCCGTGGGGCAACATGTCGTACTGGGGCGCGCAGGTGATCGTCAACCTGTTCGGGACGATCCCGGCGCTCGGTCCGCCGCTGGTGGAATGGATCCGCGGCGATTACGGCATCGCGGACGCCACCGTCAACCGCTTCTTCGCGCTGCACGTTGCGGCGATCCCGCTGGCGCTGCTGCTCCTGGTGGCGCTGCACCTGGTGGCGCTGCATGAAACCGGCTCGAACAACCCCGACGGCATCGAGATCAAGGACAAGCTCGGCGCCGACGGCAAGCCGCTCGATGGCATCCCGTTTCATCCCTACTACACCGTCAAGGATGTGGTGGGGGTCGGTGTGTTCTTCGTGCTGTTTGCGCTCGTCGTGTTCTTCGTGCCAACCCTCGGGGGCCTGTTCCTCGAGTCGGCGAACTTCGAGCCCGCCAATCCCCTGTCCACGCCGGAACACATCGCGCCGGTGTGGTACTTCACCCCCTACTACGCGATTCTGCGCGCGGTACCCGATCAGCGCATCGGGGCGCTGCTGATGCTGCTATCGGTGATGGCTTTCCTGTTCCTGCCGTGGCTGGACCGCTCGCCGGTGAAATCCATGCGCTATCGCGGCTGGATGTCGCGCACGGCGCTGGCGCTGTTCACCGTGTCGTTCGTCGCGCTCGGCTACCTCGGCCTGCAGCCGGCGGAAGGCCTGTACGTCGCGCTCGCGCGGGTGTTTGCCGTCATCTACTTCCTGTTCTTCATACTGATGCCGATCTACACCTGGCTTGACCCGGTGAAGCCTGTTCCCGAGCGGGTAAGCTTCCATGCGCACTGAAGCAGCGGATCGGGTCATGCGCACACTCTTGGCAGTGGCGGCGTTGTCGGTGGGAATGCTCGGCTGCGAGGCGGTGCGGGCGGCCGAGGAGGCCGCAGCCGGGGAGGCGGCCGCCAGGTACGGTGCGGACTGGGCCAGCTGGCGCGCCAGCAACGACGTGGCGGACATGCCTTCCGTGCAGCGCGGCGCGCGCAACTTCGCCAGCTACTGCATGGGCTGCCATTCGCTCAAGTACGAGCACTGGTCGCGGCTGGGGCAGGACCTGAGTATCCCCAGTGCGCTTTTGATCCAGGACCTGCTGCCGCCCGGCGACAAAACGACCGATTACATTCTCACCAGCATGCCCGCCGCCGATGCCGCCAACTGGTTCGGCAAGACCCCGCCCGACCTGTCACTGATGGCCCGCGCCCGCAGCCGCGACTACCTGTACCAGTTCCTGACGACTTTCTACGTGGATCCCACGCGCCAGACCGGTGCCAACAACCTGCGTCTGCCGGTGACGGCGATGCCGCACGTGCTGTCGGAGCTGGAAGGGCTCAAGGCCGCGGTATTCCGGGACGTCACCAAGGCTGACGGCGGCCATGAGCAGGTCTTTGACCATTTTGAGCAGCTTGCACCCGGACGCCTCACCACGGCCGAGTATGATGGCTTCGTGCGCGACACCGTCAATTTCCTCGACTACGTCAGCGACCCGAGCCAGACGGCACGCCGCGGGCTCGGTCTTTGGGTCGTGCTGTTCCTGCTGGTCTTCACCTGGCTGGCCTGGCTCGTGAAGCGCGAATACTGGAAAGACGTGCACTGATCGCGGCTCGGGCGCAGCCGGGACACCGGTCGTCTGATGGCACACGGGTCGCGGGAGCGGAAACTTGTCGAGCAGACGATCCATCATGACGCTGTTTTCCGCACCGAGCGACCCTTGGAGTCATCGCACGCGGATTGTGCTGGCCGAGAAGGGCATCAGCATCGATATCGTGAGCGTCGAAGCCGGACGTTTCCCCGAGGACCTGCTCGACCTGAACCCCTATCACAGCGTTCCCACGCTCGTTGACCGCGACCTCGTGCTGTATGACTCGCGCGTCATCATCGAATATCTCGACGAGCGCTTTCCGCATCCGCCGCTGATGCCGGTGGACCCGGTGACGCGCGCGCAGTTTCGCCTCGCCCTGTACCGCATCGAGCGCGACTGGTACAGCCTCGCCCGCCAGATCGATTCGGAGCCTGACAAGAAGCAGACGGTCAAGCTCAAGAAGATCCTGCGCGACGCGGTCCTGCAGAGCACCGATCTGTTCAAAGTGAAGCCGTACTTCCTGTCGGACGAGTTTTCGCTGGTCGATGCCACGATTGCGCCGATTCTGTGGCGGCTGCCTTATTATGAGATCGACCTGCCGCCCCAGGCGCAGCCGATCGAGAAGTACGCGCAACTGATATTCGCGCGCCCCGCCTTCCGCGAGGGCCTCTCCGAGCGAGAGCAGGAGATGCGACTGCTGTAGCCATGAGCAAGGTACTGCCCAAGCGTCCGTTTCTGCTGCGCGCCATGCACCAGTGGATCACCGAGTGCGGACACACGCCGCACGTAATCGTGGATGCCGCGCGCGAGGGCATGGAGGTGCCGCGCGCCTACATCAAGGACGGCAAGATCGTGTTGAACCTGAGTGAGGGCGCGACCCAGCGCCTGCGGCTCGGCAACGATGACATCGAGTTCGATGCGCGCTTCGCAGGCGTCATTCACCATGTGAGGTTTCCGGTGAGCGCGGTGCTCGGCGTCTATGCGCGCGAGACCGGCGAGGGCATGGTGTTCTCCGAGCAGGACTTAGGTCCCGAGCCGCCCACGCATCCACCCCAAACAGAAGAGGGCGGCTCGCGCCGCCCTCAGCTGAAGGTTGTCAAGTAGTCTAAAAGAGTCGGCCTGTAAGCCGGGTTCTGTCGAGGGCAATCATTCCTCTGGGATCCGCGTCGCCGCGGACCTCTAGCGGCCTACCCGGAAGCGCGCGCGGATCGGCGCTGCAATCCGCCCGGAGGCGCACTGCGGCTTCCCTATTTGGCCTTGCTCCAGGTGGGGTTTACCGTGCCGTCTCGTGTTGCCACTGACGCGGTGCGCTCTTACCGCACCGTTTCACCCTTGCCGGTCCTGTGAGGGACTTAGGCGGTCTGCTCTCTGTTGCACTTTCCGTGGGCTCGCGCCCCCCAGGCGTTACCTGGCACCTGATCCGCCGGAGCCCGGACTTTCCTCCACCGCGGCCACGAGGCTGCAGCAGCGATTGCCCGGCCGACTCTGGCTGGCACGATACGGTGGCCGGAGCCGAAGTCAAATGTGAGCCTCACGGGGAGGGCGGCTAGGGGCTGCCTCCTTCCTCCACGGCACCGCCGCGGGTGGCGAGCGCGTAGGCTGCGGCCCGCGTCGCGCCGGTCAGTTGCGCGGCGATGGCCGCGACGCGACCCGGCGGCAGCTCACCGCTGAGCAGCTCGACGGTGCGGCGCAGCAGCTGTTCATCGACGGGGCGCGCGGCGGGCGCAGCGCCGTGCACGACCAGCGTGAGTTCGCCGCGCGCGAAGTTCTCCTCGGTCTGCGCGCGCGCGGCGAGCTGCGAGAGCGTGCCGCGATAGATCGTCTCGTGCACCTTGGTGAGCTCGCGGGCCACGACGGCGGCGCGCTCGGCACCGAGCTCCGCGGCCATGTCGGTGAGAGCTGCGGCGATGCGGTGCGGCGCCTCGAAGAACACCAGCGTGCGCACCTCGTGCGCGAGCGCCGCGAGTGCCGTGCGCCGCTCCCGCTCGCGGGCAGGCAGGAATCCCTCGAAGCAGAAGCGATCGGTTGGCAACGCGGCCACCGCCAGCGCCGTGGTGATCGCCGACGGGCCCGGCACCGCGCTCACCTCGAATCCGGCCTCGACCGCCCGCCGTACCAGCTCGAACCCCGGGTCCGACAACAGCGGCGTGCCGGCATCGCTCACCAGCGCGACGCTCTCGCCGGCCGCGAGGCGCGCGAGCAGCGCCGGCGTTCGCTGTGCCTCGTTGTGCTCGTGCAGCGATACCAGGGGACGCGCGATGCCGGCCGCTTTGAGCAGCGCGCCGGTATGGCGCGTGTCCTCGGCGGCGATCACGTCCGCGCTTGCGAGTACCTCGCGCGCCCGCGCGCTCAGGTCCGCAAGGTTGCCGATCGGCGTGGCGACAACTTGCAGCCGCCCGTTCACCCTGGCCACTATAATCTCCCCTTCACGCCGCTTGCGCTCGCGGCACCACGTCCCGGGCCATCCTGCCCGCCAACGAGAGGCTCTTCAACCGATGCATCCGCGCCCGATCGCACGCCTGGTGCCGCTGCTGCTCGCGGTCCTGAGCCTCGCCGGCTGTCCGAGCCTCAGCGAGCGCGCGGCACTGCCGCCCTCGATCGACCGCGCCGACACGCTCGAGCGCGGCGGAGATCAGGCCGGCGCCGCCCGCGTTTACGAGGATCTGGCGGCCCAGAACAGCGGCACGGATCGCACCGACCTGCTGCTGCACGCCGCGCGCGATTATCTGGCGGCGCGGCGCACCGAGGATGCGGCGCGCGTGCTGGCGAAGACCGACCAGCAGTTGCCTGGGGAACAGTCCACCGAGCGTGCGCTGCTCAACGTGGAGCTGGCGTTAGCTCGCGGCCAGGCGCCGGAGGCCGCACGTGAGCTGCATGCGATCACTGAGCCGAAAGGCGGCCCGCAGCTGGCGCACTACCGTGATCTTTCGGCACGGATTGCAGCGCTCGCCGGCGCCGCGCGCCCGGGCGGCGCACCGGGCCAGCCGCCGGAGGCCACCCCGCACATCGCACTGCTGCTGCCGATCACCGGCCGCGCCGCCGCCGCCGCCACCAGTGTGCGGGACGGCTTCATGACCGCGTACTACCAGTCCCCAGCCGCCGAGCGTCCGCGCGTGCGCGTCTACGACACCGGCACGCAGAGCATCGCGGATGCCCTGGCGCTGGCAAACCGGCAGGGCGCCGATTTCATCGTAGGTCCGCTGACGCGCGAGGAAGTCATTGCCGCGGCGGATTTCCCCGCTGCGCACGCCCCGCTGCTGGCGCTGAATTTCCTGCCATTCGAGCACGTCGCGCCGGTACATTTCTATCAGTACGCGCTCTCGCCGGAGGATGAGGCGCGCCTGGCCGCGCGGCGGGTGCTCGAGGATCATCACCGCCGCGGTGTCGCGTTCGTGCCGGCGGGCGAGTGGGGCACGCGGGTGCTTGCAGCATTCAAGCAGGAACTGGTAAGCGGTGGCGGCGAGCTGATCGCCACCGGATCGATCGATACCACTCGCACCGACTATTCCGCGACCATCACCGAGGTGCTGCGCATCAACGACAGCGCCGCGCGCGCGCACCGCCTGGAGTCGATCCTTGGCACCAAGCTGCAGTTCGAGCCACGCCGGCGCAACGACATCGAGTTCATCTTCGCACCGGCACCGGCCAACATCGAGCGGCTGGTGCGCCCGCAGCTGCGGTTCCACTACGCCGGCGACATTCCAACCTATGCCACATCGGACGCCTTCGAGCCCGACGTGCGCGCCAACGAGGATCTGGACGGGCTGATGTTCCCCGACATGCCGTGGATGCTCGGCGGCGATCTCGCCGATGCGGTGCGTGCCGCCACCCGCGAGGCATGGCCCAACGCGGGTGCGTATCGCGGGAGGCTGTTTGCCTTCGGCTTCGATGCGTTCCGGCTCGCGCAGGCGTTGCGTCAGGCGGGCGCAGCGAACGATATCGCCGTTGCGGGGCTCACGGGACGGCTGAGTCTTGACTCGGAGCGGCGCGTGCGGCGCGAGCTCGACTGGGCGCAGCTTCATGACGGCGAACTGCGGCTGTTGCCTGCGCCCGCACCGTAAGCTTGCCGTCGGCGCGCAGGGCCGCCTAAAAACGTTCAGGCGGCCGATTACCGGTTTGGTGTATCCGCCGCAGCCGGGGCCAGCGATGCAGCCGGTGCCGCGGGCGCGGTTGAGCTGACCGCTGCCGCGTCCACGGGCGCCGCGTTCACCTCGAACTCGGCAGCTGCGGGCGGCAGTAAAGCCAGCAGCGCCGCAGGCTCGAGGGCCGAACGCAGGCCGTGCCGGTATTCGCTCACGAGGTTGTCATCGGTGATGACCTGCGCATCCGCGTGGTGTTCGGCAATGAACGTTGCGGCCGGGTCGAGGTGTGCGGTCGCGAGAAAGTCCGCCACGCTGCCGAATCGCGGCTGTTCCAGCACGAAAAGCTTGCCATCCGGGCGGCGTACGCCGGCCAGCCGGCTCAAGTCCGGCGACAGCGGATGGTCGGAGGCGTACACGAAGTTGGCGTAACGGTACGCGCTGGAGAACACTGCCTGCGCCGTGGCGAGAACGTCGAACGAACCGGTTGCGTTTGCGCTGAAGATCCCGCCGGCGTTCAGGTGCCCCTTGCTGCTGGTGAAATACTCGCGGGACAGCAGGTTGCCGGCATTTGCGCGCCAGTGGTAGGTCGTGTTCTGGATGATCAGATCGAAGCGCTCGTCCGGATTGCGCTTGAGCCAGCGCCGGCCATCGTCTATGTGGATTTGCAGTCGCGGATCGGCAAGCAGCGGCGCAAGATCGGGGTAAGTACGAATCAGGTCGACGTACACGGGATTGATCTCGACCACGTCGATGCGCTCGATGCCTGGGAAACCCTCGAGCGCGCGTACCCAGGCTCCGCCGGACAGCCCTATGACCAGGATGCGTCGCGGGTGCGGGTGAAGAAGTGCCAGCAGGTACAGGCGATCGAGGCGGTTGGCATTCAGGTCGGCGTCCACGGACGTGAGGCCGTCATAGACATTCCCACCGAACACACCATCGCCGCCGAAAGGGCTCCTGACATAGTGAACAACGCCGTGGCGGTTCGCCGCGAAACGTGTGATGGCCCCGGGCCCACCGACCGCCAGCGTTCCCAGAGAACCGATTCCGGGCCGCGCCGCCTGCGCGGCAAACAGGCTCAGGAGCAGCGCGGCCACCAGCGGCGCGCCTATATACAGTAGACGACCGCTTTTCAGGACGCACGCCATGCTCATCAGAAGACAGGCGGCTCCTGATAACAGGAAGCATTCGTCGACGTTGAGATGGTCGAGAGCGAAAAACCCGGTCGCCAGCGGCCCGAGCGTGGCGCCGATGATGTTGCCGAAGTAGATCTTCGATACCGAACTGCCGACGCGAGGGCCTTCTGCCAGTGAACCCAGATGATGGGCGATCGGGAACAGCACGCTCTTGAGGCCTGCCGCGACGATGATCGTCAGCGTGTAGGCCCACAGGCGCTCGGGTGTCAGGAACGTGCTGATCGCCGCTGGCGTCAGAGCATCGACCAGGGCGGCGATCGCCAGCACCATCGCCGCCGCGACGTAGAGGTTCTGAGCGCGCGCACACAGTCGCTTGCCATAGGCTGCCCCGAGCGCAATGCCCACCAGATAACACGCCAGGACAAAAGAGAACGCGAAGGGCAGCGTCTTGAAGCCGAATCCGACCACGCGCACCCACAATATCTCGACACTCAGGCTGAAAAAGCCGATGAAAAGCGACAGCCACCAGGGGAAGCTAAGCACCCGGCCCCCGCACGCCGAACCAGACCGCAGCGCTCACCAACAGGTTAAGCGCTGCCGCGAGACAGATCGTCGCGGCCAGCCCGAGATAGTAAAGAACCAGCATTCCCGTCAGAGCCGCGCCGAGGGCTGCGCCGAGGGTGTTGGCGAAGTACAGAAGCCCGATTGAGACACCGATGTTGCGGTAGCGACGCATCACGTGCGTCACGAGAATTGGCAGGGTGGCACCCATCAACATCGTCGGGAACAGCAGCAGCGCGAAGTTGACTCCGGCGATAACCGGCAGCGAGCCCCTGACGGTCGCCGCACCGACTGCGCGAATGAGCCACGGACTGAAGACGCCGAACACGGCAATGGCCAGTTCGAACAGCGCAAACATCGCCAGTGCCCGATCGGGGAAGCGATCCGAAAGCTGACCGCCCAACAGCGCCCCCACGCCCAGGCCCAGCATGAAAGTCGAGACGATAATCGTTACCGACTCGATGTCGACGCCAAAGGTCTGGAACAACAGGCGCTGCCAGCACACCTGGTAGATGAGTGCGGCGACCCCGGAGACGAGGAACAGGGCGATGAGCCCAGCATGCCCTTCAGGAAATCGCATCGCGGGTCGCGCCATCACGGCGTTGGGGGCGTTCAAGAGGATGTAATCCTTGGGCCTGCCATGCCAGCGGGGATTTTAGGCCTCGCTCCAGGCCCCGGCCGCGCGTTATGTCACACCTGAGTGAGGGTCCTGGGGGTGCGAGCAGGGGTCGTTCAGATGAACCACTGTATAAGGTTCGAGGGCCAAGCCGCTGATTGCTAACAATGAATAGACCCGTGCTGTGACCTCCGTACAGTGAATTTCTACATAAGTCGTTGTGATTGCGACGAATTTCTCACTTTTTCAATTGACATAGTTCGCCTGCGATTCCTATAGTGGCGCCCGGTGGGAGAAAGTGGGGGGAAATGGGCGAAAACTCGCCCCACGGGTCATGTTTCGCGGTGCAACAAAGATAACCCTGGACGACAAGGGGCGGATGGTTATGCCCACTCGCTATCGGCAGCAGATTGCCGAGCTCGCCCAGGGAAGACTGGTCGTCACCGTCGATAAGGACCAGTGCCTCGCCATCTATCCCCTGCCCGAGTGGGAACAGATCGAACGCAAGCTGATGGCCCTGCCGAGCCTGAACGTGACCGCGCGTCGGCTGCAGCGGCTGATGGTGGGCCACGCGACTGATCTGCCCCTCGACGGGCACGGCAGGGTCCTGCTGCCGCCCGAGCTGAGGGAATTCGCGAAGCTCGAGCGGCACGGAATGCTGATCGGTCAGGGCAATCGTTTCGAGCTATGGGACGAGGCGCGCTGGAACGAGCGCCGAGACGCGTGGCTTGCAAGCGGGGAGACACCGACCGATCTGCCCTCCGAGCTGGAGTCCTTGTCGCTTTAGGTCCTCGGACGAGGTGGTTGGTGGATGAGCACACACCGGTGCTCGCCGGCGAGGCGCTCGCGGGGCTCGCCCTGAAAGCGGACGGTTACTATGTCGATGCGACGTTCGGGCGTGGCGGTCATACGGCACTCATACTCCAGGCCCTGGGTCGAGAAGGCCGCCTGCTCGCGCTCGATAGGGATCCGCAGGCCATTGCGGCCGGCCAGCGCCGCTTTGCCGACGAAGTGCGGCTTACGCTCGTCCATGCGTCGTTTGCCGATCTCGCCACGCTCGTGCCGGCAAACGCGCGCGAGCGCGCATGCGGTGGCGTGCTGTTCGATCTCGGCGTTTCCTCACCGCAACTCGACGATGCCCAGCGTGGCTTCAGCTTCCGCGCTGACGGCCCGCTCGATATGCGCATGGACCCGACGCACGGGGAGTCCGTCGCGGCGTGGCTCGCTCGCGCGAGCGTCGATGAGATACGCCAGGTGATCGCATCTTTCGGAGAGGAGCGCTTCGCGCGTCGCGTCGCGCAGGCCATTGTCGCGGCACGGCGCGAAGGCGCCCTGACGCGCACCGGCGAGCTGGCGGCACTTGTCGCCGGCGCGGTGCGAACCCGCGAGCCGGGCAA
>DATBYD010000010.1:0-6505 GCA_036513855.1 Steroidobacteraceae bacterium | reverse complement strand
GATGGGGCATCGTTCACGTCCACCCAGCCGCCCGGCAGCGTCCACAGCCCATCCGATCGCTCGCGTACCAGCAGCACCCGGTCGCTCTGGAACACGCCCCCGCGCACGTCGACCTTGGGGGTGGCATAGCCGTACTCGCCTTCCCAGAAGGTGCGCGTGGTGGTGAGCGGGATGCGCAGATGCGCGGACAGCAGCTGCGCTACCAGTTGCGAAAGCTGGCTGTAGCGCTCGCGATCGAACGGATCGTGACTGAACGCCAGCCCGTTCTGCGCAATGGCCTGCACCTTGCGCGCCCAGTCGAGGAGGTTGCCGGCAGAAAGTTCGCTCATGGGCGCGGCCGCGCCGCGGGACTTGCCCGTTCGCTCCGCCGCAGCATGAGCTTCAGTCCCGACCAGGTCTCATCCACCGCACATACCTTGATGTCGACCAGCCCCATCGGTAAGGCCAGCTCGCGCACCACATCCTCGGTGATGTCAGTCGGCTGCCGTGAGGCCTTCTTCGGCCAGCTCACCCAGATCACCGCATCATCGCGCATCGCGCGACGCATGTCCTTCAGCGTCGCGTGCAATTGCGTGCGACGGGTGGCGAAGAGGTGGCCGATGTCCGTGGCGGCATCGAAACGGGATACCCTCAGCACGCCCTCGGGCATCGGTTCCAGCAGCTGCCGGTAGTTATCCGGTGCGGCACGCACGAACAGCCGCGCGCCGGCGCGGATCCCGAGCTTCTTCGCCAGCGGCGTGCCGGAGTAGCCGCTCATGCGATTTCAGAGGTTGCGGATCAGCGCGTCGCCGAACGCGCTGGTGGACACTTCCTGCGCCCCTTCCATCAGACGCGCGAAATCGTAGGTGACGATCTTCTGCGCGATGGTCCGGTCCATGGCATGGATGATCGCATCCGCCGCCTCGACCCAACCCATGTAGCGGAACATCATCTCCCCGGAAAGGATCAGCGAGCCTGGGTTGACCTTGTCGAGATTGGCGTACTTGGGTGCGGTGCCGTGGGTCGCTTCGAACACCGCATGCCCGGTGAGGTAGTTGATGTTGCCGCCGGGCGCGATGCCGATGCCACCGACCTGGGCTGCGAGCGCATCCGACAGATAGTCGCCGTTCAGGTTGAGCGTCGCGATGCAATCGAATTCGTCGGGGCGCGTGAGCACCTGCTGCAGGGTGATATCCGCGATGGCGTCCTTGACGATGATGCGGCCGGCCTTGCGGGCCGCGTCCATCTCCGCGTTCGCCTCCTTCTCTCCCTTTGACGCCTTGGTGCGCTCCCACTGCTCCCAGGTGTAGCACTGCGCTGAGAACTCGCGTTCGGCCAGCTGGTAGCCCCAGTTGCGGAACGCCCCTTCGGTGAATTTCTGAATGTTGCCCTTGTGCACCAGGGTCAGGCTCTTGCGCTTGTTGATGACCGCATAGGACAGCGCGGCGCGGATGAGCCGCTCTGAGCCCTCCTTTGAGACTGGCTTGATGCCGATCCCGCTTGAATCCGGGAAACGGATCTTGGCGTACGCCTTGGGGAAGTTCTGGCGCAGCAGTTCCAGGAACTTCTGGTTGTCCGGCGTGCCGGCCTCAAACTCGATACCGACGTAGATGTCCTCGGTGTTCTCGCGAAAGATCACCATGTCGACTTTCTCGGGGTGCTTGACCGGGGAGGGCACCCCCTTGAACCAGCGCACCGGTCGCAGGCACACGTACAGGTCGAGCATTTGCCGCAGCGCGACGTTCAGCGAGCGGATGCCGCCGCCGACCGGCGTCGTGAGCGGGCCCTTGATGGATACCAGGTACTCGCGGCAGGCCGCGACCGTCTCTTCGGGCAGCCAGGTGTTGAACAGCTTGTTGGATTTCTCGCCGGCGTACACCTCCATCCAGTGAATGCGCCGCTTGCCGCCGTAGGTCCGCGCGACCGCGGCGTCCATGACGCGTACGCTCGCGCGCCAGATGTCCGGCCCGGTTCCATCGCCTTCGATGAACGGAAGAATCGGATTATCCGGCACGTTCAGCTTGCCGTTCTGGATGGTGATCTTCGCGCCCTGAGGGGGCGGCGTGACCCGGGGGGTGGGGGCCGTGGACATGAGTGTTCTCCTGGGAGGCGCCCGCAGCGCGCATGGCGTCGCCGGGCGCGCAATGCTAGCACGCTCCGCCGCAGGGCGCGGCGCGTACCTAAGTGCTGCCGCGTGTGAGAGACTTCCGTGCGGCTTACGCCGGGGGCACCAAAGGCTAGCGAGCTGCGCATGTCAGAGGCGATTGAGATCAATAAGAGTGGCGGCGGGGGAGCCGCCAAACCCTCGCTGCTGCGCCAGCTGTGCGCGGTGCGTCCGATCGACCCGGCGCCGGAGGGCAAGAACCGTCTGAAGCAGGTGCTGAGCGCGCGCGCGCTCATTGCCATCGGTCTGGGCGCCACCATCGGCTCGGGCATTTTCGTGCTCACCGGTACGGTGGCGGCCAATCATTCCGGACCTGCCATCACCCTCTCGCTGCTGATCGCGGCGACTGGCGGCGGCCTGGCTGCGCTGTGTTACTCCGAATTCGCGGCGTTCCTGCCGGTGCCGGGCAGTGCCTACAGCTACACCTACGCCACCCTCGGCGAGGCGCTCGCCTGGTTCATCGGCTGGAACCTGCTGCTCGAGTACGCGATCTCCGCTTCCGCGGTGGCGGTGAGCTGGTCGGCTTATGTCGTGAGTCTGCTGGCCGACGCGCACATCCATCTGCCGGGCATGCTCGTCAACGCGCCGCTCGGCCTTGACGCGCATGATCACATCATGAGGACCGGCGCCTGGGTCAACGTGCCCGCCGTGCTCATCATTGCCGCCATGACCGCGCTTCTGTACGTCGGGGTGCGCTGGTCCGCAGGCACCAATACCGTCATGGTGACCCTCAAGGTCGCCATCATCGTGATTATCGTGATCGCGGGGCTGAAGTACGTCGACACCGCCAACTGGAAGCCCTACATACCGGCCAACACCGGCGCTTTCGGTCACTTCGGCTGGAGCGGCGTGGTGCAGGGCGCGGCCATCATCTTCTTTTCCTACGTGGGGTTTGACACCGCCTCGACGACCGCGCTCGAGGCGAAGAATCCGCAGCGCGATCTGCCGATCGGCATCCTCGGCGCGCTGATCATTTCCGCGGTGCTGTATGTGGCGATGTCGACGGTTCTGACGGGCATGATGCCGTTCCAGAAACTCGATTCTGATGCCCCGGTGGCCGTGGCGCTCGATGCGCACCCGCAGCTCGCCTGGCTGTCACCATTCCTCAAAGTGGGCGTCATCGCCGGCATGAGCTCGGTCATTCTCACCTCGCTGCTGGGTCAGCCGCGCATTCTCCTGTCGATGTCGGACGACGGATTGCTGCCGCCGGCGATCAGCCGTTGCCACCCGCGCTTCAAGACGCCGCACGTGGCCACCGTCGTCACCGGGGTGTTCGCCGCGCTGATCGCCGCGATCTTCCCGCTCGACCTGCTCGCCGATCTCATTTCAATGGGGATCCTGCTGGCCTTCGCCGTGGTGTGCATCGGCGTGCTGGTGCTGCGCTACACGCGCCCCGATGAGTACCGGCCATTTCGGGTGCCGTGGGCGCCGGTCACCTGCGTACTGGGCGCGCTGTTCTGCCTCGGCATGACGCTGGCGCTGTCTTTTGCAACCTGGATGCGGCTCGTGATCTGGACCGCCATCGGCATGTCGATCTACGCCTACTACGGATTCAGGAACAGCCGGCTGCGCAGATGACCCGCACCCTGTCGAGTACGCCCGCCGCGGACGGCTTTGCGATGCCGGGCGAATTCGAACCGCACGCCGGCTGCTGGATGCTGTGGCCGGAACGGCCCGACAACTGGCGCGAGGCGGCGCGGCCCGCGCAGCTCGCCTTCGCGCAGGTCGCCGCGGCCATCGCGCAGTTCGAGCCCGTCACCGTCGGGGTCTCCAGCGCGCACTATTGCGCCGCCCGCACCCTGCTCAGCGAACGCGTGCGGGTGGTGGAGATGGCCCACGATGACGCCTGGATGCGCGACGTCGGGCCCACCTGTGTCGTGAACCGCCGCGGCGCGGTGCGCGGGGTCGACTGGCATTTCAACGCCTGGGGAGGCTTGAGCGGGGGAGTGTACTTCCCATGGGATCAGGACGACCTGGTCGCGCGCAAGGTGCTCGAGTGCGAGAGACTCGAGCGTTACCGGGCACCGATGGTGAATGAAGGGGGCGCCATCCACGTGGATGGAGAAGGCAGCGCGCTGGTGACCGAGGAGTGCCTGCTCAACCCCAATCGCAATTCGAGCTTCGAACGCGGCGACGTGGAGCGCCAGCTCGGCGAATACCTGGGCGTGAGCCGCGTCATCTGGCTCGGCCGCGGGGTATTCAACGACGAGACCGACGGACACGTCGACAATCTCGCCTGCTTCGTGCGCCCGGGCGAAGTGTGTCTGACCTGGACCGACAAGCCCCGCGATCCCCAGCGCGCGATCTCGCGCGACGCCTGGGAGCGCCTGCACGACGCGCGCGATGCGCGCGGCCGGCGGCTGAAGGTCACCCGCCTGCCGATGCCCGGGCCCCTGACGCTGCGCTCACGCGAGGCCGCCGGCATCCTCGCGCGCGAGGGCACCAAGGCTCGCCTCGCCGGCGAGCGGCTCGCCGCAAGCTACGTGAATTTCTACATCGCCAATGGCGGCATCGTCATGCCGCTGCTGGATGCGCGTACCGATCGGCTCGCCGCGCAACGCCTCAAGCGGCTGTTTCCGGGGCGCCGCCTGGTGGGGGTTGCCGCACGCGAAATCCTGCTGGGTGGCGGCAATATCCACTGCATCACTCAGCAGATCCCGTCCGGAACGCGAACCCGGTCACCGTCTGTAACGTGAGGCGGGATCGGGCACACGGCCTTACGGTATCGTCACGGGCTAGGCGTTCATCGGGGTTGCGCATGCGATGCTTGTGGGGCTGGCTTGCCGTGGCGCTGGTCGCGGTTCAGGTCGTGGCGGCGCAGCCGCCGGCCGCCGCGCTAGTCACTGCCGCGCCGACCGAGCGCCTCATCGTCAAGCTGCGCGGCAGCTTGGAGTTCACGGCACAGCAGGCCGCGCCGGCGCGCGTCGCTGCGCTCATCGAGCGCAACGGCCTGATTCCCGTCGAGGTGCGGCACATCGTCGCCGGCATACACCTGGTGCGCGTGCAGGCTGGCCAGGCAAGCCCGACGCAGGCGCAAGTGCTGGCACGGCTGCGGGCGGACCCCGAGGTCGAGTACGCGGAAGTCGACCAGCGTCGATACCCCAACGCCGAGCCCGATGACCCGCTGTTCATCAACCAGTGGTATCTGCAGAACGCGCAGCCTGCCGCCCTGGATGCGATCGACGCGTGGAACATGACCAGCGGCAGTCCGGGACTGGTGATCGCGGATCTGGATACCGGCGTGCTGTTCGATCATCCCGATCTGCGCAACGACAGCGCCAACCGCCTGCTGCCCGGCTACAACCTCATCTCCAATGCCGATATCGCCAACAACGGCTACGGCCGCGGTCCGGATGCCTCCGATCCGGGTGACTGGATATCTGCGAGCGATCTTACCAACCCGGTATTCGCAAACTGCACGATCGCCAACAGCAGCTGGCATGGCACGCGCGTGGCAGGGGTGCTCGGTGCCCTCACCAACAACCAGACCGGCGTCGCCGGGCTGACCTGGCAGGGCTGGATCGAGCCGGTGCGCGTGCTCGGTAAATGCGGCGGCTACGACTCCGACATCATCGCGGGTATGGCCTGGGCGGCCGGCAACGCCGTGGAGGGGGTGCCGATCAATCCCTACCCGGCACGCATCGTCAACATGAGCCTGGGTAGCGTCGGCAGCTGCCCGTCCAGCTATCAGCAGATGGTCGATGAGCTGGTTTCCGAGGGTGTGCTGGTGGTGGTCTCGGCCGGCAACGAGGGTGGCCCGGTGGATGCACCGGCCAATTGCAGCGGGGTCCTCGCCGTTGCGGGCCTGCGGGAGGATGGCACCAAGGTCGGATACAGCAGCCTGGGACCGCAGGTCACCCTCAGCGCGCCGGCTGGCAACTGCGTGAATACCGGGGCCGGGCAGCCGTGCCTGTTCTCGATCGAGACGACCACCAATTCCGGTACGACAGTCCCGGTAACCAACACCTACACCGACGAGTACAACTACAACATCGGAACCAGCTTCTCCGCGCCCCAGGTCGCCGCCACCGCCGGACTGATGCTGGCGGTGAACGGCAACCTGTCTCCGGCGCAGCTCATGCAGCGCCTGCAGGAGGCGGCCCAGCCCTTCCCGGTGTCCAGTGACCCGGGCGTGCCGGTCTGCCATGTGCCCGCGGATGCCACTGACCTGCAGACCAGCGAGTGCAACTGCACCGCCGCGACCTGCGGTGTCGGCATGGCCAATGCCGACCAAGCCGTAATCGGGGCGCTGCGTCCCATCGCCGCCGTAGTGCTGCCGCTAGAATTTCCGCCCGGCAGCACGATCACGATGGACGGCAGCGGCAGCGCCGCGGCCTGCAACGCCAGCCTCGTCACCTACCA
>DATBYD010000009.1:0-3640 GCA_036513855.1 Steroidobacteraceae bacterium | reverse complement strand
CGATCCCCACACGGTCTTCCCCGCCGGCGGTCCCTACCAGGAGTTGGCGCTGATCGACGAGCCGTGGGACCGGACGACGAACCTGACGAGTCTCGATCTGAGCTACGACGCGGGGTTTGCGACGGTCTCGGCGACGAGCTCGTACCATACGACCGACGGGTCTTTGATCAACGACTCGACCTTCGACTACGGCGGTTACGCCGGCGGGTTCTACGTGCCGTACTACGCCGGTGTCCCCACCAACCCGCGCTGGGTTTATCCCTTTCAGTTCACCGATTCGGCCCATACCTTTTCGCAGGAGGTGCGTCTGGTCTCCAAGACCGACCCCGCGAACGCGCTCGATTACGTAGTGGGCGCGTTCTATGAGAACCAGACGCGCCACGGCTCCTGGTTCGTCACGACCCCCGGCTCGCCGGAGCGTTCGCTGGCGGAAGGATGCACGAGCCCGGTCTTCTATACGCCGGCGGGCGTTCCCTCCAGCTTTCCGAATTGCCTGGTAGTGACCGGTCCGAACGACCTCACCTTTCAGCAGATCGACACGCAGACCTTCCAGGATGTATCTGAGTTCGGCGAGCTGACCTGGCATTTCCTGCCGAAAGCACAGATCACCGGCGGCGTGCGGCATTTCGATCAGCATTTCATCGACGCCCAGCTGTACCAGGATTTCACCTTTCCCACGCTGGTGCCGGCCACACCGCATCACTCGGATGCCACGAAGACCGTGGGTAAGATCAATCCCTCATACGAGTACGCCGACCATCATTACCTCTATGCGTTGTGGTCGCAGGGCTTCCGTCGCGGCGGTGCGAACTCGGTTCCATCGACTGGGCCATTCAAGGAAAGTCCCCTGTTGCGGGACTACCAA
Source organism: Steroidobacteraceae bacterium (assembly GCA_036513855.1). GTDB lineage: Bacteria > Pseudomonadota > Gammaproteobacteria > Steroidobacterales > Steroidobacteraceae > 13-2-20CM-66-19. The sequence goes on along the minus strand of DATBYD010000009.1, from coordinate 2,775 downwards.
CCCGACAGCACGAATAACTACGAAGCCGGTCTCAAGGGGCGCTTCGCGAGTGGCGTTTCCTATACGTTTGCGATATTCGATATCTATTGGGACAGACCACAGATCTCCTCGAGCCTGCCCTCCGGAAACCTGGCCGTCTACAACGCCAACAAGGCACAGTCGAAGGGCTTTGAGTTCGAATCCAGCGGTCCGTTATTCGTCTCACACCTGAGCTACTCGATCGGCTACGCCTATGCCGATGCCACGTTGACCAGCGCATTCTCTCTGCCGGCGAATAACGGGCTGGGTACCGGCACCATCGTGCCCGGTCTGCTCTCAGGCTCCGCCGGCGAACAGCTGCCGGGAAGCCCCAAGAACAGCGTGAGCGGCGCCCTCATGTATGACATCAACCTGAGTCCGGGATACGTGCTGACGCTGTCGCCGAATGCCGTATACCGCAGTGCGGTCGCGCTGCAGGTGGCGCCGAGCGTGGGTACCACGACGATCCAGCATTCCTCGACTTACGAAATCATGAACTTCGCGGCCACGCTGACTCACAACGCCTGGCGCGCGACTTTATACGCGACCAATGTATTCGATAAGGAGGAGATCCTGTCGCCACCTTCCCAGCCGAATCAGCTTGGCAATCTGACCGATGACTACCTGGTCAATCCCCCGCGGGAGATCGGCATCCGCCTGGGTTATTTCCTTCAAGTAAGCGGCGCGCCGCGCTCAGGCCCGGATGGGTATCGCCCGCGCCTGCAGCGTGGCGATCAGCGGCTGCAGATGCCGGCGGTAATGCCGCCAGCGTCCGGAGGAACTGCCGTAGATCGGCCGCCGTACCTGCGCGGCGCTCGCCGTCAGCGACGCTGATCTGTTGTTCTGGATGTCGATCGCCGCGTCGCTCCACGGCAGTACGCAGAACTGCGCGATCCGCGCACCGCTGCGCAGCGGCTCGCGTACCAGATCGTCGTAGACGATCTCGTGCAGGCGGCCACCGAGAGCGCCTCGCCAGTGATCCATCAGCCGCTGGTAGGCAGCGTAATAGCGGCCCAGGTCCCCGAGGTCGTAGCTGAAGGGATAGCCGGCCGCGAACAGCGTGCGATACATCGCAAAGCAGCTGTCGAGGGGCGAGCGACTGACCAGCAGTATTTTCGCCTCCGGCAGGGCACGCGCGATGGCGCCGAGGTACAGGTAATTGAGCGGCAGCTTCTCGACGATGCGTCCGGCGGGAGCGCCGGGCTCCGCGAGTCGTGCGTAGCCGGCCGCCACCGCGGCAGGATCCGCCGCGGCGGCACGCGCGAACACATCGCCGTCGCCACGGGCCGCGTCCAGCAGCGCGCGCGAGAAGTTGGCCGTCTCGCCGTTCGAGCGCACGTCGGGCAACCCCGTCAGGATCCGTTCCACAAGAGTCGTGCCGGAGCGCGGCAGACCGACGACGAAGATATAACGCGCGGCGTCCACGGCGCCTGGCGGACTGCCGGGCGCCGGCGCGGCAACACACAGCTCGTGCGTATAGACCTCCGCGATGCGCGTCAGCTTGCGCTCATCGAGGGCGACGTCGTACGCCAGGTGCTCGCGGCGCGTCCGCGCCGCAGTGGCGAACCAGTGGAAGGCCTCATCGTATCGGCCCACGTCGTCGAGCTCCTTGGCGAGCGCATAACCGAGGAACAGGCGCGCACGGTAGTTACTTGCCGCCCGGCCCAGTTGCGCCTGCAGCTCGCGGATGTGGTTCGCCTCCGGCAGCTGCACGCGCAGTTCGGATCGCAGCAGCCAGCTGGAGTATTGCGTGACATCGAGCGCGATGGCGCGGTCGCAGGCCTGCTCGGCTTCTGCGAGGCGACCGAGGCTGCGCTCGCCACACGCGAGGTTGTACCAGAAGCGCGGCTCGCGCGGCGACGCCTCGACGGCGCGCCGATACAGAGCGTTGGCGCGCTCGTGCCGCCCGAGTGCGATCGATGCCCAGGCCAGTCCGTCGTAGGCATCCGCGGTCCCGCCGCCGAGCTCCATGGCGTGCAGCACGGCGCCGTCCGCCTCCGCCGCGCGACCGAGCTGCAACAGCACCGATGCCAGCAGGCCGTGCGCGAGCAGGCAGCTGTGCGCTCCGGCGACCGCGCGCTCGGCGAACGGCAGAGCTTCCTCGTACCGTCCCTCCCGCAGTAAGCGGGATGCCTCCGCCGCCGATGAACTTGCGCCGCTCATGCCCCGTTGCTCACCTGAGTCCTTATACAGATCGCTGCGGCGCGCTGCACCGCGTGCCGCCACCTTGCGCTGCGCCGCCATGAATCCAGCGCTGCCACACCGCTATGGGCACGCCCGCCGGACGTGCTGCGAGGCGTCTGCGCAGGGCGACAGACGAGGAGGTTGATTCGCGACTGAGTTAGGCGCGGAATACCAGCGCCGTAACCTAACCACGAAAGCGCGCAGCGTGACCCAAGCCATGCGCGAGCAGACCAACCTGACAATCCGGGAATACTTCAAAGGACGATCGAAGCGGGCCCGCAGGGTCTTGGGGGCAGGCGTGCTGCTTGCAGTGGCGTCTGTAGCGATCTTCGCTATGACCAGCACCCTCGGCTCCAAATACGGCTACGTGCTGGCTGCGTCGGGTATCGCCGGGGTGGCCGTGATGTTCGGCGCGCTGCTGTATCTGGATCTTACGAGTTGCCCCAACTGCACCGCGCGACTCGGAATCCAGATTGCCAACCAGTATCGCATCGGCCGCCGCGTCGCCTTCTGCCCGTTCTGCGGCGTCAATTTCGATAACTGCGAGGTCCGCGACCCCTGAGTTGGGGCCTA
>DATBYD010000008.1:0-31991 GCA_036513855.1 Steroidobacteraceae bacterium | reverse complement strand
GAGTTCCTCGGCCACCACGGTGGCAATACCGGTATAGGCGCCCTGGCCCATTTCGACGTGTTTCGCGATGACGGTGACGCTGTTGTCGGCACCGATGCGCAGGAAGGCATTGGGCGCGAACAGCGGACCCGCGCCCGTGGCAGGCGGCGCGAGCGCCAGTGAGCGGCCCGTGGTACCGGCCCATTCGAAGCCGATAGTGAGCGCCACGGCGGTGGCCGCACCGGCGTTCTTGAGGAAGACGCGCCGCGCGGGCTGTGCTAGGACGCCGGAGGTCATGCCGACGCCTTCAGCGAGTTGGCCGCTGCATGAATAGCTGCGCGTATGCGGGAGTACGTCCCACAGCGGCAGATGTTGCCGCTCATCGCAGCGTCGATGTCGGCATCGGTGGGGGTTGGGTTTTTTTCCAACAAGGCCGTCGCCGACATCACTTGGCCGGATTGGCAGTAGCCGCACTGCGGCACCTGCAGATCGATCCAGGCGGCTTGCACCGCTTTGGCGGGACCGCTTTGCAGCCCTTCGATGGTGGTGACGGCGCGCCCCGCCACGGCGGACAGGCGCATCACACACGAGCGCGCGGCCTGACCATCGACGTGGACCGTGCAGGCACCGCACAGCGCCATGCCGCAACCAAATTTGGTGCCATGCAAACCCGCTTCTTCGCGGATGGCCCATAGCAGCGGCATGGTGGGATCGGCATTCAACGTGACGGGATGGCCATTGAGATTAAATGACGTGGACATGATGGACAACTTACCACTCAATCGATTCTGCAAACATCGCTACCCGTAAAAAGCAGACTCGATCGCACCCGGTCGTGCACGGCCCCGAGTGCCCGAGCCGCAGCACGAACTAGAGCTTGTCGACCTTGCCGACCTTGATGCCTTTAACCAGCCAGTGCCCGTTGACGCGCGCGAGGTCCATCGAGGAGAAGGCGTGTGCGCCGATGGCATTACTCTCTACATCCATCCACAGGCATTCGAAGTAGAGCGTGGCACTGTCTCCTGTCACACGACTCTTGATCCGCATCGCCGGCGTGTAGCCGATCCAGTGATGCTCGGGGCGGAATGGCCCGCTGACGTCCACCCAGTAAGTACGTACCTGCTCCTTACCCCGGTACACCTTGTTCTCGTGCGCGGTGTCAGTGAGCACGGCGTCGTCGGCATACAGGCTCATCATCAGATCGAGATCCTTGTTGGGAAGGACGCTGCCGGCAGTGTGGAACGTTATCTCGATATTCCGGACCGCGAGGATGTCCGCCGGAGGGCCGCTATCGCCCTGCGGCTCGGCGAGGGCGGGCAGGCACAGCAGCAGTACAAGAATGAACGGTCGGTTCATGTCGATTCTCCCCGAGGGTCGGCGGAGAACGATTATATCGCCTGAGTTTAGTGATTTATTGGTGGGTGCTGACGGGATCGAACCGCCGACATTCGCCTTAAGGGCAGGCGATCAACGACTTAGATCGTCGAGACCGGCCGTAAGCGGGCCTCGGTGGAGGACAGCGGAGCACAAAGGGAGCACAACTGTCCGACGGCTGGCCGCGTGGCGGCGGTGTCCGGCTGCTGGCGCTCAAGTCGTGGCCGCCCGGCGCGCACGCGCCGTCTACTTATAGAATTCCGGCAATCCGAACGCATTCGGCGAGCCCCCGTCGAGCCGGATGCGGCCATCGCCGAGCGCGTTCAGCACGAAGAACTGCCGGGCAGTCACCATCCCACCGGAGGGCGTCCATGTGTTTGAAGTGGGATCGTAGACTTCGGCCGTTCCGACCCCAATCACCGCGCTGCTCGCACCATTGAGCCCGCCGACGATCAGCACCGGGCCATTCGGGAGCAGCGCGGCGCCCTGCGATTGCCGGGGAGTGGACATCGAGGCCACGGCAGTCCAGGTACCGCTCGAGGGATCGTAGACCTCGGCGGTTGCCGTTGTCGCACTGCCGGTGTAGCTGCCCGCGACGAGCACCTCACCCGATGGCAGGAGCGTCGCCGTGTGGTTCATGTGTGCTGTGGTCATCGACCCCGTCGCAGTCCAGGTGCCGGTCGTCGGGTTGTAGAGCTCCGCACTCGCAAGTGGCGCACCCCCGCTTTGCAGCGTGCTGGTCGCTCCGCCGAATCCGCCGGCGACCAGCACCATGCCGTTCGCGAGCACGGTCGCGGTGTGCGCGTAGCGCGCGGTCACCAGAGCGCCAGTGGCCGTAAAGCTGTTGCTGGCCGGATTGTAGAGATCCACCGAGCTGACGAAGGTCGTGCAGCTGCAGGTGCCGACCAGGTCGTTGCCGCCCGCCACCAGCACCGTGCCGTTCGCGAGGAGCGACGCGGTGTGTTCGTAGCGCGGGGTGCTCATGGTTCCGGCCGAACTCCAGCTGTTGCTCGTCGGATCGTAGACCTCGCCGCTATCGAAGACATCGTTCGAAACGCCCGCGTAACCACTCCCGTAATTGCCGCCGCTCACCAGCATCTGGCCGCTCTGCAGGACGGTCGCGGTGTGCTGCTGACGCTCGATCGACATCGAGGCGGCGGGCGTCCAAGTGTTGGTGGCAGGGTTAAAAAGATCGGCGTTGCTGACTGCCGTAATCGATTCGGCAGCCTGCAAAACGCTGCCGCCCGTCACCAGTACCTGGCCGTTTGCGAGCACGCCGCTCGCGGCGTAGTAGCCGGCGTGAGCTTGCGATCCGCCCACGGACCAGCTGGTTCTGTGTCGGATCATAGAGCGCGGTGATGGACACAGAATTGGCGGGTGTCCCAAACACAATCCCGCCGTCGGCGACGACGCGGCCGTCCTGCAGTGCGGTCACCGATCCATAGTCCCCCTCGAGGGCCGCCAGCGGATTACTACCCGAGGGCTCAGACAGCGCTGGCGGCCTCGTGGTGCCGGTCCACGATTGCATGATGGGGTCGTAGACCGCACCACCAACACCACCCGCAGGAAACCAACTGCCCGCCGCAAGAACCCGTCCGTTCGGCAGCAGAACGGCGGTCGTCGCACTGAACCCGGTCATCACGGGTGTTGCCAAGGGTGGGACGAGCGCGGACGGCTGCCAGCTATTGCTTGCCGGATCGTAGATATCGGCGGTGTCACCGAGTTCCAGGACCTGGCCCGAGACAAGCAGGACCGCGCCTTGGGGAAAGATCGTCGTCGGCGCCTGCGGCAGAGGCGCTGCGGCCTGCCAGCTGTTCGTCGTCGGATTGTAGAGTTCCGTGCTGGTGGTTTGCACACCATGCCGCCCGCGGGTGCCAGGGTGTTCTGTCTAATACTCTTGTCCCGACCCAACGTTATCGCAGGGCAACGGTTGACTGGCGCACCCGAAGACCGAGGCCCGACCCGAGGGGTCCTGCACCACGAGCCATCAGGTCCTTATGGTGGGTGCTGACGGGATCGAACCGCCAACATTCACCTTGTAAGGGCAAATGACCCACAGCAGCCGTCACTGCGTGCAATCCACCACCCGTAGGCGCTCGCCGATCTGCTGCGCATACAGGCATCTTGTCGAGCTGCATACCACCCACTCCATTGGCGCCGTCACGGGATGGGGGGTTGGTGTTCCGGGCAACCTCCTGCTCGCCGAGCCTTACCATATTGCACGGCTCCCATGCTGCAGTGCATTTCGCGCAGGCCCGGTCAACCGGGTAACCCGTGAATCGTTTCGCGCTCTAGAATTCCCAACTAGAGACGGTTCGCAGGAAGCTGATCCGCAGGGGAGTCACCGCATGAGCAGGTCGTATCGCGTGTTCGCGACCGCCATTGCGGCTTTAGGTCTCGCCTTGAGTTCGTGCGGTGGGGGCGGCGGAGGCGGCTCCTCGGGCGCGTCCCCTCCGTCGGGGCCCGGACCCGCGGTCGCCTACAACAGCTCCTACTACTCCTTCACCAATGGCGTGCCCAGCGCGACCATTACCCCGACCAGCACCGGCGGTGCGGTGAGCAGCTGGAGCGTGCAGCCAGCGTTACCCGCAGGGCTCACGCTCGATGCGACCACCGGCGCGATTTCGGGGACTCCAACGGCGGCTGCCGCCGCCGCCACGTACAACATCACAGCCACAAATGGCGGCGGTCAGCAGACGATCGCCCTGACACTCGTCGTCGCGGCGGCGCTGCTTTTGGACGTCGGCCATTCAGGGACGATTATCTATGCGCACCTGGTAGGCTCCGCGCTCCTTACTGAGGACGCTGCCTCTCATTGGGTACTGTGGAACTACGCGACCGGGCAGAACGTCGCCAACGGCCACGCCAACCAGTCCGGTGTGGGCCTGCCTCACGCGGTCGATCTCGAGGGGTCGGTAGTCGTGGTGCAGACCGAGAGCAGCGGCCTCGAGGTACTTTCGGCCACCGACGGCACGGTCATCGGGCAGATTCCAGTAGCTCCGAGCTGGTATCTGCTCGCCTCCGACGGCAGCTACATCGTCACTGGCACCGCGCAGGCGCTCACGGTGTACTCGACGACGGGCACCGTGCTGGTTACGCACCCCGGCAACTACCAGTTTTTGGGCTCCAGCGCCGCTGGAGCCTACGCCGCCCCCGGGCAGGTGCAGGTGGCGCTCGGTCCCAAGGGCGACTCCGTCATCGAAACGATCGCCGTGCCGAGCGGCACCTCCAGCGTCGGCCCGACGTTCCAGGGTAACTTCTCCTCGTGGTTTACCAACGGTGCACGTTTCCTCACCGTGAATGGCAACACGGTGACTGTGTACTCGAGCGCCTCGGCTCAGCAGGACATCGGCGTGCTCCCGAGCGTCTCGGGACTCGGCGGCGTCGGCAACTACTACTACGCATCCGCAACAACGCTCGGCGGTGTAGTGAGCTTCTACGCCGTAGGAGCACACGGCGTCTCGAGCTACACATCGCCCGGGGGCGTCCCGATTGGGGGGGTGGCACCCGGAGGGACCACGGTCGGCCTGATTTACAACGGCGGACTTGCGGGCGGCCAAACCGGCCAAATCAGCGGCGAAATGACCGTGGTCGATCTCTCCGGTACCACGCCGACTGGCACTACGATCACCGCGCCCCTTCCTCCGTTGTCGGCCTACGCCGCGACTTCCGCCTCGACATGGGTCGTGGGCAACGCGGGCGGAGTGCTGTTCGACGGCGCAAGCTCACCCGCGTCGCCGCGCTACCTCGACTACGGCCAGGTCACGAGCATCGCCGGCGGCACCGGGTACTTCGCGATCGCCACGGCCTCCGGGCGCATTCTTTACTACACTGCCGGGAATACCGCTGCTCCTGTCGGCACGATCAATCTGCCGGCCGCCACGGTCGCGATGTCCACCGACGGCGCTGTGCTGGCGACCAGCACAGCGGGACGGAACTTCGATCCCATTTTCTACTCTGTGGTGAGTTCGTCCCCGGTCAACGTGTATTCGCTGCCGGCCGGGACACTCACGGTCAGCTACCCTTTTCCGTTCCAAGCCGTCTCGTACATCACGCTTTCCGGCGACGGCACGACGCTCGGTGAGGCGTTCGTAGCCGGCAGTTCATGCGGGGCACAGACGATCGCGGTCGCAGGGGGTGCGACGCTCTGGTGCGATAAGACGTCGCAGGTAAATTCGCTTGCTCTGTCGTCCGATGGTACCGGGGTCGGCGAAGTGATCTCACCGACCAGCTCCAACGTCTACGTGAACGCGAAGCTGACCACCGCTTTTGGCGGAACGGTGGAGGGATGGCTCACGCCGACGACCATGCTGCTCAACAACTTTACCATCGAACAGAACAACATGGGTATCCAGTCCACCGCTTTCACCGGCACGGCGATCTACAACACCTCGGGAACCCTCGTGCAATCGACACCGCTGCCGGAGACCGACGCGATCCAGGTGCTGTCCGCGACCTTGGTGTACTCGACGTACCGCAACGCCATCTACTCGGTCAGCTCGGCCACCGCCACCTGGGCGAGCGGCAGCCAGTTCCTTCCGACGGAGGCCAATCCCTATGATTTTGTGTCCTCCGGAGGTGCTGTAAGCGGCTCGCTGGTGGTGTTCCTCGCCGGGACCTCGCCCAACCTGGTCCTCGCCGAGCCTTATCAGTAAGAGCAGTGATGATAGCCGCGATTGCCTCTACAGCACCGTGTCAGAACTGAGGGGATTCGCGTGGGATTGGTGGGTGCTGACGGGATCGAACCGCCGACATTCGCCTTGTAAGGGCGACGCTCTACCAGCTGAGCTAAGCACCCATCCCGAAGGTGCGGAACGCCTGCAACACCCGCCTCAGTGCGCCGGCGGTACGACCTGTTTCAGGCGCCGGCCGTTGCGCGGCCTGCGTTTGTCCTCGGCCTCGCCTGCCACCACCGGGGCGACCGGTGTATCGGGCTGTTGGTGCGGCATCGGCTGCTGCGTGAGTGCGATGCCGAGCACCTCGTCGATCCACTTCACCGCCTTTATCTCAAGGTTGCCCTTGATGTTGTCGGGGATCTCCACGAGGTCCTTCTGGTTCTCATCCGGAATCAGCACGGTCTTGATACCGCCGCGATGTGCTGCGAGCAGCTTTTCCTTAAGTCCGCCGATCGGCAGCACCTCGCCACGCAGCGTGATCTCCCCGGTCATCGCCACATCCGAGCGCACGGGGATCTTGGTCAGCGCCGAGACCAGCGCGGTACACATCCCGATGCCGGCACTCGGGCCGTCCTTCGGCGTGGCGCCTTCCGGAATGTGCAGATGCACGTCGAGCTTCTGATAGAACTCAGGCTCAAGCCCTAGCACCTGGGCGCGGCTGCGCACCACGGTCATGGCGGCCTGGATCGACTCCTGCATGACTTCACCGAGCTGACCGGTGTGCTGCAGCTTGCCCTTGCCGGGCACCACTGCAGCCTCGATCGTCAAGAGCTCTCCGCCGACCTCGGTCCACGCCAATCCGGTGACCTGGCCGACGCGGTTCATGTCCTCCGCCTTGCCGTAGCGGAAGCGGCGCACGCCCAGGAACTTGTCGAGGTTGCGCGGGGTCACCGCGACGGACTTCTGCTCCTTCTTGTGCAGCAGCATCTGCTTCACGGCCTTGCGGCCGATCTTGGCGATCTCGCGCTCGAGGTTGCGCACGCCCGCCTCGCGCGTGTAGTAGCGCACGATGTCGAGCAGCGCGCCGTCGGATACCTTCAGCTCCTCGGGCTTAAGTCCGTTGCTCTTCTTCTGCTTGGGCACCAGGTAGCGCCGCCCGATATTCATCTTCTCGTCTTCGGTGTAGCCGGGCAGGCGGATGACTTCCATGCGATCGAGCAGCGGCGGCGGAATGTTGAGACTGTTCGCGGTGCACACGAACATCACCTCCGAGAGGTCCAGGTCAACCTCGAGGTAATGATCGTTGAAGGTCGAGTTTTGCTCCGGATCGAGCACCTCGAGCAGTGCCGAGGAGGGATCGCCGCGGAAATCCATCGACATCTTGTCGACTTCATCGAGCAGGAACAGCGGGTTGTGCACCCCCGCCTTTGCCATGTTCTGCACGATCTTGCCGGGCATCGAGCCGATGTAAGTACGGCGGTGACCGCGGATCTCGGCCTCATCGCGCACGCCGCCCAGCGACATACGCACGAATTTGCGGTTGGTGGAGCGGGCGATGCTCTGGCCGAGCGAAGTCTTACCCACGCCCGGGGGTCCCACCAGACACAGGATCGGGCCCTTGAGTTTGTCCACGCGCAGCTGGACGGCCAGATACTCGACGATGCGCTCCTTGACCTTCTCCAGGCCAAAGTGGTCCTCGTCCAGCACCTTCTGGGCGCGGATGATGTCCTTGATGATCTTGGTGCGCTTCTTCCACGGCACCTTGACCAGCCAGTCGATGTAGTTGCGCACTACCGTGGCTTCGGCGGACATCGGCGACATCATCTTCAGCTTGTTCAGCTCGCCGGCGGCCTTGTCGCGCGCCTCCTTGGGCATGCCGGCCTTGGCGATCTTCTGCTCCAGTTCGCTTATCTCGTTGCCGCCCTCGTCCATCTCGCCGAGCTCTTTCTGAATGGCTTTCATCTGCTCATTCAGGTAGTACTCGCGCTGACTCTTCTCCATCTGCGCCTTGACGCGGCCGCGAATGCGCTTCTCGATCTGCAGCACGTCCATCTCGCTCTCGATGGCGACCAGGATGTGCTCGAGGCGCTTCTTGGCGTCGAGGATCTCGAGCACCTTCTGCTTCTCGGCGAGCTTCAGCGACATGTGCGCCGCCACCGTATCGGCGAGGCGCCCGGCCTGCTCGATGCCGGCCAGTGCGGTGAGCACCTCGGGCGGCACCTTCTTGTTGAGCTTCACGTACTGCTCGAACTGGGAAATGACCGAGCGTGCGAGCACGTCCATTTCCTTCTCATCGTAGCCCTCCGCGTCCGGCAGCAGCGTCGCGTCCGAGGCGTAGTACTCGCCGGCGTGAAGTTTCTCGATGCGCGCGCGATCGACCCCCTCGACCAGCACCTTGACGGTGCCGTCGGGAAGCTTCAACAGCTGCAGAATGGTCGCGACAGTGGCAATGCGGTACAGGTCATCCGGCTTCGGGTCATCGACATCGGCCTGCTTCTGCGCCACCAGCATGATGCGCTTATCGGTGCGCATGGCCACATCGAGCGCCAGGATCGATTTCTCGCGCCCCACGAACAGCGGGATGACCATGTGCGGGTAGACGACCACGTCACGCAGCGGCAGCACCGGCACGTTCTGCAGTGCGGCGGGCAGCGGAATTACAGGAGCAGGAGGAGTCGGTTCAGGCACGCTGGGCACCTCGGTCGAGGGCGTTTATGACGCTAGTGTAACGGGAAATGAGGCCTGCGCCGCGCGTTTCAAGGTGACGTGGCTCACGGGCTGAGCGTTCCGAGGACGGCAGGCTGCGAGCGGGCGGGCACTCGGCGCCCTGAGCCTGCCGGGAGCGCAAGCTTCAGTGGTGATTCGAACCGGATGCGCGGCGCGGTTCGTCGACGCTCGCGAGCCGGCTGTCTTCCGAGCCGTACACGATGTAGGGCTTGGTCTGCCCCTCGATGACGGTCTCGTCAATGACGATCTTAGCCACGTTACGCATCGAGGGCAGCTCGTACATGGTGTCGAGCAGCACCGTCTCAAGGATGGTGCGCAGGCCGCGGGCGCCGGTCTTTCTTTGCATGGCACGGTGTGCGACCGCACGCAGCGCCTCGTCGCGGAACTCAAGCTCGGCCCCTTCCATCTCGAACAGGCGCCGGTACTGCTTGGTGAGCGCGTTCTTGGGCTCGGTCAGGATCGAGATCAGGGCGCCGACGTCGAGCTCATCGAGAGTCGCCACCACCGGCAGCCGTCCGACGAACTCCGGGATGAGCCCGTACTTGATGAGATCCTCAGGCTCGACATCGTGGAACAGGTCGCTGCCGTGCGGGCGCGTGTTGATGTCGCGCACTTCGGAGGTGAAGCCGATGCCGCTCTTCTGGGTGCGGTTGAGGATGATCTTCTCAAGCCCTGCAAACGCACCGCCGCAGATGAACAGGATGTTGCTGGTGTCGACCTGCAGGAACTCCTGCTGCGGGTGCTTACGACCCCCCTGCGGGGGCACCGAGGCGATCGTGCCCTCGATCAGCTTGAGCAGCGCCTGCTGCACGCCCTCACCGGACACGTCGCGGGTAATCGAGGGGTTATCGGACTTGCGCGAGATCTTGTCGATCTCATCGATGTAGACGATCCCGGTCTGCGCCTTCTCGACGTCGTAGTCGCACTTCTGCAGCAGCTTCTGGATGATGTTCTCGACGTCCTCGCCGACGTAGCCCGCCTCGGTGAGCGTGGTGGCGTCGGCGATCGTGAACGGTACGTTGAGCAATCGCGCCAGCGTCTCCGCCAGCAGCGTCTTGCCGCAGCCGGTCGGGCCGATGAGCAGGATGTTGCTCTTGGCAATCTCGACCTCTTCCTTGGCACGCGCGCCGGTGCGGGTCTGCAGGCGCTTGTAATGGTTGTACACCGCCACCGAGAGCACCTTCTTGGCGCGCTCCTGGCCGATGACGTACTCGTCGAGGACCTTCTTGATCTCGTGCGGCTTGGGCAGCTTGTCGCGCGCACGCTCGGCGCGATCCTCGAGCTCCTCGCGGATGATGTCGTTGCACAGCTCGACGCATTCGTCACAGACGAATACCGAGGGGCCGGCGATCAGCTTGCGGACTTCGTGCTGGCTCTTGCCGCAGAAAGAACAATAGAGGAGTTTGCCGTCATCATGACGGTTGCGGGCGTCCTCACTCATCGATGTCTCTCATAAGGCGGACGCGTCCAATTAGCCGCATTAGACATGAGTTTCTTATAGCACGGTGTCCGGCCGTGACGCAAAACGCAGTGCACGGCTAAGTCTTTGTGCGTACGGGGTTTGTATGACGCGGTTCACTAGTTTTGACATCTCTCCGAGCGCTACTACGCCACCCTGCCGGGACTCAAGCAATAGGGCAAATCGCAATAGGGCAAATCAGGCCGGCTTTGCCGGGGTAGGGGCTGCCACCGGCAGCTCACGCTTCTCCAGCACCTTGTCGATCAGGCCGTAGCGTACCGCTTCGTTCCAGTTCATGAAGCGATCCCGATCAGTGTCCTGCTTGATGCGCTCGACACTCTGGCCGGTGTGCTTGGCAAGGATTTTGTTCAACAGATCCCGCGTTTCGAGCATCTCCTTGGCATGGATCTCCATATCCGCCGCCTGTCCCTGAAAGCCCCCGAGCGGCTGGTGGATCATGACGCGCGCGTGCGGCAGGCAATAGCGCTTGCCGTTGGTGCCGCCGGCGAGCAGAACCGCGCCCATGCTGGCCGCCTGCCCGATGCAGATGGTGCTCACGTCGGGTTTCACGAACTGCATGGTGTCGTAGATGGCCAGTCCCGAGCTGACGACTCCGCCCGGGGAATTGATGTACAGCGCAATGTCCTTTTCCGGGTTCTCAGACTCCAGGAACAGCATCTGCGCGACCACGATGTTGGCCATGTAATCATCGACCGGGCCGACGATGAACACCACGCGCTCCTTGAGCAGCCGCGAGTAGATGTCATATGCCCGCTCGCCGCGTGCGGTCTGCTCGACGACGATGGGGACCAGGTTCAAGCCGCGCTCGTTCATGTGCCGTCCGCCTGTTCGTGCTGATGATCGTGCCCGGGTTCGGGCTGAATCTCGTGCTCGTGTTCATGCTCCTCTCGGCCGAAGCCGGTGAGCTCGGTAAAAGTCATCGTTCGCTCGGTCACGCGCGCCCGCTCCACCAGAAAGTCCACCACCTGGTCTTCGAGCGCCGCGGACTCGATCTGCCGCATCGCGTCCTGGTTCTGCAGGTAGGCGCGTCGCGCCTCCTCGGGATTCGGATAGCCTGCCGCGAGATCCTGCAGTCGCGACTGCACGCGCTCACGGTCGACCTTCATGGCCTGAGCCTGCACGATGTGCGAGATCAGCAGCCCGAGCGAGACGCGCCTGCGTGCAGCTTCGAGGAAGGTCTCACGCGGCGGCAGGCGACTCGCATCCCGTATGCCTAAGCGCCGGGCCGTATCCACCTGCAGCTGCTGCACCTGCTCATCGATGAGCCCCTGGGGTACCTCGATCGGGTTATCCCGGTAGAGAGCATCGAGCACCTGCCCGCGCAGGCGTCCGTGAATCACCCCGGCCAGTTCCTGTTCCATGCTCTTGCGAACCTCGGTGCGCATTTCCTCCAGCCCACCGTGTTCGACACCGTAGGCGCGGAAAAACTCCTCGTCGACCTGCGGAAGAGACTGTTCCTCGACCGCCTTGATGGACAGATGCAGCTCGGCTGACTGGCCCGCGAGCTTCTTATTGGGGTGCCCGCCGGGGAACACAACATTCAAGGTGCGCTGCTCACCGGCCTTAGCCCCCTTCAGGCCCTCTTCCAGCTCGGGCATCGCCTGGCGCGACCCCAGCACCACCCGCACGTCCTCGAGATCTGCGCCCTCGAACGGCTTACCACCGATGCGGGCCTGGTAATCGAGCAGCACGCGATCCGTATCGTGTGCCGCCCGCTCGACCGGCGTGAATACCGGCCGCTGCTTGCGCATGTTCTCGATCATGGCGTCGACATCCGCTTCGGTCACCGCGGCGGCCGGGCGCTCCAGCGTCAGACCCTCGGGCGGCTTCACCTTGATCTCGGGGAGCACTTCGAAGTGTGCGGCGTATTTGAGGTCCGTTTCCGGCCCGAGCGCGATCGGCTCGATGCGCGGGCCGCCCGCGGGTCTTAGGTTCTGCTCGCTCACCGCACGGGCAAAGGAGGTGCGCATCAGATCGTTCACCACTTCTGCGCGCACCTGGTCGCCAAACTGCTTGGTAATGACGGCCAGGGGTGCCTTGCCGGGGCGAAACCCCTTCAGACGCGCCGTGCGCGACAGACGCTTCAGGCGCTGCTGCACCTCTTTGGCGACCTCGGTCGCCGGTACCGCCACTTCAAGGCGCCGTGACAGGCCGCCGGTATCGGAGATAGAGACTTCCATCAACTGCAATCCTCGAATCTCTCAAGCTATTGATTTTGCTATGAATCTGGTGCGAAAGGAGAGACTCGAACTCTCACGGGTTTCCCCACTGGATCCTAAGTCCAGCGCGTCTGCCAGTTCCGCCACTTTCGCCCGTGCCGCACGCGCCGGGCGATGCTGCCGCGCCTGATCCGCCGCGCGCCGGAGTGCAAAACATTATAGCTGATGCCGTGTTACGGCCGGCCCTCGCGCGGCCGCTGCCTTAGCGCACGAGGCGAGATTTGGGGTCCGGGGTTGGCAGGGGGCGGCGGCCCGCGTGAGGGCCGAGGAGCGCGGCGCTAGGCCCTCAGGCGACTCGCCAGCAGCGGCGCGACATGCTTCGCGCCGTACATGAAACGCATGATCGGACCGAATACCGGTGCGCTCGACACCCCCACGATGAAGAGCCCCGGGACCGAGGAGCCGGAATGCCGTCGGCTTCGCGGGCGATGCTGCGCCCCAAGGAGGGCTCCAGGTACCCGAGCCGCTCGAGATTGACCCGAAAGCCGGTACCGGCGATGACGTGATCGGTGCGCATTTCACGCTCACCGTGTGGGTGCTGAACACGAAGCGGCACGCCCTGGCCCGCCTCTCGACACGCGTTACGCCCTCTCACGTCACCCCGTCACGGTGGCGGGGCGGTGTCGCGCGATGCGGCGAAACGCGCGCCGTGGCGTTGCGGGTCAACCCTGGATCGACGCCATCATCGAGTTTCAAGGTGGTGCGTCGGGCATCAATCTCCGGTCTGGTTGAGAGAACTCCGCCGCTGACGACAGAAGCTCTGCAATAGCCTCGCTGGGTAGCGCTCACGCGCCAAGGGGGTAGGAGCAGTCATGGCTCTCGACATGCAGATCTTGTGGATCACCAAGGCCGACTGCTTCAATCCCCACAGGTACATTACCAGCCTTGGTGGGATGAACGCGGACGGCAGCCGCTGGACGCTCACGGAAAGCGCGGCGATAGTCGGTATCGACGCAGGCCGGTGGAATTTTTACGTGAGCGCGGGCGGTCGTACGGTCGCGGTCATTGTGGACGTCAGCGCTCGCGGTCACAGGTTTCTCAAGACCGCGGCAGACGGGCATCGGCCCGACAATCTTCTGGTCCTTCCCGAATGCCCCTGAGACATCTCATCACTTGGAGCGGCCGTGATGGCTAATGTATGCGCCACATGCGCGTCGCCATCGGCGGCATCACAACGCTCGGATTCGCTGTGCTGATCGCGCCAAACTGCGCAGTAGGGCATGACCTTCGGCACCTGCCAATGACTGCGTGTGCACGTAGTGTGCACTCCCATGAAGGTCAGAATCCGCAATGACATTTGGCGCCACACCTGGCTCGCACTTGCCTTCGTGGCGGGTACGGGCATGGCGGCGAGGATTCTGGACGGTCAGCGTCGCGCCGCTGAGGTTGTGTTCCACCAAGCCGGGTTCCAGTCTCGCGTCGCGGTGTGACTTCAAAGCGGCCTCACATCTTGACAGGGCAGCGCGTGCCAGTCGGCCTCGTCTGCGCTCATTCGGGCGACGTGCATGGCGATCGCCGCGAGCTCGGCGTCAGCCGCCTGGAGGGTCGACACTGTCGTAATCGCCGGTAATCGAGTAAGCCGGCCGATTGCGCCGAAGCGCTCCGCCAGGACCCCTCTTCGCGTAAAAGCGCGCGGCGGGGAGGTCCGTTTGCCGCGGCGGCGGTGGGTCCGCAGCCGGCGCCGGCGATGTTGGTGCGTGTGTCGGCGCTGGCCCGAAGCGTTCGTGTTCGTTGGACATGGTGAGCTCTGTCCGTGTTGAGTCGCTTACATAAGACTGAACTCAGGACGGCGGCTCGCGCGAGAAAGCACACCAGAGCCCTATGCTCCGAAGTGCCTGTATTTTGAGGGAAATTGGTGGGCCGTGTAGGGATCGAACCTACGACCAAGAGATTAAGAGTCTCCTGCTCTACCAGCTGAGCTAACGGCCCTGGTATGTGGGGTGGACGACGGGACTCGAACCCGCGACAGCCGGGATCACAACCCGGGGCTCTACCAACTGAGCTACGTCCACCGTCCGTCCCTCCTCGCGCGGCTGGCGTGCCCGGCAGGACTCGAACCTGCGACCCTCGGCTTAGAAGGCCGATGCTCTATCCGCCTGAGCTACGGGCACGACCCGAAAAGCGCCCCTGGCCGGCCCCACCGCACGGGGGGCGCGAATCATACGTAAGTGGCTTAACCAGCGTCAATTTCCGGCCCCGAAAGGGGCGGACGGGGTTGACGGTCAGGAGGGCTACTCCCCATGCGCAGGACAGGCACCGGCGGGTCAGGTTTTCACATCCTTCTCGGCTGCGATCGAGCGGATGGCCTTAAGGTGCGAACGCACGGTCGGCAGGATCGACTGGGCAAAGGCTTTCGCGTCGGGGTCCTGCCCGGATGCGATCTCCTTCTTCAGTAACGCCTCGGTCTCGGTATGGGCCTTGACCTGCGACCTGATGTAGGACTCGTCGAAAGAACTGCCACTGAGAACTTTGAGCTTCGCCTTGGTCGCCATCTGTCCAACGCTGGCCGAGCTCGGCAGCGAGATGTTCTTCGAAGTGGCGAGCGCCTGCAGCTTCTCATTGGCGGCGGAATGATCCTTCACCATCATCTCCCCGAACTCCATCACCTGCTTGTCGGGGCTCTTTTCCTGAGCAAGCTTGCCGAGGTCGACTTCCGATATCCCGCCCTCGGCCGCCGCCTTGTAAAAGGCTTCATCGGCGGGGCTGTCCGCCGCGAACGCCGCAAGCGGCAACACCATCATGATCAACAGCACGAGAAATCTCATAACGAGTCTCCTTACTCAGTTGGCCGGGCGTTACGCGTGCGACCTGCTGCGCGACTGCGCAAACAGCTTAATGAGCTCGCGATTGAAAGCAGGAAGGTCGTCGGGCTTGCGGCTGGTCACCAGACTGCCGTCCACCACGACCTCCTCGTCAACCCACTGCGCGCCGGCATTGCGGATGTCCGTCTTCAGCGAGGGCCAGGAGGTCATGCGATGTCCTTTTGCCGCACCGCTCTCGATCACCGTCCAGGGCCCATGGCAGATTGCCGCCACCGGTTTGCCGGCTTCGAAGAATGACTTAACGAACGCGACGGCACCGGCGTTGATGCGCAACGCGTCCGGATTCATGACCCCGCCCGGTAGCACCAGCGCGTCGTAGTCCTTCGGATTGGCGTTTTTCAGATCCTGATCAACGTCGACTTCACCGCCCCACTCCGTGTGGTTCCATCCGCGCACACGATCGTGCTTGGGCGAGACGATCTCGGTTTCTGCGCCCGCTTCCTCCAGTGCCCGTCGCGGTTCGATCAGCTCCGACTGCTCGAAGCCATCCGTGGCGAGAATCGCCACCTTCAATCCGTCGAGTTTGCCGTCCTTCATTGCCTGTCTCCGCTTGATGTTTCGCTGCCGCATTGCGGTGCCATCGCCAGCATGCCCGCGCGGCGCGCGAATTCCGAGCGCAGGCGCCATCGCGGCGTGCGTTTTGTTACACTTTCGTGACTCGTCCGCTAATAATTCCCCTATCGATGAAGGTTCCCGCAAATACCCGGCAGCCGCAGGCCTCCGTCGCCGGCGATGCCACGGCCGTTACGCCCGAGGCCGCGGCCGCGGCCGCGTCGCCTCATGGCTTCGACGGCCCCGTCACCGCTCAGGAGGTGGCGCTCGCGGAATTGCGTCGTCTGATCGCGGCGTGGCTCCTCCATGAGCCCGGGGCGCGTCTCGGGCACGACGCGGAGCAGCTGCACCAGCTGCGCGTCACGGCACGGCGCATCGACGCCACTCTCGGCCTCTTCAAGCGCCAGCTGTCTGCGGCGCTGCTGCAGGCCCGCAAGACCACCAAGGCCGTGCTGAGGAACCTCGGCGCGGCGCGCGACCTGGACGTTCAGCTCGCAGAACTTGAGCGCTACTGCGCCACTTTGCCCCAGCAAGTGCGCGCACTGGCGCTGCCGCTGCGCGCGCGCCTGGAGAGTGAACGGGCCACGGCGCGCACTCGCATGATCCGCGCACTCGACGCAGAGCCCACTCGCCACTGGCTGCAGACCCTGACACTTGCGTGCGCGCAAAGCGGTGGCGCAGAGCCGGGTGAGCCTGCGATGGCGGTGATGCCCGAGCGGGTGATCCGACGCTTCCGCAAGCTCAGAAAGTCGGTCGGGAAGCTGCGTCCCAAGTCATCGATGGACGACTACCACCAGGTGCGCCGGCGGGCGAAGCAGCTTCGTTACGCCACCGAGTGTGGCGCCGTCATGTTCGGGAAACCTGCCGATGACATGCTCAAGGCACTGCGCCGGCTGCAGGACAAGCTCGGCGCGCATCAGGATGCTTACATGGCGCAGAACCGCCTTACTGCCCTCGCTGCCGATCCGGCCAGTGCTCTGCCGCCCGCCACACTGTTCCTGATGGGCCGTCTGGCTGAGCGCCAGGCACATATCACGACCCAGGCACGACAGACACTGACCCGCTCCTGGCGCAAGGTGCGCGGCAGGCGCTGGAAGGCGTTGCGCGCACGACTGGGAGAGCTCAGTGAGAGCGCACGAGCGCTGTCTGAAGCTACCTCCGCGGGCACCGAAACGCCATCCGCCCTGCCCGAGCCGAGCAGCGCTCGCGCGAGCGAGCCTGACAGCCCAGCCCTCAGGCACTGAAGCCGGTGGCTCCCGCCATGGAGCTGCTCATCGTCCGACACGGCATCGCCTGCGAGCGCAACGCCAAGCGCTGGCCGGATGATGGCGAGCGCCCGCTCGCTTCGCGCGGCATGATGCGCGCACGCCGCGCTGCGGCGGGACTGAGGCGGCTTGCGCCCCGACCTGCGCGCGTGCTGGTAAGTCCGCTCGAGCGCACGCGACATACCGCGGCGATTCTCGCTCAGTTCGCCGGATGGCCCAGGGCCATCCCCTGCCCGCTGCTGCAGCCCGGCGCCTCAGCGGAGGCGCTCCTGGCGCTGCTCGCGCGCAGCGCCGATCAATGTGTCGCAATAGTGGGGCACCAGCCCGACCTCGGCCGCCTGCTGGCGCTGTGCGTGCCGGGGTCGGCCGGCAGCGACGCCTTCGAGTTGCGCAAGATGGGTGCGGCGCTGGTGGGCTTTGCGGGGGCGCCGCGCGCCGGGCACGGCGCTCTGGTATGGCTGCTGCCGCCGGCGCTGCTGCGCGCGGCACGCCGGCTTCCGCTCAAAGGCTGAACGCGCGAAGCGCTTAGTGAGCGCCCGCGGCGGCCGCCGCGGAGCCCGGGCCGCGCACCGGCCGTGCCAGCCACACCAGCCCGATCAGAACCAGGAACGCCACACCCGATACGTAGAAAATATCGTTCGCCGAGAGCATGAACGCCTGGGAGTCCACCAGACGGTTGACCAGAAAATAGCTCTGCTCGCTGCCCACGCCCCCCGCGTGCAGTGTGCCCAGGGCCTGTGCCGTCACCGGATCTCCCGGACTCATGCGCTCGACCAGCTGCGCATGGTGCAGCGTGGCGCGCCGGTCCCAGACGGTGGTGGTGATCGAGGTGCCGAAGGAGCCGGCCGTGATGCGCGCAAAGTTGAACAGCCCGGAGGCCGCCGGGATGCGCTCCGGCGCCAGGCCGGACAGCGAGATCGTGACGAGCGGAATGAAGAACGCCGCCATGCCGGCGCCCTGGATGATGGTCGGCAACATCAGCGTGCCGATGGTGGCGTCGGTGTTGAAGCGCGCACGCATGAACAGCACCAGCGAGAATATGGCGAACGAGATGCTCACCAGGATGCGTGGATCGACCCGATTGGACATGCGCCCGACGATCGGACTGAGCACGATGGCGAGGAAGCCGACGGGGGCCAGGACCTCGCCGGCAAGTGTTGCGGTATAGCCCATGTACTGCTGCAGCCACAGTGGCAACAGCACCACGTTGCCGAAAAAAAGCCCGTAGGCAAACAACATCGCGACCGTGCTGACCGAGAAGTTGCGCGAACGGAACAGCGACAGATCGACGATCGGGTGCTCCTCGGTGAGCTCCCAGATCAGGAACAGCGCAAAGCCGACGACCGCCACGCACGCAAGCGTCACGATCGAACCGGAGTTGAACCAGTCCAGGTCCTTGCCCTTATCCAGCATGACCTGCATCGAGCCGACCCAGATCATGAGCAATCCCAGCCCGACGGCGTCCACCGGCACCTTGGCGGTGGCGCTATCGCGCTCGCGATAGATCGCCCAGGTCGCAAACGCGGCCCCGATCCCCACCGGGATATTGATATAGAAAATCCACGGCCAGGAGATGTTGTCGGTAATCCAGCCGCCCAGCACCGGTCCCACCACCGGCGCCACGAGTGTGGTGATGGACCACATGGCGAGCGCCGTGCCGGCGCGGCTCTTCGGGTAGCTGGCCAGCAGCAGCGACTGCGACAGCGGGATCATGGGGCCTGCGACTGCACCCTGCAGCACGCGGAAGAAGATGAGAAGCGGAAGGCTCGGCGCCAGCGCACACAGGAACGAGGCGATGACGAACAGCACCACGGACAGCGTGAACAGTCGCACCTGGCCGAAGCGACGCGTCAGCCAGCCGGTGAGCGGCAGCGAGATGGCGTTGGCGACGCCGAATGAGGTGATCACCCAGGTGCCCTGATCGGGCGACACACCCAGGTCGCCCGCAATGGACGGCAGCGACACATTGGCGATCGAGGTGTCGAGCACGTTCATGAAGGTCGCCAGCGACAGCGCCACGGTACCGAACGCGAGTTTTGCGCCCGTCAACGGTGGCAGGCCGGCCGGCGCCCTGCTCGGGGCGCCGCCGGCTGCCGGTCTGTCAGCATTCTGGGGGGACATGCGCGGCGCGCTCCTGCAGGCGCCCTCAGTGCAGGTGGGGCGCCGCTGCCGCCAGCTGCGCAGTCGCCAGCAGACTCTGGCCGGAGCTCGTGCGCGCGGCGGTGGCCGCCGCAGGCGGCTGCTGCCGGTTGGCGGCAATGATCGCCTGCACGCGCGCATCGGCCAGCGTATTGCTCGAGCCGAACACATCGGTCGACCACGCCACGGCACTGCTCGCCAGCTCCGGCAGCCGCGCCCCGCCGGTGCCGCCGCGCACCTCGACGTCGGCCTTCATGGACAGACCGATCTGCAGCGGGTGCACCGCGATCTCATGAGGGTCGAGGGCGACGCGCACCGGCACACGCTGCACGATCTTAATCCAGTTGCCGGTTGCATTCTGTGCCGGCAGCAGCGCGAACGCCCCGCCGGTGCCGGCGCCAAAGCCTGCGACCGTACCGTGGTAGACGATATGCGAGCCATACAGATCGGCGGTCAGGGTGACCGGCTGACCGACACGCATGCGTGCCAGCTGCGGTTCCTTGAAATTCGCATCCACCCATACCTGCTCGAGCGGCACGACGGCCATCAGCGGCGTGCCGGGGCTCACCCGCTGTCCGAGCTGCACGTTGCGACGCGCGACGAACCCGGACACCGGCGCGGGAAGCTCGGTGCGCGCAAGCGTCAGGTAGGCGCTGCGCACGGCCGCGGCCGCATCCCGCACCTGCGGGTGATCCTGCAGCGTCGTACCATCTACGCGTGCGCGGTCAGCCGCGAGCTGCTGGCGGGCCGCGGCCAGACCTGCCTGGGCGGCCTTCACCGCATCGAGCGCATGCTGCAGCTCCTCGCCCGACACCGCGCCTGAGACGCCGAGTCGCTGGCGGCGCGCGAGATCGCTCTGCGCAGCGGCAAGGTCGGTTTCGCGCAGCTGCGCCGCCGCCTCAAGCTGCGAGGTGGTGGCAAAGAGGTTGCGTACGTCGCGCACCGTGCGGGCGAGCTGCGCCTCGGCCTGATCGAGGGCGACCTTCGCATCCGCCTGGTCGAGGCGCACCAGCGGCTGTCCCGCCTTCACGAACTGCGTGTCGTCCGCGCCGATCGCCACCACCGTGCCGGAGATCTGCGGGGTGATCTGCACCACGTTGCCGCCCACATACGCATCATCGGTGGTCTGGTGGTAACGCAGCACCTGCGCCCAATACAGGCCATACACGGCACCGGCCGTGAGTGACACACCGAGGACCGCGCCCAGCCAGCGCCAGCGCTGGTTGGGCTTGGAGACTGTCTTGCTGTTCTGCGTGCTCATGTGATCCTTTATCCGCACTTTCCGTTGTCGCTGCCGTGGCGGCTAATGCCTAGGCAGCTATCGACTCAAAAAAATTCCCGCTCAGGCGCTCGCGCGTGCCGGTACGCCCTGCGCGTTCTCCAGCATGCGGGTGAGGAATCCTTCCAGCTGCCGCGCTTCAGTCTTGGTGAAGCCGCGCAGAAATCGATTCGTCACCGTCATCGCAATCTCGCGCATGCGCGGATAGGCCGCGCGGCCCTCCTCGGTCAGCTCAAGATTCATCAGCCGCCGGTCATGCGGGCTCCTGGCGCGCACGATCAGCCCCTTGCTCTCGAGGCGATCCAGCATCCGGGTCATCGCTCCGGCATCGTAGGAGATGCCCTTGCACAGATCCGATGCCGAGCGCGGCCCCGCAGGTCCGGCAAGGTTCGCGATGATGATGTACTGCGCTGCGCTCATCTCGAGCGAGCCCAGGCGCTTGTCCGCCCCGAGCTCGCGATCGAGCGCCGCCAGCAGCTCCACCCGCACCCGACTCAAAAGCGAGCCGATGCTCTTGCACGGCTGGTAGGTCGCACCGTCGTAAATGTCGCCCAATTTGCTGCTCCGTGAAATCTCCCCTTCGGGGGAAGATCGCTCTCCCCCACGGGGCACCTGCGGCAATTTACTTGCCTAGGCTGTGATTGTCAAGGCTTTGATTGCCCGGGCAGCCCCGTAACGTCGCTGTAAGCTCCTCGACCACGGCTTGTCATATGCGGGATGGAGAATAGTGGTGTGTTCGTGCGGGAATTCCCATGTCACAAGCCACCGTCATCGGACGCTGGAGAGCGGCGGTGAGCCAGGCCGCCCGGCAGACGCTCGGGGCGCGCTGGCGCGGCACCCTGGCAGCGCTCGAGGCCGCCCGCGCCGAGTACAGCGCTCTGCACGCCGCGGCAGCCGTCGACGTGCGCGCGGTGAGAAAGACCGCGCAGCGCATTCACGACCTTGAGCAGCTGCGTACGGTACTGGCCCGCGAGTTGCTGGTCAGCGGCTAACATCGGGCATCGCCGTCCCGGCATGAGCGATGCCCACGCGGCATGGCTCGTGCTCGCCGCTTCGCTCGCGCCCATGGCGGCGCCACGCCGCATCCTGCACGGCGTGCGCCGAGCGCTGAGCACGCTGGCGCTGCTGCAGCTCTCGTTCGGCGCCCCGCTGGCGCAGGCGGCGGCCGCGGCCGAACAGACGCGCACCGCGAGCCCCATCAAGCATGTCATCGTGATCATTGGTGAGAATCGCAGCTTCGATCACGTGTTCGCCACCTATGTGCCGAAGCCGGGCGAGCAGGTATGGAACCTGCTCTCCGAGGGCATCGTCAATGGCGACGGCAGCCCCGGCGCCAACTTCTCCCGCGCGCAGCAGCAAGTGGCATCGGACCTGGCCCAGGATGCGTTCCTGCTGAACCCGGCCAAGGCTTCCTTCCCCAGCAACGTGCTGCCGGCACCGCTGGTGGGCGGTCCTAAGGACTCCTACATCAGCGGCGACAGCCTGCAGCTGGCCGAGCAATCCGAGGACGGCCTGCCGGCGGAGTACTACCCCTCGCTGGTCATGGGCGGCTCCGGACTGCCCGCCAAGATGCCCGACACGCGAATCACCAAGGTCAATGCGCTGCCGAGCGGGCCGTTCCAGCTGACCAACGGCACAAGCCTCATCTACACCTCCTACGCGGCCAGCCCTGTGCATCGCTTCTACCAGATGTGGCAGCAGCTAGACTGCAGCCTCGAGCACGCCACTGCCGAGCGCCCGTCCGGCTGCGACGGCACGCTGTTCTCCTGGGTCGAGGTGACCGTGGGTGCCGGCGCCAACGGGCTGCAACAGCCGGCCAACTTCAGCACCGAATATGCGCCGGGTGTGAAGACCACCGGTGAAGGCTCCACTGCGCTTGGTTTCTACAACGTACAGCAGGGAGACGTCCCGTACTTCACCAGCCTCGCGAACCGCTTCGCCATGAGCGACAACTTCCATCAGTCGGTCAGCGGCGGAACCGGCGCCAATCACATCATGCTCGGCCACGGCGATGCCATCTGGTTCAGCGACGGCGCCGGGCATCCGCAGGTTCCGCCGCACAACGTCGAAGTGGCGATCGGCAGCGCCAACCAGGGCGTGGTGGATGAGGTGGAGAATCCCGATGCTGCCGCCGGCACCAACAACTGGTACAGCAAGGACGGCTACGGCGCCGGCTCGTACGGGGTGGCCTCCTACGGTGGCGGCTCCTACAGTGACTGCTCGGATGCTACACAGCCAGGCGTCGGCCCGATCGTGAAGTACCTGCGCTCGCTGCCGCGCCCGATCGATCCACGCTGCGAGCCCGGACACTACTACCTGCTGAATAACTACAACCCGGGCTACTTCGGTAATGGCAACAATGCCTTCACCGACACCAACCCCAACAACACGGTGTTCACGATCCCGCCCTCCTCCACGCGCAGCATCGGCGACAGCCTGCTTGCCGCCAACATCTCGTGGAAGTACTACGGCGATCAGTGGAACAACTACGTGCCGGATCCGTACCAGCTCAACTACGGGGCAATCGGGACGCAGACCGACGAGTACTGCAACATTTGCAACCCGTTCCAGTACGACACCTCGATCATGGCCAACGCCAAGATCCGTAACGCCCACATCCAGGACACCCTCGACCTGTACGGCGACATCGCCAGCGGCACGCTGCCGGCGGTTTCCTTCGTCAAGCCGAGCGGCCTGGTGGACGGCCACCCGTCCTCGTCCAAGCTCGACCTGTTCGAAGGGTTTGCCAAGAAGATCGTCGATGCGGTGCGCGCCAATCCGCAGTTGTGGAAGGACACCGCGATCTTCATCACCTTCGATGAGGGCGGTGGCTACTACGACTCAGGCTACGTGCAGCCCCTGGATTTCTTCGGCGACGGCACGCGCATTCCGCTCATCGTGGTGTCACCGTACGCGCGTCCGGGGCACGTCTCGCACGACTACGCCGATCACGTCTCGATCCTGAAGTTCATCGAGCGCAACTGGGGACTGGCGCCGGTGACGCGTCGCAGCCGCGACAACTTCCCGAACCCGGTCACCGCGCAGAGCCACCCCTACGTGCCGCTCAATTCCCCGGCCATCGCGGATCTGTTCGACCTGTTTAACTTCCAATCGCAGGGAAGTCGCTAGACAACACGCGCCAGTCACTCGCAGATGCCATCAGGGGCGGCCGCAACAGCGCCTTTTTTTAATTGGTGGCCCAGAGCTGAGTTCGGCGACGCGGCTGGGGGGGCAGTGACCCTTGCTGCGGAGCGTTCGGGAAGAGCGTAGGAGCGGGCGGAACTTGCGGCGTCCCGAGTATCGCCCCGCATTCCGTTCCAGCCACCTCAGCGCAGGTTACCGTCACGGTGTCGGCACCGAGCAGCAGCGGTAACGCGAGCCCCGCCGGAAGCCATGGCGGCGGAGGCGGGCTTGGGGTGCTCGAGCTCACCATGCTCGCCTTACTCGCCGCCCTGGGCACGTTCCGCGCCCGCCAGGTCGCCGAGAAGATCTGGCTGGTCAGCTTTATGCGCTATGACTTAGGATTCTTTGATCACGAGACCTGTCGGATCGAGAGTGCGGCGAACCCGTTCGCCGCGAGACTGTCACCCATGTCTCCGGTATAAAACGGCACCCATGCCATCGGAATAGACCGACCCCAGATGGTCGGGGCAGCAGGATTTGAACCTGCGACCCTCTGCTCCCAAAGCAGATGCGCTACCAGACTGCGCCATGCCCCGAACTGCGATGAGCCTGTAATCGTAACAGCTTCGGATCCTGAATTTCCGCGTAGCGCACGAGAACCCCGGGACTGCCAACCCGGCGCCCGCTCCGGGCCCCCGCCGCAGCGGCCGCCCACTATCCGGCCCTCGCGGACCGCGGGCGACGGTCTAAAAGTCCAGCCGGGAGATATCAACGGGGAGAGATCCCTCAGGCGCCGCTAGGCGCGCCGCCAGGCGGTGTTTCCGCCGGGCTTGTCCTCGAGGATGATGCCGGCGGCCACGAGCTCATCGCGGATGCGATCCGAGCCTGCCCAGTCCTTGGCGCGGCGCGCCGCGGCGCGCGCGGCGATGCGGCTTTCGATGTCCTCGTCCGTAAGGTGCGATTTGGCCGGGCCCGGTTTTGCGAGCCTGAACCACTGGGCCGGTGGCACGGCGAAGAGTCCCAGTATCGCGCCGAGGGCCGCGAGTTCGGCGGCCAGCGTCGCCGCCCGCCCCTGCTTGCCGGCATCGCGGGCGGAGTTCACCTCGTGCGCCAGGGTCTGCAGCACCGCGAGCGCCTCCGGGGTATTGAAGTCATCGTCCATGCTGTCGATGAAGCGCTGGGTGTGCGGGCCGGGCACGTACGGGACGCTCGGCAGTTCGCGCAGCGCGGTGTAGAGCCGGCCGAGCGCTGCGTCCGCCTGCTCGAGCTGCTCGAGGGAGTAATTGATCGGTCCGCGGTAATGACTGGAGAGGACGAAGAAACGCACCACCTCCGGATGACGCAGCGTTGCCAGCACCTCGCGCAACGTGAAGAAGTTGCCGAGCGATTTCGACATCTTCTCCTCGTCGATGTTGACGAAGCCGTTGTGCATCCAAAGGTTCACAAAGGTGTCGCCGCTCGCCGCACACGACTGTGCGATTTCGTTCTCGTGGTGCGGGAACTTTAAGTCGAGGCCACCGCCGTGCAGATCGAAGTGCGTGCCGAGCAATGCCGTCGACATGGCGGAGCACTCGATATGCCAGCCGGGCCGGCCTCTGCCCCACGGGGAGTCCCAGGCCGGCTCGCCGGGCTTGGCGCTCTTCCACAGCACGAAGTCGAGCGGATCTCGCTTGGACAGATCCACCTCGACGCGCGCGCCGGCGCGCAGGTCGGCCAAGCGCTTGCCGGAGAGCCGCCCGTAGCCCTCGAAGCGCGCCACCGCATACATCACATCGCCATCGGTGCTGACGTAGGCGTAGTTACGTTCGATGAGCTGGCGCACCATGTCGATGATCTGCGGCACGTACTGCGTGGCGCGCGGCTCGTGATCGGGTGGCAGCATGCCGAGGCGCTCGCAATCCTCGTGCATGGCGTCGATGAAGCGCTGCGTCAGGGCCTCGATCGGTTCGCCGTTCTCGGCCGCGCGCCGGATGATCTTGTCATCGATATCGGTGATGTTGCGGACATAGGTCAGCCGATAGCCCCGCTGCCGCAGGTAACGGCTCACCACATCGAATACCAAGAGCATGCGCGCATGTCCGACGTGTACGTAGTCGTACACGGTGAGCCCGCACACGTACATGCGCAGCGTGCCCGGGACGATGGGCCTAAGCTCCTCCTTATGCCCGCTGAGGGAGTTGTGGATGCGGATCATGCGAAGCGCGCCAGGCGCTCGCGCGCCTTGCCGGGCGGCATCGCCTTGAGCAGCGGTGCAAGCTCGGGGCCGTGCGCGCGGCCGGTGAGCGCCACCCGCAGCGGCAGGTACAGGTCCGCGCCCTTGCGACCGGTGGCCGCGCGCAGCGCTCCTGCGATCGCGGGCAGGTCACTGCCGTCTTTGGCGGCAGCCGCCGCGGCGACGGAAAAGTAGCCCGCTCCCGCTGCGCGCACCAGCTGCTCGGCGGCAGGTTCGAGCGCCGGCAGTCCGCCGAACACGATGTCGACCCAGGGACGCGCATCCTCGGGCAGCACCAGGTTGGGCAGCAGTGCCGCGACGAAGGCCTCCACCGAGCGCTCATCCAGCCCCCCCGGCAGTACCTCGGCGAGCCAGGCGCGCGCGGCTTCGGCCGAGAGGTGGTGCACCGCATCCTTCTGCCACACGTTCAGCTGCTGCTCGTCGAAGCGCGCCGGCGCGCGCCCAAGATGCGCCACCTGGAAGGCACGCGCCATCTCCTCGAGCGTCAGCAGGCCATGCAGCGGCGTCGAATGGCCGAGACGGAACAGGTGGTTGACGAGCGCTGCCGGCAGATAACCACGCTCGCGATAGTCGCGCACGCTCGCCGCGCCGTGGCGCTTGGATAACGGCGCCCCGTCGGCGCCGACGATGAGCGCGACATGCCCGTAAGCCGGTGCGGCAAGGCCCAGGGCCGCGAGGATCAGCAGCTGCCGGGGCGTATTGGTGAGGTGATCCTCACCACGCAGCGCCTGCGTGACACCCATGCACGCATCATCCACCGCGTTGGAGAAAAAGAAGGCGGCCGAGCCGTCGGCGCGCCGCACCACGAAGTCGCCGATATCGTCGGTGAGGAAATTCTGCGGACCATGCACGAAATCCGTGAAGCTCACGCGCTCGCCCTTGGGCACGCGGAAGCGCAGCGTGGCGGGCAGCCCCTGTGCCTGGCGGCGCTCGCGCTCCTGGGGCGGCAGCTCGCGGCAGGTACCGGCGTAGCGTGGTGGCTGGCCGGAGCCGAGCTGTGCGCGGCGCGACAGCGACAGCTCGAGCGCGCTGCAGAAGCACGGATAGACCACACCGGCACGCTCGAGTGCCTCAAAGTACCGAGCGTACAGTGCAGGGCGCTGCGACTGGCGGTAAGGCCCGCGTTCGTCCTCGCGGTCGGGGCCCGCATCCCACTCCAGACCGAGCCAGCGCAGCTCCGCCATCAGGGCGCTGACGTGGGAGTCGCGGCTGCGTTCGCTATCGGTATCCTCGATGCGCAGCAGGAAGCGCCCGCCGGCCTGGCGTGCGAGCAGTTGGTTGAACAGCGCGGTGCGTGCATTCCCGAGGTGCAGCTCCCCGCTGGGGCTCGGTGCAAAGCGGGTGACCCGCTGCGGCCCCTCGACGGGCGGTGAATCGGCGCTCGCGCTCATGAAGACATGTTACGGGATATTCACGAATCTCAACAAAGCGCCGCCACCGCTCATGCTGCTATAGAATTCGCAGCCGGTGCATGTCGTTTAGGTCGGCCGAAACGGAGGATCGATGTTCATGCTGTTGCGGACCCGGACTGCCTTGCTGGCCACTGTCCTCGTTGGGTGCCTGCTGCAAGGGGGCGCGGCGCTGGCGGAAGAGCCGACCACGCAGGTCAAGGTGTACACCAATATGGGCGAGTTCGTCATCGAAGTGCGCACCGAGCGTGCGCCGATCACGGCGGCCAACTTTCTGCGTTACGTGCGCGAGGGGTTCTACTCCAACACCCTGTTCCACCGCGTGGTCCCGAACTTCGTCATCCAGGGCGGCGGGCACGATGCCACCACCCAGCAACTCAAGCCCACCCATGATGCGGTCTTCAACGAGTCGGGCAACGGACTGCAGAACAAGCGCGGCGCGGTGGGACTTGCGCGCGGCGCATCGCCGCACTCGGGCAACGCGCAGATCTTCATCGACCTGGTCGACAATCCGGACCTGGACCCGGTGCCCACACGCTGGGGCTACACCGTGTTCGGCCGCATCGTGCAGGGAATGGATGTGATCGACCGCATCGGCGAGACGCCGACCGGAGCGGTGGGGGAATGGAAGAGCGATGCGCCGCTAAAGCCGGTGATCATCCAGAAAATGGAGGTCATCGGGGCCGCCGCGGCAACAGCCGCGCCGGCGACTCCGCTCACGCCACCGTCGCCGAGCAATATCCTCTCGCCGAAGTGAGCTGATGGCGCGCCTGTTCGTCTCGGACGTGCACCTGGACACTCAGGCGCCGCAAGCCATCGAACAGTTCCTGGGATTCCTCGACCAGCAGGCGAGCCGCGCCGAGGCCGTCTACATCCTCGGCGATCTGTTCGAGGCATGGGTGGGGGATGATGACCAGGAGCCGTGCAACGAGCGCGTCTGCCGCGCGCTGCGCGTCCTGAGCGCAGCTGGCGTCGCCTGTTTCGCGCTGCACGGCAACCGCGACTTCCTGCTCGGCAGCGGCTTTTGCGAGCGCACCGGCTGTCGGTTGCTGAGTGACCCGGTGATCGCTCAGCTCGACGGTGAGCGCGTGCTGATCACCCACGGCGACGCCCTGTGCACGGACGATCACCCCTACCAGGAGCTGCGCACCATGGTGCGCAACCCCGCCTGGCAGCAGCATTTCCTGGCGCTACCGCGTGCGCACCGCGAAGTCCTGGCCGATGAGCTGCGCGCCGGCAGCCGGCGCCATACCGCGCGCACGGTGCCGACGATCATGGACGTCAATGCGGCCGCAGTGACGGCGGCCTTCCGCGCTACCCGGGTGCGGCGCATGATCCACGGCCATACCCACCGCCCGGGCGTGCATGACCTAGAGATCGACGGGGAGCGCGCGCAGCGGATCGTACTGGGCGCCTGGTACGAGCAGGGAAGCTACCTGAATCTTGAGGGGGGACGGTACGAGCTGCGCGAGCTGCCGCGCTGATCCTTCAGCCCGGCAGCCCGCGCAGCCGTAACGCTCAGCGTCAGTTAGCAGTCGCAGGCGGGGCAGCAGCGGCCGCCGGTCCACCCTTGCGGAAATGCGGGTGGCCGTGCATGTGGCTCATCAGTACCTGGAACTTCTTCAGCTGCAAGGCCGAGAGCACCGGAGTCAGTTTCTGCAGGGTGTCCTGCTGGATCTGCTGGTGCAGCGCCTTCATCTGCTGAAAGTCGGGCTTGCTGCCGGAGGCCTTGGCCTGCTCGAAGGCCTGCTTCATCTGCGCATGCTCGGCCTCGAGGATCGGCTGCACCTGGGCCTTCTGCGCATCGGTCAGATCCAGCAGCGTCGCAAGATCGCTCATGTGCTGCGCTTCGCGGGCGGACGCAGAAGGCGGGGCGGAAGTCTGGGCGGACGCCACGCCTGCGCACAACAGTGCGAGCGCTAAAACTGTGGCTTTCATCACAAATGTCTCCTGGCGGGGGTGGTCATGGGGGGCCCGCGTTGTGATGTCTAAGCTACGGACCCTGTGGCGCCAAGGCCGTGAACAATCGTTAGGGAGTGTGCGAGGTGAGCCCGAGCGCCTGAAATTGCTCTGAATAAGTCGTGTCAGCGGCGCCGCGGCAACCGCAGCGTCGCCTCCAGCCCCCTCTCGGGCAGGTTCGTCAATGTGAGCGTCCCGCCGAAGGCCTGGGCGATGTCGCGGGCGATGGCAAGCCCAAGGCCCGTGCCGCCGCTGTCACGATTGCGGGAGGACTCGACCCGGTAGAACGGCTCGAACACCCGCTCGAGCTCCTCGGCCGGTATGCCGGGCCCGGCATCGCGCACGCGCACCACCAGCTCAGCCCCATCCTCGACCAGGATATCGGCGCGCGAGCCGAACTTGATGGCGTTGGCGATCAGGTTGGTGAGGCAACGCTTGAGCGCCTGCCCCTTGCCGAGCAGGAGCGCACTGGCGTGCCCTGAGAGAGTGACCTGAGCTCCCATGCCGGTAAATTCGCTGCGGACCTGCGCCAGCAGTGCGTCGATGTCGATCGGCGCGGCCGGCTCACCGTCATCCAGGCCGCGGAACAGCGACAGCGCTTCGCGCACCATGCTCTCCATCTCATCGAGTTCCGCTCCGATGCGCTCCTGCATGGGCGGATTGTCGAGGGTCTCCACCTGCAGCCGCAGCCTCGTGAGCGGGGTCTTCAGATCGTGCGACATGGCGGCCAGCACGCGCGTGCGGCTGTCCAGATAGCGGCGCAGCCGGTCCTGCATGGTATTGAAGGCGCGCGCGGCGTCGCGCAGCTCGCGCGCGCCGCGTTCCTGCAGCAGCGCCGGACGCGCATGACGGCCGACGCTGTCGACCGCGCGCGCCAGATCCGAAAGCGGACGGGTGATGTTGCGCGCGGCGACGTACAGCACGATCACCAGCAGCAGCAGCAGCAGCGTCAGGTTGACCAACAGGTTGCGCGGCAGCCATGCGCCGCCGGGCATGCGCGTCACGCGGTAGATCACCGTGTCCCCGTCGGTAAAGCGCACCGTCACGTCGTAGCGCTGGACACTCGCCTGGTGCGCGGCGAGCTCGTGCGCTTCGTAGAACGGCACGGGGACCGGGATCGCCGGTGGCGGCGGTTCGGGTGTGGGTGCGACTTCGACCGCGTAGGCGGGCCCGAGCGCCGCGCGCAGCTGCTCCCTCAGCGTCTGCTCAAAATCCGACAGCAGCGGCAGGCGCACGAAGCCGAGCTCCGGCGCGGGCTGCGGCCCGCGCGCGCCGAGCGCTCCGGCAAAGCGACGCGACCGCCCGCGCGGTGCCGACAGCTCGCTCACCGCATCGGCCCGCTCGGCCGCCCCGAGCGGCTGCAGCATCATGGTGGTTTCGGTGATCCGGCGCGTCCACTCGCGCACGCTTCCCTGCAGCACGAAGCGCTCACGCTCCTGGGCAATGAGCACGAGGGCGGTGGCCTGGGCGATGAGCGCCGCTGCGACCGAGGCGGCCAGCAGTCGGCCGAACAGCGATTGAGGCCAAAGGGACAGGCGCATTTCAGATTGGCGCTAAGCGTCAGTCGCTTACGACACTGACGCCGATGACGTACCCCTCGCCGTAAACCGTCTTGATGATCTGCGGGGCGCGTGCATCGTCGCCCAGAATCTGGCGCAGCCGGCTGATGCGAACGTCGATGCTGCGGTCGAACGGGTCGGCATCGCGCCCGCGCAGCAGCTCGGTGAGCTGCGCGCGCGTCAGCACGCGGTTGGCCGATCCGAGCAGCACGGCGAGCAGGCGGTACTCGGCACCGCTCAGCGCCACCTCCTTGCCGGCCGCATCGGTGAGCGTGCGCGTGACGGTGTCGAGCCGCCAGCCGCCGAAGGAAAAGCCACGCACGTTCTCCGGGCTCGGGTCGCGCGGAGCGTGCACCGAGCGGCGCAGGATCGCCTTGATCCGCCCCAGCAGTTCGCGTGGGTTGAACGGCTTGGGCAGGTAATCATCCGCGCCGAGCTCAAGACCGATGATGCGATCAACGTCCTCGCCGCGCGCGGTGAGCATGATGATCGGCACCTGCGAGCGGCTGCGCAGCTCGCGGCACAACGACAGGCCATCCTCGCCGGGCAGCATCAGGTCGAGCACCAGCAGGTCGACGTGCGAGCGCTCCAGCACGCGCCGCATCTCCTTGCCGTCGGGGACCGCGGTGGTGCGAAACTCGTGCTTCTCCAGATACTGCGCGAGCAGACCGCGGATCTCCCGGTCGTCGTCGACAATCAACAGGTGCGGTCGTTCGTTCATCGCAGCCTCGCTTCAAACATGAGGATACCGGGCCAACAGACAGCCGGCAGCGAATTTGGTGCCAGTTCCTGTCTTTCGATCCGTGAAGGCGGCCCGGCAGAGTTGTAACCAACTGTTGGGTGGAAAGGCGCGGCCGCCGCGATCCTAACTATGGTGCACGCGCTCGAGCGGCCCGGAGTGAAAGCGCAGGCTGCGGTCCGGTGAGATCGCCAGCTGCGCTTCGTGCGCGGCAAGCTGTGCCAGGCGCTGCCGCCACTGCTGGGCGGCGCGCTCGCGGGCCAGGTCCACGTACAGCTCATGATGGCGCGCCTCGCAGACGCTGAGTTGCTCGTACAGCGCCGCGAGCGGCGCAGGCAGCCGCGGCGCGAGCAGCGTAAAGCGCTCCGCGGAACGCGCCTCGATCAGCGCACTCATCAGCAGCAGATCGAGCTTGCGCTCCGGATCGCCCGTGCGCAGCGCGCCGCGCAAGGACTGCGCGTAGCGTCCCGGGCGCTGGCGCGTAAACGGCACGCCGAGCGCATCCATGAGCCGGACC
>DATBYD010000007.1:0-6839 GCA_036513855.1 Steroidobacteraceae bacterium | reverse complement strand
TCGCCGTGACCTTGATCAGCGCGAACCAGGATTCGACGGTCCCGAAGTTCATCACCGAACGCGAGTTGAAATACAGCAGCACCACGCTAAAGCCGAGCGCCCACGTCCACACCGGTACTGCGGGAAACCACAGCTGCATGTACAGCCCCGCCGCGACCGCCTCGCCGCCGATGGCGATCACCTGCGCGATCCAGTAGGTGTAACGCACCACGAACCCGGCCCAGGGATTGAGATAGGTCTCGGCGTAGGTGCCGAACGATCCGGCGGTCGGATGCACCACGGCCATTTCCGACAGACTGAAGACCATCACCAGCGCCACGAATCCCGCCAGCACATAGCTGAGGATCACGGCCGGTCCCGCGTAGCCGATGGCCAGCCCGCTGCCCATGAACAGCCCGGTGCCGATCGCACCGCCGAGCCCGATCATTACGATCTGCGTTTTGCCCAGGCCGCGCTGCAGCCCGCTCTCACGCTCGCTGATCGGGAGGGATTTCACGCGCTGGGGTGCCGGGACGGGAAGGATGGGACTTCGGACTTCCGGCCGGCGCGCAACGACCCCGCCTCAGTCATAGTAGGTGATGCTGGGGTTGTCCCCGGGACATATCACGCCGACGACGTCGACGCCGTCGGCCGAGGTCGCCTCGAGAGAGTGCAGCTGCTTGCGCGGCAGGAAGATTACATCGCCGGCTTGAACCCGCGCCTTGCGATCCTCGGTCCACATGCAGCCCTCACCCGAGAGCACGATGATCGCTTCCTCGTAGAGATGCCGGTGGGGCGCGGCCTTCGACTTAGGTATGTGGCCGATGAACTGCGTGATGACCTGCGAACCGATGCGCTTGTCCACGAGGAGCTGAAAGTAGCGCGGCCCCGTCGCCCGGCGCTGCGCCTCATCGACCGAGACCACGCGTTGCGTGTATCTCGCGTCGAAAGTATCGGGCATCGACTCGGGCCATTCGAGCCTCCCCGGCGGGCAGCTCAGTGCGAACACCTCGAGGGTCTGCGATCGTGCGGGAAGCAGTTGCAGCGCCTCGGACGGGCGCACGTAGAGACCGTCGGTGGCCTTGACGTCGAACGGCCGCCCCGAGATGTTGATGGTGCCCCGGCCGGCCATCACGAAGAGGATCACCTCGCGATCACCGAGTGACATCAGCGGCGAGGCGCCACCGCTGACCTGCAGCAGGATCTGCGTCTGGTACGTGGCCCCCAGCTCGTCCGAAACCAGATAGCGGTAGCTGAGGTCGCCGCGCTTGGCTGTCTCGGCAAGTGGCGGGGAGACCACGTAGCTGGCGCCGTTCAGCCGGATCCGCGGCCCGTCCCGCTCGGTCACCCATGGAATGCTGCGGTTGCCCGGGCTCGCGGGGTCATCGAGCGGTGAGCCGCCGGGAAGGTTCGTATGAGTGCCGTCGCAGAACGGCGGGTCGGCGCTGTGTTTACAGCCGCACAGGAGAACTTCCTCGTCTCTGCGCACGACGAACGGCTTCGGCTCCAGGCCGGTACCTCGGTGCGACCCGTCGCAGAAGGGCTGGTTGGCCGAGCGGCCACAACGGCACCAGAGATAGGTTCGACCGCCCTTGAGGCTGACCAGACAGGGTTTCGGCCGGGCCACAACCGGGTCTGCCACGCGCGCGCTTCCTCAGGCTGACTGGCCGGCGGTGCGGACGGCGTCCGCCGCCGGACTGTATGCGGCGATCTCGCGGGCCAGGGCAGTGCCCTCCTCGTCGGCCAGCGCCGCCTCCTGGAGCCGGGACAGCAGCACGGCGCCATCCGCACGAGAGGCGAGCAGCTCGAGCTGCTGCGTGAGAGCGGAGAAATTGCGCCAGCCGCGTTCGTGGGTCTCGCCATACCCCTTGACGAGGCGCTGTGAGCGAGCGAATTCCACGGCGAGCGCATAGCGCGTCGCGGCGTGCCGTTCGATGGCGGACAGCCACGCCTCGATCCGGGCGTTCTCCTGGCGGAAGCGCCAGGTGGCGCGCCGCCAGCGCCGCAGACCCGCCAGCGCACGCAGTAGCAGGAAGCCGCTCACCGTCGTGCTGCGAATCTGCCTGCCGCCGGTGAAGCGATTGAGCCGGCGGATGACGCGCGGCGAGCGCATCACCCACGATCCGAGCGCCGCGGGCAGCGTGCCGGCGATCTCGGCCACCCCGGGTCTCAGGAACTCGGTGATGCCGAACAACTGGCCCGGCGCCGCGCCGATCTCGGTGCGCACGCGCGCGAAACGCTCGGATCGGGTCTTGAGGTCCGCGACGCGAATCGTGTCCTCGAACGTCATCCACAACGCGAGCGAGCTCGCAACCGCCTGCGTCAGCGAGCCCGCCTCGGGCGCCGCTCGCTGCGTGTCGAGCGCCGCGATGCGCTCGAGGCGCTCCAGGTACAGCTCCGAGTACGCGCGGTCCTGATAATCGAGGGTTCGGCGCACCCCTTCCAGGACCAGCGGCTGCACCGCGGTGGGCAGACGGCGCACGCGATCGAGCAACGGCTGCAGTGTGACCGTGCGCGAGGTCTGCGGCACCGGGCGCAGCCTGGCGCCCTTCTCGGCGGCGCCCTGCTCGGCGGCGGCCTGTACCCCGCCGCTCTCGGCCTGCCGGTGCGCATCCTCGAATGCGGCAAGATTTGTCGCCACGGCGAGCCCGCTGCGGGATACGGCCTCGGCGAACCTGCTCTTGGGAAAGGGCAGCACCTTAGCCCCGCTGATCGCGCCGAGCAGGACCGCACTGATGACACTGTGATGCTTCCGCGCGGTTTGCTCCATGTCGAAGAGAATCGATCGTTTGCCCTGAGTGCGCACCAGCTCCAGCAACTGCTGCCAGTCGGTGACACCCCGACCCAGTGCGCTCTTCTCGCCGATCGCATAGGAGCGGTGCGTCGAGGCGATGAGCGTGGTGCGCTCGGGGCTGACCAGGCCGCGCGCAATCGCACGGCCCGCTTCCGCGAGCTCCGAGGCGACGACACAGTCGACATCACCGGCGACGGGCATGAGCGCCATGACGGGCTCGCCGCCGTGGTGTTTGGCCTCGTCCCTCGGGAAGAACTCCAGGTAATAGAGCGTCGCGCCGGTTCGCTGCGCCACACCGGGCACGGAAGTAGACTGAACGATGTAGTCGTTGGCCTCTGCAATTGCAATGAGCCAGTCAGTCAGGACGCCGCCACCCTGGCCTCCGAGCGCCGCGATCGTCATCTTTATGGTTCGCGTGGTCATCAACGGCGCAGCCTAGAGGCTGTAGCGCAGGCGCTTGCGGTCGCTGCGCCGCTGCAACAGGCCGATCACCGCCGCGCGCGCCGCATGCAGGAAGCGATCCCAGCCCGAGGGGTTGTCAATCAGCTCAGCCCGATAGAAGGAGGGGCACAGTGCGGCGGCGTCTGCCACCTCGCCGCACACGCCGCAGCCGACGCAGGTGTTGTCGACGTGGGCGACCGGGTCGCTGCGCAGCGGATCGGGGTTTTCCTTCACGGTGAGCGACGGGCAGCCGGACAGCCGGATGCAGGAGTGATCGCCCGTGCAGGTATCCGGGTCGACGCCGAAACGCTCGGTCACCACGCGCTCGCCGTCCTGGATCGCCTGGCGCCGCAGCGGAGCCACGCGCCGCTGGCGATTCAGCTGGCACTCGCCCTCCGCCACGATCACCTTGGGGCCGCGATAGTCGGTGCTCAGGGCCTCGCGCAGCACTTTGAGCGTCTCGCGCATGTTGTAGGTGTGCGTGCGCCTGACCCACCGGACACCGACGCCTTTGACTGCATCGACAATCGAGTTGTTGCCCTGGCGATGAACGTTCGCCGCGCGCGAGGAGGGAATGTCCTGGCCACCGGTCGCGGCGGAGTAGCCGTTGTCAATGATCACCGTCAGGTCGTCGTGCCTGTTGAAAACCGCGTTGCCGATGCCACTGGTGAGCCCGTTGTGCCAGAACCCCCCGTCACCCATGACGGACACCGCCCGTTTGCTGTCCTCGCCTCCGAAGGCGGACGCGGCTGCGGCTCCCAGGCCGTAACCCATGATGCTGTTGCCCATGTTGAACGGCGGCAGCGTCGCGAAGGAATGACAGCCGATGTCGGCGCTGATGTGCAGCGGCCCGGTTTCCTTCTGCAGCAGCTTCAGCGCCGAGAAAAACGGGCGCTCCGGACAGCCGGTGCACAACCCCGAGGGCCGGGCGGGCACGAGCGCGGCCAGCTTGGCCGCCGGCACCAGCGGGACCTCCCTGGTCGGCGTCGCGGCCCGTGCGGTGCGCAGCCCGGGGGCCCACTGGTCGAGGAAGTCCCCGAGCCCTTTGCGCAGCACGTCCACGGTGTATTCACCCTGCATCGGCAGGACGCCCTTGCCGACGATGCGGGCGGCGACATCTGCCTGCCGCAGGATCTGGCTGGCTGCCTGCTCGAGATATTCGGGCTGCCCCTCCTCGACGATGAGCACCGCCCGCTTGCTGCCGCAGAAGCGCCGCCATTCCTCGGCCACCAGCGGATAAGTGACGTTCAGCACATACAGCGGTACCTTGCTGGCGCCGAACGAGTCCGCGCAGTCGAGCAGTTCCAGGGCGCGCAGTACGTTGTTGTACAGGCCGCCCTGCAGAACGATGCCGATCTCCCCGCTTTCGCCGCCGATCAACTCGTTGAGTCCGCGCTCCGCGATGAACCGCTGCGCCGCCGGCAGACGCTGCTCGATTTTTTCGCGCTCCTGCTCATAGGTCGAGGGCGGCAGGATGATGCGCCCGTAGTCCCGCACCGGGTGCGCGAGCGCGTCGGCCGCCGAAAAGGCCGGACGGACGTTGTCCTGCGCCATGAACCGGCCGTAGACGTGACAGGCGCGGATGCGCAGCATGAGCATCACCGGCGTATGGCTCGCCTCGGAAAGCTCGAATCCCAGCCCGACGCTGCGCACGATCTCAGGCAGGTGCGGGCGCGGATCGAGCAGCCAGATCTGTGACTTCATCGCAAAGGCGTGGGTGCGCTCCTGCATGATGCTGGCGCCCTCGCCGTAATCCTCGCCAAGAATGATCAGGGCGCCGCCCTTGACGCCCGCCGAGGCGAGGTTGGAGAGCGCATCCGAGGCCACGTTGGTGCCGACGGTTGACTTCCAGGTCACCGCGCCGCGCAGCGGGTAGTTGATGGAGGCGGCCAGCATAGCCGCCGCGGTCGCCTCGGAAGCGCTCGCCTCGAAATGCACACCGAGCTCGGTGAGAACGTCCTCGGCGTCCGCCAGTACGTCCATCAGGTGTGAGATCGGTGCGCCCTGATAGCCGCCGACGTAGGCTACGCCCGACTGCAACAACGCCTTGGTGACGGCAAGTATGCCCTCGCCGCGAAACTCCATGCCCTGTCCCAGGCGAAGCGCCTGGACCTCCTTAGTGAACGAGCGCTCGGCCACCGCGGGTTCCTCAGTTGGGGACGAACGCCAGTACGCGCAGCGGACTCCCCGAGCCGTTGACGATCTTCAGCGGCGGGGCAACGACCACCGCGCCGGTGGGCGGCAGCTGATCGAGATTGGTCAGGCTCGCCAGCCCGAAGCGATTCGAGCCGTGCATGATCGTGTGGCAGGGGAACATCGGCTCGAACGTCGCAGCCTGGCCGGCATCCGTGCCGACCGTCTCGACTCCCACGCCGAGAATATCGCGCTCCCTGGCGAGGAACGGCACCGCCTGCGGATGGAAGCCGGGAGTGTGAGGCCCGTCCGTCGTGATGTTGAGAAACTCGCGTGCGCCCTTGCGCTGTGACCAATCGGTGCGGATCAGCACCCACGCGTGCACGGGAATCCGGCCGTAGCGCTGCTCCCACTCCTCTACCGTCTCACGCGTGACCAGGAAGTCGGGATTGCTCCTGGCCTGCTGCGCAACATCGATGACGCACGCCGGACCGATGAAGCGATCGACTGGAATGTTGTGCGTAGCGTTGTTCGCGTAGTCCTTGCCGGTGACCCAGTGAATCGGCGCATCGAAATGCGTGCCGGTGTGCTCACCGCAGGCGATGTTGTTCCAGTACCAGGCGGGACCGCGCGCGTCGTAGCGCGAGATTTCCTCCAGCGTGAAGGACTTGGAGGGGGCGAACTGTGGCGGCAGCTGGATCGTCGGCGTCGCCGGCTCCAGCGGTACGGTGAGATCCACCACGCGGATGCTGCCGCCGAGGATCCCTTCAACGAGCTGTACCAGAGCTGCGGAGGATTTTCCCTGGGATTGTGCTGCTGCGGCCATGATTTTTCTCGTGGTGGCGCGAACCGATGCGGGCGAGAAATGCTTGACTTCTCCAGCGGCTGGCAATATGACACACGCGGCACGCGCACAATAGGGGCCACCAGGAAACTCCTCGGCCAGGAGCTGCGTCGACGTGGCTGGCCCCGATAAATCCTGCTGCACAAGGCCCGCAGGAACGCGCCCCGCCCCACGCGCCCACAGCGGGCGCCCTTGGCTAGTGACCTACGAAAGGACCCACGTGAAACAGCACTCCCTGCCTGCAGCCGCGGTGATCGCCCTGCTGCTTTCGGGTGGCCCCGCGGACGCGGACAGTGTGGTCATTGAACATGTGACGCTCATCGACGGCACGCATGCGCCGCAAGCCGACATGACCGTGGTGGTCGACGGCGAACGCATCGCAAGCGTCACGCCCACCGTCCTGGCGCACGGCCTGAAAGGCCGACACATCGACGCCCGGGGTAAATATCTGATCCCGGGGCTGATGGACGTGCACATCCATCTGCGCGGGGGCTTCGACGCCAGTTCCCCGACGCAGGCCGAGTCCGGACCGCCCAATCGGCAGCAGGGGGTGGAGGCTCTCGCGAGCTTCCTGTACGCGGGCGTCACCACAGTGGTCGACGTCGGCAACCGACCGGAGCACATCCTGCCGCTGCGCGCCGATGAGCG
>DATBYD010000006.1:0-3553 GCA_036513855.1 Steroidobacteraceae bacterium | reverse complement strand
CGCCAGGTCGGGGCGCGCGCCGCGGCGCCGGCGTTTCGGGCGGTAGGTCAGGTGGGCGATGCCGGCACCCCCTGCGGCGTTGCCGGCCGCGACCGCAAGAAAGGCGTTGGCGCCTGCGCGGCGCAGGGCGCGCTCGTCGAGCCAGCGCAGCGTGAGCCCGTGCGCGCGCGCGAGCTGCACCAGCGCCTTGCGGTAGCCGCGCGCATCCAGAACGTTGGGCGGTAACGCAGTCAGCCAGCGGGCGAGGTTGGTGCCGCGTGCCGCGGCGGCGGCGTAGCGTGTATCGATGCGCTCGCGTCCGAGCAGCACCACGCGGCGGATGTGCCGCTCGGCGCGGACCGGGGCGCGAAAGCTCGGCAGGGCAAAGGCCTGGGCGAGGGCGGCGGCCAGCAAGGCCTCGAGCGAGGACCGAACCATGGCGCCGGTGCCCGCGGCGGTGAGCCCGATCGCTTGCGGGGCATGCGCGGCGGCCTCCTTCAGCATGCGTCCGGCCAGGGTGAGCCGCTCGAAAGCGCTGGCTTGGTCTGCGAGATAGCCCAGGACCGCGAGTGTGTGGCGGCGGTTGCCCAGCACGGTGGTGCGCACCGTGCCGGCACGCGCCGGCATGCGCTCGTGCAGCTCGCGCCAGCGCGCGCTCTCGGGCAGGCCGCGAAACGCCGCAGCGCTCGCAGGACAGGGCACGATGGCGAGGATCGCGTCGAGCCCCGCCGCTGAGCGCGGATCGGCCGTGACGATGGCGGGCGCCTGTGCGCGCGGCAGCAGGACGCTACCGCGAGCGCCAGCGCTTCCGGACCTCACTTGCTTTACCCGCCGCCGCTCGCCATCATTACTTGATTCTAACGCGACACGGCACAACACGCGCGCGACCCCACGTCCGCGACCGCGGCGTCTATGACAGGGATTGCGCGTATCGCGAGCAGATCGCATGACCGAACCGCCGAAGCTTGAAGACCTCGATCCCGTCGAGACGCGCGAGTGGCTCGAATCGATCGATTCGGTGCTGCAGAGCCACGGTCCGGAGCGCGCTCACTACCTGCTCGAGCGCCTGATCGACTACACGCGGCGCAGCGGCGCCTATCTGCCGTTCAAGCCCAACACCGCCTACGTCAACAGCATTCCGACCGGGCGGGAGCCGGAGTACCCGGGCAACCGCGCGCTCGAGCGGCGCATCGAGGCCTACATCCGCTGGAACGCGCTGGCGATGGTGCTGCTGGCGAATCGCAAGTCCTCCGAGTACGGCGGCCATCTGGCCAGCTACGCCTCCTCGGCGACGCTCTACGAGGTGGGCTTCAACCACGTCTGGCGTGCGCCCTCCGAGCAGCATCCCGGCGACATGGTGTTCATCCAGGGACATTCCTCACCGGGCATCTATGCGCGTGCCTACCTCGAGGGGCGCCTCACCGAGGAGCAGCTGCGCCACTTCCGCCAGGAGGCCGGCGGTCCGGGGGTGGGGCTGTCCTCCTATCCGCACCCCTGGCTGATGCCCGACTTTTGGCAGTTCCCGACCGTGTCCATGGGCTTGGGTCCCATGAATGCGATCTTCCAGGCGCGCTTCACGCG
This sequence comes from Steroidobacteraceae bacterium, assembly GCA_036513855.1. Lineage (GTDB taxonomy): Bacteria > Pseudomonadota > Gammaproteobacteria > Steroidobacterales > Steroidobacteraceae > 13-2-20CM-66-19. Next base: position 1,993 of record DATBYD010000006.1, on the reverse strand, counting down.
CTACCTCGAGCACCGCGGCCTGGTGAAGCCCTCGGACCAGAAGGTGTGGGCGTTCCTCGGCGACGGGGAGATGGATGAGCCGGAGTCGATGGGCGCGCTCACCATGCCGGTGCGCGAGGGCCTCGACAACCTCATCTTCGTCATCAACTGCAACCTGCAGCGCCTCGATGGCCCGGTGCGCGGCAATGGCAAGATCATCCAGGAGCTGGAGGCGGCCTTCCTCGGCGCCGGCTGGAACGTCATCAAGGTGCTGTGGGGCTCGCGCTGGGATCCGCTGCTCGCGCGCGACCAGAAGGGCCTGCTGCTAAAGGTCATGGAAGAGACCGTCGACGGGGAGTACCAGAATTTCAAGGCCAAGGGCGGGGCGTACACGCGCGAGCATTTCTTCGGCAAGTACCCCGAGCTCAAGGCGATGGTCGCCAACATGTCCGACGATGAGATCTGGCGGCTGAACCGCGGCGGCCATGATCCGCTCAAGGTGTACGCAGCCTACGCCGCGGCGATCAGCCACAAAGGCCAGCCCACCGTCATTCTGGCCAAGACCGTGAAGGGCTTCGGTCTTGGCAAGGGCGGTGAGGGGCAGATGGTCGCGCATCAGCAGAAGAAGCTCTCCGAGGAGGACCTGCGCGCCTTCCGCGACCGCTTCAACATTCCGGTGTCGGATGAGGATCTCGCCGGACTGCCGTTTCGCGTGCCCGATGCAGGCTCGCCCGAGGCGCGCTATCTGATGGACAAGCGTTTAGCGCTCGGGGGCTTCCTGCCTCAGCGGCGCCGCACCGCGCCGGCGCTGGTGATTCCCCCGCTTGAGGCGTTCAGTTCGCTGCTGGAGGGCACCGGCGAGCGTGAAATCTCGACTACCATGGCTTTCGTGCGGCTGCTGACGATGCTGCTGAAGGACAAGAACATCGGTCGCAACATCGTGCCGATCGTGCCGGATGAGGCGCGCACCTTCGGCATGGAGGGCCTGTTCCGCCAGATCGGCATCTACTCCTCGGTCGGCCAGCTGTATACCCCGCAGGATGCCGAGACCCTCATGTCCTACCGCGAGGACAAGAAGGGCCAGATGCTGGAGGAGGGCATCAATGAGGCGGGATCCTTGTGCTCCTGGACCGCCGCCGGCACCGCCTACAGCAACCACGGCATCAACATGGTGCCGTTCTTCGTCTTCTACTCGATGTTCGGCTTCCAGCGGGTCGGGGACTTCATCTGGGCGGCGGGCGACATCCAGGCGCGCGGCTTTCTGATGGGAGCCACCGCCGGGCGCACCACGCTCGCCGGCGAGGGCCTGCAGCACCAGGACGGCCACAGCCAGCTGATCGCAACCACCGTGCCGAACTGCGTGGCGTACGATCCGGCCTTCGCCTACGAGCTCGCCGTCATCATTCACGATGGGCTGCGCCGCATGTACGCGGAGCAGGAGAGCATCTTCTATTACATCACGGTCATGAACGAGAACTACGTGCAGCCGCCGATGCCGACCGGGGTTGCGGCCGGAATCCTGAGCGGCGGCTACCTGCTGCAGATCGGCGGTCGCGGCAAGGTACGCACGACGCTGCTCGGCTCGGGCACCATCCTGCGCGAATGTCTTGCGGCCGCGAAGATCCTCGAGGCCGACTACGGCATCCCCGCCGATGTCATGTCGATCACCAGCTTCAGCGAGCTGCGGCGCGAGGCGATGGAGTGCGAGCGCTGGAACCTGCTGCACCCGGGCGAGCTGGCGCGCGTGCCCTACGTGAAGCAGATGCTGCACGGGCACGAGGGCCCGGTGGTGGCGGCCACCGACTACATGCGTACCGTGCCGGACCAGATCCGCCAATGGATCGGCGGGCGCTACGTGACACTCGGTACCGATGGCTACGGCCGCTCCGACTCGCGCGCGGCGCTGCGTCAGCATTTCGAGATGGACCGCAACTACATCGCGGTGGCCGCGCTCAAGGCGCTCGCGGATGAGGGCCGCGTGGATCAGGCGACCGTCGTTCGGGCCATCGAGGCG
>DATBYD010000005.1:0-37388 GCA_036513855.1 Steroidobacteraceae bacterium | reverse complement strand
CCGCCGCCGGCGCCGGCCTCATCAATGACGTGCGCGCCCTGCGCGAGCCGGGCGCGCTCAAGGCGGCCGCGGCGAGCGGCTGCGCGGTGTGCCTGGTGCACATGCAGGGTGAGCCGCGCACCATGCAGGTGGCGCCGCACTACAGCGACGTGGTGACCGAGGTGCGGGCGTTTCTCGAGGCGCGCGTGGCGGCCTGCCGGGAGGCGGGCCTGTCCGACACGCGCCTCACCGTCGATCCGGGATTCGGCTTCGGCAAGACTCTGGAGCACAATCTGACGCTGCTGCGGCGTCTGCGCGAGCTCGCGGCGGACGGGTTACCGGTGTTGGTTGGCTTGTCGCGCAAATCGATGCTCGGCAAGCTCACACAGCGCCCGGCCGGGCAGCGCAGCGGCGGCAGCGTCGCGCTGGCGGTGATTGCCGCGCTGAATGGCGCCCGCATCATCCGCGCCCACGACGTGGCGCCCACGGTGGATGCCTTGCAGGTGGCCGTGGCAGTGCAGGGGGGAGGGTAAGCGATTGGGTCGTCGGTATTTCGGCACGGATGGTGTACGCGGACGGGTCGGTGAACACCCGATGACGGTGGACTTCGCGCTGCAGCTGGCGAGCGCCGCGGCGCGCGTGCTGGCCCCGGAAGGCGGCGCGGTCCTCATCGGCAAGGACACGCGTCTGTCGGGCTACATGTTCGAGGCGGCGCTGGAGGCCGGATTCGTCGCCGCCGGGGTGAACGTACTGCTCATCGGCCCGCTGCCGACGCCCGGGATTGCGTACATGACGCGCCGCTTCCACTGCGACTTCGGTGTGGTCATCAGCGCCTCGCACAATCTGTACGACGACAACGGCATCAAGTTCTTCGATTCCTCGGGTGCCAAGCTCTCGGATGAACTCGAAGAGCGCATCGAGACTGAGCTTGCGCAGACGCCCCTCACCCGCACCTCGCGCAATCTCGGCCGCGCCACCCGCGCCGATCGCTCGCGCACCGACTACCAGGAGTTCTGCGCCGCCACGCTGCCGCCCGGCATTGATCTGGCGGGCCTGAAGATTGTCATCGACTGCGGCAACGGGGCCGCCTACAAGGTCGGTCCGCGCATCCTCGCCGATCTTGGCGCGGAGATCGTGCCGATTGGCTGCTCACCCAACGGGCGTAACATCAACGACGGCTGCGGCTCGACCGCGCCGGCACTACTGCAGCTGACGGTGCCGGGCGTGCGCGCCAACGTGGGACTTGCGCTGGACGGGGACGGCGATCGGCTCGTCATGGTCGATCATCTCGGGCGCATCGTCGATGGCGACCAGCTGCTGTATGTCATTGCGCGCGCCATGCAGGAGTCGGGCGCGCTCACCGGGCCGGTGGTCGGCACGGTGATGAGCAATCTTGGCCTGGAGGTGGCGCTGCGCGCCGCCGGTATCGAGTTTAAGCGCGCCGCGGTCGGCGACCGTTATGTGCTGTCGATGTTGCGCGATAGCGGTGGCACGCTCGGCGGGGAGACCTCGGGGCACATCCTGTGCCTCGACAAGACCACCACCGGGGACGGCCTGGTGAGTGCCCTGCAGGTGCTGGCGGTGATGAAGCGCACCGGCCGCTCGCTCGCGGAGCTCACTTCCGCCATGCGCAAATTTCCCCAGGTGCTGCTTAACGTGCAGGTCGCCAGGCGCTTCGACCCGGGCGCCGTGCCGGCCGTGCAGGAAGCGGTCAGGGGCATCGAGCAACGCCTGGGCGGGGAGTGCCGCGTGGTGCTGCGCGCCTCGGGCACCGAACCGGTCATCCGCGTCATGGTGGAAGGGCGCGACGAGGCCGAGACGCGCGCCGCGGCCACGGAACTTGCCGCCATCATCAAGGGTATCGCCGACTGAGCCGGGCGGCCGCCGGCCCTGAGGCGTTGCGTCACCCCGCCTGCATGGCTATGATCCCGCGCCCTTTGCGAACCCAGGTCGGTCCATGCGCCGTCCCATCGTTGCCGGAAACTGGAAGATGCACGGGTCGCGAGTCGCGACCTCGCAGCTGATCGAGGAGCTTTTGGCGCAGTGCCCGGCTGATCCGGCCGCGGCGTGCGTGATCTGCCCGCCCTTTGTCTATCTGCAGGAGGCCGCGCGCCTGCTGCGTGGCTCGATGTTCACGCTCGGCGGCCAGGATGTGTGCGCGGACGCGCAGGGCGCCTTCACCGGGGAGGTGTCGGCGAGCATGCTGAAGGATGTCGGCTGCGAATACGTGATCGTGGGACATTCCGAGCGGCGGCTGCTGTATCGCGAGAGCGATCAGCTGATCGCCCGCAAGTTCGGCGCGGCGCACGCCAAGGGGCTGCTGCCGATACTGTGCGTGGGCGAGCAGCTGGCCGATCGTGAGGCCGGGCGCACCCGCGAGGTCATTGCGCGGCAGCTGGATGTGGTGCTGGAGCTGTGTGGGGCCGGGGCGCTGGAACAGGGCGTGATCGCCTACGAGCCGGTGTGGGCCATCGGCACCGGCCGCAACGCCGCTCCCGAGCAGGCGCAGGAGGTGCACGCCTTCATCCGAGCCCGGATCGGGGCCCGGGATGCTAGAATAGCCACTGCCACGCGTATTCTTTACGGCGGCAGTGTGAAGGCCGGCAATGCGGCCGAGCTGTTCGCGATGCCCGATGTCGACGGCGGTCTGATCGGTGGCGCTTCGCTCAAGGCGGATGAATTCCTGGCGATCCTGGCCGCTGCCAGATCAGGCTGAGTGAGTATTGCAATGTTGCGCATGATTCTGACTTGTGTGCAGGTGTTTGCCTCGTTCGTGATCGTGGGCCTGGTGCTGCTTCAGCGCGGCAAGGGCGCCGAGGCGGGCGCCGGCTTCGGTGCCGGGGCTTCGGGCACCGTGTTCGGTGCGCGCGGCGCAACCACCGCGCTGTCGCGCACCACCGCGGTGTTCGCCGCGATATTCATGATCAACAGTCTGTGGCTTGCATATCTTGGCACCTCCGTGTCCCGGCAGCAGGCACAGGAGAAGACGATCCTCGATGAGGCAGCGGAGAAGGGCAAACGTGCCACCGGCGCTCCCGCGCCTTTGCCCGTGACGCCACCGCCCGCTTCGGCACCGCCCACGACGCCGGCTCCTGCACCGGCACCCAAGTAACGCCCGGGCAATGCGCGCGATCCTGATAATGCCGACGTGGTGGAATTGGTAGACACACTAGCTTGAGGGGCTAGCGCCGCAAGGCGTGTCGGTTCGAATCCGACCGTCGGCACCAATAGGGGGTCCCACAGTCGGAAGAGCCCCAGTAAATGGCTACGAGCTTCGAGCCGCACCAGACTCCCGAGAGCGGCTCTGAGGTTAGCCACAAGTGGTACGTCATCTGTGGCAAGCGCTCGTGTCCTTGCTGCCTCCGTGACCATCCGCAGCATGGGTGGAATCACGTAAGTTGGCCGATCACTCCACAGCGGAATCATTTGACGCCGCGCTCGTTCGATTACTTGGGCGTTGTACTTGCTGTCGGGAGTTCCCGCCATAACACCCGCGTAGGTTCGCCCGACGTGCAGCGCGTACAGGCTCACAATGCGTCCGGCGGCGAGCTTGGTTTGATATACAAACGGGTGCATGTCGGTGCCGTCGCGCCCGAGCATGCCGCCCGTGAAGCCTATTGATCAGCCGCCAAAGTGTTACGCAACTCTGGTGAAAAAGTTCGAGGTGGCACGCAGCATCACGCGGCGCCTGTGAACGAAGCCCAGACCGATACCTGCGAGTGCCAACAGCGCAGGGATGTGCGGCTCGGGCACGGCCGTTCCCTCCCCGCCTATCAGTGCGCCTTCCTGGGAATTATCAAAGCCTAGGTACAGCATCGAGGGGTCGCCGTTGTCGTAGAGGAAGACGCTGCCATTTAGAAGAAGACCCAGCGGATCTTTCGATCCCGCTAATACGGATTGCAGGGTTGCACCAAGGGCGAAATCGGGAACGAAGAAAAAACTGGCTCCGGGCGTTCCAGCACTTACGCCGCCCCCTATGAAGGAGAAGGTTCCCAGTTGAGCTCCGGAAAAACTGAAGTTTGCGAGCGGACTCTGCAGAACCGTCTTACCGTCGAGGCTTAAACTGAAATCAGTTGCCACAAGGTCAGCTGTTATTGAATAGATGGTAGGGCCCGCCGGGGAAGCTCCAAAGGTGTAGCTAACCGAATTAAGTGGGGAAAGCGTGTTGACATCAAACGTCATTTGAAAGGTGGACGGCTCGGGACCCGGACCGTTCCAGAAAGTGGGCAGATTATCGTTAGGCCCGGGGCCGATGTAGCCGATGAAGAGGAATTGAACAGTCTCCGCAAGGCAGAGCGCAGGGAAGAGACCGAGGATCAGGCTGCAGACTATGGCGCGCATAGGCTTGTACCCCTGCTTGTGGCCTTGCTCACCCCAGTGTGAGCGCCTTCGGCCGCGCCCTCAACGCTGGAGCGGCCGTGATAGCTAACGCGGCCGCATCGGCGTCACTACCGGCGGCATTTCCACGCTCGAATTGGCCGTGGCGGGTCAAAAGCAGCCGACTCGCTCCGATTCGCCGTTTAATCAACTATTGGGAACGGAAGGAACGCGCAACTCCCCCGGTGGTCACCATCCGTGGCAAGTCGAAAGCGGACAGGGTGCCGTCGCAGGCGGACAATGTGCGGCGAACGCCTCGCTTGCCCTAGCGAAGCGGACTTCGAAATGCGCGCCGTACCCCGCCCCGTGCGCGTATTATTGCAAGCCCGAGTTGGCCTCGACGATGCTTGACGCTGCCGGTCTTGGTGGCTGAAGCTCATGGCCTCGAGACGGGACCGTACAGCGAGCGGTTAATTCATCCCGCTTACCAACCAGGGGGCCGCCATGCGACTCGCGGTAGCACTGGTATTCTTGACTATCGGCTCGAGCCACCAGGCTGTGGCTGCTGATCCGCCCGCAGCAGCTGCCACGCCGACCACGGAAGCACCCTCGTCTGTGCAATCCCCCGCGGCGCCCCCGACGACCCCAGTCCCCTCTGCCGCCCCGAGCGCGCCAGTAGCCGCTCCGGCGGACGCGGACGCGCTGCTGGAGAAGCGTCTGCGTCAGAAAGGGTATACCGCGTACATGAACCATGGTGAGAAGGCCTTCTGCCGGCGCGAGGAGGTTATGGGATCACGTCTTTCAGGTCGTCTGATCTGCATGACACCAGATGAGGCGCGGGCCTTTGCGAACGAGGCGCAGAATGACATCGAGCATTTGCAGCGACTGATAAAGCCCTGCATCGCGGGCGGCTCTAAGGGTACGATGTGCGGCAATTAAGCGGCGATGGCGGATCACGCTGCAGGTTGAGGAGATGTGCGTACCGACGCCCTAGTCCGCGCGCCGGCATAGAAACGATGCTTGCGCCCAGTACCTGGTCGCACCGGCTCAGCCGCTCCTCAATGAGTCCGGTACTGTGTCCGGCGATTTCCGGGCGCCTTGCATGTCTCGAAGGTCATGTGCTCCTTCCTGCTCGCTTGGGCGGCCAGACGCGCTACGAAAGCCTTTACCCGCTCCCAATCCCCCGGATGAACCCAGACCTGTCGTAGCACAAATCCCGCTGCGCGCATCCTGTCGCCAAGTTCTTGCACTCTTTGCGCGGCGCTTTGTCACTTCTTATCCCTCCAAAAGTCTTTGAACGGCGCGTCTGATAACGCCGGCGGCGGGCTGCGGCATTGATCCTCATAGCCTACCGGCCCTTCAGGCGTAACCCCCACATCCACGCCTAAGTCATTGGACCGCCAATGTCCATAGGTTCCGACCGTCGGCACCAAAACGCGTGACGCGCTGCTACAATGCCGGCCTCTTAAGCGCAGGTCGCGCATGCTGTCGAACTATCTGCCGATCCTGATCTTTCTGGTCGTGGCCGCAGGCTTGGCGGTCGTGCTGCTTGTGCTCGGCACCGGTATCGGGCGCCATTTCAGCCGTTTCCCGAACGATCGCGCCAAGCTGTCATCGTACGAGTGCGGCTTTGAGCCGTTCGAGGACTCGCGCAACCGCTTCGATGTGCGCTACTACCTGGTGGCGATCCTGTTCATCGTGTTCGATCTTGAGATCGCGTTCCTGTTTCCGTGGGCGGTGGCGCTCGGCAAGATCGGATTGTTCGGCCTGATCGCCATGGCTATCTTCCTCGCCATTCTGGTGGTGGGGTTTATCTACGAATGGAAGAAGGGAGCGCTGGAGTGGGATTGACGGCCGAAAGCCTGGACGGTTTTGCGCAGCGCGGCTTCCTCACCACCCGGGTCGACAACCTGGTGAACTGGGCCCGCACCGGTTCGCTGTGGCCGATGACCTTCGGCCTTGCCTGCTGCGCGGTGGAGATGATGCACGCGGGCGCCTCGCGCTATGACCTCGATCGCTTTGGCGTGGTGTTCCGCCCGAGCCCGCGGCAGTCGGATGTGATGATCGTGGCCGGGACGCTCGTCAACAAGATGGCGCCCGCGCTGCGCAAGGTCTACGACCAGATGGCCGAGCCGCGCTGGGTGATCTCGATGGGCTCCTGCGCCAACGGCGGTGGCTATTATCACTACTCGTATGCGGTGGTGCGCGGTTGCGATCGCATCGTACCGGTGGATGTCTACGTGCCGGGCTGCCCGCCGACGGCGGAAGCGCTGGTGTACGGCATCGTGCAGTTGCAGAAAAAGATCGCGCGCACCAGCACGATCGCCAGATAGTGCGAATGGAAGGGTCAGAAAGGTGAGCGAGCTCATCGAGGCTCTCGCCCGCAAGGTCGATGCACAGCTGCAGGGCCGCGCGCGGCGCGTGTCCGCGCGCACGCAGGAGCTCTCGTACGAGACCGATCCGGCGGAGATTCTGTCGGTGTGCCGCACCCTGCGCGATGCGCCCGAGCTCAAGTTCGAGATGCTGATGGATCTGGCCGGCCTCGATTACCTGCACTACGGGCGTGATGAGTGGCAGACCCAAAGCGCCACCCGCTCGGGCTTCAGCCGCGGGCGGGTGGCGCGCAGCGACTCGCCCGACCCCGAGGAGCCGGGTCGCTTCGCGGTCGTCTACCAGCTCTTGTCCATCAGCCGCAACCAGCGCCTGCGCCTCACGGCGAAGTGTGCCGATACACTCGAACCGGTCATGGACTCGGTGGTTGAGGTGTGGGCGAGCGCCAACTGGTTCGAGCGCGAGGCGTTCGACCTGTTCGGCATCCTGTTCAGCGGTCATCCGGACCTGCGCCGCATCCTCACCGACTACGGCTTCATCGGGCACCCGTTCCGCAAGGACTTCCCCCTGGGCGGCAACGTCGAGGTGCAGTACGACCCCGACAAGGGACGCGTCGTGTATCAGCCGGTCAGCATCACACCGCGGGTGCTGGTGCCGAAGGTCATCCGCCACGACCATCGCTATGAGCCGGCACTCAAAGACCCGCAGGTGCCACGCTGATGGCCACCGCACCGTTTCCCGAGATCCGCAACTACACCATGAACTTCGGGCCACAGCACCCGGCGGCTCACGGGGTGCTGCGCCTGGTGCTCGAGCTCGACGGCGAGGTGATCCAGAAGGCCGATCCGCACATCGGGCTTCTGCATCGGGCGACCGAGAAGCTGGCCGAGTCGAAGCCCTTCAACCAGTCGATCGGCTACATGGACCGGCTCGACTACGTGTCGATGATGTGCAACGAGCACGCCTATGTGCTCGCTATCGAGCGGCTGCTCGGCATCGAGCCGCCCGAGCGCGCCAAGTACATCCGGGTGATGTTCGATGAGATCACCCGCATCCTGAATCACCTCATGTGGCTCGGCGCGCATGGCCTCGACATCGGCGCCATGACGGTGTTCCTGCTGTGCTTCAAGGAGCGCGAGGAACTCATGGACGTGTACGAGGCGGTCTCCGGCACGCGCATGCATGCCACCTATTACCGCCCGGGTGGCGTCTATCGGGATCTGCCCGACTCGATGCCGAAGTACCAGGCCTCGAAGTGGCGCTCGCAGAAGGACGCCGCGCGCATGAACGAGGCGCGCGCCGGCACCATGCTGGATTTTATCCAGGCGTTCACGGAAAGCTTTCCCGCCTGCGTCGATGACTACGAGACGCTGCTGACCGACAACCGCATTTGGAAACAGCGCACCGTCAACATCGGTGTCGTGGGACCTGAGCGTGCGATGCAGCTCGGCTTCTCAGGGCCGATGCTGCGCGGCTCCGGAGTCGCCTGGGACCTGCGCAAGAAACAACCCTACGAGGTCTACGAGCGGATGGATTTCGACATACCGGTTGGCCTCAAGGGCGACTGCTACGACCGCTACCTGGTGCGCGTCGAGGAGATGCGCCAGTCCAATCGCATCATCCGCCAGTGCGTCGAGTGGCTGCGGGCCCATCCGGGCCCGGTCATGATCGATGACACCAAGGTGCGGCCGCCGCGGCGCGAGCGCATGAAAGAGGACATGGAGGCGCTCATCCATCACTTTAAGTTCTTCACCGAAGGCTATGACGTGCCTCTCGGCGATACCTACGCCGCCGTGGAGGCGCCCAAGGGCGAGTTTGGCATCTACCTGGTGTCGGATGGCGCCAACAAGCCGTATCGGCTCAAGTGCCGGGCGCCGGGCTTCGCCCATCTGGCGGCACTCGAGGAGATGTGTCGCGGCCATATGCTCGCCGACGTGGTCGCGGTGATCGGTTCACAGGACATCGTGTTCGGGGAAATCGACCGTTGAGCACCACCACCAACCCGCGCGGCAGCAGTCTCGCTGACAGCAAGCTGAAGCTTCTGTCGGCCCGCACGCTCGAGGAAATCGATCACTGGAAGGCCAAGTTTCCGCCCGGACGGCAGCGCTCGGCCTGTATCGCCGCGCTGCGCGCCGTGCAGGAGCAGAACAACGGCTTCCTCACCAGCGAGCTCATGGATGCGGTGGCGGAGTACCTGAAGCTGCCGCCCATTCAGGTGTACGAGGTCGCAAGCTTTTATTCGATGTTCGAGACACACCCGTGCGGGCGGCACCATGTCAGCATCTGCACCAACATCTCGTGCATGCTGAACGGCGCGGAGGAGCTGCTCGCGCACGCGCAGAAGAAGCTCGGCATCAAGCTCAACCAGAGTACTGAAGACGGGCGCATCTTCCTCAAGCGGGAGGAGGAGTGCCTGGCCGCCTGTACCGGGGCCCCGATGATGATGGTGGACCACCTGTTCCACGAGCACCTGACCACCGAGAAGCTCGATCAGATTCTGGATGAGCTCAAATGAGCGCCGTGCAGGACAGGTACGCCGAGCGCATGAACCTGACGGTGTTCGAGCCGCTCAAGCTCGAGCAGCCCTGGAAAATCGCAACCTACCGCAGCATCGGTGGCTACGAGGTGTGGGAGCGGCTGCTGCGCGAGAAGCCCCCGCGCGAGCAGGTCATCGACCAGGTCAAGGCCTCGGGGCTGCGCGGGCGCGGCGGTGCGGGCTTTCCCACCGGCACCAAGTGGAGCTTCATGCCGCGCAACTCCCCGGTACAGAAGTACCTGGTCTGCAACTCCGATGAGAGCGAACCGGGCACCTGCCATGACCGCGACATCCTGCGCTATAACCCGCACGCCCTGATCGAAGGACTGGCGATTGCCGCCTACGCCACCAACACCACGGTGGCCTACAACTACATCCGCGGCGAGTTTCTGGGCGAGCCGGTTCCGCGCTTCGAGGCGGCGCTCGGCGAAGCCTATGAAGGCGGACTGCTGGGCAAGAACATCAAGGGCTCAGGCGTCGACTTCGATCTGCATACTTACGTCGGCGCCGGCGCCTACATCTGCGGCGAGGAGACGGCGCTGCTCGACTCGCTCGAGGGCAAGCCCGGCAAGCCGCGCTTCAAGCCGCCATTCCCGGCCAACTTCGGCCTGTACGGGGCGCCCACCACCATCAACAACACGCTGAGCTTCGCCTCCGTGCCGACCATCCTGCGCAAGGGGCCGGCCTGGTTCGCAGGCTTGGGTCCCCAGAACTCGGGCGGCACGCTGATCTTCTCGGTCTCCGGCCACGTGCAGAAGCCAGGCAATCTTGAGCTGCCGCTCGGGATTCCGTTCGCGGATCTTCTGGAGCTGTGCGGCGGCGTACGCGCCGGCCGCAAGCTCAAGGCGGTCATTCCCGGCGGGGTCTCAGTCCCGGTGGTGCCGGCCGAGATCATGTTGAAGACCAACATGGACTACGACTCGGTGAAGGCTGCCGGTTCCGCGCTCGGCACCGGCGCTGCCATCGTCATGGATGAGAGCACCTGCATGGTGCGGGTGCTCGAGCGCATCTCGCGCTTCTACATGTCCGAGTCGTGCGGACAATGCACCCCGTGCCGCGAGGGCACCGGCTGGATGAACCGCCTGCTCAAGCGCGTGCTGGCCGGACAGTCGCGGCGCGAGGAACTCGCACTGCTGCTGGATGTGGCGAACCGCATCGAGGGTCACACGATCTGTGCCTTTGGGGACGCCTCGGCGTGGCCGGTACAGAGCTTCCTCAAGCACTACCGCCACGAGTTTGAATACATGATCGATCACGGCGGACGCAGCCTGGTCGCCGACTCACAGGGAGCGCAGGCCGCCTGATGCCGCACGGAATCCGCCATGGCAGATGACCTGGTCAACATCGAAGTCGACGGCGTGCCGGTCGCGGCCAGGAAGGGCGAGATGATCATCCGCGCCACCGACCGCAGCGGCGCCTATGTGCCGCGTTTCTGCTACCACGAGAAGCTGTCGGTCGCGGCCAATTGCCGCATGTGCCTGGTCGATGTGGAGAAAGCGCCCAAGCCGCTGCCGGCCTGCGCCACCCCGGTCACCGAAGGCATGAAGGTCTTCACCAAGTCCCCGCGTGCCATCGGCGCGCAGCGCTCGGTGATGGAGTTCCTGCTCATCAATCACCCGCTTGACTGTCCGATCTGCGACCAGGGCGGGGAGTGCGAACTGCAGGACCTGGCGATGGGGTTCGGTCGCGATGTCTCGCGCTACAACGAGGGTAAGCGCTCGGTGGCGGATGAGAGCCTGGGTCCACTCATCGCCACCGACATGACGCGCTGCATTCAGTGCACCCGCTGCGTCCGCTTCACCGAGGAGATCGCCGGCATCCAGGAGCTCGGCATGATCGGCCGCGGCGAGCACATGAGCGTGCGCACCTACATCGAGAGCACGGTCAACCACGAGCTGTCCGGCAACGTGATCGACCTGTGTCCGGTCGGCGCGCTGGTTTCCAAGCCCTACCGCTTTACCGCGCGCGCCTGGGAGATGGCGTCGGTGCCGCTCATCTCCCCGCACGACGCGGTGGGCACCAACCTGTTCGGCCACGTGCTGCGCGGACGCCTGATGCGCGTGGTGCCGCGCGAGAACGAGGCGATCAACGAGATCTGGATCGCCGACCGCGACCGCTTCAGCTACGAGGGGGTGTACAGCCCCGACCGGCTCGAGCGCCCGCTGCTGCGGCACGGCAGCGAATGGGTCGAGAGCGACTGGGAGCCTGCGCTCATGCGCGTCGCCGAGGGCCTCATCGAGCGCGCGGCAGAGCTTGGAATCCTCGCCAGCAGCTCGAGCACGACCGAGGAGCTGTACCTTGCAGCGCGCCTGGCGCGCGGGCTCAAGTGCCACAACATCGATCATCGCCTGCGACAGAGCGATTTTCGCGACCAGGCTGCCGATCCGGTGTTTCCGGGGCTCGGCATGCGCATTGCCGAGGTCGATGCGCTTAGCGGACTGTTCATCATCGGCTCGAACCTGCGCCGCGAGGCGCCGATGCTGGCGCACCGCGTGCGCAAGGCGGCACAGCGCGGCGGCTCGGTGGCGATGCTCAATCCTGCGCGCTTCCCGTACCTGTTCCCGGTATCCGCCTACCTGACCTCGATGCCTTACGACCTGGTGGCAGATTTGGCCGCCGTCGTGGCTGCCGCCGCGGCCGCCACCGGTAAGAGCGTTGCAGCGCCGCTCAGCTCCGCGGTGAATGCCGCGCCGGTGATGGACGCACACCGTGCTGCGGCGCAGACGCTGTTGTCCGGCGAGAAACGCGCCGTGTGGCTGGGCGCGCTCGCCGCACGCCATCCCGCTTTTGCGGACCTGCGGGCACTCGCCGGCGCGCTGGCCCAGATCACCGGAGCCACGCTCGGCCGGATCGCCGAGGGCGGCAACGCCGCCGGCGCCTATCTCGCCGGTGCCGTTCCGCACCGCGAGGCGGGCGGCAAGGCGCTCGAGAAGGTGGGAATGAACGCACGCGAGATGCTCTCGCGCAGCCTGCGCGCCTACCTGTTGTTCGGCGGGGTGGAGCCTCCTGTGGACCTGCTCGATCCGGACAGCCTGGGCACACTCGGCAAGGCCGAGTTCGTGGTCGCGGTGACCCCGTTTGCGAGCGCGGAAGTCAAGCGCATCGCTCACGTCTTGCTGCCCATGGGGACATTCGCCGAGAGCTCCGGCACCTACGTCAACTGCGAGGGGCTGTGGCAGAGCCAGGCGGGGGCGGCGCTGCCGGTCGGCGAGGCGCGCCCGGGCTGGAAGATCCTGCGCGTGCTCGGCAACCTGTTGAACCTTGACGCGTTCGACTATCAGTCCTCCGAGCAGGTACTGGCCGAGGTGCGCAGGGCCTGCGAAGGAGTCGTGCCGGCGCCCTACCAGGGCAGCCATGCCGTGAGGCTTGCGGCAGCTGATGCGCACCCGGAAGGGGGCACGCTCATCGATGTTCCCATGTATCAGACCGACGCGCTGGTGCGCCGCGCGCCCTCGCTGCAAAGAACGCGCGAGGGCCGCACGCCGGCCGCCTCGTACTGACGGTAGAAGGCACCAAGGCGAGCGAAAGTGCTGCAGCGACTCACAAACACCTGGCTGTCACTGCCGGACTACGCGCACTCGACGGCGTGGATCCTCGTCATCACCGTGGCGCTGATCGTTTGCGTCGCCATGCTGACGCTGTGGGAACGCAAGGTGATCGGCTGGATGCAGCTGCGCCGCGGACCCAACCGGGTGCGCATCTTCGGCCTGTTCCCCGGCATGGGGCAGCCGTTCGCGGATGTCTTCAAGCTGTTGATGAAGGAAGTCGTCATCCCGACGAATTCCAACAGGCTGCTGTTTCGTCTCGCGCCGCTGATCGCGCTGGTGCCGGCCTTCGCCGCCTGGGCGGTGATCCCGTTGTCACCGACCGTGGTGGTCTCGAAGGCCGACGCCGGGCTGCTGTACCTGCTGTCCCTCACCTCGATGGGCGTCTACGGGGTCATCATCGCCGGCTGGGCGACCAATTCTAAGTACGCCTTCCTCGGCGCCATGCGCTCGGCCGCCCAGATGGTGGCGTACGAAATCGCGATGGGCTTTGCACTGGTCGGCGTGCTCATGGCTACCGGCAGCATGAATCTTGGCACCATCGTCACGACCCAGACCGGCGGCTTTCTGTCCTGGAACTGGTTCTGGCTGTTTCCGCTCTTGATGGTGTATTTCATCTCGGGGATCGCGGAGACCAACCGCGCCCCGTTCGACGTGGCGGAGGGGGAATCGGAGATCGTGGCCGGATTTCACGTCGAGTACTCCGGCATTGCGTTCGCGCTGTTCTTCCTCGCCGAGTACGCGAATATGATCCTGATCTCCGCCCTCACCGCCGTGTTTTTCTTCGGCGGCTGGCAGGGACCGCTCGAGGGTTATCCGGGCCTCGGCTCGGTGCCCGCGCTCGCCTGGCTTGGCGCGCCGAGCTTCCTGTGGCTGTTCATCAAGGTATTCCTGCTGGTGTTCCTGTTCCTGTGGTTCCGCGCCACCTTCCCGCGCTATCGCTATGACCAGATCATGCGCCTCGGCTGGAAGGCGCTGATCCCGGTGACGCTGGTATGGATTGGCGTGGAGATGCTGCTGGCGAGCTTGCACATCGGGCCGTGGTCGCGCTCCTGGTATCACTGAGGCAAAGATGGCGCTGAATCCCTTCAGGACCTTCCTGCTGCCCGAGCTCTTCAAGGGGCTCATGGTCACGGCGCGCACGCTGTTCAGCAACAAGTACACGCTCAACTACCCGGAAGAGAAGACGCCGCAGTCGGTGCGCTTCCGCGGCCTGCACGCGCTGCGCCGCTATGCCAACGGCCAGGAACGCTGCATTGCCTGCAAGCTGTGCGAGGCGGTGTGTCCGGCGGTGTGCATCACCATCGACTCGGATGTGGCGCCGGACGGCACGCGGCGCACCACCCGCTACGACATCGATCTGTTCAAGTGCATCTACTGCGGCTTCTGCGAGGAGGCCTGCCCGGTGGATGCCATCGTGCTGACCCGCATCCACGAGTACCACATGGAACGGCGCGGCGAGAACATCATGAGCAAGGACAAGCTGCTGGCGGTGGGCGAGCGCTACGAGGCGATGATCGCCACCGACCGCGCGGCGGACGCGCCGTTCCGATGAGCGCGCCATGCTGATCCAGGCGCTGTTCGATGTGTTCGCCACCATCCTGGTGCTCTCGGCGCTGGTGGTGATCACCGCGCGCAACCCGGTGTACTCAGCCCTCGGGCTGGTCATGTGCTTCCTCACCTCGGCGGCCATCTGGCTGCTCATCGAGGCGGAGTTCCTGGCGGTGGTGCTGGTGCTGGTCTACGTCGGCGCGGTGATGGTGCTGTTCCTGTTCGTGGTCATGATGCTCGACATCGATCTGGCGGAGCTGCGCCAGGGCTTCACCCGTTTCGCCTGGCTCGGCTGGCTCACGGCCCTTGCGGTGATCGTGGAGATCGTGGGCGTGGTGTGGTCGCGCGGTGGCCTCGGCATCGACGCCAGCCACGGCGGCACGCCCGAGCCGGCCACCTACAGCAACACGCTCGAGCTCGGGCGCGTGCTCTACACCCGCTACGCCTATCCGTTCGAGCTTGCCGCCATGCTGCTGCTGGTCGCGATCGTCGCTGCCATCACCCTCACCATGCGCCGCCGGACGGGGCTGAAGCAGCAGGATGTCTCGGCGCAGGTCGCGGTGCGGCGTGCGGACCGGCTGCGCATCGTGAAAATGGACGCGGAGAAGGGCGGATGATCACGCTGGCGCAGCTTTTGACCCTGTCCGGTGTGCTGTTCTCGCTGAGCGTCGCCGGCATCTTCCTCAACCGCAAGAACGTCATCCTGCTTTTGATGTGCGTGGAGCTGCTGCTGCTCGCGGCCAACTTCAACTTCATCGCCTTCTCGCGCTACCTCGCCGATGTGAATGGCCAGGTGTTCGTCTTCTTCATCCTGACCGTGGCGGCGGCCGAAGCTGCCATCGGCCTTGCCATCGTGGTGGTGCTGTTCCGCGAGCGCCGCAGCATCAACGTCGAAGATCTGGACACACTGAAAGGCTGACGGTACGAACTCATGAATCCGAGCGTGCTGATCGCCATCCCGCTGCTGCCGCTGCTCGCCGCGCTCATCGCCGGCCTGGCCGGCCGCCTCATCGGGCGCAGCGGGGCGCACACGTTCACCTGTCTTGCGGTGGGCATCTCGTGCCTGTTGTCGCTGGTGGTGCTGAAGGAGATTTACTGGGGCGGCGCGCCGGTGTACGACGCGCCGGTGTATACCTGGCTGGTGAGCGACGGCATGCACATGGAGGTCGGCTTCCTCATCGACCGCCTCAGCGCGCTCATGATGGCGGTGGTGACCTTCGTGTCGCTGTGCGTACACGTCTACACCATCGGCTACATGGCAGACGATGAGGGTTACACGCGCTTCTTCAGCTACATCTCGCTGTTCACCTTCTCCATGCTCATGCTGGTGATGTCGAACAACTTCATGCAGCTGTTCTTCGGCTGGGAAGCGGTCGGGGTGGTGTCCTATCTCTTGATCGGTTTCTGGTACACCCGACCGAGCGCGATCTTTGCCAGCCTGAAGGCCTTCATCGTCAATCGCATCGGCGATTTCGGCTTCGTGCTCGGCATTGCCGGCATCGCCTACTACACCGACTCGCTCAACTATGCGGCCGCGTTCGCCGCCGCTCCGCACATCGCGCAGACGCTGCTGCCGCTGAGTGCAACCCACAGCGTCGGCGCATTGACCCTCATCTGCGTTTGTCTCTTCATCGGCGCGATGGGCAAGTCCGCGCAGGTTCCGCTGCACGTGTGGTTGCCCGATTCCATGGAAGGACCGACACCCATCTCGGCGCTGATCCACGCGGCCACCATGGTGACGGCGGGCATCTTCATGGTGGCGCGCATGTCGCCGCTGTTCGAGTACTCGGAAGGCGCGCTGTCTTTCGTGCTGGTGATCGGCGCCACCACCGCGTTCTTCATGGGCCTGCTCGGAGTGGTCAACAACGACATCAAGCGGGTGATCGCCTATTCGACGCTCTCGCAGCTGGGCTACATGACCGTGGCCCTCGGGGTGTCAGCTTATGGAGCAGCGATCTTTCACCTGATGACACATGCCTTCTTCAAGGCGCTGCTGTTCCTGGCGGCCGGCTCGGTCATCATAGGCATGCACCACGAGCAGGACATGCGCAAGATGGGCGGACTTGCCAAGTACATGCCGATCACCGCGGTCACCTGCTGGATTGGCGCCCTCGCGCTCATCGGCACGCCGTTCTTCTCCGGCTTCTACTCCAAGGATGCGATCATCGAGGCGGTGCATGAGTCGCACCGCTTTGGCGCGAGCTACGCCTACTGGTGCGTGCTGTGCGGCGTGTTCGTCACCGCGCTCTACACCTTCCGCATGCTGTTTATGACCTTCCACGGTCCGGAGCGCTTCCGCAAGGACGGGCACGGCGAGCACGGCCACGGGCATGCCCACACCCCGCACGAGAGCCCGCCGGTCGTCACCGTGCCGCTGGTGGCGCTCGCCATCCCCTCGGTGCTGATTGGCGCGCTCACGGCCGGCTCGGTGCTGTTCGGCAGCTACTTTGGCCATTCGATCTTCGTGCTCGAGCGCAACGACGTGACGGCCAAGGTCGGCGCGGACTTCTCAGGCGCCGTCTCGTTCGCCCTGCACGGGCTGCTCGCCGCGCCGTTCTGGCTCGCCGCCGCGGGAGTTTTTACCGCCTGGGTATTTTTCCTGATGCGTCCGGCGCTGGCAGATCAGGCACAGGCGCGCTTTCACTGGCTGTACCGGCTGCTCACGCACAAGTACTACTTCGACTGGTTCAACGAGAACGTCATCGCGGCCCTCACGCGAGTGATCGGCGCGGGTCTGTGGAAGGGCGGTGATCAGGGGCTGATCGACGGGGTGATGGTCAACGGCACGGCCGACGGCGTCAGCTGGTTTGGCGGGGTGCTGCGCCGCGTGCAGAGCGGCTACCTGTACTCCTACGCCTTCTGGATGGTGATCGGACTTGCGGTCCTGCTCGGCTGGTTCCTCGCGCACGCCCAAGGCTAAAGCCAACCGATGCATCACCTGCTGTCGATCCTGATCTGGCTGCCGATTCTCGCCGGCGTCCTGGTGCTGACGCTGGGGGATCGCAACATCGTCGCCGGGCGCTGGCTGGCGCTCAGCGCCTCGCTTGTGACGCTCATACTGGCAGTGCCGCTGTGGAGCTCATTCGACACCGCCACCGCATCGCTGCAGTTGGTAGAGAAGCTGCCGTGGATTCCCCGCTTCCAGGCGTACTACTCGCTCGGCGTCGATGGCATCTCGCTGCCTCTCATCGTGCTCACCGCGTTCATGACCGTGCCGGTGGTGATCGCGGGATGGACGGTGATCGAGGCGCGCCCGGCCCAGTACTTCGCCGCCTTCCTGGTCATGGAAGGCCTCATGATCGGGGTATTCTCGGCAACCGACGCGCTGCTGTTCTACTTCTTCTGGGAAGCGATGCTGATCCCGATGTTCCTCATCATCGGCATCTGGGGAGGCCCGCGGCGCGTCTACGCCACGATCAAGTTCTTCCTCTACACCTTCCTCGGCTCGGTGTTCATGCTGGCGGCGCTGATCTACATGTACGTCAAGGGCGGCAGCTACTCGATCGCAGCCCTGCAGGCGCTGCCGCTGACGCTCATCGAGCAGCGCTGGATCTTCGTGGCTTTCCTGTTGGCGTTCGCGGTCAAGGTACCCATGTGGCCGGTACATACCTGGCTGCCGGATGCGCACGTTGAGGCGCCCACCGGCGGCTCGGTGATCCTGGCGGCCATCATGCTGAAGATGGGTGGCTATGGCTTCCTGCGCTTCAGTCTGCCGGTGGCTCCCGATGCCAGCCGCGAACTCGACCTGCTCATCATCGCGCTGTCGCTGATCGCGGTGATCTACATCGGCTTTGTGGCGCTTGCGCAGCAGGACATGAAGAAGCTCATCGCCTATTCCTCGATCGCCCACATGGGCTTTGTGACTCTCGGCGCCTTCGTGATCTACGAGATCGTGCGCACGACCGGCAGCCTGACCGGGGCCGGCATGGGCCTCGATGGCGCGATGGTGCAGATGATCTCGCACGGTCTGATCTCGGGGGCGCTGTTCCTGTGCGTCGGGGTGCTTTATGACCGCATGCACAGCCGGCAGATCGCCGACTACGGCGGGGTGATCAACACCATGCCGGTGTTCGCAGCGTTCATGGTGCTGTTCGCGCTCGCCAACACCGGCCTGCCGGGTACTTCCGGCTTCGTCGGCGAATTCCTGGTGATCATCGCCAGCTTCCGCGCGAGCTTCTGGTATTCGGCGCTGGCGGCGGTGACCCTGGTGCTGGGCGCCTGCTACACGCTGTGGCTGGTGAAGCGTGTGGTATTCGGCCCGGTCACGAGCCCGCGGGTGGCGGCGCTCAAGGATCTGAACCCGCGCGAGTTCATCGTGCTCGGGGCGCTGGCGATCGCCGTGCTGGTCATCGGCGTGTGGCCGGCGCCGCTGCTGAAGGTCATGCAGCCGACCATCCATCACCTGGTGAGCCAGGCGGCTGCCACCAAACTGTAGGGCCACCCCCATCACCATGCCCGCAACAGCGCTCCAGTGGTCCGCCTTCGCCCCGGCCATCGCCGAGATCTGGCTGGCCATCGCCGTGTGCCTGGTGCTGCTGGTCGATGTGTTCGCCGGCGAGAAGCGCCGCGGGCTCACTCCCATGCTGACGCTGCTCGCACTCGCCGCAGGGGCGGCGCTCACCGTGCGCTACGGCCGGGTCTCCCAGCCGACGCTGCTGTTCGGCGGGATGTACCGCGCCGATGATCTGGCCGTCGCGCTCAAGCTGGTGGGCTTTCTGGTCGTGGCGGTGGCGCTTACCTACTCGCGCAGCTACCTCGAGCACCGGAATCTCATGCGCGGGGAGTACTACGTGCTGGCACTCACCGCGCTGCTGGGCATCTTCGTGCTGGTCTCCGCCAACAGCCTGCTGACTGTGTACCTCGGGGTCGAGCTTTTGGCCCTGTCGGTCTACGCGCTGGTGTCGTTCGATCGCGACTCGGGCATCTGCGCCGAGTCGGCCATGAAGTATTTCGTGCTGGGGGCAATTGCCTCCGGTGCGCTCCTTTATGGCATGTCGCTGATCTACGGACTCACCGGCACGCTCGAGCTCGGCGAGATTGCCGCAAGGCTGCACGCGCCGCTGAGCTTAGGCGTGGTGCTGGGGCTGGCCTTCATCGTGGTGGCGGTGGCCTTCAAGCTCGGCGCGGTGCCGTTTCACATGTGGCTGCCGGACGTGTACGAGGGTGCCCCCACCAGCGTCACGCTGTTCATCGGCACCGCACCGAAGATCGCCTACTTCGCCCTCGCGTTGCGCCTGCTGGCGCAGGGACTGGCGGGCACCGAGCTGGAGTGGTCGCAGATGCTCACGCCGCTTGCGGTCTTAAGCCTCGTGCTCGGCAACGTCGTGGCGCTGGTGCAGACCAACCTCAAGCGGCTGCTGGCCTACTCGACCATCGCGAACGTGGGCTTCATCGTGCTCGGCTTCGTGGCCGGGACGCCCGATGGCTACGCGGCGGCGCTCTACTACACGCTGGTCTACGTGCTGGTGGCGCTCGGCTCCTTCGGCGTGATTCTGCTCTCCAGCGCCAAGGGATTCGAGGCGGACCGGCTCGATGACTACAAGGGGCTCTACCGGCGCGATCCGCTGCTGGCCGGCGTCATGATGGTGCTGATGTTCTCCACCGCCGGCGTGCCGCCGTTCGTGGGCTTCTGGGCGAAGCTGCGCATCTTCCAGGTGCTGTGGGAGACGAACCATCTGTGGCTGGTGATCCTCGCAGCCGCCACCTCCGTGGTCGGGGCGTACTACTACCTTCGCGTGATCAAGCTGATGTACTTCGATGAGCCCGGCGCGCTGCGCGACCGCGCGGCTCACGATCCGGCGGTCCGTGTGGTGCTCGGGGTCAACGCCGCGGCGGTACTGGTGCTCGGGGTGCTGCCGGGACCCTTCCTCGACCTTTGTGCGCGGCTGATTCATTGAGCAGGAAATGCCGGATTTCGCCGCGGGCGGTACTGAGCGTGGCGGCGATGCTGAGCTTGCCTCTGGCCTGCGCGGACGCTGCCCCGCCGCCGCAGTACCGGATCACCCATGAGCTCACGCTGCCCGGGGATGAGGGCTGGGATTACCTCAGCTTCGATGAGCTGAGCCATCGGCTGTTCATCGCCCACGGCACCCGCGTGCAGGTGATCGACACCGAGCGGTTATCACTGGTGGGAGAGATTGCCGACACCCCCGGCGTGCACGGCATCGCCTTGGCTCCCGATCTGAATCGCGGCTATATCAGCGCCGGCAGGGCCGGCCTGGTCGTGGTGTTTGACCTGAAGAGCCTGGCCCGGCTTAGGCAGATCAGGACCACCGGCGAGAATCCGGACGCGATTCTCTACGAGCGCACCACGCAGCGCGTCTTCACCTTCAACGGCCACGGCCGCAACGCGACCGCGCTCGATGCGAACAGCGGCGAGCTCCTCGGCACGCTTGCGCTCGATGCCAAGCCCGAATTCGCGGTGAGCGACGGGCAGGGCCAGGTGTACGTGAACCTCCAGGACCGCAACAGTATCGCGAGGATCGATGCCCGCAGCCTGCGCGTCAGCGCGGTGTGGCCGCTGCCGGGGTGCGATGAGCCGAGCGGGCTTGCCATCGATGCGCCGAACCGGCACCTGTTCACCGTGTGCGGCAACCAGGTGATGGCGGTCGTCGATGCCACGAGCGGCCAGGTGCTGGGCACCGCTGCGATCGGCGCAGGGGTCGATGCGGCGGTCTATGATCCGGGGGTGCGCCTGGCATTCGCCTCGTGCGGCAGCGGGGTGCTCACCGCGGTGAGCCTGAGCCCCGCCGGGCTGCCGCAGGTGGCGCAATCCCTGCCGACGCGCCCGGGCGCGCGCACCATGGCGCTCGATGCGCGCCGCCACCGCATCTTCCTCGTGACCGCGGATTTTGGCGCAACACCCGCCGCCACCCTCGCCCAGCCGCGACCGCGGCCGCCGATCGCGCCCGGCTCGTTCCGCCTGCTGGTGGTCGATGCGCAAGCGAGGCACCCATGAAGGTAGTCGGATCGACGCTGCTTGCCGCAGCGCTGCTCTGGGTGTTCGACCCTGCAGCGACCGCGCGGGCCGACACGCTCCTCACCCCGGCCGACAAGGCCTCCGATGCGCTGGCGCACGAGATCTACCGGCAGCTGATCGAGATCAACACCACCGACACGCCGGCCGGCAACGTGACCACCGCCGCGCAGGCCATGCAGAAGCGCTTCCAGGAGGCGGGCTTTCCGGCCGCCGATATCGCGCTCATGGGTGCGACCGATCGCACCAGGAATCTCGTGGTGCGCCTGCATGGCAGCGGTGAGCACCGGCCGGTGCTGCTCATCGGGCACCTGGACGTGGTCGAGGCGCGGCGCGAGGACTGGAGTACCGACCCTTTCAAGCTCATCGAGAAGGACGGCTTCTTCTACGGGCGCGGCAGCCTCGATATGAAGAGTCCGGACGCGATCATGGTGGCGACGCTCCTGCGCATGAAACAGGAGCGCTTCGTGCCCAAGCGCGACATCATCCTTGCGCTCACCGCGAACGAGGAGGGCGGCTGCTGCAACGGAGTCGCGTGGCTTTTGAACAACGAGCGCCGGCTGATCGATGCGCAGTTCGTCGTGAACCAGGACGAGGCTTCGGTGCTGACCGATCACGGTAAGCCCCAGTACCTGAGGCTCATCGCGACCGAGAAGGTCTATGCGGACTATCAGCTCACCGTTACCAACAAGGGCGGCCACAGCTCGCTGCCGGTCCCGGACAATGCCATCTATACCCTCAGCCGCGGCCTGAGCCGCCTGGCCGCCCACGAGTTTCCGTTCGAGCTCAACAACGTCACGCGCGCTTATTTCGAGCACACCGCGCGCATCGAGACCGGCCAGCGGGCCGCCGACATGCGGGCCATTGTGCGCAACCCGCCCGATCCGGCGGCGATCGCGCGCCTGTCGCGCGATGTCGACGACTCCCCGCTGATGCGCACGACCTGCGTGGCCACGCGCCTGGCGGGAGGGCACGCTAACAATGCCCTGCCGCAGCGCGCCGAGGCCATCGTCAATTGCCGGATATTGCCGGGCCACTCCCCCGAGGAGATCCGCCAGGTACTCATCAAGGTGCTGGCCGAGCCGGCCATCACGGTCGGTTGGTTGTCCGCGGAGGGTAAGCTGAGCGAGAAGGCGCCCGATCAGGGCGGCTTTGCCCCTGCGCCGCTGTTGCCCGAGTTGATGGCGCCGCTGGAACAGGTGGTCGGGCAGCTGTGGCCCAAGCTTGAGGTGATCCCCTCGATGTCGGCCGGCGCCTCGGATGCGGTGTACACCAGCGCGGCAGGCCTGCCCACCTACACCTTCTCCGGCCTGTCCGTCGAGCGCGACGGTGACCGCTCGCACGGGCGCGACGAGCGCCTCGGCGTCGCATCGTTCTACCAGGGCAACGAGTTCTTCTACCGGTTTTTGAAGCTGCTCACGGAGCGCTGACCCCATGACCCTACGCGTGTCGTCGCTCGCACCCGCTGTGCTGCTTGCCGTACTCGCGCCGGATGCGCACGGCGCAGCAGCCACGGACGATCCGGCCAACGCACTCGCGCACGAGATCTTCAAGCAGCTGATCGAGATCAATACCACCGACTCGGTCGGCAACGTCACCACGGCGGCGCAGGCCATGGCGCAGCGCTTCCGCGCGGCCGGCTTTGCGGCGGCCGACGTTGCGGTGCTCGGAGCCGATGCGCGCAAGAAGAACCTGGTGGTGCGCCTGCGCGGCAGCGGCCAGAAAAAACCGCTGCTGCTCATCGGGCACCTGGATGTGGTCGAGGCACGGCGCGAGGACTGGAGCACCGATCCGTTCAAGCTCACCGAGAAGGACGGCTTCTTCTACGGACGCGGCGTGCTCGACATGAAGGCGGGCGATGCCATCATGACGACGACGCTGCTGCGCATGAAGCGCGAGGGCTTTCGCCCGGACCGCGACATCATCCTCGCGCTCACCGCGGACGAGGAGGGCGGCTGCTGCAACGGCGTCGAGTGGCTGGTGAAGAATCATCGCGAGCTGATCGAGGCCGAATTCGTGCTGAACCACGACGGCCGCGAGGGCTACTCGATCATCTCCGAACATGGCGTGCCGCAGGAGTTTGACCTGGCCGCGACAGAAAAGATGTACGCGGACTACCAGCTGACCGTCACCAACAAGGGCGGCCACAGCTCCCTGCCGCGGCCCGACAACGCGATCTACCAGCTGGCGCAAGGCCTGCTCAGGATCGGCAATTACCCCTTCCCCTTCGAACTCAATCCCGTCACGCGCGGCTATTTCGAGCGCATGGCGACGATCAACAGCGGGGAGGTGGCCGCCGACATGCGCGCCATCACCAAGGCCGCCCCTGATGCTGCGGCCATCGAGCGACTGTCGCGCCAGCCGGCCTACAACTCGATGATGCGCACGACCTGCGTGGCGACCCGCCTCGAAGGTGGGCACGCCAACAATGCGCTGCCACAGCGCGCCCAGGCGGTGATCAACTGCCGCATCCTTCCCGGACACTCGAAGGAGGAGGTGCGCGCGCAGCTGATCAGGGTGCTCGCCGACCCGGGTGTGGTAGTTCGCTACGTCGCCGATGACGGCCAGGTCTCGGACCAGGCCCCCGATCAGCGCGCGCTGCCGCCCTCGGCCCTGGTGCCGGAGGTGGGGCGGCCGCTCGAGAGCGCGGTGCATGCGATCTGGCCGAATCTCACGGTGGTGCCCTTCATGAACACGGGCGCCACCGACGGCATCTACACGCGGGCCGCGGGTCTGCCCACTTATGGGCTTGCCGGCATCGCCATCGATCGCGACGACGTGCGTGCCCATGGACGTGATGAACGGGTGGCGGTGGCCTCGTTCTACAACGGCAACGCGTTCTACTATCGCTACCTGAAGGCCATCACCACGCCGTGACTGCGCGGGAGTTGCCCTAAGGGCGAGCGCCGCTGCTGGTGCGGGCATTGACCAGGCGGGCAGGCCCTGCCACCTCAAGCTGATCCGAGCGCCCCTGGAAGAAGCGCGCGTTGATGGCTTCTGAGCCGAGGTCCTCGGTTTCTGCAAAACCGAGCGCCTGAAGCTCGGCGAGCAGTGCCGCTGGCTCAAAGAATCCCTTCCAGGGCTCGCCGACCGAGGCCACCCGCCGCATCAGCGCGCGATAGAGGTAGCGGCGCAGCGGCGTCAGGGTCGCAGGCGGGACGACATAGTCGAACACGATGCCGCTGCCGGCGGGCAGCGAGGCCACGTACTTCATCGTACTCAGGACGGTCTCGGGAGTCAGATACATGGTGACGCCGAGCCAGGAGAAGAATGACGGCACCGCCGCCGAGAACCCGCCGGCCGCGAGCGCCGAGGGCAGCGTCTGCGTCTCGAAATCGATCGGCACGAAGCTCAGGGTGGGCGGCACTGGAATGGCCGCGGCCGCAAGCCGGCCCCGTTTCCATGCCTGCGTGGCCGGATGGTCGACCTCGAAAACCCGCAGCAGCGAGGCGGGATAGGGGTTGCGGTAGGCGAAGGTATCAAGTCCTGCGCCCAGGACGACGTACTGCCGTACGCCTCGCGTGAGCGCCTGCGCCAGCGCATCCTCGGCAAGCCTGCTGCGCGCCACGACGAATGCGCGCAGATGGCGCGCGAAACCCAGCTGGAAGCGGCGCGGCCGGGCGAGAATTTCGGCGGCAGCGTGTGAGCCGATGACGGCGAGCGCCAGGGAATCCTCCAGCACCCGCGGGGTATCGAAAGCCTGGTGTGCCGCACGGCTGAGCGCCACGCGCTGCGCGGTGACACTGGGACGGCCTGTGTGCATGGCAGCCGGCGCACCGCGCGCGGTGCGCGCCCCCTTCAGCCCATGCGGCGTGAAATGGCGATCGCCGCGATCAGCACGATGCCGATGTTGAGGATCCACCACGCCATCTGTTTGTGATCTCGCAGCAGGCTGCTGCCCTGTGCAGCATCGCCCGCGGCGATCGCCGGCAGCGTGCCGCTCAACACCTCGCGAATGCCATCGTGCGTGACGAACACCTCGAGTTTGCCGCCCCCGGCGTCGGCTTGGCCGCGCGGCGCAGTCCAGGAACCATCCGCATGGCGGGTGGCGGTCACGCTCGCCCCATCGATGGCGACGGACAGGTCGTTCACGCTGAGCACCGCTCCGGCCACTGTGGCCCGCGGCCGCAGCGTGAGGCCGGAAGCGCTGGCAGTGCCATCGATGGTGAGCTGCGCGGAAGGTGTCAGCGAGAGCGGTTGCGGCAGCGGCGCCGCCGCGGCCTGGCACGCCAGTACGCCCATCGCCAGATACGAGTGAAGTGCCCGCATGCCGGTCAGTCTAGCAGGGCTCAGGCGCTGCGCCGCTCGTGAAGGCCGAGGAACTGCTCTAGTCGATCGAGCCCGCGCAACAACGAGCGCCGCTCGGCGCCACTCATGCAGGCGAGCAGCGCGCGCTCGCGCGCCAGCGCCAGCGGCACAAGCTTGGCGTACAGGCGCCGCCCGGCACGCGTCAGGCGCAACGCGCGCTCGCGCCGGTCGCGCTCACTGGCGACCCGCTCGATCAGGCCGCGTCGGGCGAGCTGCGCGATCGCGCGGCTGACGCGGGTCTTGTGCATGCGCGTGCTGTCGGCCACGTGCTGCGCGGTGCAGCCGAGGTCCTGGCCGACGGTGGCCATGACGCGCCATTCGGGGATCTCGAGCGCGAAGCGCGCGCGGTAGACGGCCGACAGGTGCTGGCTCACCGCGGCGGCGAGGCGGTTCAAGCGGAATGGCACGAATCCGGCCAGCCGCAGTGAAGGGCGGCGCCTCGATCGAGCAGTCACGTTCACCCCCAAGACAGTTGCACGCGCAACCGTTTGAATCAGATTATACTGTGGTGGTTTAGGGCAGGGGAGCTTTGAGGCATGGCTGCGGGACGGGCCGAGGAGGGTGGGCCGGCACGCTATCAAACCGGGTTCGGCAATCACCTCGCCAGCGAGGCGCTGCCGGGTGCGCTGCCCGAGGGGCGCAACTCCCCCCAGCGGCCCGCCTACGGCCTGTACGCGGAGCAGTTCTCCGGCACCGCCTTCACGGCGCCGCGCCATGCCAACCGGCGCAGCTGGCTCTACCGCATACGCCCGGCCGCGGTCCACGGCAGCTTCGTGGCGCGCGAAGGCGGCAAGATCACCAGCCGCTTTGACGAGGTGACGCCCTCGCCGAACCAGCTGCGCTGGAGCCCGCCACCGCTGCCACGCGAGCCGACCGACTTCATCGACGGCCTCGCTACGCTCGGCGGCAACGGTTCACCGGATGCGCAAGTGGGCTGCGGCATCCACTGGTACGTGGCCAACCGCTCCATGCAGGATCGCTTCTTCTACGATGCCGACGGGGAGCTGCTGATCGTTCCGCAGACCGGCACCTTGCAGCTGGCCAGCGAGCTTGGGCGCATCGAAGTGCCGCCGCTGCACATTGCCGTCATCCCGCGCGGCCTGCGCTTTCGAGTGGAGCTGGCGGACGAGGCGGCGCGCGGCTACGTCTGCGAGAACTTCGGCGCGCCGTTTCGGCTGCCCGAGCTCGGGCCGATCGGTTCGAACGGACTGGCCAATCCGCGCGATTTCCAGACTCCGGTCGCTTGGTACGAGGACCGCGCGGGGGACTTCGAGCTCATCGCCAAGTTCGCAGGCCAGCTGTGGTCGGCGCGCATCGACCACTCACCGCTTGATGTGGTGGCGTGGCACGGCAACAACGCACCCTACCGCTACGATCTGCGCCGCTTCAACACCATCGGCTCGATCAGCTTCGATCATCCGGACCCGTCCATCTTTCTGGTGCTGCAGTCGATCAGCGATACTGCCGGGGTCGATTCGATCGACTTCGTGATCTTTCCGCCGCGCTGGCTGGCGATGCAGGACACGCTGCGGCCGCCGTGGTTTCACCGCAATGTCGCCAGCGAGTTCATGGGACTGATCGAGGGCGCCTACGACGCCAAGGCGGAGGGCTTCATGCCGGGCGGGGCATCGCTGCACAACTGTATGAGCGGCCACGGACCGGATGCGGCGACCTACGAGAAAGCGCGGCGTGCGGATACTTCGCGACCCGCGCGGCTCACCGATACCATGGCCTTCATGTTCGAGACGCGCACGCTGATCCGGCCGACGCGCTATGCGCTCGACAGCCCGCTCCTGCAGCGCGGCTATTCGCAGCTGTGGCAGGATCTGCCCAAGCACTTTGCGGCGCCCCCGACGCTGGTTGCTCCGGCCGCGCGGCCGCGTGAGCGGCCGCGCCGGTGAGCGCGATCAACGCGACCCACGATCCTGCGCACACTAGCTGGGTCACTTCCGCCAATGTACCGGGCACGGACTTCCCCGTGCAGAACCTGCCGTTCGCGCTCTTTCGCCGCGCCGACAGCATCGAGAGCTTCCGTGGCGCGGTGGCCATCGGTGAGCAGCTGCTCGATCTGGGCGCGCTGCACGATCTTGGCATCTTCGAAGGGCTCGCGGCGCAGGCGCTCGGCGCGTGCGCGCAGCCGACCCTGAATGCGTTCATGGCGCAGGGGCGCGAGGCCAGCGCTGCCCTGCGCGCGGCCCTGTCGGCGGCGCTGCGCGCCGATTCGCCACTCGCGCCGCGCCTGCGAGCGCTGCTGCTTCCGCAGGCCGCCGCCGAGTTCCGCGTGGCGGCCGCGATCGGGGATTTCACCGACTTCTACGCCTCGATCCATCACGCCACCGCGGTCGGACGGCTGTTTCGTCCGGAGAATCCGCTGCTGCCCAACTACAAGTGGATGCCGATCGCCTACCACGGCCGCGCCTCCTCGGTGCGCGTGTCGGGACAGGAGTTTCGCCGGCCGCGCGGCCAGCTGATGCCCGCGGGCGCGCAGCAGCCGCAGCTCGCCCCCACCCGGCGCCTGGACTACGAGCTGGAGGTCGGCATATTCATCGGGCGCGGCAACCCGCTCGGCAGCAGCATCCCCCTGGCGCAGGCCGAGCGCCACGTGTTCGGGTTGTGCCTGCTCAATGACTGGTCGGCGCGCGACGTGCAGGCCTGGGAATACCAGCCGCTCGGGCCGTTCCTGGCCAAGAACTTCGCCACCACGATCTCGCCCTGGGTGGTCACGCTCGAGGCGCTGGCGCCGTTTCGCAGCGCCTGGGCGCGGCCGGCCGAGGAAGCGGCGCCGCTTGCCTACCTTGATGATGCCGCCACCCGGGCCGCGGGCGGCATCGACATTCAGCTCGAGGCGTGGCTCGACAGCGCCCGCATGCGATCCGGCGGCATCCGCGCGCAGCGCCTG
Source organism: Steroidobacteraceae bacterium (assembly GCA_036513855.1). Classification (GTDB taxonomy): domain Bacteria; phylum Pseudomonadota; class Gammaproteobacteria; order Steroidobacterales; family Steroidobacteraceae; genus 13-2-20CM-66-19. The sequence goes on along the minus strand of DATBYD010000005.1, from coordinate 8,946 downwards.
TCGCACTCCACGTTCCGCGAGTCGTGGTGGACCGTCGCGCAGATGCTCGCGCATCACACGGTGAACGGCTGCAACCTTGCGCCGGGGGACCTGTTCGGCAGCGGTACCCAGTCGGGGCGCCTGCCCGAAGAGGCCGGCTCGCTGCTCGAGCTCACCGCGGGCGGAAAGCATGCACTGGCACTGCCCGGCGGGGAGTCGCGCACCTTCCTCGAGGATGGCGACCGCGTGATGCTGCGCGGCTGGTGCGAACGGGCGGGATTCGTGCGGATCGGCTTTGGCGAGGCCGCCGGAACCGTGCTTCCCGCGCCGCCCTCCTGAAGGTGCGCGCTTGAGGAGCTATCGCTACTACGATCTGATCCTCGGCGCGTACGTGTGCGTGCTGCTGTGTGCGAATCTCATCGGTCCGGCCAAGGTGTCGACCGTTAACGTCCCGCTCTTCGGCCCGGTGACGTTCCTGGCCGGCGTGCTGTTCTTTCCCATTTCCTATATTTTCGGCGACATCCTCACCGAGGTGTACGGCTACGCGCGTGACCGGCGCGTGGTGTGGTGCGGCTTCGCGGCGCTTATGTTCGCAGCGCTGATGGCAGCGGTGGTCGTGCACCTGCCGCCGGCGGATTTCTGGCGCGCGAAGCAGCCGGCCGTGGAGGAGATCTTCGGCAACACCCCGCGCATCATCGGCGCCTCCATCATCGCCTTCTGGTGCGGCTCCTTCGTCAACAGCTACGTGCTGGCGAAGATGAAGATCTTAACATCCGGGCGCTGGCTGTGGAGCCGCATCATCGGCTCCACCCTGTGCGGGGAGCTGGTCGATTCAGGGCTGTTCTATACGATTGCGTTCGCAGGTCTTTGGCCCGCCGAGCAGCTGCTCGCGGTGACCGCCACACAGTACGTTCTGAAATCGGCGTGGGAGGTGTTCATGACGCCGGTGACCTACCGGATCGTCGCCTTCCTTAAGCGCGCCGAGCAGGAGGACTACTACGACCGGGGCACCAGCTTCACGCCCTTCTCACTGCGCGCCTGAGAGCCCAAGCCGGCAAGAACAACGGGAGCGCAGTGCGCCGCGCTCCCGTCGACCAGTTTCAGTCAGGTTACTTGCCGATCTGCTGGCTGACCTGGTTTTCCTGCTGATTGAGCGCCTTCTGCTCAGTCTTGGTGATATGGCCGCCGTTGGTGCTGGCCATGCTGCGCTCCTCGCCGCGGATGGCGTGATCTTCACTGTGCAGCTTGGCAGCCTGCGCCTTGTTGATCTGGCCGTCCTTCACCTCGTTGTGAATGCGCGCGTTCTGGTTGTTCAACCGGCTGTTGACCTGAGTGCGGCGCGGATGGTCCTTCTGCCACTGGTCATCCGCCATCGCATTGGCGGCGACGCCCACGAGCGCCAGGCCGAGTGCAGTACAGGTCAAAACGTTACGAACGGACTTGAACATGGGATCTCTCCTCCTGAAGCTTATAGGTCGGTCGGTATTGAGCCGGAAGGCCCGGCGTCTAGGCGTTAACAACGTCGCAGCTTCGGCGGTGCTGACGAGTGTGAAGAAAAGTTAACGGGCAGCGAATGTGACACAGTTCGCGGTGTCGCCAGACGGGGCCAGCCCAAACAGGTCCGGAAACGGCCAGTGGCATCAGCGCAGGGCGCGGATGATGCGCCGGGGCAAGAGCGGGGGATCGACGCAGGTCATGCTAAGACAGATGCTCGTGGCGGTGGTGATGGCCGGTGGCGCGGCAAGCGCTGGCGCGGCTGAGGCGCTGCAGGATGCCTGGTGGACCGGGCCGATGCTCGCGCCCAACGCGGCGACGCTGCCGCAGGGTCACGCTCTGATCGAGCCGTATCTGTTCGACGTGATGACGGCCAGTCACTTCGACACGGACGGTCTGCGGCACGCGGGTCCCTACGATCACGAGCTCGGCTCACTCACCTACATGCTCTATGGCGTCACCGATCAGGTGACGGTGGGCTTGATCCCGCGATTTTTCTACGATGAGCCGGCCGGCGCCCCCAACAGCTCCGTCGCAGCGGGCGATCTCACCCTGCAGGCCGCCTACGGCCTGACTCAGTTCCAGGAGGGACGCCAGGTGCCGGCCATCGCGCTGGTGCTGGATGAGACCGTGCCGAGCGGGCGCTACGATAATCTCGCGCGCGCGAGCGATGGCTTCGGCGCCGGCGCTTACACCAGCGGATTTTCCGTGTATTCGCAGGACTATTTCTGGATGCCCAGCGGGCGCATCCTGCGCGTGCGGCTCGATCTGACCTACGCGATTTCTTCATCGGTCAGCGTGCGCAATCTGAGCGTCTATGGAACGGCGAACGGCTTCAGCGGACGCGCCTCGCCCGGGGATTCGTTTACCGGCGATGCTTCCGCGGAGTACAGCCTGACCCGAAACTGGGTGCTCGCGCTCGATGTCGTGTATCAGCACAACGGCAATACGCAAGTCAGCGGCAGCCTGTTTGGCCAGCCTGCCGCCGGCGCTTTCCAGAGCGCCTCGGGATCCTCGTACTCGATCGGTTTTGCGCCGGCGATCGAGTACAACTTCAGCAGCCGGGTCGGGGTGCTGGTGGGCGTGCGCATCATCCAGATCGGGCGCAACACCGAGGCGAGCGTCACGCCCGCCATTGCCCTGAACATGGTCTTTTGAGCGGGAACGCCCGCGTGGCGGCATCTGAATGGCGGATGAACCGCGTTCGGGTGCTTAGTCACTGATCTGGCTTTAAAAAACGTGAATCGGCCCCAGGTCTTATGACAACGTCAACGCCACAGTGAGGTGCTGCGTTTTAATGTACGTGAGCTTGAACGGTGATGGTTGGCGGGCGTCTAATGATTGAGCCGGGAGCCCTCGAAACGAGGGGCCCGGCCACTAACGATGGGGTGAGGACAGTGAACAGAGCAAGTGCGCGACATGTGATGCGGACCGCTGCAGCCGTGCTGCTCGGTGTTGCGGTAGCCGCCGCGCCGGCTTTGACGTATGCCCAGCACGGCTTCGGCGGCGGCGGCCATGCCTCAGGCGGCGGTCACTTTGGCGGTGGCGCTCACTTTGGCGGCGGCGGCGGCCATGCCCCGGCCGCTCACTTTGGCGGCATTGGCGGCGCTCACTACTCGGTGGCCCCGCATTTTGCGCCGGGTGGCGGATACCACCCCGGCTTCGCCGCGCCCCACGGGATCGTGGCCGGCAGTCACTTCGTCGGACCGGGCGGATTCCACGCCGGCGCCGGCTTCGCCCGCGGCAACGCCTACTGGCACGGCGGCGGCTACTGGGGCGGCGGCTACTGGCACGGGGTGTTCTGGCCACACGTCTGGTTCAATCCGGGTTTTGCCTGGTTCCTGCCGATCCTGCCGCTCGGCTATGCCACGTTCTGGTGGGGCGGAATGCCGTACTACTACTGGAACAACGTCTATTACACCTGGAACCCGGGCTATAACGGCTACGTGGTCACCGACCCGCCGCCGGCGGCGGGCAACACGGCCGATACCCCGGCCGATGCGACCGATGACAGCGGACAGTACAACCAGGCCGCGCCCGCCGACTACAGTCCGCCGCCGGGCCAGCCGCCCGCCGCGCCGGCCACGGCACCGGGCCAGCCGGCTCCTTACAGCGCACCGACCGGCGGCGGCGCCGGGGTGTTCCTGTACCCGCGTAACGGCCAGAGCGATACCCAGACGCAGAATGATCGCTACGAGTGCCACAGCTGGGCCGTCAACCAGAGCGGCTTCGATCCGACGCGCGCCGCGCAGCAGTCCGGAAACGCCGCCGATTACCGGCGCGCGATGATCGCCTGCCTCGACGCACGCGGTTATAGCGCGCGCTGACCGGCCTTCTCCCCCGCAAGCTGTGAGGCCGCGGCGCGCGAGCGCCGCGGCCTCTTTCTTTTGCGTACACTGCCGTCATGGCCGGCGTGGCGAAGACCGTATTTCTGTTCGACGTCGACAATACGCTGCTCGACAACGACGCCGTGCAGGCTGATCTGACCGAGCATCTGGAGCGCGAGGTCGGTGTTCGCAACCGCGAGCGTTACTGGCAGATCTTCGAGGAGCTGCGTGCGCAGCTCGGCTACGCGGACTACCTGGGTGCACTGCAACGCTACCGCGTCGAGCATCAGGACGATCAGCAGCTGCTGCGCATTTCGCTGTTCCTGCTCGACTACCCGTTCGCGAGCCGGCTCTACCCGCGTGCGCTTGAGGCACTGGCGCACTGCCGCGCTCACGGCCCTACGGTCATCCTCTCCGACGGCGACGTCGTGTTCCAGCCACGCAAGGTGCAGCGCGCGGGCCTGTGGCAGGCGGTGCAGGGCAGGGTTCTGCTCTATGTGCATAAGGAGCAGATGCTCGATGCCGTCGCGCGGCTGTATCCGGCCGAGCACTACGTGATGTTCGATGACAAGCTGCGTATCCTCGCCGCGATGAAGCAGATCTGGCGTGAGCGGCTGACCAGCGTGTTCGTGCGCCAGGGCCACTATGCACTCGATGCGCGTGAACTCGCGGCGTGGCCGCCGGCACAGGTGACGCTGGCGAGCATCGGGGAATTGGCCGAGCGCCGGCTGCCGCTGTTGTCTGGCGCCGATCTTCGCTAGCGGTTACGCTAGTGGCCATGTCCACCGACCGTCCATGGCTGGACAGTCTGCGCGAAAGCAGCCTCGCGCTGCAGGGCGTGCTGGGCGCGCTGCTCGAGGCCGAACGGCATTTCGCCCCGCCCGCCTCCCCGCTCGAGCGGCTGCAACAGATCACCACGAGCCCGGAATGGGCTTGGCTGCAGCCGCTGTATCGACTGATCGCCGATCTGGATCACGCGCTCGCGCACGCACATGACCTGCCGGCGAGCGAGAGCGCGGCCATCGGGGCACATGCGCGCGAGCTGCTCTCGGGCGGAGGCGCGGCGGTGGAGCAGGCCTTTCTCGAGCACTACCGGGCATTGCTGCAGAGCGATCCCGCGGTCGCCATGGCGCATGCCGCGGCGCTGCGCGCGCTGCAGGCCTTGCCGCCCGAGGCCACCAATCAAGCCGAGCGGCTGCATGCGCGGCATCAGTGGAACGAGCGCCGGCGCTTCTTGCGCATGGGACAGAAACAGATGGGACGCGGTTCGTCCTGACGACAGTAAGCTAGCCAGTAGGAGGTTGCGTTCATGGCTCAGACAGGCATTCCGGCTTCGCACCTTGATCTGTTCAAGAAGAAGGCGTTCGCGCATCTGGCGACCTTGATGGCCGACGGCAACCCGCAGTCGACACCCGTCTGGGTCGATTACGACGGTCAGAACGTGGTGATCAATACGGCCGAAGGCCGCCAGAAGGACAAGAACATGCAGCGCGATGGACGGGTGGCGCTGTCGATTTCCGATCCCGACAATCCCTATCGCTATCTTGAGGTGCGCGGCCATGTGGTCGAGCGCACCCACACCGGTGCCGACCAGCACATCGATGCGATGGCGAAGAAATACCTCGGGCAGGACAAGTACCCGTATCGCCGGCCGGGCGAGGTGCGGGTCATCTACAAGGTCGCGCCGGAGCGCACCTCTTCGATCTGAACAAGCGGCGCAGGTTCTAGAAGGGCCCCGGAGCCTCGCGGGGCCTGATCTGCAGCTCGTGCCGCGCGTAGTCGATGATCAGCACGTCGAACGAGCCGAGCACGTCCATGCCGATGCTGAGCGTCGGTGCATCGATCATCTTCCAGCGCTGGAACAGGTACATGTCACCGAAGATGACATGGGCGTTCTGGATCTTGATCTTGCCGAAGTCGATATCCGGTACGCGAAGGCCATCGCCCGACTGCACATCGAGCGTGACGCCTATCACGTCCTCGCGCTTGGAGTTCGGCGGCGGATGGCGCATGAGCGCATCGCGCAGCGCATTGTTGCCGATCGTTCCCTGAGCGCCGGTGTCAATAATAGCCTTGGTGCGCACCGCGCCCACGTGCACGTCCGCAATCAGCAGCCCGTTGACGTTGGTAAGCGGAACGACGATGAAACCGGGCCGCGCCGGTTCGCCGTGTGAGCGGGAAATCACCAGCCGGTCGCCGCCGAAGTCGGCGTAAATGCGTTTGTTTTCCAGCCCCTGAATACCGAGCACGCCCTGGGCGCCGCCAAACACATCATTCAGCACGGGCAGTTGGCTGGGACCGAGGAGCAGCTCCCCGACTTCCATGCGGCTCACGTGGATCGTGGGCACTTCGGCGCTGCCGGTGAATCCGATCACACGCGTGGTTGCGATGGAGGTGTTGCCGAGACTTTGTGCCGCTCGTGCGGTGATCACCGCCTGGCTGGCGCCGGTGTCGAGCACGAATCGATAGGGTCCCTTGCCGTCCACCAGTACCGGTGCCCAGATCCGTCCGATCCGGTCGCGGCGGGTGGGAGCGACGTAGCGTGGTTCGGTCGTCTGGACGATGACTTCCTGCAGCACGTCCGCGGGGCTTTGCGCAGCTTGTTCAGCGGGTGCTTGCGGCTCGCTCGGGTCGGCGGGGAGCTGCTGGCACAGCAGCAGCCCCAGCACAGCGCAGAAGATCAGGGCTTGTGGATGATGAGGCACGTAGCGAAGTAGAGCACCTCGCGGGAGCTGTCTCCAGTTACTTCGTCGCAGTTCTGCCCCCGCTCGTCCCACGTCTCGAAGCTCCAGACGCTATTAGAGCGCAAATCATGGACTCGCCGAAGATACTTAACACCCGCCCCGCTCATTGTAAACCGGCCCGTTCCGGCCGGCCGCAAACGAGGCGGGGCGGTCCGCGGCCTCGGTCGGGCAGCGAGCGCGAGCCATCCGCCGCGCGGCGTCTGCGGCCCGCACCGCCGCGAGCCTGCTCCTGCCCGCCAGCGCGCCGCAACTGCCGAGAAGCGCAAAGCCCGCGGGCCGTCGGCACACCCGAGCGGCAGGTCTTTTTGAGACATCCGGCGCGACCGTACGAGCAGACACCGGTGAAAAAAGCGCCGGCACGAATCTCGCGCTCCAGCGAGCGCTCGGGCATATGTCGAAATCCTCAAGGGCGGCAACCGGCAAATTGCGTACACTTACCCTTCAGCCCGGGGATCTTGGAGTCGAGTGCATGAGTCGAGCCGTATCGGCGGGTGATGTGTCGGGCCAAGCGGCGGGCGTGCCAGCGCTCACGCACCTGCAGCGCCTCGAAGCGGAGAGCATCCACATCCTGCGCGAGGTGGTGGCCGAATGCGAGCGACCGGTCATGCTCTACTCCATCGGCAAGGACAGTGCGGTGATGCTGCACCTGGCCATGAAGGCGTTCTATCCGGCGCTACCGCCGTTTCCACTGCTGCATGTCGATACCACCTGGAAATTCCGTGCGATGTACGAGTTTCGGGACGCCGTGGTGAAGAAGCTCGGCCTGCAGCTGCTGGTGCATGTGAACGAGGACGGCCTGCGGCTGGGGGTTGGACCCTTCACGCACGGCTCGCAGGTACACACCGATGTCATGAAGACCCAGGCCTTGCGACAGGCGCTCGACAAGTACGGCTTCGATGCGGCCTTCGGTGGCGCGCGGCGTGACGAGGAGAAGAGTCGTGCCAAGGAGCGCGTGTTCTCATTTCGCAGCGCGGCGCACCGCTGGGACCCCAAGCAGCAGCGCCCCGAGCTGTGGTCGCTGTACAACGCGCGCAAGCTGCCGGGCGAGAGCCTGCGCGTGTTTCCGCTCTCGAACTGGACTGAGCTCGACGTGTGGCAGTACATCTGGCTCGAGCAGATCCCGATCGTGCCGCTGTATTTCGCCGCTGCGCGCAAGGTCGTGGAGCGCGATGGCACCCTCATCATGGTGGATGACGAGCGCATGCCGCTCAGGAGCGGCGAGACGCCGCAGCTGAAAAAAGTGCGCTTCCGCACGCTCGGCTGTTACCCGCTGACCGGGGCCATCGAGAGCGAGGCAGACACACTGCCGGCGATCATCCAGGAAATGCTGCTGACGCGCACCTCGGAGCGCCAGGGGCGGGTGATCGACCATGATGCGGCCGCCTCGATGGAGAAGAAGAAGCAGGAGGGATACTTCTGATGGCCCACCAGTCCGAGCTCATCGCCACAGATATCGGTGCGTACCTGCACGCGCACGAGCGCAAGAGCCTGCTGCGATTCATCACCTGCGGCTCGGTGGACGATGGCAAGTCGACGCTGATCGGGCGTCTCCTGTACGAATCGAAGATGATCTTCGACGACCAGCTCACCCAGCTGGCGGCCGACTCCAAGACAGTCGGCACGCGCGGCGGCGAGCTCGATTTCGCGCTGTTGGTCGACGGACTGGCCGCCGAGCGCGAGCAGGGCATCACCATCGACGTCGCCTATCGGTTTTTCTCCACGGAGCGGCGCAAGTTCATCGTGGCCGATACTCCGGGTCACGAGCAGTACACGCGCAACATGGTGACCGGGGCCTCGACCGCGGATCTTGCGGTCATTCTCATCGACGCCCGCAAGGGCGTGCTCACCCAGACACGCCGGCACAGTTTCCTGGTGCACCTGCTCGGCATCACCCGCGTGGTACTGGCGGTCAACAAGATGGACCTGGTCGCCTACTCGCGCGAGAGGTTCGAAGCCATCGTCGCGGACTATGCTGCCTTTGCCGCGCGCATCGGACTTGCCGACATCACGCCGATCCCGCTGTCGGCCGTGCAGGGTGACAACATCATCCAGCACGGCCTCAACATGCCCTGGTATCGCGGCACGACGCTCATGCAGCACCTGGAGAGCGTGGAGGTCGAGGCGGCGCTCGCCGGCAAGCCCTTCCGCCTGCCGGTGCAGTGGGTTAACCGCCCCAACGCAGACTTTCGCGGCTTTGCCGGACTCATCGCCGGCGGCAGCGTGCGCACGGGTCAGCGTGTGCGCGTACTGCCCTCCGGGCGCGAGAGTCACATCGCCCGCATCGTGACCGCTGGCGGGGATCTGCAGGTTGCCTCGGCCGGACAGTCGGTGACCCTCACCCTCGACTCCGAGGTGGACGTGAGCCGCGGCGATGTGCTGGCGGCGGCGGACTCACCGCCCCA
>DATBYD010000004.1:0-5284 GCA_036513855.1 Steroidobacteraceae bacterium | reverse complement strand
CAGCGAGCTCGGCTTCGGCGAGCTGGCGCTGGTGGGAGTGGCGAAGGGCCCCGACCGCAAGCCCGGGCAGGAGCGGCTGTTCGTCTACGGCGCGAGCGCACCGGTGACACCCGCCGCGCACGGCCCCGCGTCGCGCCTCATCCAGCGCATCCGCGACGAGGCGCATCGCTTCGCGATCACCGGGCACCGCCGCAAGCGCGCGCGGCGCTACAACGAGTCGGTGCTCGAGGTCGTGCCCGGGCTCGGGCCGGCCAAGCGCCGCGCCTTGCTGAGGCATTTCGGCGGGCTGCAGGGAGTGATGCGAGCCGGGATCACGGACCTCACGCAGGTGTCAGGAATCGGCACGGCGCTCGCGCGAACTCTTTATGATCACCTGCACCCGGGCTCGTAGGCGCCGCCGATGCACTGGAACCTGCCCAACACGCTCACCTGGACCCGCATCGCGGCCATCCCGCTGATCGTGCTGCTGTTCTACATGCCCTATCCCTGGGCAGACCCGGCGGCGGGGCTGCTGTTCGCAGCGGCCGGTGTCACCGACTCGCTCGACGGGTATTTCGCGCGCCGACTCGGACAGATCTCGCGGCTCGGCGCATTCCTCGACCCGGTCGCCGACAAGCTGATCGTCGCGGTCGCGCTGGTGCTGCTGGTGAGCAAAGACCCGCGGGCGCTGATCGTGCTCACCGCCGCGGTGATCATCGGCCGCGAGATCACCATCTCGGCGCTGCGCGAGTGGATGGCCGAGATCGGGGCGCGGCGCAAGGTCGCGGTCTCGCAGCTGGGTAAGTACAAGACCATCCTGCAGATCGTGGGGCTCTCGATGATGCTCTACCGCGTGCCGCTGCTCGGCCTTGCGACATATCGTTGCGGCGTGGTGCTCACCGAGATCGCCGCCGCCGCGACGCTGGTGTCGATGGGGGCCTACTTGCGCGCGGCGTGGCCGGAGCTAAAGCGATAGGAATATCGTGCAAGCCACTGTATTATCAGTTGGTCTGGTATCCCCTCTGGTCGCCGAGCCGGGTGAGTGCCGGTTACTGCGGCTCGCCTTGACTTCGCGAGGGGTGTACATAGAATCTCGCGCTCTCTCCGCAAGCGGGCTTAGCTCAGTTGGTAGAGCGGTACCTTGCCAAGGTACAGGTCGACGGTTCGAACCCGTTAGCCCGCTCCAATCTCTCCAGCGTTGTCCAACGAACGCCGGTGGATGACGCACTCAGCTGGGACGGTAATTGGGCGTGGGCGCTGCCGCTCATCGTCGTCACCCTCATCGTGCACGTCGTGGGTCTGGGGGTCATCAACACGCAGCTGCTGCGCGCCACCGGCCGCATCAGGGCCGCGCGCAACTTCTTCCTCATCTACGTCGTGGTCATGGCTTTCGCTGCGCTGCTCGTGGCGGTGCTGCACGCCTTCGAGGCGACGCTGTGGGCGGCGGCGTATCGCAGTCTCGGAGCTCTGCCGGACGGCCGCACCGCGCTGCCGTACTCACTGAGCGCGATCACCACCTACGGGCACACCGACCTGTATCTCGCACCGCACTGGCGTCTCATGGGTGCGTTCGAAGCCCTGAACGGGGTGCTGCTGTTCGGGCTCACCACCGCCTTCCTCTACGGGCACCTGCAGCGCGTGCTGCCGCTCGAGCGGCACGTGTGCCCGCCGCTGCATTCGCCCGACGCGGTGGATCCGCGCCTCTAACCTATAGACCGAACAGCGTCGCAGCCTTCTGCACCGTCATCCAGACCCCCCAGGCGATGGGGATGCCCACCGCGAGCCAGGCCGCGCCGATCAGCCATGCCGGAGAAGGGGCGACGCTGCCGCCAGCCGTGAGCGGTGGTGCGGCGGCGGCGTGCGTGGCCGCGTCGAGCTCGGCAATCTGCGCCGGTGTCATGTAATTCTTTTCGCTGACCGGCCGGATCAGGAGATTGCAGATGAAGCCTACCGCCAGCAATCCCGCCAGCACATACATGGTTGTGCTGTAGACCTGCGCCTTCGGAATACCGTGTGCCAGCTGGTATTCGCGGAAGGAGCCGATCAGCCACGGACCGAGCACCCCGGCCGCCGACCACGCCGTCAGCAGGCGTCCATGAATTGCCCCGACCATCTTGGTGCCGAACAGATCGGAGAGATAGGCCGGAACGGTGGCGAAACCGCCGCCGTACATCGAGAGAATGACGCCGAAGAACAGCACGAAGAGCGCCAGACTTCCGCTCGCGGCCGTCCACGGGATCGAACAATAGAGCACCATCCCCAGGACGAAGAACACCATGTAGGTCGCCTTGCGTCCGATCCCATCTGACAGCGAAGCCCAGAAGATCCGGCCGGCAATGTTGAACAGCGACAGCAAACCGGTAAAGCCCGCGGCGATCGCCGCGATAGTCGCCAGCTGTGCGGGCGAGAGCTGGTCGTAGGTTGCCGTCACCCCGATCAACCGCCCGGCAAAGACCTCCTGCAGCAGCGGTGAGGCCATGCTGAGGATGCCGATGCCGGCGGAGACGTTCAGCATCAGCACACCCCAGACGAGCCAGAATTGCGGCGTGCGCCAGGCGACGTTGAGGTGAACCTCGCGGTGCGTGACCAGGGGTTTCGTCACCGCGTCCGGATTCCAGCCGGCGGGGCGCCAGGTTGCCGGCGGCAGCCGATAACTGAGCGCGCCGCCCATCATGAAGACGAAGTAGATCAGCGCCAGCACAATCAACGTCTCCCACACGCCCACCGAGCCCGGTGTGGCGAAGTGCTTCATGAGTTTGTCGGCCAGCGGTGCGCCGATCATGGCCCCGCCGCCGAAGCCCATGATCGCGAAGCCCGTGGCCATCCCTCGCCGGTCCGGAAACCATTTGATGAGTGTTGAAACGGGCGAGATATATCCGAGTCCCAACCCCACGCCGCCGACGGCGGCACCCAGCCAGATGATCCACAGCTGGTGCTGGAACACGCCGAGAGCCATCAGGAGGATGCCGCCGCTCCAGCAGACAGCGGCGACCACGCCCGCGCGGCGCGGACCGACGCGCTCGAGCCATCCGCCCCACAACGCTGCGGACGAGCCCAGGAAGACAAAGAACAGTCCGTAGATCCAGGTCTGCAGCTGGGCGACTTTCCAGTCGCAACCGGTGGTCGTCAGATAGAAGAAGAACAGGCTGGCGTCCTTGGGGCAGGCCACGGCCTTGGTGATGCCGATGGCTTTCGACAACGGCAGCCAGAACACCGAGAAGCCGTACGCCATGCCGATGCACAAGTGGATCGCCAGCGCGGCGGGCGGCACCAGCCAGCGGTTAAAGCCAGGCCGCGCGACAATCCGTTCCCTGTCCAGAAATCCCGGGCCCGTCATCACGTTCGCTGCGCTCATGCATCGTTCCTCTTATTGTTCTAACGCGGCTCGCCGCCGGTGGAGCCTCCCTCCACCTGTCAACGCCAACGGGCAGGCCAATCCACACATGTTCCCTTTTTGCTGGCCTGCGCGCCACTGTGCCTGGCGCTTAGAGCCTCGCCGGCGGCGCGCAGCGGGTTGATTGCCTCTCAAGGGTCGACGTTCACCAGCGGCGACGTGTCGGTCATTGCGCCGATCACGGCCGCCTGTGCGAAGCCGTGGCGCTCAAAGACTCCCAAGGCGGCGGCAACCGTATCGGGTGCGCACGCGACCAGCAGCCCACCGGAGGTCTGCGGGTCGCACAGCAGCGCCTGGTGCACACTCTCGAGCTGTCGAGCAAGCCGCACTTCATCACCGTACGAGGCCCAGTTGCGCGCTGAGGCGCCCGTGACGAAGCCGGCGCGGGCCATGGCAACCGCGTGATCGAGCAAAGGTACGCAGGCCATGCTCACTCGTGCGCCGAGCCTGGCTCCACGGCACATCTCGAGCAGATGTCCGAGCAGTCCAAAACCAGTGACGTCCGTCATCGCGTGGACCCCGGGCAGCTCGGCGAGATCCGGTCCGGCACGATTGAGGCGGGTAGTGGTATCGATCATCGCCTGGTAGTCGGCGGCGCCGAGCTGCCCCTTCTTGAGCGCCGCCGACATGATGCCGACGCCGAGGGGCTTGCCGAGCAGCAGCGCGTCCCCGGCGCGTGCCTGGGAGTTGCGCTTCACATCGCGTGGATGAACGACGCCGACCGCTGCGAGTCCGTAGATGGGTTCGACCGAGTCGATGCTGTGGCCGCCAGCGATGGGAATGCCGGCCTCGGCACAGATCGCTTCCCCGCCACGCAGGATCTCGCGGATAACGGACGGCGGCAGTACGCCGACCGGCATGGCCAGCAGCGCCAGCGCGAGGATCGGTCGCCCGCCCATGGCGTATACATCCGAGAGCGCGTTGGCAGCGGCGATGCGTCCGAAGTCGAACGGGTCATCGACGATCGGCATGAAAAAATCAGTGGTCGCCACGACGGCTTGGGTTTCGTTCAACTGGTAGACCGCGGCATCGTCGGCGGTCTCGGTCCCGACGAGCAGCGCGGCGAAGGGTGCGGTCGTCGAGCCCCTGAGCAGATCGGCGAGCACGCCGGGGGAGAGCTTGCAGCCGCAGCCACCGCCATGGGACAGGGATGTGAGGCGCGGGGCCGGGACGGGAGACGGGCTGCTCATGGCGCTCTCTCGCGGTTAAGCGTGCGTAGTGATCGTACGCCGCCGGGCGGATATGGCGGAAGGCAGCAGGAGTCGAACCTACCAGGAGGCGTCTGACGCCCCCTCCTGGGTTTGAAGCCCAGTCGCACCGCCGGGTACGGGTGCCTTCCGCAGTTCGCCGCGGGGCGGCGCGCCGCCGCTCCCGGCTTCGCGCGCCAAGTGCCACGCGCTGTCGGTACGCAGCACGTGCGCGTCATGTACGCGCCGCGTGTAGCCCACGCGATCGAAGAACTCCAGGATCTGGATCGCGCGCTTGCGCCCCAGGCCGACGGCATCCCTGAAGCGGGCCGCGTCGAGGCTGCCCTGCTCGCGCGTTGCGGCGTGGATGATTGCGGCGAGCTCCGCGATACGCTCGCGATCATAGAACAGATCGCGCACCACCTGGTAAAGACCGCCTTGCGCGACCTGTTTGCGCAGCACCGCGCGCACGCGTTCTTCGGGCTCGTGTAGCGCGGCGGCGATTTCGCGCACCCAGGGCGGATCGAAGCGTCCGGCGGCGATCAGCGGCTGCAGCCGGCACAGCAGCGCCTGTTCCTCGGTGGAAAGGCTGACCGCGTGCTGCGGCAGACGCAGCCACGCACCGTTGCGCAGCAGCAGCCGCTCACGTGCCAGCTCATCGATCAACGCCCGCCACAGTCCGCCGGGCATGTCCGGGAAGCTGATCCGGCGCAGCCGTGCCGTG
>DATBYD010000003.1:0-27851 GCA_036513855.1 Steroidobacteraceae bacterium | reverse complement strand
AACACGGACCAAGTGATTGTTGTGCCGCACTCAATCGGCTCGACAGCGCTTATCTGCGGCTGACCGCAACGTTACGGACACTATTCAAGCGTCCGGTATCGGGAAGCGAATTGAGATTAGCGGTCGACCGGTCTTGGCCGGGAGGCGCCTGATTGGCCTCCCGATTCCAGACATTCAGCTCGAAAACCGGAGAGGCATCCGTAAAGGTCGCTTGTTGACCCGTTGTGGTCAGTCGTGAGTGGCCGCGTTCGGGAAGCTCAGTTACCTGCGTCTGCGACCACCGTGCCTTCTTGTCCGCAACGCGTGCCGCCGCTATAAGTCCCGTGCTTCGATAGGCGTTACTTCCATATCAGCTGTTACAGTCCACTAGTAGCCCCAGGGATTGAAGCTATCTATCGGGAGAGTAACCGAGTATGGATTGGCGCCGGTTGCAAAGGGACTACCGGCGACCGCTATAAGCGCGCCAGTTGTGGCATTTATGGTAAAGGCCGAGACGCTTCCGGAGCCGTGATTGGCGAGGTAGGCGAAATCCCCGCTCGAGTCGATACTGAGAGTACCTGGGCCAGTGCCAGTCGCAAACGGACTGCCGGCGATGGCCGTGAGCGCGCCGGTGGTCGTGTTGATCGTATACGCTGAGACATTGTTCGAGCCAGCATTCGCGACGTATGCGAATTGCCGGGTGCCGGTGTCGAACGTGATAACCGAGGGATTGGCGCCCGCCGGAAAAGGACTGCCGGCGATGGCCGTAAGCGCACCGGTAGCGGTGTCTACGCTGTAGGCCGAAATATCGTTGGAGTTCTGGTTCGCGACGTATGCGAATTCCACGGTGCCGAAGTCGTTGAATGTGATAACCGAGGGTTTGGCGCCAGCCGCAAAGGGACTGCCGGCGATGGCCGTGAGCGCACCGGTGGTCGTGTTGATCGTATACGCTGAGACATTGTTCGAGCCAGCATTCGCGACGTATGCGAATTGCCCGGTGCTGAAATCGTTGAACGTGATAACCGAGGGATTGGCGCCGGCCACAAAGGGACTGCCGGCGATGGCCGTAAGCGCACCGGTAGTGGCGTCTATGCTGTAGGCCGAAACATTGTTGGAGTTCTGGTTCGCGACGTATGCGAATTCCCCGGTGTTGGTGTAATTGAACGTGACAACCGAGGGATTGGTGCCAGCCGCAAAGGGACTGCCGGCGATGGCCGTAAGCGCACCGGTGGTCGTGTTGATCGTATACGCTGAGACATTGTTCGAGCCAGCATTCGGAACGTATACGAATTGCCCGCTAGGGTCGAACGTGACAGCCGACGGATTGGCGCCAGCCGCAAAGGGACTGCCCGCAATGGCCGTGAGCACTCCGGTGGTCGTGTTGATCGTATACGCTGAGACATTGTTCGAGCCAGCATTCGGAACGTATACGAATTGCCCGCTAGGGTCGAATGTGACAGCCGACGGATTGGCGCCGGTCGCAAAGGGACTGCCAGCGACGGCGGTGAACGCGCCGCTGGTGTTATCGATGAGATAGGCCGAGATACTGTTGGAACCGGAGTTCGCCACAAAGGCGAAGCGCGCGCAATTCACGACCACCGTGGTGATGTTGGCGCCGGTCACGGACCCCTCGCCATTGTTGACCGTGCAGGTCTGGACAGGGCTGTTCGGTTGTATGTTAATGGTTACGCTATAGGCGACACCCGCGCCAAATTCTGTCTTAAACGTAAACGCCCCGTTCGCGTCTACCTCCAGATAGTCGCCATAGTCGCCGCCATTGTTGCTCAGGGTGAGGCCACCCCCGACAAGGCCGGTGACGGTGCCCCCCACGGTATAGGCACCGCCGCCGCCGCCACCGCCGCTAGCGCCGCTAGCGCCGCTAGCGCCGCCGCCAGCACCACCGCCGCTACCGCCGCCACCGCAGGCGCCCAGCGACAGCGATATCAATATCAATGTGGCGAGGATTCGGGGTTGCTCTGTATTCATTCTGGTGGCCTCAGGAGTCGTCGGTGAAAGACCTCGCGCAGAGTTGCGTTCACATGCCGCTCTAACCTCGCGAGCCCAGCCGCTACTAAGGGCGCGACCGGTCGACAATCGGCTGGCCGAATGAACCGAGCAAGCGGCAAAGTACGGCAAAATAGTCATGGGCGGCGCATGCCGTGTAATGCCGTGACTTTCCGCGATGCAACAGAATCGGCGCGTCCGCGGCGGCCTCATGGAACTTCGGCAGGGAGGAGTAAGTTGAGCTGCTCATGGCCCTAACCTCGCAGGCCGCGCCGCTACGAGGGCACGGCAGGTGCACAATCAGAGAAGTAGTCCTGCCTCATGCAGCGGCCCGCTGACGTGTATTTCCTATTTGTGCGCTACTCGTCGTCCCTGCGGCACTCCAAATGCCGACCAACTCTCGCCTCCTCAGCCAATAAGACACACCCCAAAGGCCAGACCCGACATCTGCGAGGTCGGTGCGGGGGTCTTGCCGCGCTACAGACCGGTCTGGTGAGATCGAGGAGATCGCCTCAGTCGTTGCCTTCCTCGCCTCGGACGCGGCGAGCCTCATGACTGGCAGCATCGTGCTGGTGGACGGGGAGTACACCTGCTGGTGACTCGCGACACCGCAAGCAGCAGTTTTTTGACTCGCCTCCAGTAATCTCGACAGGGCTCTCGCGGAGCACGCGGATTACGGCTCTGAGCCATTGCGACATTGGTTCTGGGATAGCGTCCTGACGCAGACCGGGATGAGCCCACTGCTCAACATGTGGCTGACTCGGGAACTGTTCGGCCGGCGCGGAGTCTGATAGCTGACCTTCGCGCAACGACATATACAAAGAGTGGGTAGAATCCCACCCGCGGAAGGGTCGACGAGCGCCAACGCTCACCCCCGTATCCGCCCCTTCGGCGATGCGGTAAACACCTCCAGAAAGAGAATCGAAATAAACGCCAAGCTATTGTTTTTATTGGTGCCCGGGAGAGGACTCTTACCTGGATGATTCTCTGAGCAGATTCAGAGTGTTAGAAAATCGCGGCAGAAATTACCCGCTATTTTGCCCGCTGCGAGAGTGGTGCTTGAACCTGCGCTTTTGCCTCAAGCGTAGCGGGTAACTACAACGCATCCGCCAGAGTTCGCTGCCGTTCGTCCGAGTGCGCTTTTGCAGCCCCAACAACACACTCGGCGCTGCTCGCAATCTCCCCTGCGCCTCATACGGTGGTATCAAAATGCCGAAGTGCCTCCGGGTCATATTCCACCATCGCTTCTGGCGGCGGCTCTCCGAATCCCAGGGGCGCTTCGCCACGCGCATACCCAATCGCGCGGTAGGTTGTGAGCCGTCGTTCGAACATGCGCAATAGCATCGGGACCTCGTGATCGACGTAGTCATATATTCGGACTTCCGTTTTGCGCGCGTGAAGCCGATGCAGGCGGCCCGCGTACTGGATCAGGGTTCCCTTCCAGGAGACGGGCATGGCCAGGAAGAGTGTATCGAGGCGTGCGTCATCGAAGCCCTCGCCCACGTAACGGCCGGTTGCTAGAACAAGCCGCTCGGACATGTCGGGAACCGAAGTCAGCTGATCGCGTGCTTCCGTCTGCTCTCGTGCCGACGTGCCACCTTTCAGGACGATGAGATGGCGCACGAGGCCCCGCAGCCTGTGGGCCAGGTGGTCAAGATGATCCTTGCGCTCCGTGAGGAGTATGGGCGATCGGCCTTCCTGCAGGACCGCGAGAACGTCATCGACGATGCGCTGATTGCGTGCGTCATCGCCCGCCAGTGCTCGATAAAGATCCTGAATACTGTTACTGGATGAGGTTGAAGCGTTGAATCCGGTTTCGCGCACTATGAGCTTGTGCTCAAACGGTCGCCGCTCCGCCTGGCTCTTTGCGTCCGCTCGGAACCGCACGGGCCCCAGCTGCATTTCGGTGATGGCTTGGCGACCATCTCGTCGTTGTGGCGTGGCCGTGAGACCCACGAGATAACGGGCCTTGGTCTCGGACAGAATGCGCTCGAAAGAGAAGGCCGGCACATGGTGGCATTCATCCACGACTATATGCCCGTAGTCGCGAACGAGATCATCCACCACTTCCTTCTTGACGAGGCTCTGCATCATTGCCACATCGAGCCGGCCGTTGGGCTTCCGCTGGCCGCCGCCGATCTGGCCGATGTCCTTCTCGTCAATACCGAGGAAGATCGCGAGTTGCGCTTTCCACTGCTCAAGAAGCGGCTTGCGGTGCACGAGGACGAGCGTGCTGCAGCTTCGCTCCGCAATCAGGTGAGTGCCGAGTACGGTCTTCCCTGTCCCCGGAGGCGCCACAATGATTCCAGTCTCGTGCTTCAAGAGTGACTGGGCTGCTTCCTTCTGAGTCGCTGTGAGTTGGCCGCTGAACGTAAACGGCACCACTGACCCGGTGCATCGTCGGTCATCGAGCAGCAAACGTACCGCGTGCTGAGCCAGCAGATCCGCCAAGCCCGGGGTACAGCCGCGCGGCAGCGAGACGTGAAGGGGCAGCTCTTCTGCGCAACTGATGACCCGCGGCGTCATTGCCGTCGACAACCGCATGCGTTGCTTCTTGTAGAACTCGGGATTTTGGAACGCCGCACCTCGTTTGATCTGATTCAACAGGGAAGCGGGTAGCCCGGCTTTCTCGATGTAGAGTCGCTGCGACAGAACCGCATTGACCACCGAAGGGAGCGGTCCCGTAACCGCCCTTGCGGCGGTGCTTTGTCCCGACGCGGGCCGGTCCCAAGGAGCGGCTTCGTCATCATCCAGATCGGCGATCCGAACGCCGATGACTTGCCCGGTTCGGGATGCTTCCTTTGCGACGTCTTCCGCAGCGGCCGGCCGAATGCGCTCCAAGGAGGCGAGGAAGGCCCATTGATCGGCAAACGGCTCAAACTGATCGTCAACGAAGACACTGTTGCCCCGTTGTCTGGGCTCATGCTGCAGAGGCAGCGCGATGAGATTGCCAAATCCGCCGCGAGGCATCGTGTCCTGGTTCGGGAAGAGACGATCGTAGGACTCCATGCTCAGCTCGTGTCGACGGGTCATGGTCTCGGTGAGCAGATAGCAACCTACGCGCCGAGCGATATTCGCGGAGATCGGGGCCGCGAAAAAAAGCCATGCGTGCGCGCCATTTCCCGAACGGAGCGCTCGATCGCAACGGGCAGTCGCGTAGACCGACAGGTCTCGGCGAATGCCGTGACGTCCTGCTGCCACGTGCTCTTGTCGAAATCTGCCGCCAGAAACCAGCAGGTCTCATCTTCCAGCAGTGGATAGACACCCATCACGTGTCTGCCCTGAAGATGATCCAGAATGAGCTGCTCGCTCACGGGCGTGAACGCCTGATTGCTGCAGTCGCCGCACTTGCCGCCGGATCGCAGGTGACAGATCTCGGGAAGCCATTTGTTCGAACACGCAGGCGCGTATCCGGCTCGGCCGGTCTTCCTGCTCACGAAGCGCACAGGAAAGACGTCCGGGCGCCCGCGAAAGAGCGACTGAAACAGCTTCAGCTTTTCAGTCGGGGTCTGTGGCGCTCGGGGGGCCGTTAGGCCTCGCATCTGCACCCCATCAGCGGCGGTCGGGGAGATCGCCGCGAGCTCGGTGCGGAGCGCCGTCTTCCGTGCCTCTAGCTGATCGCGCGTGCGCTCGAGGTCTGCTAGCGTCGAGGCGACGTTGGCAAGCTCCTGGAAAATCTCATCACGCGAAGGCGACATATAAGGACAGGTAGGGCGTTCTCAGGTAGCAGTCTAACGCCCAATGCTTTCCCCGGCTCCAAGGCGCCCGTATGCTGGGCGGGTGGCCAGGCGAAAGCAGTCACCTCGTTGCATCGTTATTGCCGGACCCAATGGCTCTGGCAAGACGACATTTGCACACCGCTACTTGCCAGAGGACGCGCGGGTCATCCATTTCGTGAACGCAGATCTGATCGCAGCCGGCCTATCACCGCTCAAGCCGGAGCTCGCGGCGCTTCGGGCGGGGAGGCTCGTCTTGCGCGAAATCGACCGGCTGGCTGCGGAGCGGGTCGATTTCGCATTCGAGACGACCCTCAGCGGCTTAGGGTACGTGCGACGCATGCGCGCTTGGAAGCGCGCCGGATACCGAATTGAGATCGTGTATCTGAGACTTCAGTCTAGCCGCCTGGCGCTGAGACGGATTGCCGCCCGGGTCCGCGAAGGTGGCCACGATGTGCCACAACCCGATGTCGTCCGGCGCTTCTCGCGGGGCTGGGGCAATTTCAAGCGCGTCTACCGCCAGCTAGCGGATCAATGGACGGTGTACGACAATTCTGGCAGAGAGCCCCGGCTCCTGGAGAAGAGCGAATGAAGGACAAGCGAACCCGTGGGAATTCCTCTGCGACCGCCGCTAAGGTCGGGCGCGCTCTGCGCCGGGCCGCCAAGGATGCTCGGCGAACGGCTCGCATGTACGGTGTACCGATCTACGTCTGGGAGAATGGGAAGGTGGTCGCGGTAAAGCCGTAGCGATCTGCCAATTGAAGGGTACGGACTCGCGCCATGTCCGCGATATCAGGCCCGTCTGGCCGATCAGAAGCTTGCGCCGAGCGTAGACCGTCCAGGTAGTCAGCCCAAGCCTGCATCATGATGCGCCGCTCCGGCAGATGCTGGGCATAGTTGTAATGGCGGCGGACCGAATCTGAGACCCCGTGCGCCATTTGTCGCTCGATCGCCTCCGAGCGCCAACCCATCTCATTGAGCAGCGTGCAGGCGGTGGCGCGAAATCCGTGCGGTGTGACCTCCTTGCGATCGAACCCTAATGACTGTAACGCGCAATTGAGGGCCGCCCCGTGCAACGGTCGGCTGCAATCGCGGATCAGTGGGAAGAGGTATTCACTGTCACTGTTGAGCGAGCGAAGTCTGCGCAGCAGCTCAAGAGCCTGACGAGAGAGCGGAACCAGGTGCTGGACGCGTGCCTTCATGCAGATTGCCGGAATGCGCCACTGGGCGCGCTCGAAATCGATCTGCTCCCAGCGAGCGTTACGAAGCTCGCCCGGTCGTACGAAGAAGAGCAGGGCGAGTTTCAAGGCGATGCCGATGACTTCGCGTCCAGCGTAGCCGTCGATCGCACGCAGCAATCCCCCGAGACGCCGCGGATCGGTAATGCCTGGCCGATGGCGAACCTTGGGAGGCTCGAGAAGGCCGCGGAAGGCTTGCGTCACGTCCCGCTCGACATAGCCCAGGCCAATTGCATGGCGGAACACGCGGCTACAACGCTGCTTGGCGCGTTGCGCCGTGAAGCGCAAGCCCTTGAGCTCGATCTGCTTCAATACTCTCAAGAGCTCGTGCGAGCGGATGGCCCCGATCGGACGAGCGCCAAGCTCTGGAAAGACGTGACGCTCGAGGATTCGGGTCGCGTCCTTGAGCGTGTCGGCAGTGATGAGCCCCTTGGCGATCGGCACCTCGAGGCCCTTGAGCCAATCTCTTGCGACAGCCTCAAAGGTGCGCGCGTTCGCTGCGCGGTGTTCTTTGCGATCAGCACTCGGATCGATTCCACGGGCGAGAAGGCCACGCGCATCCGCCAGTCTCCGCCGCGCGGTGGCGAGATTGACGCGCGGATAGACGCCGAGGGATAGCATCTTTTCCGTATGGTGAAAGTGATATCGGAAGCGCCACCACTTCGAGCCCCAGGGCATCACATGAAGACTCATTCCCTGACCGTCGCAGAGGACATAGCGGCGCTCGCGGGGTCTTGCTGCGCGAACGATGTCCGAGGTGAGTAA
This sequence comes from Steroidobacteraceae bacterium, assembly GCA_036513855.1. GTDB lineage: Bacteria > Pseudomonadota > Gammaproteobacteria > Steroidobacterales > Steroidobacteraceae > 13-2-20CM-66-19. The sequence goes on along the minus strand of DATBYD010000003.1, from coordinate 20,149 downwards.
CATGGCACCCCCTGTGAAGCTTTGCGGAAGGTGCTCACCTTACGAGTGGTTATCGATGCACGGGAGCCGGCCCAAACTCAGGCGAGAAGCCGAACGGAAAAGTTACCCACACGCGGCAGCGATGCCGTGAGGCTACGTGAAGAGAGTGATCTTGAATTCGACTGGCCGAGCAACGACTTACGTGCGCGTCGCTCAAATCCCCTATAGTGGGAATCGCGCGCTACGGGTCGCCGCGGTCGAAAAATAAGCAGCTAAGTGATTGATTTAAGCAGTGAAAGTGACCTGGTGCCCGGGAGAGGACTCGAACCTCCACGGTGTTACCCGCTAGTACCTGAAACTAGTGCGTCTACCAATTCCGCCACCCGGGCAGGTGAGGAAGGCCGCGAAATGTACGCACGGGGTCGGGGGCTGTCAATTGAGGGGTCGTAAGGGGAAATTCGGGCGGCGTGGGCGCGGCGGATCATCGTCGGGCGCACGCAGCGAGAAGACGCACGGCCGCAAGCCGGCTGCGGGCGGTTCGGCCGCCACCCGCGGCCGTGACACGGGTGCTGCCAGAGCCGGCGGCAAGTCCTCACTGTCAAGCGCTCTCGTGAGGCCCGGTTCGAGCGTGGAGGGTACCGTGAGCGCCAACCGTGCCGGCTACGGCTTCCTGCGCGTCCAGGGCTTCAAGGAAAGCATCTTCCTGCCGCCGCCGCAGATGCGCGGCGTCATGCACGGTGACCGGCTGCGCGTGAAGGTTTCACGCGATGCGAGCGAGCGCTGGTCGGGAGTCGTCGAGCAGATCCTCGAGCGCGGCGTCAGCGCCTTTCTCGGCACGGTGGAAATGCAGGGTCGCAACGCCTGGATCAACGCCGCGGACCGGCGCCTGCAGCTGCGTTGCGCGGTGACGCCGCAGGACCTGAACGGAGCACGCGCGGGCGATTGGGTCATCGCGAAGATCACGCGGCATGCTGGGTCTGCGTCCGCCGCCACGGCAGTGGTCGAGAAGCGTCTCGATCCGGATCGCCCGGTGGAGCTGGCCACGGAATCGGCCATCGCGCGCTTCGACCTGCCGAACGAGTTTCCGGCCGCAGCGTTACGCGAGGCTCAGGCCTTCGGCGCGCAGGTGGATCCACACGAGGCGGCCGCACGCGTAGACCTGCGCGATCTGCCGCTGGTCACCATCGACGGCGAGGATGCGCGCGATTTTGACGACGCGGTGTACGCAGAACCGCATGCGGGCGGCTTTCGGCTGATCGTCGCCATCGCCGACGTGAGCCACTATGTGCGCCCGGGCGGAACGGTCGATACGGAGGCGCAAAAGCGCGGTACCTCGGTGTATTTCCCGACCCGCGTGCTGCCGATGCTGCCGACCGCGCTGTCGGATCATCTGTGCTCACTCGCCCCGCACGTCGACCGGCTGTGCTTTGCGGCCGATATGGTCGTCAGCAAGAACGGCGCGCTCAAGAGTGCACGCTTTTACCCGGCTGTGATGCGCTCGGCGGCGCGTCTCACTTATCGGCTCGCGAACGAGGCCCTGTTCGAGGGGCGGCCGGCGGCGCGCACGCAGTTAGGGCCGCTGCTCGAGCGCCTGATGGTGCTGGTGGAGGTCTATCACGCCCTCCACAAGGCCCGCGGCCGCCGCGGGGCGCTCGACTTCGACGCGGCCGAGGCGGAGTTTGTGATCGATGCGGGCGAGCGGGTTCGCGCGATAGAGCTTCGCATGCGCAACGACGCGCACCGCCTCATCGAGGAGTGCATGATCCTCGCAAACGTTGCGGTAGCGGAGGAACTTGAGAGAGCTCACTCGCCCACCCTTTACCGTGTACACGGCGTACCGGAGCAGGAGAAGCTCGAGCGGCTGACTTCCACCCTCGGCGCACTGGGAATTGATGCTCGCCTGCCGCAAGCGGTGACCACGCGGGACCTTCAGGCGATAGCGCGGCGCGTCGGTGACGCCCCGGAGCGGGCATTCGTCGAGTCCCTGGTCGTGCGGGCCATGCCGCAGGCGATCTACCAGCCCACCAACATCGGGCATTTCGGGCTTGCGCTGACGCACTACGCCCATTTCACCTCGCCCATCCGCCGCTACCCGGATCTGGTCGTGCATCGCACGCTCAAGGCCCTGATCAAGGAGCAGGGCGGCGCGGGCGTGCGTTATCTTGCGAGCGAGCTTTCGGCCCTCGGTGAGAGCACCTCGCGGCTCGAGAAGCGCGCGGATGAAGCCGATCGCTACGTATCCGCCTTCCTCAAGTGCACCTATCTAAAGGAGCGCATCGGGCAGGTCTTCCAGGGGCTCATTACCACGGTGGTGGAGTTTGGCTGCTTCGTGCAGATTCTTGATGTTGCCGTCGACGGGCTGCTGCACCTCGACAATCTGCGCGACGATGAGTACCTCATGGAGGAGGATGGTCACGCCTGGCGCGGACGGCGAAGCGGACGGCGCCTGCGCACCGGCTCGCACGTGCGCGTCATGGTCACCGCCGTGAATCCCATCGAGGGGCTGATCGACCTGGCGCTCGCCGAAGAATCCTAGGGGGGCTGTGAAGCAGATCGAAACCATCTTCGGCGTGCACGCCGTGCGCGTCATGCTCGAGCGTCATCCGGCGCGCGTGCTGACGGTGCGTCTGGCACGCCAGCGCGATGACCCACGCGCCAGGGCCATCGAGGAGCTTGCGCAGCGCCAGCAGCGCCCGGTTCAGCGCGTCGATGTGGCATCGCTGAAAAAAGCTCTCGGCGACGTCGCACATCAGGGCGTGGCGGCCGATATCGCGCCGCTGCCGCCCTGGAGCGAGGAGCAGCTGCTGACGGCCCTGCAGACCGTGACGGCGCCGTTGTTGCTCGCGCTGGATGGGGTGCAGGATCCGCGCAATCTTGGCGCCTGCCTGCGCACCGCGGATGCCTGCGGAGCGCTGGCCGTGATCGTGCCGCGCGACCGCGCCGCACAGGTGACCCCTGCAGTGCGCAAGGTGGCGGCCGGGGCGGTTGAGACCACACCGGTCGTGGTGGTGACGAATCTCGCCCGCATGCTCAAGCTCCTGAAGTCCGCGGGCCTCTGGGTCATCGGCGCCGATGCCGCCGCCGACAAACCGGCGCGGGACCTGGACTTCAAGGGGCCGGTGGTTCTGGTGCTCGGCTCCGAAGGATCGGGCCTGCGCCATCTGACGCGCGAGCACTGCGACTTCATGGCGAAGCTGCCTCAGCTGGGCGCCGTGGAGAGCCTCAACGTTTCGGTGGCTGCCGGCATGCTGCTCTACGAGGCGGTGCGTCAAAGACAGCAGGCGTGAAAAATGAGCTTTCAGCGAGACGCTGACCCTGGCAGCAGGTGCAACAGCACCTGGCGCGGTGACTAACGGCGAAGGTAGGCCGTGCGGGCCGCGAAACGCCAGCCGGCCTCCGTGGGTTCGACCACGTCGCGGTAGACGACGCTGCCGATGCGCCCGTTGCGCCCGAGGCCGAGGCCCTTCGACAGCACGCGCACGGTACCGTCCGCATCCTCGCTGACCAGGATGTTGCTCGCGTGGTGGGCCAGTGGATGCATGGCATCCGGGCGACTCCAAAGCTCGCCGATCGCCTGCGCTCCGTGCACCACCCCCAACCCGAACTCGGACATGTCGTACACGCTGCTCGCCGTGAACAGTTCCCCGACGCGCGACCACTCGCGCTCATCGATGATGTGCCCGTAGAGCGCCAGCAGCTCGTGGATCGCGAGGATGTCGCCGCTGTCGGGCATTCGCACGCGGCGCGCGGATCAGCCGGCGGTGAGCGGCACGCGCGCGCGTGTCGCCGGCTCGCTCGCGACGGGCGGGCGCACGCGGCGGTACAGCGTGGTGCGTTGATAGGCGGGGCGCCCGATGCTGTGCGCGACCGCGGCCATGCGTGTCGCGTCGAATTCCTGGCCGTTCACACCACCTGCGGCGCGCGTGATGGATTCGTTCATGAGGGTGCCGCCCAGGTCATTGGCGCCGGCCTCCAGGCACAGCGCGGCTGCCTCGGGCCCCATCTTTACCCACGATGTCTGGATGTTATCGATACAGCGGTGCAGCGCCAGGCGCGCCACCGCGTGCATCAGCAGCGCCTCGCGCAGCGTCGGCCCGGAGCGCGCCTCACCGCGCCGCCACAGCGGCGCCTGCATGTGCACGAAAGGCAGCGGCACGAACTCCGTGAATCCGCCGCTCTGCTGCTGCAGCGCACGCACTGCCAGCAGGTGCCTCGCCCAGTGCAGTGGCTGCTCGACGTGGCCGAACATGATGGTCGCGGTGGTGGGCAGGCCCACGCCGTGGGCCTCGCGCATGACCGCCAGCCACTCGGCGCTGTTCAGCTTGTCCGGACAGATGATCTTGCGCACCTCATCGTCGAGGATCTCCGCGGCGGTTCCCGGCAGCGTCGCAAGACCGGCGTCCTTGAGACGCGCCAGATACGCGCCGAGTGACAGGCCGAGCGTGCGTGCGCCATGGCTGATTTCGAGTGGCGAGAAGGCGTGTACATGAATGTCCGGCACCGCATCCTTGACGGCCGCGACGATGCCAAGATAGGTGTCGCCGTTGTAGCTCGGATGAATGCCGCCCTGCAGGCACACTTCAGTCGCCCCTGCCTCCCACGCCTCGCGCGCACGCTGCGCAATCACTTCCAGCTCGAGCCGGTAGGCCGGCCCGCGCAGGTCAGCGGCGCTGCGCCCCTTGGAGAAGGCGCAGAATCCGCAGTGATACAGGCAGATGTTGGTGTAGTTGATGTTGCGGTTGATGACGTAGGAGACCTTCTCGCCCACCGTGGCGGCGCGCAGGCGATCGGCGGCGCGCAGCACCGCGCAGAATTCCCCGCCCTCAACCGCAAAGAGCGTGACGATCTGCTGCGCGGTCAGCTCCTCGCCGCCCGCCGCGCGCGCCAGTATCGCGCCGAGCTCGCGCGACAAGGGCTCGAGTTGCGCGCTCGGTGCGGCACGCTGACCGCCGCGGCCGCCGCGGCCGCCGAGCAGCCGACGCAGCGCCGGCGGCACCGGGGTTGCGGCGCCCGCGTACCACTCGTCGGGGCGCGCACGCCCGAGGCTGTCGCAGCGCTGCAAAACGGCGCTGCGCAGTGCGCCATCGACCCAGCGCCGGGGCAGGCGGGCAAATGGCGGCGTGATCGCCAGGCGTTCGATGAGTTCGCGCCCCGCCGCACGGGTGTGCTCGGCGAGCGTGGCGAGATGCGGCCAGGGCGCTTCCGGATTCACGTGATCGATCGTCACGGGCGAGACGCCGCCCCAGTCGTTGATGCCCGCGCGCACCAGAGCGGCGAGTTGTCCGGGCTGCAGATTGGGCGGTGCCTGCAGCGACATCTCGGCACCGAGGATCACTCGCGCCGCTGCGATGGTCCACAGGTGCTCGGTGAGCGGCGGCTCGGGGAAGTGCGCCATGCGCGTGCCGGGTTTGGCGCGGAAGTTCTGGATGATGATTTCCTGCAGGTGCCCATGCGAGCGGTGCAGGGCGCGCAGCGCCAGCAGCGCCTCGAGCCGCTCGCGGCGCGTCTCACCGATGCCGATCAGCAGCCCGGTGGTGAACGGAATGGCCAGTTCGCCCGCCTCGCGCAGCGTCGCGAGGCGCTGCTGCGGATGCTTGTCCGGTGAGCCGAAGTGCGGGCCGCCGCGCGCCGACAGGCGCTCACTGGCCGTCTCCAGCATCAGCCCCATCGACACGGCCACCGGGCGCAGCCGCGCGAGCTCATCGCGCGTCATCACCCCGGCATTCAGGTGTGGCAACAGCCCGGTCTGTGCAAACACCTCGCGCGCGACATGCGCAAGGTAATCGAGCGTCGTTGCAAAGCCCAACGCCGCAAGCGCGCGGCGTGCCGCGGCGTAGCGCGCCTCCGGGCGGTCGCCGAGCGTGAACAGCGCCTCCTTGCAGCCGGCCGCGACGCCGGCCCGGGCGATGCTCAGAACCTCGTCAAGCTCAAGGTAAGGCTGCGCCGCGGCGCGCGGCGTTTGCGCGAACGCGCAGTAGTGACACACATCGCGGCACAGGTGCGTGAGCGGAATGAATACCTTGCGAGAGTAACTCACTGTGCGCCCATGAGCGGCAAGCGTCAGCGCTTCGGCCGCGCTGCACAGCTGCCCGAGCGGTGCCTGCTCGAGCAGTAGCGCCGCGCCGTCCTCGGGGAGCTCGCCACTAAGCGCCGCGGCGAGGATGCGGCTCGCCTGTTCGGCGGCGGGGCGCGGCAGGGTCGACAAAAAGTCCCCCTCGTTGAGCAAAGGCGCTGATGATGATACGCGCGCCCGTCAGGCGGATTGAAGTCATTCGGGCCGCTGCGAACGGCTGACCCGGTCGAGCTTACGCGCCGGGGGGCGCCGCGTAAGGCGCGGCGCTCAACGTGGGTTGCGGCCACGGTCGAGCAGAGTCAGGTCGCCGGGCACATCAACGTCGAACTCAAGCCCGGAAAGCCGCACGATCGCCGGGGTCAGGCCAAGCCTGGTCGATTCGGCCCGGTGCAGCGCGAGGCTTCCCGGGCCGAAGTGTGTGCAGAAGCGGCTGGGTAAGGCCAGCGCGAGCGCATTGGTCCCGCTGTCGTGCCGGTCGGGCGCAAGAGCGATGCCGCAAGCTTCGCTTGCGGCAATGAGCGCGCTCACCTCCGCGGCGCTGAGCCAGGGCAGATCCGCGGCGACCACGACGCCGCGCTTGGCGCCCCGCACACTCAGCGCCGACAGCGCACCGCGCAGCGATTCGTTGATCTCCACCCCGGCATCGCCGATCCACAGTATGTCCGGGGGCAGTCCGTTCGGATCGGCCGACATGACCGCGATGCCATCGAGGCCGGCACAGCGCCGTAACTGCCCGAGCACATGCTCAAGCATGCCCTGCACGAGCGCCGCGCGTGCCGCCTCATCGAGCACCGCGGACAGGCGGCGCTTGCCGGCGGCGCGCGCCTTGACCGGCACCAGCGCCCAGCAGCTCATCCGTCACAGTCCGCGTGCGAAGTGCAGCGTGGAGGCAAATTGCAGCACCTCGCGCGCCAAGCGCTCGCGGTCGGCGAGATGCACCATGACGGTGTCGGTGACGTGCACGGGGCACTCGAAGCGGCCGGCGAGCGAACGATCGCGTGCATCGAGCACGAACCCGTCAATCAGTCCCTCGTAATGGCGCGCCACCGTGACGGGCGTCAGCGGCAGGGCGAGTTCCGCCATGATCTTGGCGGTCGGCCCCTTCACCGCCGCGCCCTCCACCAGCGGCGTTACGGCGATCACCGGCACGGACGAGTCGGCGAGCTGCTGCCGGAAGCCCGGCACGGCCAGTATCGGATCGACGCTCAGAAACGGGTTCGAGGGGCAGATGACGATCGCCTCCAGCGTCGGACTCTGCAGCGCCGCGAGCGCGCGCGGGCAGGGGCGCGCGCAAGAAGCGCCCTCGAAGCGCAGCGACGTGAGCGGCGGCGCGCAGCGCTGGCGCACGAAATAGTCCTGGAAGCCCAGTTCGCCCTGCGCGGTCAGTACCCGGGTTCTGACCGCAGCATCGCTCATCGGTACGACCTCGGCGGCGATGCCGAGCCGCCGGGCGAGGTCGCCGGTGAGCTCGCTCAGGGTCTCGCCGTCCTTAAGGCGCCGCGTTCGTTCGACGTGCAGCGCAAGATCGCCATCGCCGAGGCGAAACCAGGTCTCGCCGCCAAGGCTCGCCAGCGTCGACATGAAAGTCCAGGTCTCCTCGCGGCGTCCCCAGCCGAGCTCGGGGTTGGCGAGCCCGCCGAGCGTATACAGAACCGTGTCCAGGTCCGGGCAGATCGTGAGTCCCAGGTGATCGAAGTCATCACCCGTGTTGACGATGACGGTGAGCGTGTCGGCGGCGAGCACCCGGTAGAGCCCGAGCGCAAGCTTCGCCCCGCCGATGCCACCCGACAGGGCGATGACTCTCGCGCTCACCGGAACAGGTCCTCCTCGCGGGGCCGGATGAGTGAGCGGGCATCGCAGGCCGCGGCCGGCGTGGCAAAACCACGGACGAGCACCGCCGGGATCCCTTCGGCGGCCTCGCCCATGACCAGTCCGGCCGCCGCCGCCAGCGCATCGGCGCTGGCGACCTCGGTGACCTCGAGCCGCCGCCCGCCGCGGTCCGACTCGCCGCGCCGGTTGACCAGCGCCGCGATCCCGGCAGCTCCAAGGGCGACGTTCACGACGCCGCGGCGCCAGGGGCGACCGAAACTGTCGCTGATGATGACGCCCGGCGCCACGCCCAGCCGCTCGGCGAGGGCGGTGCGCAGCGCGGCCGCCGAGGAATCCGGATCCTTCGGCAACAGCAGCACCTGCTCCTCGGCAACGCCGCGTGCGAGGTTCGAGCGATCGATGCCCGCGTTGGCCATGACGAATCCGAGCCGGTGCCGCACGATGAGCACGTCGGCCCGCGCGCGCAGCACCTCGGTGGATTCGGACAGGATCAGCTCGACCAGACGCGCATCCTTGCCGGTGATGGCGGCAAGCTCGCGCGCGCGCGCGCCGGGCACCACGCCGGCCAGATCCACGAGCCGGCCCTCGGCCTTGGAGACGATCTTCTGTGCCACGACCAGCACATCGGCGGGCAGCGCCAGCAGCCCAAGCCTGCGCAGCGCGCCGGCGATCATCCCGGCCAGATCATCCCCCGGCACCACTTCCGGCAACCCGGCCAGTCCGGTGAGTGTCAGCGGGCTCATTCCCCGGCGGGTGGTGTGAGCGCGCCGGTGATACGCAGGCCCGCCCCGTCCACCGCGTAGGTGCGGTTGATGAAAATCAGCACCGAGGTCAGGGCCTCTGCGGCAGCGGAGTTAGCCAGCGCGCCGCCGTGCAGGCCACGCAGGCCGCAGGCGTTGACCAGCCGCACCACGCGCGCGCGCGCCGCAGGCTCATCGGCAAACACCAGCACGTCGCAATCGATCGAGGCATCGGTGGCGAGCTTGTGAGCGGCGACGTTGTGAAAGGCGGATACCACCGTGACCGCATCGCCCAGGATGCGCTGCCCCCGCAGCGCCGCCGCGCCTTCCTCCGGCAGCTGCACGCGCATCAGCCTGGGGGGCACGAGCGGCACGGTCGTGTCGACCACGATCTTGCCGCCGACCACCGGGCGGATGTCCGCGAGCGTTTCGGCCTGTGCGGCGTAGGGAACGGTGACGACGATCAGATCGGCGCGTTCGGCGGCCGCGCGGTTGGAGCCGGACGCCACGGCTCGGCCGCACTCGCGCGCGAGGGTGGCGGCGGCGTCGGCGGCACGTGCGGCGTCGCGCGATCCGATCATGACTTCCAGGCCCGCCCGTGCCCAGCGGCGGCCAAGCGCGGCGCCGAGCTTGCCGGTGCCGCCGACGAGTGCGATAAGGGCTTCCCCGCCAGACATGGACGGGAAGTGTAGCGCCGGGCACCGCGGCTGCGGTTGCTAAGCGCGCAAAGGCCGCCCCGGCCCCTTAAGCCCTTGTTCCATAGGCAGAAGGGGTTTTGCCCACATTGCAGTGGCGGGGCGGTTTCAGTATGCTTCGCGCCCCTTTTATTCCGTCTCTCCTTGCCGCACCGGGAAGCCTTACATCCGGGCGGCTACAACCGTAAGGAGCATTCAATGAGGCATTACGAGATCGTATTCCTGGTGCATCCGGATCAAAGCGAGCAGGTGCCCGCGATGATCGAGCGCTACAAGGGCATGATTGCCGCCGGCGGCGGTCACCTGCACCGCCTGGAGGACTGGGGGCGCCGTCAGCTCGCCTATCCGCTCGCCAAGGTGCACAAGGCGCACTACGTGCTGATGAACGTCGAGACCGATCAGAAGACGCTCGATGAGCTCACCGGCGCGTTTCGTTTCAGCGATGCGGTGCTGCGCCATCTGGTCGTGAACATGGATTCCGCCGTGACGGATCCCTCGCCCATGGCCAAGGCCGCGGACGAGGAAGGCGAGAGCGGCGCACGGCGCCGCGAGCGGGTACGCGATGACAGCGCGCCGCCTTCCGATGACGATGACAACTCCATCGGCGAGAACGTCTGAGGCCTGAAGCGGCCCTTAAGACGCAGCCGTGCTCACACATTCGAGGAATTAAGCATCATGGCAATGTCCAGAGGACCCGGCGGCGGCAGTGGTGGCGGGAGCGGGGGCGGGGGCGGGAGCGGCGGGGGCGGCAGCCGCTTTTCGCGTCGCAAGAAATTCTGCCGCTTCACCGCCGAGGGGGTGAAATCGATCGACTACAAGGATCTCGCCACGCTCAAGGGCTATGTCACCGAGACCGGCAAGATCGTGCCGAGCCGGATCACCGGCACCAAGTCGTTCTACCAGCGCCAGCTGGCGGTGGCGATCAAGCGCGCGCGCTTCCTGGCGCTGCTGCCCTACACCGACCAGCACTAAAGGGCCACGGTCATGGAAATCATTCTGCTGCAGAAGGTTGCCAACCTCGGCAACATTGGCGACCGGGTCAAGGTGCGCTCCGGTTTCGGCCGCAATTTCCTCTTGCCGCAGGGCAAGGCGACGCTCGCCACTCCCGACAACATTGCGCGCTTCGAGGCCCGTCGCACCGAGCTTGAGCGCCTGGCGCGCGAGCACCTGTCCTCCGCCGAGGAGCGGGCCGCGGCGATGAAGGATTTCAAGCTGACCATCCAGGCCAAGGCCGGCACCGAGGGGAAACTGTTCGGCTCGGTGGGCACCAGCGATATCGCCGAGGCTGCCACGCGCGTCGGCTTCAAGGTCGAACGCAGCGAAGTGCGTCTGCCGTCAGGGCCGCTGCGCATGCTCGGCGAGCACACCGTCAGCCTGCACCTGCACGCTGACGTGGACGTGCCGCTGCACGTGTCGATCGTGGCCGAAGAGTAGCCGTACGCGCGGCTGAACGCGGTGGCGGTTTCCGGCAAGACGCGCGGGGAGACAGGCTCGGTCGCGCTGCTGGACGCTGCGACCCCGCCGCACTCGGTCGAGGCTGAGCAGGCGGTGCTGGGCGGGCTGCTGCTGGATGCCGTCGCCTGGGACAACGTCGCCGATGCGGTCACGCAGGAAGACTTCTATCGGCCCGACCACCGGCTGATTTTCGGCTCCATCGCAGCCCTGGCAGGGGAGGGCAAGCCGGGCGATGTGGTCACCGTATCGCAGCACCTCGAGCGCGCCGGCAAGCTCGCCGAGGCCGGCGGACTGGCCTACCTGAGCTCGATCGCGCGCGACACGCCGAGCGCTGCCAACGTACGCGCCTATGCGGATATCGTGCGCGAGCGCTCGCTGCTTCGGCAGCTGGTGCGGGCCGGCACCGAGATCGCCGCTGCGGTATTCAACAACGAGGGAGAGAGCGCCCGCGACCTGGTGGACCGCGCCGAGCAGCGCGTGTTCGAGATCGCAGAGGGCAGTTTCCGCCGCCGCGAGGGCGCGGTGGCGGTGCGCACCCTGCTGCCGGGCGTCATCGACCAGATCGACGAATGGCACAACAACCCGGACAAGCTGCGCGGCCTTCCCACCGGCTTCACCGATTTCGACAAGCTCACCGGCGGGCTGCGTCCCGGGGATCTGGTGATCGTCGCCGGACGACCATCGATGGGCAAAACGACCCTCGCCGTGAACATGGCGGAATACGCCGCGGTGAATCCGGGCACCCGCGCATCGGTGGCGATCTTCAGCATGGAAATGCCCTCCGAGCAGGTCATCACCCGCATGCTGTCCTCCATCGGCGGGGTGCCGCTGAACAGCCTGCGCAGCGGCCGCATCTCCGATGACGACTGGGTGCGAATCACCGGCGCCACCAGCCAGCTCTCGGAGGCGAAGATCTTCGTCGACGAGACCCCGGCGTTGAATCCGACCGAGCTGCGGGCCCGCGCGCGGCGCGTCAAGCGCGAGCACGGCTTAAGCCTGGTGGTGGTCGATTACCTGCAGCTCATGCAGGTGCCGGGGACCCAGGACAACCGAGCCACCGAGATCGCGGAGATCTCGCGCGGACTCAAGACGCTCGCCAAGGAGCTCGCCGTCCCGGTCATCGCCATCTCCCAGCTCAATCGCGGCGTCGAGCAGCGCGAGCACAAGAAGCCGGTGATGTCGGATCTGCGCGAGTGCGTCACCGGCGACACCCTGGTGTGCCTGACCGACGGCCGGCGCGTGCCGATCGCGCAGCTGGCCGGCTCGACGCCGCAGGTGTGGGCGCTGGATGCGCAACGCCGCCTGATCGGTGCGCAGGCGGACAAGGTCTGGATGGTCGGTCGCCGACCGGTATTCCACCTGCAGCTCGCGAGCGGCCGCTCCATCCGCGCGACCGCCGAACACCGCCTGCTCTCGGGTGAGGGCTGGACCACCGTGGCTGAGCTCAACATCGGGGATCGCCTCGCGCTGGCACGTCGCCTGCCGGAACCTGCCAAGGCGCAGCGCTGGCCCGATCACTGGGTCGTGCTGCTCGCCCACCTCATCGGCGAGGGCAGCTACGAGCCGCACCAGCCGCTGCGTTACACCACGACCAGCGCGGCGAACAGCGCCGCCGTGCGCACCGCGGCGGAGATGTTCGGCTGCCGGGTCACCTGCCAGGGAGATCTCGGCAACCGCCGGCAGCTGCTCATCAGCGGCAGCGGCGGGCGTTGGTCGCCGTTTGGTGTCGGCAAATGGCTGCGCGAGCTTGGCATCCTCGGCCAGCGTGCGCACCAGAAGCGCCTGCCGGCCGCGGTCTTCGCGCTTGCCACCCCCCAGGTGGCCCTGCTGCTGCGGCACTTGTGGGCCACTGACGGCGCCGTCAGGCGCTCAGGGGTGGATCACGGCCCGCGCGAGTATTTAAGCTTTTCAACCAGCAGCGCATTGCTGGCGCTGGACGTTGCAGCCCTGCTGCTGCGCCTGGGCATCGTCGCGCGCATCAGTACCGTCCACAGCACCCGCTTGCGTGCGCAGTATTACGTCGAGGTCAGTGCCACGGAGGCGCAGGGCACCTTTGCAGCATCCGGCGCAGCTCTCGCGGGCACGCCGGCAGCCTCGCCCGCGCGCAGCGCGCCGCGGGTCACTTCCTGCGCAGGTTATGCGCAGGCGCTTGATTTCCCGCAACCGGCGCCATGGGCGCCCTCGGATGTGTTCTGGGACCGGGTCGTCGCCCAGCGCGCCGATGGCGAGCAGGAGGTCTTCGATCTGACCGTCCCGGGGGTCGAGAACTGGCTCGCCGACGGAGTCGTGTCGCACAACTCCGGCGCCATCGAGCAGGACGCCGACATGATCCTGCTCATCTACCGTGAAGAGGTCTACGACCGCAACACCACCAAGAAGGGCATCGCTGAGATCGACCTCGTCAAGCACCGCAACGGCGAGATCGGCACCTTCCTGCTCACCTTCCAGGGACAGTACACGCGCTTTCTCAACTACATGCCGGATTCCTATGCGCAGGGCGTGTTGCGGTGAGCCGCCTTATCCGGGCCGTCATCGATACCCACGCCCTGCGCCACAACCTGAGTGTCATCCGCAAGCGTGCCGGCAACGCCAAAGTCATCGCGGTGGTCAAGGCCAACGCCTACGGGCACGGCCTGACCAGTACCGCGCTTGCCCTCGAGGGCGCGGATGCCTTTGCCGTGGCGCGCCTGGAGGAGGGCCTCGCGCTGCGCGCCGCCGGCATCAGTACCCGCATCGTGCTGCTCGAGGGGGTATTCACGCCGGCGCAGCTGGAGGATGCCGCGCACGAGCGGCTTGATCTGGTGGTCCACGATGCGCTGCAGATCGAGCTGCTCGAGCGCTCGGGCGCCGCCTCGCGCTTTGCCCTGTGGCTGAAGATCGACAGCGGCATGAACCGGCTCGGCTTTGCGCCCGGGGAGTTTGCGCAGGCGCTGGCGCGCATCCAGGCGCTTGCGGCGCAACCCAGGGAGCTGCGCCTGATGACACACCTTGCCTGCGCCAATGAGCGAAACGATGCGGCGACGCGGGCGCAGCTTGAGCGCTTTCGCGCGGCGACGCGCGGTCTTGCCCATGAAGTCAGCGTCGCCAACTCCGCGGGCCTGTTCGGCAACGTCGATCTGCCGTGCCGATGGGTGCGGCCCGGACTCACCCTCTATGGCGCCTCCCCGTTCGAGGACAGAAGCGCCGCTTCGCTCGGTCTGCTGCCGGTGATGACGCTGACGAGCTCGGTGATTGCCTTGCGGCGCATCGCGCCGGGCGAGGCGGTCGGCTACGGCGGTGGCTGGGTGGCCCCGCGTGAGGCTGCCATTGCCATCGTTGCCGCAGGTTACGGCGATGGCGTGCCGCGCAGCCTGAAAAGCGGCACGCCGGTGCTGATCAACGGTGAGCGCTGCCCGCTGGTGGGCTCGGTCTCGATGGACATGATCGCGGTGGACGTGACCGGGCTTGCCGGGGTGCGGATCGGCGCGCAGGCGGTGCTGTGGGGGCAGGGACTCCCGGTTGAAGAGATGGCGCGCCATGCCGGCACCATTGCGTACGAGCTGCTCTGCAGCGTCAGTCAGCGCGTGCCGCTCGAGCCACACTGATAGGATCCAGCCATGGCGGCGTGGCAACTGGCAATACTGGCCCTCGTGCAGGGGATCGCGGAACTGCTGCCGATCTCAAGCTCGGCCCACGTCATCGTGGCCGAGAAGCTGATGGGGATCGATCCGACCACTCCGCAGATGACGCTGCTGCTGGTCATGCTCCACACCGGCACCATGTTCGCGGTCATCGCCTATTTCTGGCGCTCGTGGCGCGCCACCTATTTCAGCTCGGCGCAGGCCTTTCGCACCCACACCCTGCGCGTGGTGGTGGCCACCGCCGCCACCGGGATCGTGGGCCTGGCGCTGCTGACGCTGATCAAACGAGTCTTTGCCGCCAACGCCTCCGACTTCGAAATCGAAGCCCTGTTTGGCAATGCCAGGATGATTGCCGTCGCCCTGGCAGCGGTCGGGCTGCTGATCATCTTCTCGTCCCGGTTCGCGAAAGCGGGCAGCGGCACTGCTGCCGTCTCGCTGGGCGCTGCCAGCTGGATCGGCGCGATACAGGGGGTCTGCCTGCCGTTTCGGGGCTTCTCCCGATCGGGAGCCACCATCTCGGTGGGCATGGTGCTGGGAGTCGCGCGCCGGCAGGCCGAGGAATTCAGTTTCGTGCTCGGCGTGGTCCTGACACCGGCCGTGATCGTCCGCGAGGTGCATCGACTGCACAAGGCGCAATCGGCGCTGCCTGGCGCACACCTCGAGCTGTCGCACGCCATGGCTGCGAGCGTTGCCGGGATGGTGCTGAGCTTTGTCGCGGGGCTGCTCGCGCTTCGCTGGCTGTCCAGCTGGCTCGAACAGGGACGCTGGCACTACTTCGGTGCCTACTGCCTGATCGCCTCGCTCGTCGTCTTCTTCGCGCTGTAAGCGCCCTCAGTTGACGAAGAACCCCATCTTCACGCCGGCGAGCTGAATCACGTCATTGTCGTTCAGCCGGGTGGCCTGGGCCCCGATCGGGGTACCGTTCAAGAGCGGGAAGTCATTCTCCTTGCCGCTGTCGACGTGCACGATGTAATAGGCCTCTGCGCGACGCGTGATCGCGGCCACCTGGACCCCGGGCCGACCGAGCGTGGTGAGCGCCTTGGTCAGCTCGACTTCGCGCCCGGCAAACGCGCCGGACAGGACCTGCAGCTTCGCCTTCTTGAGGGCGGCGGCGTCGGTGAGCGCGCGCGAGCGACCGGTGGCGGAGGTTCCGCCGGCGCCGGCCTTCTCCACGACCTCGGCAGCCGCACGCACCTTCTCCACCGGGCGGGCGGAGGGCTGGATCACCATGGTCTTCTCGAACTCATCCTGCTGCTCATCGTCCTCGACGAAGCGCAGCTGGTGGTGCCCGACCGTGATCACATCGCCATGCTGCAGCGCATGCTTCTTGATCAGCTTGCCGTTGACGTAGGTGCCGTTGGTGCTGTTCAGATCCTCGAGGAACGAGTCGTTGAGGATATTGATCAGCAGCGAGTGGTGGCCGCTTACGGCAGCGTTGTCGATGCGGATGTCATTATCAGGGAGGCGTCCAATCGTGTAACGCTCCTTGTTCATGTTGTATTCCGCCATCACCTGGCCATCCAGGCTCAAGACCAACCTTGCCATGTGCGTCTGCCTTTGTCTCTAACGGAGTGTCAGCCGAACCAACCTAGGATCTTGTCGAAAATCTTAGTGCGCGCCGGGAATGCGTCCATGATATGCGCCATTACCACGGAGACGTTGTCACGCCCCCCGTTATCGTTGGCCAGTTGAATCAGTTGCTTGGCGACCGTATCAAGGTTAGCACTAAAGGTGTTTATGGTTAAATGAATATCTTCGTCCTCGACCATGTCGGACAGTCCGTCCGAGCACAGGATGAACACCTCGCCCTTGCTCACCGGCACTTCCTGGATTTCCACGTCCACATTGGGCTCAACGCCCAGGGCCCGAGTGACGTAGTTCTTGTTCGAGGCGCGCTGCGCCTCCTCGGCGGAGTAAAAGCCGCGGTCGACCAGCTCCTGCAGCAGGGAATGGTCCATCGTCACCTGCTCGAACTTGTCGCCGCGCTGACGATACAGCCGTGAATCGCCCACGTGCGCAATGGTGACCTTGTTGTCGAAGAACAGCGCCGCCACCACGGTGGTACCCATCCCTTCGCACTGCGCCTGGGTGTGGGCGGTCTGGTAGATTATCTTGTTGGCGCGGCTGATGGCATCGCGCAGGATGATGTTGGGACGCGACAGCCCTGACTCGTTGTCGGCGATCGACAGGTCCTCCCGCTCCACATGCTCGCGCACCAGATTCACGATGGTTTTCACGGCGATACCGCTGGCAACCTCGCCGGCGTTGTAGCCTCCCATACCGTCGGCCAGCACCAAGAGGCCGATCTCCGCGTCCACGGCGATCGTGTCTTCGTTGTGCTCACGGACTTTTCCCGTGTCGGAGAGTCCGACGAAGCGCAGCTTGTTTCGCAAGCTCATCCTGCGCCCTGACCCACCTGTGGCCGATCGATTGTGATACGCGTCACTTTCCCGTCCCCGCTCCGAACTGGCATAAGCTAGCATCGCCACTGGGGGCCCCGAGCGGCATTGGTCACAAAAGCGCCTTTCGGGCCACCCCCGGCGGCGAATCCTAGCTGAAAGTTGACCGAAGGCGCATCGATGGCACGCCTGAATCCTGCGTTCGTGTGCGGCTCCTGCGGGGGTGAAACCCTCAAATGGCAGGGGCAGTGCCCGTTGTGCGGTGAGTGGAACTCGCTGGCCCAGCGCACTGCGGCAGGCAAAAAAACCGCACCGGCCGCCTCGGCTGTCAGCCTCGAGGCGGGACTGAAGCTCGCCGCGGGCGCCGAACGCCTGCCGAGCGGGGCGCTGGAACTGGATCGGGTTCTGGGCGGGGGCATGGTGGCGGGGTCGGTGATTCTGCTGGGAGGCGAGCCGGGCATCGGCAAGTCGACCCTGCTGCTGCAGCTCGCCGCTCACGTCGGCGCCACGCGGGCGGTCTTGTACGCCAGCGGCGAGGAGTCGGTCGAGCAGGTGAGCCTGCGTGCGCAGCGCCTGGCGCTCAAGGCCGAGGGCCTCGGGCTCGTGGCCGACACCGACCTGGCGGGCATTCTGGCCCTGGCGGATGCGCGCAAGGCCGCGGTGTTGGTGATCGATTCGATCCAGACAGTGCAGTCCGGCAGCGCCGGCGCTGCGGCGGGGGCGGTAGCGCAGCTGCGCGAGTGCACCGCAGAGCTCGTGCGCTTTGCCAAATCCTCCGGCACCACCGTCATCATCGTCGGGCACGTGACCAAGGAGGGCACCATCGCAGGTCCGCGCCTGCTCGAGCACCTGGTCGACACGGTGCTGTACTTCGAGAGCGAGGCCGGCAGCCGCTATCGTATCGTGCGCGCCACCAAGAACCGCTTTGGCGCGGCCAATGAGCTGGGCTTCTTTGCGATGAGCCCCTCAGGTCTCAGGGAGGTCAGAAACCCCGCCGCCATTTTCCTCGCCCGCCCCCCGCAGCCCGCCCCCGGCAGCATCGTCACCGTCACGCGCGAGGGCGGCCGGCCGCTGCTGATCGAGCTGCAGGCGCTGGTGGATCGGATGCGCTTTGGTGCACCGCGACGCATTGCGCAGGGGCTCGATGCCAACCGTCTGGCGATGCTGCTGGCGGCGGTGAACCGGCACGCGCAGGTGTCGCTGCAGGAGCACGACGTGTTCGTCAACGTCGTCGGCGGCATCGAGATCACCGAGACCTCGTGGGATCTGCCGGTGCTGATCGCACTCGCCTCGAGCCTTAAGGGCCGCGCGCTGCCGGCCAAGCTGGTTGCCTTCGGCGAGATCGGGCTCACCGGCGAGGTGCGCCCGGTGGCCTACGGGGATGAGCGCCTGCGCCAAGCGCAGGCGCAGGGGTTCTCGCATGCGGTGGTGCCGCAGGGCAATGCGCCGCGCCGCTCGCCCGAGGGCCTCACCGTACTCGGGGTGTCCCGGCTGGATGAGGCGCTGGCGGCGGCGCTCGGCGCGGGCGGCTGAGCTTCCCGTCAGGCCGGCTGGGGCAGTGCCGGCAGGCGCACCCGCACGGTGCGGATGGCGTTGTCCCCGATCTGCAGCACCTCGAACTCGTAGTGGCCCACCCGCACCATGGTGCCGCTGTCGGGGATGATCTCCAGGTGTTCCAGCAGCAGCCCGTTGACGGTCTTCGGCCCGTCGGTGGGCAGTTGCCACCCCAGCGCGCGGTTGAGTGCCCGGATCGTGACACTGGCGTTGACGATGAACACCCCCGGCCGCTCGATGTGCACGTCCTTGTGGCTCACGGTCGCAGGATCGGTGGTGAACTCACCGACGATCTCCTCGAGGATGTCCTCGAGCGTAACCAGGCCCTCGATGTCGCCGTACTCGTTCACCACGAAGGCGAGGCGGCGGCGATTGCGCTGGAAGTAGCCGAGCTGCACGGACAGCGCCGTTCCCTCGGGGACGAAGTACGGCTCGCGGCTCTTGGCAATCTCGATCAGCCGCTCGCGGCTCAAGGTGCCGCGCACCAGCTCGTTCGCCACGCGCTTCATGTGCAGAAGGCCGACCAGGCTGTCGAGCTCGCCCTCGTAGACCGGCAGCCGGGTGTGCGGTGTCTGGCGCAGCTGATCGAGGATGTCTTCCCAGCTCTCGCTGATGTCGATGCCGGAGATCTCCTGGCGCGGGATCATGATGTCGTTCACGGTGACGCGCCCGAGGTCCAGGATCGAGAGCAGCATCTGGCGGTGCCGTGCCGGGATCACCGGGGCCGCCTCGGTGACCACCGTGCGCAGCTCATCGGCGCTCAGCGCCTGCGCGGTGGAAGTGGCGCGCACCACGCCGAAGAGGCGCAGGAACCCGTAAGCGAGGCTGTTGGTGAGCCACAGCGCCGGTCGCGTGACGAGCACCAGCACGCGGTAGATGCCCGCCGCGTGCAGCGCCACGCCTTCCGGATTGGAGGCGGCGTAGATCTTCGGCGCGAGCTCGCAGAACACGATCACCACGATGGTGAGCAGCGCCCCGGTCAGCGGCACAGCGTACGGGTAGCCGCTGCGCTGCGCGACGATCGTGGCGATGGCGGAGGCAAACACGCTGGCCGCGGCGAGAATCACCAGATTCGCCCCGAGCCAGTCATCGGGCTTCTGCAGGAGTCGCTCGAGCACCCGGGCCGTGGCCGATCCGGCCAGGGCCCGGTGGCGGATCCGGTAGCGGTTGACCGACAGCATCGCCACCTCGGTGCCCGAGGAGAAGGCGACGATGACGAGCAGCGCCAGCAGCGCCAGCAGCAGCGGGGTGGTGGATGCGAGGTTCACGGCGGCATTCCTGAAGGTCCGGTCACGCCAAGCATACTGGCACCCTATAATCGCAGCAGCCTATGTTCGATCACCTGACAGCGCGCCTGTCGCGCACTATCGAGAATCTGCGCGGCCGCGGCCGCATCACCGAAGAGAACGTCGCCGAGACCCTGCGCGAGGCGCGGGTTGCGCTCTTGGAAGCGGACGTGGCGCTGCCGGTGGTCAAGTCCTTCATCGAATCGGTCAAGACGCAGGCGCTCGGCACCGAGGTGCTGGCAAGCCTCAGCCCCGGCCAGGCGTTCATCGGCATCCTGCACCGCGAGCTGGTGCAGCTCATGGGCGGCTCGGGCGCCCCCTGGAAGCTGCGCGCCCAGCCGCCGGTCGTGCTGCTGCTGGCGGGCCTGCAGGGGGCCGGCAAGACCACCACCGCGGCGAAGCTGGCCCGCTGGCTGATCGAGCGGGAGAAAAAACGCGTGCTGCTGGCGAGCACGGACGTGCGCCGCCCGGCGGCCATGCTGCAGCTCGAGCGGCTGGCCGGGCAGGTCCACGCGGAG
>DATBYD010000002.1:0-4252 GCA_036513855.1 Steroidobacteraceae bacterium | reverse complement strand
ATGCGCTACGGCCTCACCATGGGCGAGCTGGCGCACTGGTTCGTCGCGACGCTAAAGCTCGACGTGGATTGCCAGGTGGTGCCGATGCAAGGTTGGCAGCCGCAGGCCGCACCGGGGTACGGCTGGCCGCTGGATGAGCGTACCTGGGTGAACCCGAGTCCCAATGCGCCGAATCTGTGGATGGCGCGCTGCTACGCCGGTACGGTGATGCTCGAAGGCACGACGCTGTCGGAAGGGCGCGGCACGACGCGGCCGCTCGAGGTGCTCGGTGCGCCAGACCTGGACATTGCGGCGCTGCTGAACGAGATGCAGGCGCTCGCGCCGGCGTGGCTGCGCGGCTGCCACTTGCGGCAGTGCTGGTTCGAGCCGACCTTCCACAAGCACGTCGGCCGCCTGTGCGCCGGCGTGCAGATCCATGTCGCGCAAGGCGGCTACTACGATCACGAGGCGTTTCGTCCCTGGCGGCTGGTGGCACTCGCGTTCAAGGCGCTGCGGCGACTGCGCCCGGACTACCCGCTGTGGCGCGATTTCCCCTACGAGTACGAGCAGGGGCGGCTGGCGATCGACGTCATCAACGGCGGCGAGGTGCTGCGCCGCTGGGTCGACGACCCGCACGGCACGCCTGCGGACCTCGAGCGCCTCGCGGGTGCCGACGAGGCTGACTGGCAGGGGGAGCGGCAGGGGACGCTGCTGTACTAGCCCGAGACTGAGCGTTCAAGCGTCCTCCAGGTCCCGCTTGAGCCGGGTCAGCAACGTGATCGCCTCGGCAGCGTAGCCCGAGATCCAGCGGTCATAGATATCCTTGAACGGCGCTACATTCAGATAATTCCACCGCTGGCGCCCGGTGCGACGGACGATGACGAGTCCAGCGCGTTCCAACACGCCGATGTGCTGCATCACGGTGCAGCGATCAAGCGCATCTTTGAAACGCTCGCAGAGCTCGCCGGTAGTACGCGGGGCCTTCCTCAGAAGGTCCAGAATTCGCCGCCGCCGCCAATCCGCCAGAGCCCTGAAGATCAGATCATCTGCGTCGCTTGACATGTTATATTATTATAACATAATGGCAGCAACGGCAAGCGAAAGGACAGGGAAATGGAAGCGAAATTCCAGGTGCAGTTGAAGATCCGCAAACCGGTGGCCGAAGTCTTTGACGCAGTCGTCGCGCCGAACAAGTTGACGGGTTATTTCATCCAGACATCAAGTGGCCCGTTGACCGAAGGCGCGACAGTGAAGTGGAAGTTCGCCGAAGCGCCTGAACCCTTCGATGTGATTGTGCGCAAGATCGCCAAGAACGAGGCGATCGTCTTCGAATGGGCGGGCGGTCACAGCTACAACACGCGGGTCGAGATGGAATTTAAGCCGCTCGATGCCATGAGTACGATGGTGCTGATACGCGAGTCGGGCTGGCGAACCGACGAGGCGAGCACCGAACGCTCCTACGGAAATGCGGGCGGCTGGATGCACATGCTGTGCTGTCTCAAGGCCTTCCTCGAATACAACATCAATCTTCGTGCCGGCGGGGTGCGGTAGCACCCTCCAGGCTGTCCTCATGGAGTACCTTTGCCGACACAGCTCGGGTAAGGCGGCGCCTCGCCGGGAACGATCGCACACAGCCTGATCGGCCGCAGCCGCTCGAACTGCCCCTTCCAGTAGGCGACGTCCAGCGTCAGCGGCTTGGGCGAGTCTGGCCCGTGCCGCGCCCACTGCAGCGTGTAGTAATCGGCTGTTCCCTTCACCGCCAGGATGATCGCGGTCTCGCTGTAGGCTTCCGCACCGCTCTGCACGTGGCCGCAGCTGGCGATGACTGCGAACCCCTCGAAGGAGTCGACCGTCTCGGGACCGAGCTCGACGGTGGCGTAGGTGTCCGGGCAATGGCGCCTGAAGCCGCCGGCCAGGGTCGTGACAAAGCCGCGCGGGGTGGCGTTTGCGTTCGATGCCAGGTCCTTGGTACCTGTCAGCGTGATCATCTCCGTCCAGTGATCCACGCTCTCGCCCTGCGGCACGTGCTCGCGGATGTAGAAAAAGCCGCTGGACTTCTCGTAGGCCGCGGTGACGGACTTGAACTCCGGCGGCAGCGAGAACCCCACCAGCTGATGAAACACCGGGCTGATGGAGCTAATGTGCGGCTCGCTTTCGGCAGGCACCGCCCCCGCCAGCGTAACGCCACCCAGAGCTAACATGACGAGTTGAGCGGAACTGATAGGCATCGCTGGTCTCCTCCTACACGCGTTATACATGCTCGAACGGCTTGCAGCTGCTCTGCACGATGCGTTTCAGCTGCGCCTCGCTCACCGAGCGGGGTCTGGCAGCAGAAACGTACGGCGCGCCGAATCGCTCGCCAGGCGCTCGGGAGAATACCAGCGTAGCAGCGCGCCCTTGTCGAGCAGCTGCGGCTGGGCGGCCAGGAACGCGGCAAAGTCGGCGCAGCCGGCGGCGCCTTCCAGGCGCTCCGAGATCAGCGACAGGAAGGCGATGGTCAGCGTCTGGTTGAACGCCTGCGGCCGGCCGGCGCGCGAGGTCATGACCCGCAACGCCTGCGAGTAGCGCTGCGCCGTCGTCACGAAGTCATGGCGGCGCAACATCTCGAACGCCATGCGCACGTGCTCGCGGTGCGGGAAGCTCGCGGCATCCAGCTCGCCGCGCGCAAACGCGGCAAGCTCCGGGCAGTCAGGCAACATCGCCGCCCGCCTCGCGCAGCCGATGCGAGTCGCGTGCCGTCAGGTCGAGCCCGTACACCGCCTTCAGCGCCCGGATCTTTTTCAGCGTGGCGGCCGAGAACGGGGTCTTGTCCTCGAAGGCGTGCAGCACGATGCCCTCGAGCAGGTCGCCGAGGGACAGATCGAGCTCGGTCGCCAGCGCCTTCAGCACCTTCAGCAGCCGGCTCTCCAGGCGCACACCGGTCTGCGTTCGCGTGATGTCTTTCATGGGCATCATGGTACATTGGTACCATGGTAACATCAACTCGCCGCGGCACCGGAGCGGCATCGCGTCTCGCCTGGTGCCACGTCGCGCCCGGCCACCCGGGCCCTTTAAGGCTTCGTAAACGGGCATTGCGCGCACCTGGCGCTCGCGGCCGTGACCGCACCGTGCGCCTTCTGTTCTAATCTGCGCCCCATGCAGAGCGCGCCCGACATCACCGGTTACCGCAGGCACTGGGCCGCGCGCTTCGGCACGGCCCCGTTCCTGCCCATGTCGCGCGCGGAAATGGACGCGCTCGGCTGGGACAGTTGCGACGTCATCGTCGTGACGGGCGACGCCTACGTCGATCATCCGAGCTTCGGCATGGCGGTCATCGGCCGCGTGCTCGAGGCGCAGGGCTTCAGGGTCGGCATCATCGCGCAACCTGACTGGCATAGCGCCGCAGCCTTCACCGTGCTCGGCCGCCCCAACCTGTTCTTCGGCATCACCGCCGGCAACATGGATTCGATGGTGAACCGCTACACCGCGGAGCGCCGCATCCGCAGCGACGATGCGTACACGCCGGGAGGCGCCGGCGGACAGCGACCCGACCGCTCGGTGATCGTCTACGCGCAGCGCGCGCGCGAGGCGTTTCGCGACGTGCCGATCGTGATCGGCGGCATCGAGGCCTCGCTGCGGCGCATCGCGCACTTCGATTACTGGTCGGAGAAGGTGCGCCGCTCGGTGCTGCTCGATGCGAAGGCGGACCTGCTCGTCTACGGCAACGGCGAGCGGCAGATCTGCGAGCTGACACACCGCCTGGCGGCCGGCGAAGCGGTCGGCGATATCACCGACCTGCGCGGCACGGCGTTCGCGCGCCGGGGCGTGCCGGGAGGATGGATCGAGATCGATTCCACGCATCTGGACGCTCCCGGACCGCTGAATGCGCCGGTCGATCCGTACGCGTTCGCCGCGCCGGCCGCAGCGGTGGTTGCCGGTGCGAGCGCCTCGCCGGGTGCTGCGCCGCCGACCGACCCGTCAGCCGCGACGGCACCCTGCTCGAGCGCTGCCGGCACCGCTGCGCGCCCCGCGCCCACCGAGACCGTGGTGCGCTTCGTGCGCCGCGTGAAGAACGCCGACCGCGAGCGCAGCGTGATCCGCATGCCCTCCTGCGAAGCGGTGGCGGCGGACCCGGTGTTGTATGCGCACGCCTCGCGCATCCTGCACCTGGAGTCGAACCCCGGCAACGCGCGCGCGCTGGTGCAGCGCAACGGCGACACGGACGTATGGCTCAATCCGCCGCCCATCCCGCTCACCACCGCGGAGATGGACTGGGTGTACGAGCGCGCTTACC
>DATBYD010000001.1:0-3719 GCA_036513855.1 Steroidobacteraceae bacterium | reverse complement strand
GCGGCACCCTGACGCTGCCACAGCGGCAGCCGGCCGTCGCCCTGGAGCGCGTTCCACGCATCGCGCATCGCGCGAGTCAGCGCCCACAGCGCCAGCGTCGCCTCGGTGCCCTCGGCCCGCAGGCCCGCGAGCACGCGCAGCGCGCGCGCCGCATCTCCGGCGAGCGCCGCTTCCCCGAGCTGAAAGACATCGAAGCGCGCGCTGTCGGCGACGCTATCGCGCACCGCCTGCGCCGTCAGCTCTGCCGCCCCGGCGAGCAGCGTGAGCTTGGTGAGCTCCTGGTGCGCGGCGAGCAGATTTCCCTCGGTGCGCTCGGCTAGCAGCTCGAGCGCACCGGCAGCGGCCTCGAGCCCGAGCCTGCGGCAGCGAGCGCGCAGCCACGCCACGAGCTTGCCTGCCTCGACCGGCCACACCTGTAGCCAGGCGCCGCACTTCTCGAGCGCGCGCACCCAGTCGGCGCCCTGCGCATCGCGGTCGAGCCGCGGCGACAGGATCAGGAGCAGCGTATCGGGGTCGGCGATGCCGATGAGTTTCGCGAGCGCCGCGTTGCCTGCGACCCCGGGTCGTGCGCTGGCCAGGCGGATCTCCATGACCCGCCGCGCGCCGAACAGCGACAGGTTGGCAGCCGAGGCGCTGAGGTCCTCCCAGTCGGCGGCGCGTTCGATGAAATGTACTTCGCGCTCGCTGAAGCCCGCGTTGCGCGCGGCCAGCCGGACCGCATCGGCGGCCTCACCGGCGAGCAGCGGCTCATCGCCGGAAATCAGGTAGGCCGGCAACAGCGCCTGCGCAAGCTGAGCGGGGAGTGAGTCGCTGGTGAGCTTCAAGGACCTCTCAAATGCCTCAAGGCAGAACGGCCGGCGCAACATTATCAACCATAAACGACATTCGGTTGCTTTCGCTTGTTCCTGACCGCTAGGCTTGCCCTTGCGTTAAATAGGTTCGCTGCCTTGAGCATCCGCTTGCGTCCTGCTCGCCTGGTCGCCTTTGTGGCCGCCTGCGCGCTGATCGCCGGTGCCGCCGTCTACTCGGCGCACGGTCTCACCGATCGTGGGCACGAACATACTCATTGCGACCTGTGCGTACACTTCTCCGGCAGCGCCGGCTCACCGGCCCAGGCCAGCGTGGCCGGCAAGCCGCCACTGCTCCTCGTGCGCGCCATCGCGCTGCCCGCGCAACCGCGGCGTCGCACCCACTCCCCGCTCGGCAGCCACCTGCCGCGCGGACCTCCCCTCGCTACGGCACTGACCTGACCGTCGCGAAGACTGCGTCCGCCGTGCGGACGATCAGTCTTCAGGCGGCGCAGGAATTCCCCTCTCGCAATCGGCGGCAGCACCTGAAGGTCGCGCAGTCGCACTGCGTTGCGGTCGTTGGATCTTCGTGGAGTTGTGCCGATGGTCATTGTCTTCAAGTACGCCGCGCGCGCGATCGCTGCCGTGCCGCCGCTGTGTGCCGCAAGCGCAGCTCTCGCACAGGTCGCCGATCAGTCGGGTGCCTCGCTTCCCACCATCACCATTACCGCGCAGCACCTGAACGAGGAGCGCTCGCGGATCGAGACGCAGACCGGCGCCTCGACCTACACCTTCAGCTCGAGCGATATCCAGTCCTCCCCGGGCGGGGACAACGTGCAGCTGAACCAGGTCATGCTGCAGGTGCCCGATGCGGCGCAGGACTCGTTCGGGCAGCTGCACATCCGCGGCGATCACAACGGCCTGCAGTTCCGCCTGAACGGCGTGATCCTGCCCGACGGCATCAGCTTCTTCGGACAGACGCTGCCGCCGCGCATGATCGCGCAGCTGAAGCTGATCACCGGCAGCCTGCCGCCCGAATACGGGCTGCGCAGCGCCGGCGTCATCGATCTGACCACCAAGGGCGGGGCGCTGCAGCCCGGCGGCGAGGTCTCCTTGTATGGGGGCAGTCACAACTCGATCGAGCCGAGCTTCAACTACGGTGGCTCAGTCGGCTCCAACACCTACTTCGTCACCGGCGACATGATCAGCAACGATCTTGGCATCGAGTCCCCCGATGGCAGCTCAACGCCCCTGCATGATGTGACCCGGCAGTACCACGAGTTCGGCTACTTCGAGCACCTGTTCGATGAGAGCAACCGGCTGTCGGTCATTGCCGGCGCCTCGGACGATCGCTTCGAGATCCCCAATCTGCCGGGCGTGCACTCCGCCGTGATCGGGCCGCAGCCGCCGCTCGATGTCAACGGCGTGACCGACTTCCTCAGCAACGATCTGAACGAGAACCAGCGCGAGATCACCGAGTTTGCCGCCGTCAGCCTGCAGCATTCGCAAGGTCCGCTGAGCGTGCAGAGCTCCGTGGTGGCGCGTTATTCGAGTCTCGATTTTTCGCCCGATCCCAACCTCGGCGACCTGTTGTTCAACGGCATCTCGCAGCAGGCCTACAAGCGCGACATCGCCTACGGCCTGCAGAGCGATGGCGCCTACCAGCTGAATGACTCGCACACCCTGCGCGCCGGGATATACGCGCAGACCGACCGGCTCACCAGCAACTCGCTTGCGCAGGTCCTGCAGACCGACATGGGCGTGCAGATCAGCGATGTCCCCGTCAGGGTTGTGGAGGACAGCGTGAACGAGCAATGGATCGAGAGTGCCTACCTGCAGGATGAGTGGCGCTTCGACTCGCTGCTCACCCTAAACTATGGCCTGCGCTTTGACCACTACACCGCCTTCTCGAGCGGCAGCCAGCTCTCCCCGCGCGCGAACTTCGTATGGCAGGCCACCGCGAGTACCACCGTGCACGCCGGCTACTCACGCTATTTCTCGCCGCCGCCGTTTGAGCTGGTCGGCAGCTCCGATATCGCGAAATTCCTTAACACGACCGCCGCCCCATCGGTCACCACCGATGACGTGGTGAAACCCGAGCGCTCCAATTACTACGACCTGGGCATCCAGCAGGTGCTGTCCAAGGCAGTCACGGTGGGCATCGACAGCTACTACAAGCAGGCGACCGATCTGATCGATGAGGGCCAGTTCGGGGCTCCGATCATCCTCACTCCCTTCAATTACCGTTACGGGCAGGTGTACGGGGTGGAGTTCACCGGCAACTACACCATCCACAACTTCCAGATGTACGGCAACCTTGCCTTTCAGCGCGCCATCGGCAAGGACATCGTGTCCAGCCAGTTCAATTTCACGGCCGCCGAGCTCGACTGGATCGCCAACCACTACATACACCTCGACCACGAACAGCAGATGACGGCCTCGGGCGGCGCCTCCTACCTGTGGCACGGCACGCGCGTGAGCAGCGACATCCTGGTCGGCTCGGGTCTGCGCTCGGACCTGGTGCTGCCGGATGGGTTCTCGGTCCCGAACGGCGCTCACCTGCCCTACTACCGTCAGGTCAACGCCGGTATCAGCCACGCGTTCTCCGCGCCCGGCATGACGGTTCGGTTCGATGTGATCAACGTCTTCGACCAGATCTACCAGATCCGCAACGGCACCGGGGTCGGCGTGGGAGCTCCGCAGTACGGTCCGCGGCGCGGATTCTTCGCCGGCGTGTCGAAGTTCTTCTAGCGCGGTTTGACCACTTGGGCCGGCGATCCGCTCGCTCTCGGGAGCGCTACAGCCAGCCCTTCTGCCGCGCCAGTCGACAAGCCTCGGCACAGTCGGCGGTCTGGAGCTTGCCCATGGCCTCGGCCAGGTAGTTGCGCACCGCCCCGTGCGAAAGGCCGAGCTGGCTGGCGATGTCGGTGG